>JARJFC010000100.1 GCA_029310945.1 Leptospira sp. 96542
CTTGTACCCGACCTGCTCAAAGCGGGCAACCTGTTTCATGCCCATCTTCTCGTGGAGGCGCACGCTGGCTTCGTTCGGCAACACAATGCCACCCATGGCGGCGTGAATGCCACGCTCCGTCAGGGCGGAAAACAAGGCTTCGTACAAACGGCTACCCAGGCCGCGAGCCTGACTGCCATGCTGGAGGTACACCGAGGTCTCAACCGAGTAACGGTAAGCAGAGCGTTCTTTCCATTTGCCAGCGTAGGCATAACCCAGCAGTTGCTCCGCTTCTTCCAGCACCAGCCAGGGCAGGCCCGCCGCCTGAATGGCGTCGATGCGACGCCGCATTTCCTCGACAGAGACCGGCTGCTCCTCGAAGCTGACCGTGGTGTTGGCCACGTAATGGTTGTAGATGCCGACGATGGCTTCGGCGTCGGCGGGATGAGCAGAACGAATCACAACAAGGCTCCAGAATCACGCCGTTTTTTTCAAGCTTCCACGAACGCGGAGCCATTCACCTTTGAAGAAAGGCCAGGAAAGCAGCCACAGGCAGCGATTTTGAAAAAAACCATCCCTGCCCCCATTGCACGCCCAGCTCCATGAGCTTCTTCGCTTGCAATTCGTGCTCAATCCCTTCCGCCACGACGATCGGATGGCCAGAGGCCGCCACCCGCCTGATTTCCTCTTTCGTCTGCTCAATCAGACCTTCACTGGCGATTTGATCCACCACGCTCTTGTCGAGTTTGATGTAGTCCAGTTTGGTTCGCGCCAGCAGCACCAGGCTGAGACCATCGGCCTCCACATCATCGATCGCGATCCCGAGGCCTAGTCGACGCGCGGAACGCAAACCTTCGAGCGAAATGTGATCCGGTGAACCACGCTCCGTCATCTCCAGGACGAATTGCGGGTACAGGTCCTTGACCCCCGCATGGTGAGCCGCGTACTGTAGTCCGCCCCGACCAAACAACTCGGGCGGCACATTGATCGAGATGTGAAAGTCTCGGTGGGCTCTGAGCCAGGCGCCAAGTTCCACCGCCACCTGCTCCACCAGCCAGTAGGTAAGGAGGCCGATCGCCGGAGTCCCTTCTATTTCGGGAATGAAGACGGCCGGAGAAACCGCCCGGCCATCCTTCTTCCAGCGGATCAGCGCTTCCGCGGCGACACAATCACCGGAGGTCAAGGAAACGATGGGCATGTACTCCAGGTGGAACTCACCCTGTTCAAGCCCGGAAACGACATCCTCATTGCTCGTCCTCACAGTTCCCCCAAAAAGTTCTTATCCTGACCTGTTGCCTCATTTCCTCTTTTGATTCTAAGGTTTCACCTCAGAAGCCAGACCAGCTTGCCAACTGCCGTCTTTTCGAACGAAGGCCGAGGCATCACTTCGGGACACGCGCTTGGGGCATGTGAGTTTTCAAGAGCGGTGATGGAATCCCGCCCCGAAACGACGGTATCTACGCAAGCTCTGGCCGGGAATTCTCAACACTGCCGCAGCAGCGGCTGCCCCGCCCTCACCTCACTCCCCGTCGACAACCCGTCCAACAGCTCGAGTCCCGGCGGCGCGAGCACCACGATGGTGGAGCCGTGTTCGAACCAGCCCATTTCCTGCCCGCGCTGCAAGAAGGCGTCACAAGGCAGCACTTGCGGCCCCGCGTAGTCATGGTGCAGGTTCAGGTCCAGGAAGTGCAGGCGCACGCTGGCCACGAGGATGGCGCCCACGGGCACCAAGGTCAGTGCACGCTCCTGGTCGTGATCATCGCGGTACGTGGTTTCGATCACCGCGCGGTCATTGCGGCAGTAGAGTGATTTGACGCGCTTGAGCGCGATGGGGTTGACGTTCCACGCATCGCCCTGGATGTGGGTAACGCGCCGCACCCGGCAATCGACCGGCGCGTGAAAGCGGTGGTACATGCCGGCGCGCAGGCGCAGGGTAACGTAGCTGCCACCCTGGTGCTGCTGCGCCAGTTTGGAAGCCGCTGCGTCGTTGCCCAGCAGCTCGGTCAGGCTGTAAGGCATGCCCTTGATCTGCAGCAGCTCATCGCCCTGGATGCGGCCATGGCCGCCGATGATGCCGTCGCTGGGAGCGCACACCAACTGACGGTCCGTATCGAAGGGCCGCGCGCCTTCCTTCAGTTCGCGCACGAAGCAGTCACGCAGGCTGTCGAACTTCTGTTTTTTGGCTTCAGCCAGGTCGGGACGGGCGAAGAACTTGAAGGCGGCGATGGACGGCACGCGCACCAACGGGTTGCGGAATTGGGCGAAGCGCCCCATGAAGCGCGTGAGCGCGACGCGCGGCAGGCGGTTGGTCAGGACGAAGTTGAGGCTTTCCTGCTGCAGCAGGCGGTGGATGACGTTCATGCGTCGACTCTAGGGCGGATTTGTTGCAGAACGACGAAACGTCAGTGACAGGCCGAACGTCACGGGGATTTCACGCGCCTGTCAAATTGACCGCCTACAAAGCGCTTTTCAGTCACGGAAGCAACACAACCATGGTGGACGAATTTGCCTGGACGGCCGGATTGCTGGGGGCCGCCGCCCTCACCCTGCCCAAGATCAAGCGCAGGCTGGAACTGTCACGCGCCAAGCACCCCTCACTGACCGGGCACTCGCGCATGGCCAAGCGCCTGGCGCGGCTGCTTCCGGGTTACGCCTATGACGAAGCCCAGTTCTTCAACAGCGACGGCGCGCCCGAGTCCGTGGTGCAACTGCGCCGCGCGGGGTTCCACGCCTTGGCGGGCCGCCTGCAGGCCAAGGCGCCGAAATCCATCGCCCTGACGCAGGAGATGCGCGACGGCATCCCCGACCTGCGCTTCACCGGCGCCTACCGTGTGCCCTTTCAGTACAGCCCCTATCTGCGCCAGCACATCTCCAGCGGCGCTTTCGTGCAATCGGCCAGCGGCGTGACCGTCACCGACCTGGACGGCAACCGCTATTACGACCTCGCCGGTTCCTACGGCGTGAACGTGCTGGGCGTGGATTTCTACAAGCAGAACATGGCCGAGGGCGCGGCCCTCACGCAGGATCTGGGCCTGGTGCTCGGCATGCTGCACCCCTGCGTGGCCGACAACGTCAAGCGCCTGAAAGCCATCAGCCACAAGGACGACGTGTCCTTCCACATGAGTGGCACCGAGGCCGTGATGCAGGCCGTGCGCCTGGCGCGTTACCACACGCGCAAGAAACATCTGGTGCGCTTCTCTGGCGCCTACCACGGCTGGTGGGAAGACGTGCAGCCCGGCCCCGGCAACCCTCTGCCTCCGCGCGAAACCTACACCCTGCGCGAAATGCACGAGGCCTCTCTGAAGGTGCTACGCACCCGCAAGGACATCGCCTGCGTGCTGGTCAACCCGCTGCAAGCCCTGCACCCGAACAAGAACGCGCCGGGGGACTCCACCCTGCTCGACAGCAGCCGCAGCGCCAGCTATGGCCCACAGCAGAAACAAGCCTATGCCGCGTGGCTGAAGCAATTGCGCGAGGTCTGCACGGAACGCGGCATCGTCCTGATCTTCGACGAGGTGTTCCTGGGCTTTCGCCTGGCGCCCGGCGGCGCGCAGGAGTATTTCGGCGTGCAGGCCGACATCGTCACCTATGGCAAGACCTTGGGAGGCGGCTTCCCAGTGGGCGTGGTATGCGGCCCGCGCGCGCTGATGCAGCGCTTCCGCGAAGACAAGCCCGCCGACATCTGCTTCGCCCGCGGCACCTTCAAGGAACACCCGTATGTGATGGGCGCGATGAACGCCTTCTTGCGCCAGCTGGAAACGCCCTCCGTCCAGGCCCTGTACCAGGATCTGGATGTGGTGTGGGACGCCCGGCGCGACAAGTTCAATGCCCGCATGGCCGCGGAAGGCCTGCCCGTGCTGGCCGCAAATCTGCAAAGCATCTGGACACTGAGCTACACCCGCCCCTCGCGCTACAACTGGATGTTCCAGTACTACCTGCGCGACGCAGGTCTGGCCCTGAGCTGGGTCGGCACGGGCCGTTTCATCTTCAGCCTGAACTACAGTGAGGCCGACTTCGACGCCGTACTGGAGCGCTGTGTGCAGGCCGCTCGGATGATGCAGCAGGATGGTTGGTGGCAGGCGGGAAGCGCCGAGGATGAACCCGCGCTGAGCAACAAGGACATCAAACGGGCCGTGTTGCGCGAGACTTTGAGGAAGTTCTTCGGGCGCGCTTGAAGCAGGCCCAAGGTGCGACCTCCAAAAGCAAGGGGCTGCATGCGCAATGGCATGCAGCCCCTTGGGCGTTTGGAGACTACGCGGCGTCAGAAGTCAAAGGTGGCCGACACCATGTAGGTGCGGGGAGCGCCGACGGTCGCATAACCGTCCGTGTACGTCAGCCAATACTTCTCGTTCGCGACGTTCTCAATGCTCACGCGCAGCACCATCGGCGTGCCAACGACCTCGGTAGCGTAACGCGCGCCCACGTCGAAACGCTGCCAGGCGTCCATCTTCAGCGTGTTGGCCTTGTTCATGTATATCTCAGACGTGCCCACCACACGACCGTTCAGGCTCAAGCCGCGCACCCAAGATGTGTCCCAATCCAGGCCCAGGTTGTAGTTGAAATCCGGCACACCGGTGGCGGTGTTGCCTTCATCGGTGCCGTCTTGGGTGCGCGTCAGCTTGGCATCAATGAAAGCCGTGCTCGCCATCAGACGCAAGCCTCGCTGCATTTCGCCATAGGCGCTCAGTTCCACACCGCGGTTGCGTTGCTCGCCGCCGTAGAAGAAGACGTTGTTCTCAGTGATAGAGGTTGGCTTCTCGATCTGATAAACCGCCGCCTGCGTGATCATCTTGCCCCAATCCACCTTCACGCCCGCCTCGTACTGTTTGGTACGTTGCGGCGCGAATGACTCTCCGAGGTTGCCGGTGGCAGCGGACACAGCACCCTTAGTGAGGCCGGCCGTGTAGTTGCTGTACAGCGAAACATTCTTCACCGGCTTGAACACCACGCCAGCCAGAGGTGTCGTCGCAGTATCGTTGTAGTAGCTATCGCGGGCATTCGAGCGATTGAAAGCGTCGTAGGTCTCGAACTGGATGCGCTGCTTCCGCAGTCCCAGAGTCAGAAGAACGCTGTCACCAGCGAAGGACAGTGTATCGGCCACCGCCACACTCGACTGCTTGACAACCTCCCACGTCATTGGTTCCAGGCGCTCATCCGTGATCTCGGGCAAAGGAGCAGGATCGTAGATGCTGGAGGGGGTCGTTCCGGAACTCGCATAGAAGGCGCCTCGATCCCTGTCGAGGAAGTTCACGCCCAGCGCCAGCGTGTGACTCACGGGCCCGGTCTTGAAACGGGTACGCGCGCCAATGTCCGCCGACTGGCTCGTGATGTCTTCATCCCACCAAGCGTTGTACACATCGAAATTACCATTCGCATCCACTGAGGCACCAGGCAGGTTCTGCTGGAAGTAGTTGTGCATGTAACCCACGCCACCATACACCGTGGTGTTGTCGTTGATGTCAAATTCCAGGCGCGAGAACACCGATCGCGTGTTGTCGTCCATGTTCATGCCCGGGGAAAAGCTCTTGCTGCCATCTGGTGGCGCGGGAATAGAGGTACCCGAAAAGGAGGCCTGCGGGCGCATATCCTTGGTCTCCCCATGGGCCGCCCATGCGTCCAGCGACCAGCGCAAGCGGCGGCTGTGATAGTCCAGCGCCAGCGAACCCAGGTTCAGATTCTGCTCTCCGCCCTCGATATTGCCTTCCCCACCGCGCGTCACCGTGTTAACGCGCAGGCCCCATTGGTTGTCCTCGCCGAAGCGACGCCCCATGTCCAGATGCGCGCCGAACTGGGCATCGCTCATGTAAGTCGCCGTCAGGCGGGTCAGCGGTTCATCTGCCGCGCGCTTGGTCACAAGGTTGATGGCGCCGCCAATGCTGCCGTTCGGGCCAACGCCATTGGTCAGTGCACCTGGCCCCTTGAGCACCTCCACACGCTCGATCATTTCCAGCGGAATGTTCGTGGCAGGCGCCAGACCGTACATGCCATTGACGGCCGTGTCGTCCTGCTCCACGTCAAAACCACGAATCTGAACGTTCTCATCAAAACCGCCGCGCGCCGTCACAGGGCGCACCGAGGCATCGTTCATCACCACGTCGGACATGGTGCGGGCCTGCTGGTTCTGGAGCAGCTCCGAGGTGTAGTTGGTGGTACTGAAAGGCACGTTCATCTGGTCGGTGCGCCCCAGCAGACCAAGATCACCGCCGCGCGCGATCTGTCCACCTGCATAGGTCTTCTGCAAATTCCCAATCGCCTCGGCCTCACCCGTGACGACCACCTCCTGCAGCACATTGCCACCCTGCACCCCACTGTCCTGTCCCATGGCGGCACCGGCGGCCAAGGTCAGGCCCGTGCCAAGAAAGCCCTGCAGCAACAAGGCGATGGGGGTGAATTTGAAGCGCGTCGGCGTGCGGGGATAAGAAACAGGCAGATTCATGGCCAATTTGTTAAAAGAAAGCAAATAAAAGTAATTCTTATTATAGATAACAATCGCTCAAGGACTGCCCCGCCCAAGAAAAAAGCGGCAGCCCAGAGGCTGCCGCTTTGTTTGCTGTGGCCTGATTGTCAGGCTCAGCCCTGCGCGTACTCCGGCTTGTGCTCGTCCTCGTGGGCCAGGTGATGACCAGGGTCGATCAGCTGGCGCTTGACGAAGAGGTAGTACGGCGACTTCCAGTACATGGCGATGTCGTGGAAGGGATCGGTCAGGATCTTGGTGGCCCAGACGATGCCGGTGTAGAGGTTCTGCTTCTGCCACAGCTGCAGCACGCGCACCAGCATGCCGCCCGCACCCAGCCAGAGCCAGAGCCAGCCGACGTTGAGCACGAAGCCTTCCAGGTCGCGGTGGGGCTCCATCAGACCGAAGAAGTCCGGGTCCAGCCAGAGCGCCAGCGGCAGGCCGGCCCACACGGCCATCAGCACCACCTTGCGCTGGATGTTGAAGCCGACCTTGATCGCTTCCTTGTACTCGTCCGTGACCTGGTTGATGTGGTCGTACCCACGCGGCTCGAAGAAGAAGTGGCCCGACTGGCGCGTGACCATGGAGATCAACCAGCCAATCAAGCCCGCCACCGGCGGGTTGATCACGAGGAAGGCATAGGCCACCAGGAAAGAGATCGCGCTGATGAAGTGCAGCGACTGGTTGATGCGGCTGTGGTGGTAGTAGCGGTGGTCGTCCCAGCGCTGGATCTTGAGATCGTGCAGAAATGAAGACACGGAAAACTCCTAGAGAGGATGGTCGAAACCGGCTTGCGGATGGGCCTGTCGCGCAACGCCACGCGGGGCAAGGCGGCAGGGTGTAACAGCCTTGCCATATTCGGTGTCGCGCGTGAAAAAACGATGACAAGCGCGCCACCGGCGCACCACGCTGGAGCGATCCGGGCCCGCGTGTTGTTTTGGCGCGCCGCGGTCCGGTGCGATTTCACGAAGATGCCACGGCACCGTCACGAATCTGAGATGTGACGCACCCAAGATGATGGGCATGAAGCCCCTCTTCGATGATTCGGACATGGCCGATGCGGCGTACCAGGAACTCTGCATCGAAAACCTCCCCGCCACGCAGACGCAGTTGCGGCTCGCGGTCGTGACGGAGACCTATCCACCGGAGGTCAACGGCGTCGCCATGACCCTGCAACGCGTCGTCCAGGGCCTGCGCGAACGGGGTCACCAGGTGCAACTCGTGCGCCCGCGTCAGACGCACGAAAAGACTTCGGGCGCGGCCGGCAGCGACATTTCGGCCACGACGGACGCGAGCGTGGCCGACGACGAAGGGATAGCCCCGCAGGCACGCGACGTGCTCTTGCGCGGCATGGCCATTCCACGCTACCCACACCTGCAGATCGGATTTCCGGCGCGCCGGCAACTGCGCGCACTGTGGTCGGTGCAACGGCCCGACCTCGTGCACATCGCCACCGAAGGCCCGCTGGGCTGGTCGGCGCTGCGCGTGGCGCGCAAGCTGCGCATCCCGGTCACCTCGGACTTCCGCACCAACTTCCACGCCTACAGCGGGCATTACCGCCTGGGCTGGCTGGCCAAGCCCATCATGGCCTACCTCAAGCGCTTCCACAACCAGGCCCAGGCCACCATGGTGCCCGCGCGTGAGCTGGCGGACGAACTCGAAGCCCGTGGCTTCGAGCGCCTGCAGGTGGTGGCGCGCGGCGTGGACACCCAGTTGCTGCACCCGGCCCGACGCGACCCCAAGCTGCGCGCGTCCTGGTGCGAACAAGCCGGTGTGCGTCCAGACGCGCCGGTGCTGCTCTGCGTGGGCCGGATCGCACATGAAAAAAACCTGGGGTTGCTGATCGCC
>JARJFC010000101.1 GCA_029310945.1 Leptospira sp. 96542
ATGCCCTTGCGGCATGGCACCCGGGGGTATTCTACCCCGCGTGCTCGGCGGCGACCGGGCGGGTCTCGCCGGTGTCGACCAAGGTGCGGGTGGCATGCACGGAGGCGTAGATCCAGAGGATCTTCATCGGCTCGGTGTCCGACATGTTGCGGAAGCGGTGCGGAACATTGGGCGGGATGAAGGTGGTGTCCAGCGGCTGGAGTTCATGCACCTCGCCGTCGATGTCCAGATAGGCGTGGCCGCTGAGCAGCATCACGCTTTCCTCGCAGTTGTGGCTGTGGAAAGGAATGGCGGTACCGGGCGCGAACTCGGTGATGCCGTTGATGAAGGTCGTGGCGCCGACGGACGGCAGCACCAGGGGCGTGGTGCGGGCACCACCGCCGCGGTCGTGGCTCTTGAGTTGCCCGGGGCGCAGCACGGCGTGCTTGAGGGGGGTGGCGGTCATGGTGGTGTCTCCTTCAGGCGTCGGCCGGGGCTTCTGTACTCGGCTGTTCTGGTTCCAGGACGGGAGTATTTCAGGCTCAGACGCGCGCGGGGCCGGTCCACACGGTCTTGATGTTGGTGAATTCGTGCAAGCCCAGGGCGCCCAGCTCGCGTCCATAGCCCGATTCCTTGATGCCCCCGAAAGGCAGGCGCGGATCAGACGCCACCAGGCCGTTGACGAACACCGCACCCGCCTCGATATCGCGGCTCAGGCGGCGCGCGCGGTCCAGGTCGGTGGTCCAGAGCGCGGCACCGAGGCCGAAGGGCGTGCCATTGGCCACGCGCACGGCTTCGTCCGCGTCGGCCACGCGCAGGATGGTGGCGGCGGGACCGAAGGTTTCCTCGCGCGCGGCGGTCATGCCCGGCGTGACTTGGTCCAGCACGGTCGGCAGGTAGAACGCGCCCGGGCCGTCGATGGGGCGGCCGCCGATCAGCAGGCGCGCGCCTTCGCGCACGGTGGCCTGCACCTGCGCGTGCAACTCGTCGCGCAGGCTGCGCTTGGCCATGGCGCCCTGGCTGATGCCGGCCACCATCGGGTCGCCCACCACCAGTTGGCGGGTGTGTTCGCAGAAGGCCTCGGTGAAGCGGGCGGCCACGGCCTGTTCGACGATGAAACGCTTGGCCGCGATGCAGCTTTGCCCCGTGTTCTGGAAACGCGCCTTGACCGCGACCTTGGCCGCCGCCTCGACGTCGGCGTCGGCCAGCACGATGAAGGGGTCCGAGCCACCGAGTTCGAGCACCTGTTTCTTGAGCGCCTGCCCGGCCTGCGCCGCGATGCTGCGGCCGGCCGGGGTGGACCCAGTGAAAGTGACGGCGGCGATGCGGCGGTCCTGGATCAGGCCGGCCACGTCACCCGCGCCGACCAGCAGGGTGACGAACAGACCTTCGGGCGCGCCAGCGCGGCGGAACACGTCTTCCAGCGCCAGGGCGCACTGCGGCACATTGCTGGCGTGCTTGAGCACCAGGCCGTTGCCGGCGGCCAGCACGGGCGCGGCGGCGCGCATGACTTGCCAATAGGGGTAGTTCCAGGGCATGACGGCCAGCACCACGCCCAGCGGGTCGTAGACCAGGCGGCTGTCGCTGGCGCCGCTGGGCACCACGCTGTCCTGCAGGAAACCGGGTGCGGCCTCCGCGTAGACCTCGAAGTTCCAGGCGCATTTCTCCACCTCGGCCTGGGCCTCGGCCAGGGGCTTGCCCATCTCCAGCGTGGCCAGGGGCGCCAATTCGTCCCGGGATTCACGCAGCGTGCGTGCCACGCGGCGCAGCAAGGCCAGGCGCTCGGGCAGGGGCGTGCGGGCCCAGGCCTTTTGCGCGCGCGCGGCCTGCTCAAGGCGCTGAGCGACCTGCTCGCCGCTGTGCGGCGTGTACTCGGTCAGCACCGCGTCGGTGGCGGGATTGAAGGAAGTGATCATGCGGAGGCCGTCCCCTCCAGCGGCGCGATGCCGAGTTCGGTCGCCAGCGTCTGAAGATCGGCCATCAGGCCGTTCGCGATGGGAATGCCAGCGTCGCGGTAACGCGCGCGTTTTTCATGGCTCTGCTCGCCGGGCAGCCAGATGCGCTCCACTCCGGGCAGGCGTTGGCTGCCGCGGATGTCGCGCACCAGGCGGTCCACCGCATGCTTGAAATCGGCCGGGTTGCCAAAGGCCGACAGGTCGATCACCAGGATGGCCTGGCCGGTGTTGGTGACGGTCTTGAAGTCGGCGTTGAAGTCGATCACGTCGCGGCCCATGGCCGCGCCACCCAGGGTGCCGGCCAGCAGGCCGACCATGAGCGCCAGGCCGTAGCCTTTGTGCTCGCCGATGGGCAGCAGGAAACCTTCGTTGGCGCGCTTGGGGTCGAGCAGAGGCTTGCCTTCTCGGTCGATCATCCAGCCCACCGGCATCTGCTCGCCGCGCTTGGCCTTGGCCTTCACCTTGCCATAGGCCGCCACGGTGGTCGCCATGTCCAGCACCACCGGCGGCTCCTCATCCGCCGGAATGCCGGCCGCGATCGGGTTGGTCGACAGCAGCATGTCCATGCCGCCCCAGGGCGGCAGGTGGTTGGCGTTGCCGACCGCGAAGTACAGGCCCAGCATGTCGTGCTCCAGCGGACGCCGGGCGTAGAGCGAGGCCGGGCCAGCGTGGTTGCTGTAGCGGGTGCTGACCCAGGCCACGCCCGTGGTGCGTGCCTTCTCGATGGCGATGTCCACCGCGCGCGTCACCACCAGATGGCCCATGCCGTTGTCGCCGTCCACCACCGCCATGCCCGCGCGCTCTTGCACGATGCGGATGTCAGGGTGCTTGTTGATGCCCCCGGACTGGATGCGCTTGATGTACTGCGGCAGGCGGATCACGCCATGTCCATCCGACCCTTGCAGATCGGCCTCCGCCATCAGGCGGGCGACCTGGGCCGCGTCCGCCTCCGGCAGGCCCTGGCTGACGAGGGCGGACTGGATGAATTGCTGGAGTGATGCTTGGGAGACGAGGGTGGAACTCATGGAAACACGCGGTGAAAAGCGCCCCGGGGACACCGGGGCGCGAAGCTCAATCTCACAATCTCAATCGGCCGTGATCTTGTTGTCCTGGATCACCTTGCGGTAGAGCTCGAACTGCTTCTTGGTCGCGGCACCGAAGTCCGCGGCCGAAGTGCCCCGCGGCGTGACGCCAATCGCCGTGAGCTGCTTTTGCAGTTCCGGATCGGCCACGGCCTTGCGCACCTCGTCGTTGAGCCGCTTGATGATGGGCGCGGGCGTGCCGGCAGGCGCCACCATGGCGAACCAGGAGTTGAAGGTGAAGCCAGGCATGCCGCTTTCCTGGAAGGTTGGCACGCTGGGGTACTGGGGCAGACGCTCCGGCGTCGACACGGCCAGCAGGCGCAGCTTGCCGGCCTGGATCAGCGAAGTCACGGTGCCCAGCCCTTGCATGGAGGCATCCACTTCGCCTGCGGCCACGCCGACCGCCGCGGGCGTCGCGCCCTTGTACGGGATGTGCACCAGGTCCAGGTTGGCGCGACCGGCGACCAGGGCCATCGCGATGTGCTGCGGGCTGCCATTGCCGCCCGAGCCGTAGTTGAGTTTGCCGGGCGCGGCCTTCGCGGCCACCAGGAAATCCGACAGCGTGCGGTAGGGCGAGTCGGCCTTCACCACCAGGCCCCATTCGATCGTGCCCACCAGCGACACCGGCGCGAAATCGGTCAGGGCGTTCCAGGGCGTCTTCGGATTCAGGTTGGGCACCATGGTCAGGATGCTGTCGTTGAAGCCGCCGATGGTGTAACCGTCGGGCGCGGAACGCGCGACGCGGTCCGCGCCAACCAGACCGGACGAACCGGGCAGGTTCTCGATCACCACGCCCTGCCCCATGGAGTCGCTCATCTTCTGCGCGACCAGGCGCGCGGCATTGTCCACCGCGCTGCCCGTGGCCAGCGGGATGATCATCTTGATCGGCTTGTTCGGATAGTTCTGGGCCATGCCCACGAGCGGCAAGGCCAACAGAGCAGTCAACAGCAGGCGATTCAGTTTTTTCATAAGTTCCCCAACGACGTCCTTGAAAATGGAAGCGTCTGCATGGTGTCGCGAGGCAGCCTGTTTTGTCTAATGCTGAATTCGCCTCACGCCATATCATTCAGCTATTGCTGTAACACCAACAGCCATCGCTGTAACAACCGTCCCTCATGAACCTCCGCACCCTGCGCTATTTCATCGCGATCGTTGACGCGGGCAGCCTGACGGCGGCGGCGGCGGCCATCCCGATCGCGCAACCCGCGCTCACGCGGCAGCTGCGGGATCTGGAGCACGAGATGGGCACGCAGCTGCTGCAACGCCTGCCGCGCGGCGTGCGACCGACCCCTGCGGGCGTGACCTTCTACGAGTCCGCACAGCGCATGCTGGCCGAGGCCACGCGACTCAGCCAGCAACTCGCCCATCACCGCAAGCGCGACAAGGCGACCATCGTGCTCGGCACGTCGCCCACGTTGGCGCAATTGCTGCTGCCAGGCTTGTTCGAGACTTGCGTGCAGTCGCTGGAGGAAGTGGAACTGCGTTGCCGCGAGGCCTTCACACCCACGCTGCTCGACCTGCTGACGCGCGGCATGATCGACATGGCCATCGTGACCAACCCCGAACCTGGCCAGGCCCTGTCACTGCAGCCCCTGCTGGGTGAGCCCTTCGCCTTGGTCTCCCACACGCAGATGCGCATCGGCCCCATCGTGTCGGTCGCCCAACTGGCGCGCATTCCCCTGTTGATGACCAGCCTGCACCGCGGCATCGTGGACCGCCAACTGGTTCGGGTCGGTCGGTCCTTGCCCGTGCATGCCGAGATCGATTCGATCGACACCATCCGCGAACTGGTCGCGCGGGGCCGCTGGGCGACCATCATGCCGGTCTCGGTGTTCAAGGGGACGCCGCAGCACCCCCGACACCCGCAGATCGTGATGTCCGAAATATCGGGCGTGCAACTCAACCGCATGCTGGTGTTGGCGACGCGCGCTGAACCGCGTCCACGCCCCGCGCTGGCCCTGGTGCAGGAGTTCGTGGTCGCGGAGTTCTCGCGCCTGGAACGGCAGGGCGTGTTCAGCTTCGCGCAAGGGGACGGCTCCGATATGGAGGAAGCTGCGCCAGCGGGCGCGAGCCGGCGCGCTTAGCGCTGGCATGAGGCCAAGGTACGTGCCCCATTGGATCGCGGCAAGGCACGGACCTCTCGGTTTTTTGATTTTGATGCGCTGGCTGTAACCCAATTCCGTCTGCAGCACCGCATGAATACTGGTTTTCTCTTGGGCGTGGAGTGACCATGCCCACGAGCATTTCCCCAGTAGGTCGGCTTGCAAGTCAAATGCAGATAGACCGCTAGTCCCGCTCGGGGACAGTCCTTCCATTCCACGCGTGGTCATTCAGCACCCACATGGAATGGAAAGGACTCAGATGAAATTCACTGACAAAGCGTTACGTAACTTCGAGCAGCCAGGCAGTTACTTCGACGGCAGTGGCCTGTACCTCGAAATCACCCCTGCCGGGGGACGCTAATGGCGTTGGAAATATCGTTACTTTGGCCGGGAAAATCGCCTGACTCTCGGTGCTTACCCTGACGCTGGCCTGAAGGAGGCGCGTGAACTGGCGTTTGAAGCGCGCAAAGTTCTGCAACGCGGTGATGACCCTAGCGCAAAGCGCAAGGAAGAAAAGGCACGTATTACCCATGAGGCGGCCAACACGTTGCAGGCTGTCACGACCGATTGGATGGAGCACCAAACCGCGAGGTGGGTGGAAAGTACACGCTTTCGGATCGAATCGCTTCTGAAGAGCGACATCTTCCCCACCCTTGGGAACCGTCCAATGGCCAGCATCCGCCCACGGAAGTTGATGGAAATCTTGGGTCAGGCTTCAGCGCAATTCCACACATGATGCGATATTGTTGTGCGGTCGTTCATAAGAAATTGGACGAACACACGCAAAGACGCGCATGATGGGTCGCGAGGCAATCCCGTCTCCCTCCTAAGTCGAAATCGACACTGACCACGAATGGGTCGCCTGCACCACCGACGAACAGCAGTCCCTGGAAAGCCTTGACCAGTGAAGACTCGCACAAGCTGAATAAACTGACCATTGGCTTTAAATAAGTTCAACATGACTCATACACAGCCCTCCCAACTCCGGCGAGACGCACTTCGCGTTGAGCTTCCCCACGTGGCTGACTTACTACTGCACCGGCGCGCAGGCGAAATTGACGAAATGGCCATCGACGACATGGTCTTCTTGTCTTGGCTCGAATGGCTAGGTGGATCACTGCGGCTAACCACCACAGGCTCGAACATTTGTCGTCAGCAACTGAATTCCCCCGGGAATTGAATTGGCATCAACTCTTAAGAGGAGAGGCCATATACAAGGCACGGAAGTTTTCAGTCTGAAGTTCGCGAGTAGGACGTGTGCTTGGTGCAGACACCTCAAGACGAGTAGCCATCACTGCGGATTGTCATTGAATCGATAGTTTCCACGCTTGACCGAACTCACGATCTCACTCATGGTCTGATCGACTTCAATTTGTGGATTGCTCCGAATTTATTGAACATGTCCAATGCGTTGGGAGGACTATCCAAGCTGTTATGCTGGAATAGTCATGCCAGACCCTCAATCCGAACCACTGACATCTGTCCAGTTACCCCGGGGATTGATCGACCTGGTAGCGCCCCCGTTCGTTAGGTTTTTACACATCGAGGCAGCTGGTGGCGCTGTCTTGCTGCTGTTTACCATCGCGGCTCTCGTGCTGTCTAACTCACCATGGGCCGAGGCTTTTCTCAGCGTTTGGGAAACGCGGATCGAGTTCCGGGTCAATGAACTTGAATTCGGTCGCTCCTTGCGAGGATGGATCAACGACGGCCTGATGACGCTGTTTTTCTTTCTCGTTGCGCTCGAGCTGAAACGCGAAATCATCCTTGGAGAGATGCGCAATCCGCGCATGGCGGCACTATCAGTGGCCGCGGCAATAGGCGGAATGCTTGCTCCCGCAGCCGTCTATCTGGCGATCCAATGGGGACATCCCGGCCAGCATGGCTGGGGCATCGTGATGGCCACCGACACCGCGTTCGTCATTGCGTGCCTTGCACTACTCGGGACGCGTATTCCACACAGTCTGCGCGTGTTCATGCTGTTCCTGGCAATCGTTGACGACATCGGCGCCATCTTGGTCGTCGCCATCGGATATAGCCATCACGTGGATTGGCGCATGCTGGCGCTGGCCGCACTGTGCATTGGGGTCCTGCGCACCCTCGCGAACATCGGTATACGAGGCCTACCGATCTATTTCTTCGTGGGCGGCGCCACTTGGCTCGCCATTGACGCGTCCGGGCTCCACGCCACTGTCACGGGTGTGATCCTTGGACTGATGACTCCCGCCAGGCGCTGGGTCAGCGACAGCCGGCTGTATTCCATCTTGAGCCAGGTCATTGCACACCCAACGAACAGTCAGGGAAGCGGCAACACCCGCGACAGGAAAACCTTGCAGCTTGCCGAGATTGCTGCACGCGAATCACTGTCCCCAGTCGAGCGGCTTGAGATGACTCTGCACCCATGGGTCAGTTTCTGCATCATGCCAATCTTTGCCCTTGCCAACGCTGGTCTAGAGCTTTCCTGGGGAAATGCGGGACAACCCATCGCAGCAACCGTGTTTCTCGGCTTCGCGCTGGGTAAGCCGGCAGGCATTCTTCTCTTTACTTGGCTCGCACTACGCTCTGGAATCGCCTTACGCCCTCCCGATCTGGATTGGAGGGCGGTGGCTGGTGGGAGCTTCCTAGCCGGCATCGGCTTCACCATGGCACTCTTCATTGCCAATCTTGCCCTTGCTGGTCCTTTGATGGATGGCGCGAAGATCGGCATCTTCATGGCATCTCTGTTCTCGGCCGCCATAGGCTTGGCGCTGCTTCTCCGGATGCCGCGACAGCCGCTTCCAAGGGTGAGTTGATCAATTCTTATTGATTCAATGTCGATTACGAGGAGCGGGCGACGACTGCGCGTAATTGCGCGGACAACCCGAGGCGTGTGCCAAACAACGCGGGCCCCAGCTGGTCAGGGCGTTGAGCACCAGGCTGATGATGAGGATGGTTTCCATGCGCCCTGCCCCTCACATCGCAAAGGCATCGCGGATTTCCCACCAGACTTCCCGCCCCGCCTTGATCTCGGCG
>JARJFC010000102.1 GCA_029310945.1 Leptospira sp. 96542
GGTCAGGAGGCCCATGGTGTTCTCCGGTCAATGTGCGCGACGGGATTGAAACGTCCCGGATTGGCAAGTCGCGTTCCACCCATTGACGCCACGCCTGCGGGGCAAGGCATCAAGCTAGCTTTTCGGCTTTGAAAAGAAGCGGGCCAGTTCTTTGCCAAGTGTCGCACCAGCGGCCCCGACAATTCCCGCACACATCACCTGCAGCCAGTTGATGCCGCCTCCACTCGGGCGATCAAAAAAGAAGGGAGCAGCGATTTGAAAAGCAACCATGGACAGCCCAAGACCGACCCAACCACCCATGCGCTCTGCAGATGTGGGTTTGCTTGCCGTTGGTGACGGTTGCTGTTCAACAGGTAGAGAAGTCGCACAGATGACGCAGTGTGAACGGCCTAGCGCATTGTCAGTTCCACAGTTTGAACAAAGCATCGTGATTCCAGGAAAGTCGGGATGGATGATGGTATGAAGTGCACGGTGAGCGGCGATTACTGCAAAGGTCCGGTTATCAGTGAGACGCTGTCACTGACTCAGTTCGTCGACGAAACCCATGTCAATTGGCCCCAGAGTAAAGAACTCGGATCGCGCGCCCACGTTCTGCCGATGGGATGCTACCCAGGCCGGAGATAAACTTGATCGCCGCATCGCAGGTAATTTCCGGCGACGCCTTTTGGCGAGCCGTAGGGTCAGTGAATACTGACAATTGCTCGGCAGTCATGCCCGATATGGCTGTCTTTGCAACGCGCTCAACTTCCTTTTGGGTTGGTTTAATGCCGCGTGCAGGATCGGCTTCACGTAGCAACGTGGTGATAAAGCGCATCTCCTTGGCGACCAACTCCGGTGGCAGGTTCCCTGCGATGATCATAGGTTGGCTGGATGGGAACAGCAGCTCTGCGCAGGCTCTGTAGTCCCGTTTACGTAATGCAGCGAGTTGCTCTGCTATCAGTGCTTGAAACGATATGAGGGTTTCGTCGCTACCGAGAGGTAGAAAACGGGGGAATATGGCCATAAGGCTGTCGCGTGCTGCCCCAGCGACTTCCGCATCGGTCGCGCCTTGTTGCAACTTGCTCCAAGCCGCGTTCATTAGGTTCTGGAAGTCTGCGGGATAGCGCTGTGCAAGCAGGCTGAAAACCTCGGTTTTCTTGAATTCTTTTTCGAGTTCATCACGAGACCGAATGGCTGTGGAGAGAGAAGCTGTCTCGCCGCCAAGACTCCGTCGCGTGAAGACTCCGGAGGCCAACAGTTCCTCATGACTTGGGAACCACATCCGGTCATGAGGTGTCTCGATAGCTCGGCTGATAAAAGGCGTAGGCAGTCCAGCGTGGCGATAGATGGCGCGCAATTGCTCGGTCTCTGCTGGTGTGGGTTTGCGTTCACCGCTCCCGATGCTTCGGCTGGCATGAAACCCAAGCTTTGCGGAAGGCGCCGCCGCTCGGTCCTTGCCGGCCAGGAAGGCAATCGTGCAAGCAGATTGGCAGACGCCTTCAACATACGTATCAAGCCCGCGCTTGCGAATCACGTCAGCCAGCATCATTCCTTCGCGGATCCATCCCCCATTCGAAGAGAGGACGACCGTGGCAACCGACGGCGCCCTCTGCAGCGCTTTGTCGAGTTGGTCTGCGCTGCCATCGTTGATGCCCCCAGAGAGAAGGATCGACCGCCCATCCGCGCGCACTTCCAGCACGGTATCTGGACCGAGCTGGGCGCCGGACGCGACACGTGTGTGTTCTTTGAGGATCGGCGTGATGGTCGAGATGTCAACAAATGTCCGAACCACGCCGATGACGATCATGACCTTCGCGGCGGTGGCCCACCCTGACTTTCCACCGCGCTGAACGTGCTTGTTCGCGGAAGCCCACGTGCCAGCCACCGCCCATGTCCACGCGGCGATCCCAAGGGCGGTAATCGCAAGAAATGCGGCAGATCCGTAACGAGCGGGAAGATTCGCTCCCAACCACGGCAACAACATGAGGCCCAAGGCAGGCGCAAACAAGGAGACAAGAAAGGTGTTGATCCAGTACGACCTGCCCAATGAATAGTCGCCGTTGAAATGGCGGCGGAAAAAGGCGAATGGTCCTGTGTACTCGGGGACAGTCTGATTCTCGGGAGGCAGAAAGGTTTCGGATGCCTGCACGGTTTTCATTCGGGCCGCAGTCCAGATCACGGCAACTATGAGTAGGACAAGCAGGAGCGGGAAAACGCTCCAGACAATGTCAGCGGCCATGGTCAACTCCCTTTTAATTCTGAAACATGACCGCTGTCGCCATCGGTCGTACGATCAAAGACGGTAGCGCGCCTGCGGGACAAGGTACAGAAATCCTACTGCGACTTTGCCTAGAAGCGCGAGCCAGCCAATGTTACCGAATGGCAGTCTAACGAGTTGACTGCTTCGGCGCGTTCGCAATGACGCATGAGGAGATCGATTTTTGCGTCAGGCCGTGCACTCTTGGCCGTGGAGAGGCTGCCTGATGCCGATTTCGGTTTTCGACCCCCAGCAGCCGGTCGGCAACTTAGAAAGCTGACGCTCAACGCCCGAGATAAGGCTGGCTGTTTTGCCGTTGAGGGGGAGTCCATATACGACTAGGTTAGTTCGACGATCTGACCAACCTGGACTCGCGGCAGATCGTTCGCAGAGGACAGCACGAAAGCGAACAGAGTCAGATCAGGGCTGCCGTCCTTTTTCAGCGTCCTAGGCTGCGAGACAGAGCGCTTGATAGGCACCCCCCCCAGCATTGGAGATTCTGCGAGAGTGAATTCGCCGCTCTCCAGTTGGCGGGCGAACAGCGTAACTGGTCGCTGTTTCTCGAGGATGTAGACGATTTCGAACTTCATTGAAGCTGCCTGGTTCGGGCGACACAAACGTCCGCTTCTGGCCGAGTGCAGCATGGTGCCATTTTCTGTTCTCGACCCATAGCCGCCGGTCGGAAACTAAGAATGCAGACGCTCAACGTTTGACGTGAGGGGACGCCGTAGCCGCGAAGGGAATCCAGCGCACACAAGTGAAGCTTGTGGGTGGCCCTTCCCGAAGAAATAGTTAGATCTCACCATCTGGCCACCTCTGGTGACATACCGAGACAAGCAGCCGGCATCTCTTTTTCGAGTTCTCGTAGGCGCTCCTTGTAGCGCAGACCTAAGATTCGAAGCTCCCCATTTGTACGTTCGATAAGGAAAGGCACATTGCCAACTAATGAAGCCTCAAGATTGGATGGATCCGCAATGAACTCGGGTGCGTTGTAGAAGAAGACCCAGCCGTAAGGCAAGGATTGGATCTTTTCCAAATGCAACACCGCTTGCCCGTCTGTTGACACTTCAACCCAACACTCGGCGATCCGTTTAGCGGAGCTGAATTTCATATGAGCTATATCGTTTTAGATAACAGGCTGCACCCGGCTTGCCGGGTGATGTTCGGTTGATAGACAGACCCGCTTTCGGCATTGGCTGCTACTAGTCGAGTCTAGCCTGTTGCCGATTTCTGTTCTCGACCCGTTGCGGACACTGGTCAAACTGGAAAAGCGGTCATTCACCGTTGGGGCAAGTGGTTCCGGCGAGAGTCCGCTTGATTGATGGGCAGGACAATTGATTGGTTCAGTCCTTGCGCTTAAGAACTGCATGCCATATTTCACCAATGTTAAAAATCTGACTGAAGCCTAGCCATATGCATGTGATGCAGCCAAGGAATGTGATTCCTGCAGAAACTGCATATTGGTAAGGGTTTTCTTGCCAAGTAATGACTGTGTGCGTGAATTTTCCGATTGACATGGGCTCTAGCGAAATCCAAGCCGGAATCATGCGCCATAGCCACCAAGAACCAAAAGCAATAAGAAGAATCGGCAAGATCCTGCGCTGACAAAAAGCAAGAAATGACTTGTACTTTTTGCTGTGATCGTCAATGGTATTCATATTGATTGGGCTGAATCGCCATCTGCTTGGCTAGGCACTTTCGACCCATAGCAGCCGGTCGGCAACTTAGGAAACTGACGCTCAGCGTTTGAGTTAGACCTCGCCAGACGACACCCAAACGAGCTCGATTCCCTCGGCGGCGTGGTCATTGGATATCTCATTGATTTCATCAGCGTTGATGACAGGCCCAGGCCGAGGAAGAGAGGCCTGAGCGAGCTCGGGATGCTGCACCTCTGCCAAAGCCACAGCGCGACGGAAAGCTGCATTGGGATCGACCGCGTGTACCACCCCTGCTAGCTCGAAGTTGCATCTGTGGCTGGCTCGCGAGAAGCCCTCACCAAAAATTTGCACGCTCCACGCTTTCATCGCGGGCAGGTCTGACGTCGGAGTTGACCGGCTCGCGCCGGCATTGCGCCGCGAGGCGTACGCTTACCAGCACGCCTTGCGGCGCAATGCCGGTGCGTTTCCGCGTCGAACGACCTGTTAGCCGGCATTGCTACCCTCGACGCCGAACTGCTCTCGCAGTTGGTCGAGCGTGAACACACGCACGACAACAGGAACTGGATTCTCTGAAAAGACCTTAGAGAAGAACTCACGTGCACGCTGCACGTCCTCTGGACCCTCGAAAACGAGAGCCAGAATAATTTGTGCGTTCTTCCAGCCGTAGTTGCGTACCGCGTCGGTGACCTTCTGAATGGAGGGCCTCACCCTTCCGACTTTACTTCCCGCAACGACGTATTTCACTTCAACGATCGTGGGCCGGCCATTCAACATGAAGAGTCCGTCGAACCCGCTGTCGCGACCCGCAGTGACTTGCCGGCTAACCGGAATCCCGTATTCGGCTTGCAGTGCCCGAAGTGCGAGGTCCTCGGCTTGGAAATACCGCACCTGTATCTGCGTAGAAGTTGCAGGTGCGGGCACGTTTGCAGGAGGGACGACCCCGGGTTGCGCCTCGGCCTGAGCCTGAAGCACTTCCTGCACTTCTTCCGCGACCTTCGCCTTTTGAGCGATGGGGTCCTGGGGCTTCAACTGATCCGAGATTTCGAAAGGCCCGGCCTTCACACTGCTCCCCGACTCAATGCGCGTCTGTAGTGCGACCAAGAGTCCATAGATCGGGGAGTGAAATCGCCAGACGATGACGCCGATAAGACCGACCCAGAGTACGGTCTGAATGAGAGGCGCGATGTGTTCCATGCCGGCTAACGTAATGTATAGAGAAAAACCTGCTCTATAAACTGGTGTGTGCTCGATATTCTGGCCATCAAATCCCCCTGAAGTTGGCTTACGACATGGCTTTGCAATCGATGAAATACCGCAGACTGTTGAAGCCCATTGTGCCTATCAGTTCAGCCACAGCCTATCCCCCAATTTGGTAATTTGGCGTCCGCTTCTGGGCCGCTAGGCCTATGACCGCTTCTGGCCGTTTTCAGTCTACGCGGTAACCCCAAAGCCCTCAAGCGTCGGAGCCTCGGGTGATCACCTCCCCCCCGGGAACTCCGCGCTCCGCGGCCCGAACCATGCATCAGTGCCGTGGCGACTGAGGTGCCGCCGCCGCCCGCCGACATCGCATCCCTTGATGCACACTCCCCGCATGCCCATCGACCCGTCCGCCGATCCCCCGACGTTGTTCAAGAGCGACCAGGCATTTGAAACCTGGCTGAAGCGGCATCACGCCACCTCCGCGGGCATCTGGCTCCAGATCGCCAAGCGCGGTGCCGAGGCGACCAGCGTGACCTACCCGGAAGCGGTGGAGATTGCGCTCTGCTGGGGCTGGATCGACAGCCAGAAGAAGGCGCTGGACGCGCACTATTTTCTCCAGCGATTCACACCGAGGCGCCCGCGCAGCGTGTGGTCGAAGGTCAATGTCGAGAAGGTCGAGGCGCTCATCCAGGCGGGCCGTTTGCAGGCACCGGGCCTGGCGCAGGTGGAGTCCGCCAAGGCGGACGGTCGATGGGCGCGGGCGTATGGCGGCGCAAGCATGTCCTTGGTGCCTGAAGACCTGATTGCGGCGTTCGACGCCGTGCCTGCGGCGAAGGTGTTCTTCTCGACGATCAACGCCGCCAATCGTTACGCCATCCTGTGGCGCATCCAAACGGCCGTGAAACCGGAGACGCGTGCGCGGCGGATCGCCCAGCTCGTTGCGATGCTCGCGCGCGGCGAGACGATTCATGAGGTCAAGCCCAAGGCCAAATTCGAGGTCAAATCCAAGGGTGGTGCCAAGGGCGACGCCAACAGCAGCGCCCAGGGCTGAGCGAGCTCGCCATTGGCAAGAAGGGCGGGCTCAGCCGCGCCGCATGGCTTGCAGCCCTTGCTCCCGCGTCACCTCGGGGCGGTAGCCGAGTTCGCGTTGCGCCTTGCCGATGTCGACCGTGAAGGGCTGGCCGATCAGGCGCAGCATCTGCCGTGTGATCGGCGGTTCGCCGGGCCGGGAGAACCTGCGCCAGGCCCATTCCATGATGGTCGCCATGATCCAGGCCATGCGCAGCGGCGCGGAGGCGCGTGGCGGTTCGACGCCGCGGGTCTGCATCAGGCTGGAGAGGAAGGATTTGAGCGTGGTGTCGGCTCCGTCGCTGACAAAGTAGGTTTCGCCGCCGCGGCCCTTGGCGAGCGCCAGTTCCACCGCGTGGCAGACGTTGTCCACGTGGACGGTGGACATGGCTTGCGAGCCGTCGCCCACCCAGCGGAATTGGCCGGCGCGCACGGTGTCGATCATGTGGTCCAGGGTCGGCATGCCAGCGCCCCAGATCATCGGGGGGCGCACGACGACCGTCTCGAACACCCCGGGCCGGTTGGCGCCGATCACCAGAGCCTCGCTGCGCGCCTTCGACGCGCTGTAGGGCGCCCAGGCGCGTTGCTGGCGTGGCAGTGACTCGTCGACCCGCAGCATCGGCGCCATGTCGCCCATCACCACGGCGGCGGCGCCGACCTGAACGAAGCGTCGCACGGAAGCAGCGGCAGCGGCTTTCAGAAGGTTGGCCGTGCCTTGCACATTGGACCGCTCGAACTCGCTGGCCTCGCCCCACAGCTTGAACAGGGCGGCCACATGGATCACGGCGTCGCAGCCCGCCACGGCCGCCGTCAGCGAGGGCAAGTCATCCAGCGAGCCCCGGACCGCCTGCGCGCCGTGCCTGCCTACAATTCCCATGGCTTCCTCGCTGCGCGCCAGCGCCCTGACCTGCCAGCCCTGTGCGACGAGACGTTCGATGAGGCGGCCGCCGACGAAGCCCGAACCGCCGGTGACCAGGCAAGTGGATGTCATGGTGTTTCCAATGTAGTGTTGATATGGCAAATGTATAACGACGTTATAGAAACTGTCAAGTGACCTGGAATTTCAATGGCAAAGATGGAGTCCGAGACCGCAATCCTTGACGCCGCCGCCGCGCTGCTCGAAGCGCAGGGCGCGGCAAGCCTGACGACACGCGCGGTGTGTGAGGCCGCGGGAGTGAAGGCGCCCACGCTGTACCACTACTTCGGCGACAAGGATGGGCTTGAACGGGCACTCGTGCGGCGCGGGCTGGCCGAGTTCATGCAGCGCAAGCGGCTGCCCCCGGCGTCCGCGGATCCGCTGGAGCAGTTGCGCGCGGGCTGGGACGTCGCGCTGGAGTTCGCGCTCAAGCGCCCCGCGCTGCACGAATTGTTCGCCCGCCATGCGCGGGTCGAGCGCGATCTGGTCGCGGATGCCTACGCGCTGATGCAGGCGCGGGTCCAGCGGCTGGTCGACATGGGGCGGTTTCGCGGCCCGGTTGACGAGGCCACGCGGGCCATCTGGGCGGCGTCGAACGGCGCCTTGTCGCTGCTGCAAGGCGGCGCTTCGCGCAAGGAGATCGAGGCCACCAGTGCGCTGCTGTTCAACGCGGTGGTCCGGGAACTGTCGAGCCCCGGCGCCTAGCGGCCTTGCATGATCAGAACCGCAGGGTGGTCACGCCTATCCCGGGAAACTCCGCGCGCACCTCGTCCCCCACCTGCGCATCCAGCAGCCC
>JARJFC010000103.1 GCA_029310945.1 Leptospira sp. 96542
GGGGGATGAGAAGAGTCTGGCGAAGTTGTTGGGGTTGGGGTGAAACTAGCGAGACTGAAAACTAGCGCCCGTCAGCACAATTGCACTCGCAAGTTGCTTTAGATAGGCAGGCAAGTTTGCCGCTGTGACAGCTTCCTGAAGCTGCACTGTGTGAGAAGGCGTTAGCTTCATGCGGCCGCTTGCAAGTGCGAGCAGAAACTCTGGTAACGCATCCCCCCCGCCAGACTGATGCGTCTGCAACTGCCCTACAAGCAGGTCAAGCATCTCTGCACTTACCACGTCGTTCAGGACGTAGTTCAGTTCCTGCTCGGTCGCACCTCTAAGCAATGCTGCGCGCAGGATGGCATCGTTAAAGTCTTTGAAGTTCGAAGGACACAGCAGCGTTTGGAACAGCGAAGTCTGCCGCCAGGCCGGCACTGAGCTGTCGCGCCCAGGCGCCTTTCCCAAGGTGGCGTTGTCCTCACCGGCTCGTGCGCATGCCAGTACGTTGCTAACTATGGCGAAGATATCCCCTTGGGACACCTTGTCTGCACGCTCTGTAGTAGCTAGGAAGACGAAGTCGGGAGACACCTGCAACTTCTTGCCATCAACGGCGGGCAGGAAAAGCTGCTCGTGCTCCACACCGGCCCCTTGGAGCCATTCAAGACGACTTTGGAGTTGCGGTTCCAGGACCCGGTTATTCGCAATCCCTTGGAGGAGAGCACGCTCTCGTGACCAGGACGACGATTCGTCAGTGTTGTATGGCAATAGGACGCGACCAGCCGACTTGAATGTAAAGGTGTCCCGCCCGCGCTCGCCGAAGGTCAAGAACACGTCCAAGTCTGTTGCTGCCCGCGCGGTGTCCGCTGCAGTCAACGCTGCCAAGTATGTGACATTGCCACCATTACAGATTCCCCGTAGGACAGCATTGATCGTACGAGCCTGAGAATGGTCTTGCAAAACGTCGAAAACCACCAGGGCATTACGCTTCTTGCGCTCCCCCAACTTCAGACGCTCCAGTTCCGCATGACTGACGATAGAAGCATCTTTCAGCGCCTTCCCCACTCCAGCACGGTTTGCGATGTTCTGCAGCATTGAAGCGTCTAAACCAACGCAAATGACCAAGTCAAGAGGCGATGGAGTAAATCGCTGGAGCAGCCGACCGAACTCCTTTTCAAAAACGCCGTCTTCGTCCAAAATTGCTTCGCGACGAAACTCGAGGGCACTGCGCCCCAGTAGAGTTGAATGAATTGGGACTTGCCAAGCACCAGTTCGGACCGTCTTCTCAAATAGCTTACGAGCGTCATCTTGTTGAGTAGCACGTAGGAGCCGTAAGCGTTTCACACTACGCCTATCGATAAGGAACTGGTCCCCCTCAAGCTCCGATCTCACGAAGCCTTTTGCGCACAGCGGGCAGGTCTCGGCCGGATGACTCTCAAGTTGCCGGTAACCAAAGGTCTTGTCAGCCTGGACCGTCAAATCGCACGCCACCACCCCCAGACGTTGCTGATTTCGGGCCGAAGCCAAATAGTAGATTGTTAGCAGCATCTCCTGGCGAGCACCCAGAACAAGGAGCTCTCTGGCCAACCCCCCAGAAGTCGAGGCAGAGATGAGCACCATGTCACCCATCGTCAGTTGGGGCAACTTGTCTTTGCCACCATACGAGCTGAATGATTTGACCGTTGGCATCGAAGCCCAAAACCCACGCACTGTGGCCACTGAGCTCATCGCGTACACCACTGAAAGTAACGGAGCAGTGTCTACAAATACACGCCGGGGCTGCATGTGCTGCAATTTAGCCAGCGCTGCCATAGCTATGAAGCCGCATGCAGCCGTGGAAAGCAACGTACTACTCGTTCGAAGGAACTGTGTGGAGTGCTTGCCAGAAGACTTGGTGAAGTGCACCCCCGGCGGAGCATCGACCAAGGCGCCAGACAAATCGAAGAGGTCGAATAGCCAACCTTCTATGAGCTCTGGCGCAATCGGACTCCAAGTTCCACTTGGTGCGCCGGCGGGACTGCCATCGGCTTCTGTCGCGGCTACGTCCTGGATCTCAATTCTCAACTCCCCACCATGCTCACGGAGATCTAGCATCCAGAGCCGCAAGTCTGCCTCGTCGAGACCCGCTGCTGCACGAACGGCAGCAACACCTTCGCGCAGGAGGCACTCGAGATCTACCCCATTGATAAACGGAGCGGCGATGTAAATATTCCGGGTAAGCGGCCTGCGAGTGACGAGGTCTCGCACTTCGTCGGCAATGTTGGAGCTCGTCACGCGCGAGCCATCAAAGACAATGACGCGCGCATCGGCCTCAAACTGCTTCTCCCGGTAACGCGTGTTGAGTGAAAGTTCAGCCATCGTTAGTCGAGCGGAACCAGAATTCGAACAGAGGTGCCGACCAATTTTTCGTGCTCGGTCGGTAGCGCAAGGTACTTCTTGTCCACGTCGAGTAGACGCGGCTCAGGCCAGGCAAGGTGTGCAAAAGGAGCTTTCGGCCGCATTTGGGCTTGCAGCTCGCCATCTAGGAAGGTGCGATATGCGTAGAGACGGCCAGTACGGAACTCGATGCGCCCCTTCAAAGCCTGCAACGCGCGCAGCACCTCATATAGACCAAGCCCACGATGGCTTGGGCGGGAATCTAACAATTCGGGATGATAGTGACGCTCCAAGCAGTTGTGCAGCACCTGCCACTCGAACTTCAGGTCTGTATTAGGAGTGAGAGGGTCACGCGTATATGACGTGAAGTAGCCGATCCCGGAATCGAAGATAGAGGCTTCAAAACAGTTGACCTCCTGAATCTTGGGCAGTCCCTTCAATGCCTTCGGGCTCGGCAAAAAGAGCTTTACCCTTCGAAAAAGAAGACCTCGCACTCCGGCGTCCAAAATTGGGCGTCCATCGGCACCTAGCCGACCGTGCATCTCAGAGTTCTCAATCAACTCAGAAAGAATGGTTCCCAGCAAAGAAGCATGCTCATAAACCCGCTGTGCAGCAGCCCCAACGGGCGGGTTTGTTGTCAACGCATCCACTGCCATGGACTCGAAGTACTCGCGGGGATGCAGCCGTAGAGTGCTCGGGTTGTACAAGTCAGCCGATACGCTGGTACCCACACCCTCTATGCATAGAACGATGTCGCTAGCGAATGCTGCCGACTTAGCCAGTCGATGGTTCAGCGCCGAGGTGCGAGCCGCAGATATGTCAAGAGGTGTGTCGCTGCCCATCGCTTCCAGCGAATGTTTCACTCGAGGAAGTGCTAGCAAAACCGAAAGCAAGGGGTATAGCGCAGGATTCTCGGATACCGAGTCCCAAGCTGAGATCTCCCACACAGTGTGGATGCTAGCCACGCGCGCGAGAGAGATCAGCCGCTGAATGGCCAGCACCTCCGAAGCCATCGGCCCAGACTCCATCAATAACGAGTACTCAGCAGGAACTCGAAGCCGAACCTGACCGCCCTGCGGGATGTCAGCGGCCCAGTGAAAGTCGACCAGCAGCGCCTCGGGTAGGCGTACTTCGAGTGGTGGAGGGTCTCCAGTCATCATCTCTCCTGATTTCCCAGTCTATCAGCGTGTGCTCCGATATCACACAGAGCGTCGAGAGATACGTCGGTTACCTCAAGGAACTTCTTCGTGAAGCTTCTCAAATAGCTCGATTTCTCCCACGCTCGCGGAAGTTTGGTCGGTCGCAAGCGGAAATCCAAGTGGCACCACCCAAAGCGAGCAACACAATCACCCCACCCCAAACTCCCGACGAAAATCCGCCGGCGTCAGTCCACTGCGCTGCCTGAACTCCCGCGTGAAGTGCGACTGGTCGGCGTAGCCGCAGAGGAAACCAATCTCGGCCAAGGCGGCGTCGCCCTGCATCAAGTGCCAACCCGCCGTGCGGTAGCGGGCTTCGGCCTGCAGCGGCCGAAAACCCAGCCCCGCTTCTTTCAGGCCGCGCTGCAGGCTGCGCCGTGACTGGCCCAGGGCGCGGGCCAGGGCGTCCAGGTCGAGCTGCGCGGGCAGGCGGGTGGCCACCAAGCCATACGCTTGTTTGATCCAGCCCGGCCAGGGTTCGTCGCGCACCAGGTCCTGCGCGGTGTGTGGGCTCGTTGCTTTTGCTGCTTTTGCTGCTTTTGCTGCTTTTGCTGCTTTTGCTGCTTTTTCTGCGTGTGGGAGCAGGCTGGTCCAGCGGATGTGCCACTGGGCGCTGTGCCCGCGCGCGCAGGCCTGCTCCAGCGCCTGGGCGTCGGGCTGCGGATAGGCCGCGGCAGCCCCCACGGTGCAAGTCAGACCCTGGTAGCCGCAGGCCTGCAGCAAGGCCAGCAGCACGCCCAGCACCACCAGGTCTTCGGCCGGCAGCGGCGCCGGGTGGGGATGCAGCGCCACATGCGCCAGGTCCACGCCGGCGTCGCTCAGCGACAGCAGGCGCACGCGGTGGCGCGAGTGGATGTAACGCTCCAGCCGGCCCCAGCGCTGCAGCAGGTCTTGGGCGTCGCGCGCTGCGGCCAGGGCGCTGTGCGTGGGTTCGTGCGTGAAGCGGTGCAGGCCCTGCCCCAGCAAGGGCAGGCAGGCCAGGCCGCCCACCTGCAGCGCGTGCGCCAGCACGGCGCGCTTGCCGTCCAGGCTGACGACCGCGCCCTGCGTGGGCGGGCCGGGTGGCGGGGGCGGCAGGCCCAGATCCAGCAGGCCCTGGCGCAGCACGCGCAGCATGGCGGCGCTGGCGAAATCACCTTCGAAACGGGGGCGTGATGCGGGCACGTTTGCTGCAGGGCCGGGTGGACGATGCGGCATTCTGCCTTTCATGCTCGTTATGGCTCAGGCCCTCAACATCTCGGGCGCGCAGGGCAATGTCAACAATCGCACGCCCGTGGCCGCGCGGATGGCGTTGGCGATGGCCGCGCCCGCCGCCACCATGGCGGTTTCACCGGCCCCGGTGGGCGGTTCGCCCTCGTCGATCAGCAGCACCTCCAGTTCGGGCACGTCGTCCCAGCGCGGGATGGGAGACTCGGCAAAGCTCCCCTCCACCACGGCGCCTTGCTCGAAGCGCAGGCCCTCGCGCAGCACCATGCCCAGACCCCAGACCAGATTGCCTTCGCACTGGGCGCGCACCTGTTCTGCGTTGATGACCCGCCCGCAATCGTGGGCGCACCACAGCTTGGTCACACGCACGGCGCCGGTGGGGCCGACCTCCACGTCGGCCACCACGGCGGCGTAGCTCATCTCCTTGTAGATGCCGCAGGCCAGGCCTCGGCCCCGCCGCAGGCTGGCCGAGGCGAACGCGGCCGGACGACGTGGCTCACCAAGTGCCTCACCAAGTGGCTCGCCCCAGCGCGCCGCCCGGGCCGCGTGCCGCAGCACGCGGGCCAGGCGCGCGTCCTCGATCTGCGCGAGGCGGTAGGCCAGCGGGTCCTGCCCGGCCAGGTGGGCGCATTCGTCCACCACCGATTCTGTGACGAAGTGGTTGGGCCCCGCGCCCAGGCCGCGCCAAGGGCCGCTGAGCACGGGCAGGCGCACCAGGTCAAAGCGGGTTTCGCGCGCGTGGGCGCGGTAGGGCAAGGCGGCGCCGCGCGCCACGCCACGGTCGCCGATGAAGGTGGTCACGCTTTGCAGCCAGGGCGGCGCAGCCGCGTTGGTGAGCAGGATGTGCCCGCTGGTGAAGGCATGCCACCAGTCGTGCAGTCGCCCCTCGCTCAGGCGCACGCGCACGCGGTGGCTGGACGGCGGGCGGTGGAAGGCCTGGCGGAATTCCTGTGCGCGGGTCCATTGCACTTTCACGGGCAGCCGCACGGCCCGCGCCAGCGCCGCGGCTTCCAGTTCCACAGTGCAGATGGTCTTGCCGCCGAAGGCACCGCCCACGCGCTGCGCGTGCAGGGTGATGGCGTCCTCGTCCAGGCCCAAGTGCTTGGCCACCACGTCGCGCACGTAGTACACATCCTGGCTGCCCACCCAGAGCTGCAAGTGCCCTTGCGCGTCGAACTCGGCCACGGCGGCACGGGGCTCAATGGCGGCGTGCGCGGCGGGCGGGATGTCGAAGCGCAGGTCCAGGTCCCAGCTGTTTGCACCCTCTCCTTTTGCTTCATCCTCGCGTGCCTGTGGCACGCGGTCTTCATGCACGGCGTGGGGCAAGGTGGGTCGGCGTGCGAGGGCACGGTCTATGTCCAGTTGTTCCTGCCAAGTTGTGGCTTGGGCTTGGGTTTGGATTTGCGCATCGCCCGCCTTTCCCGCCTCCGTCCGCCACTCGATGGCGAGCGCTTGTTCGATGCGGTCCAGCGCGCCCGGCGTGCGCGCCACAATGCCCAGGCCGGTCGCCCGGCCCCGGGTGAAGCAAGCGTCACGCACCAGGGCGACAAAACCCGACTGCGCACGGGCGGCGGCTTCGTTAAAGCGGCCGGGCTCAGCGGAAAATTCGGAGGACTGCGGCGCGTACAGCACGCGCCCGTACACCAAGCCCGGCCGCCGCACATCGGCCGCGTACAGCGCCTGCCCGGTCACGATGGCCGGCCCTTGTTCGAGCGGCACGCGCCGCAGCACCACCGGCAGGCCGCCAGGCTGGAACAGACGCAGTGACTGCGGCGCGGGTACAGGGACGGATTCAGGCACGGAAACAGGTGAGTTCTGCGCCTGCGTGAAACCGCCCCTCGCCACGGCCTCGCGCAGCAGCGCGCAGGCCTGGGCCAGCGGCACGGCGTATTCGCGCATGGAGTCGCTGCCCACGGTGGCTTTGACCCGCGTGATGTCGCGCGTGGAAGGCAGGCGCGCTTCCACCTGCGTCCAGGGCACGCCCAACTCGGCGCAGGCGATCTGCTTGAGGCCGGTCAGGATGTTCTGCCCCATCTCGACGCGGGGCAGCCACAGGGTGTAGCGCCCCTCGGTGTGGCTGATCCAGCCCAGGGCGGCATCCAGATCGGGCGTGGGGCGCTTGGGGATCACAGGAATGGCACAGCCTGGCAACAGAACGACGGTGAGGCCGCCACCAGCCAAGCTCAGAAAACGACGGCGCGAGAGCACAGTGATAGCCGCAGAAGTGGAAGAAAAAGAGGAAGCGTCGGGCCGGTTCATGCGCCCTCCTTCGCCAGCGTGTTGAGCGCATGCCGGATGCGGTGCTGCGTGCCGCAACGGCAGAGGTTGCCGCCCATGGCCGCGTCGATCTCCTCCGGCCTGGGTCGGGGCGCGCGGCGCAGCAAGCCCGCCGCGCACATCAGCTGCCCGGCTTGGCAATAGCCGCACTGCGGCACCTGATGGTCCAGCCAGAGCTGTTGCAATGGGTGCAGCTTGCCGTCCGCCGCCGCCAGGCCTTCCACCGTGGTGACGGGCAAGGTGCCCACGCCGGCCACCGGCAGCAGACAGCTGCGCACCGCCGTGCCGTCGAGCAGCACCGTGCAGGCACCGCACTGGCCCTGGCCGCAGCCGAGCTTGGTGCCGATCAGGCCCAGGTGCTCGCGCAGCACCTGCAGCAACGATTCGTCCCGCCACTCCGGGGCCACGCTGTGGTGCCGGCCGTTGATGTGCAAATCCATGGCAACTCCTTGAAGTTGCCGTGAGCATCCGCGCGAACGCGGCGGGCGTATAGAACGAATGCGCCAGACTGGCCGCTTGACCAGGCTCTGGCTGAACCTGCGCGCGCTTGATGCTGGCGTCAACGCAGGCGCAGGCGCCCTACCCTCAGGCCTTCACTGCCAGCAACTCCCTCACCTGCTGCAGCGC
>JARJFC010000104.1 GCA_029310945.1 Leptospira sp. 96542
TTCATCGGCAAGCCGATCTCGCTTCAGAGTGAGGCGTCGATGTGGCAGGGGCAGTATGACATTGTGTTGCTCTGAGCGGGGATCAAAGCGCACCCACAGGGATTTGTCCACTGAGCAGAAAATATTTCTGCAGGACCAGAAGTGAAATCAGGCGTTCACGTCGCCGGTCTCGGAATTGCGCAACGTAGCGGTTGGCATTCTGGACAATGTCCCTTGCCTCCGCGGCATGGGTGCTGTAGTAATCTATTTTTTCTTCCAGATCGGAAAAATCGTCCTTGAGCAAGACGTAATGCACGCCAGCTTGCAAACGTCCTTCCATGAACCAGGTTTCGAACCGAGGTCGCCTCATGAAGGCCAAGGAATTGGACGACATGATCCATTTCAGATTCGTGGCTACATCGTTGCCTTCTAGGGACAAGACGAATTTGTAGCGCAACTGCTCGTCCAATGACATGGACGGACGGACGAAATCCGTGCTCTTGGTGTCGAAAAATGGCTTGTTGACGCCGACATCGCAAAGCGGGTTGTTGAAATAGCGGCGCAGCATGTCCGCGCGATGGTGCCAGCTGTTGGTCGCGCCCCGCCAGACGACCTTGTCCAATTTCGCTTCAAAAGGCACTGAATCATCCACGAGGTTGAAATGCCGAACCGAATTGAGTTTGAGCAACACGGCGTTGCTATTGTCACCCTCCAGCGGCCTGGCTTTGACGAAGGTGGGATGAGAGGGGGTTTGATCCACGTCGCCAAACTGTCTGTCAAAGATCAAGTCCGAAGGGAAATAACGGGCGACGCTCCGGAAGTCCAGGTAGTAGGCCGATCGGTCAGTAGGGCTCAACTCTTTCAGTGTCGTGGCCTGCGCTGAGGGTGTAAACGCTGCCCCCAGCTTGTTGTAGTAAGTGACGCGGTTGTCTATCTCAGCTTCAGGTTGCCGTTGGTACTGGGACAGAATTTTTTTTCGCGCAGCTTGCGACAGAAAGTCAGGCGTCAATCCGCTGAGAATATTGCCGACATAGAAGGCAAATTTAGAAGGTTGATTCTTTCGAAAAATATTTTTCATGAAAAGAGCGGCAGGGACCTGCTAGCCAAAGATGCAACTGTGAACTATCGGTCCCGACGCCAAATGATTTGCCCATTTTGCGATCGTCCCCACAGAGCCATGCCGTGCTCCTCAATTTCCTGATCGTGCCAATGCCTTTTCATGCGCATCAAACGAAATTTGTTCAGCTTTCGTTTTATGAACGATTGTCGGAGTTGACTCAGGTTATAGCTGCGGTTGCCCAAGTCACTCTTTTGCTGTAGTCCACGCTCTTGCTTCATCGCTGATTGAGTGATGGATCCAAAGTGATGCAACCAAGAGGCGCCGGTGACACCAATTCTCAACCCAGCCTGCTGCGCGTCCTGGAAAAATATGGCGTCTTCGTAGCCAAGGAGCTTGGGGTTGGCGCGGAAGTAGCCGATTTCCTGCCAAACGCGTCGGTGCACGGCAAGACAGACCGCGTGCGCCCAGCCGATGCGCATGACATTTCCCATTTTTTCTCGCGCCTTGGTCGCGAAGGCCGGGAAATCGTAGTCCAGTTCGCCTTCAATCATCGCTGGTGAGACGATGTCCAGCTTGTGCTGTACGGCTGCATTTATCAGGCCTTCTACCCAGGATTCCCCAACGATCACGTCATTGTTCATGACGATTGTCCATTCAGCCTGCTGCTCCAGGGCCCCCTGATTCCATGCCACGCCACAACCCAGATTGTTTGCGTTGTGGATGACGCGGCCAAGAGGCAAGCTTTCCAAATAGGGCAGCGTCGAGTCGCTGGAAGCGTTGTCAACGGCGACCACGCGATGCAAAGGCGTATGGGTTCTTTGCATGCTTTCAATGCACTGACGCGTGTATTCAACTTGGTTGTAACAGGCGAAGGTGATGGATACGTCAGGATACTCACGCATGTTCTTTTCTCTGGGCGATGGGCTTGAAATTATCTACCGAAGAAAGCATCACTTGTGCTGCGAAGGCGCAGATCAGTAAAGGGTAGGTCATGCTTGAAATCTTTGAAACGAAGTTGGCGTTGGTCAAATTAAACAAGAAAGTCACGCTGACCACGAGTAGCCCACAAGCGGCGTAGAGACGCATATTTTCATTGTCCGCTGCTCGTCTCAGTGCCAGGGTAAAGAAAATCAAAGGCCCAATGATGACGAGCACATAACTTAGCAAGCCCACGAGCCCACGGGAAACCATCGCCTGCAAAAGATCTGAATGCGCTTGACTATGCACTTCCGCAGCGGGAATTTCCTTGGCTTCCATCATGCGAAGGTATTCCCTTTTAAAGCCATCGGAGCCGATGCCGGTGAAGGGATGATCTTTGAAGATGCTCCAAGCGGCTTGCCATATCACAATGCGCGTGCCTATGGATGTGACGTGATTGTTCTCCCGAAGCTGTGCAATGTCCTGCGCAGCAGAATCCAAGCGAAGATGTCGTTGCACAGTCGTTGAGTTAAAAGAGATTAGTGCGAATAACGCAATAAATCCCAGTATGAAAAAAACCAATAAACGGTGAAACTTATCTTTGCGAAGCAATAGAAGCATTGGAAACAACGCTCCAAGTGCAAATAAGGATGAGCGGCTGCCAGATGCCAAACTGGCCCATGCTGCCAGCGTCGCCGTGACCAGCAGACCTATCCGTAGGTATGTGCTGAGAGACGTTGCGAGCGCACTGATGATCACGATCAACACCGCAATCATCATGCTCCAGTTGCCGAAATAAATGGGGTTCATTCCTTTAGCTCCCCACGCCTGAGCGCGGGGCAGGGCTTCAACGAAGATGCTGTAACCCGCATGTGCGGCTGCCAGCATCGCTGCAAAAGGCAGGCTCCACAACAGCCAAGAAGGTCGGGGCTTTATGAGCAAAGATAGAGCAAGAAGGCTCAATGCAAATACAAAGCGCAACTGGAGGTGTGGAAAGTCATCGAACAGCCCTGAAGGTGATATGCCAGCTATCAGCATGGAGCCGATGGGCCATATCAGAAAAGGCCAAGCGATCCATCTGCTATCGCGGTGGGTGAACAGGTGAATTAGGCTAGTACGAGCGTGGGGAGTTGCCAAGACGGAAGCGCTTGCCAGCAGTGTCATCAGCGTCGGAATTGATGCTGCCCCTGGTACCAAAAATAGGGTACCTAGGATTGAAAATGAAAAGCCATTCAGGAAAATCAAACCTAGACCGATGGGTTGTTTCTGCTGAGCTAAATCGGTCATGTCAAAGACTCTCGTGAACGATAAGGAGAAGTCGCGGTCGCAGCTTATTTTTGACAGATGATTTGCTGCTCATTGCTGATAGTCAACTTCGTGTAGCCCCAAACGGTAAAGCTTTGCATAGAGCCCGTTGCGAGCCAGCAATTCATGATGCTTGCCTGTTTCTGTGATTTTTCCCGCCTCCATGACGATGATGCGATCTGCATGCTGCACAGTGGAGAGGCGATGCGCAATCACGATGCTGGTTCGCCCTTTCATGAGTCTTTCAAGAGCCTCTTGTACGGCCCGTTCGGATTGGGTGTCCAGAGCGGAAGTGGCTTCATCGAGAATCAGTATGGGGGCATCCTTATAGAGTGCGCGAGCTATGGCCAAGCGTTGTCGTTGACCACCCGAAAGCTGAGTAGCGTTATGACCAACAATGGTATGAATGCCTGACGGCAGGCCTTCAATCAATGTACCCAGGTTTGCTGCTTCTAGGCTGCGCATGACACGTGCTTCGTCAGGTGCCTCATCGCCGAGAGCGACGTTCGCTGCGATACTCTCATTCAGCAATACGACATGCTGGCTGACGAATGCAAACCGAGAGCGAAGCTGCACTAAATTCCAATCTTGCAAAGCGAGGCCATCCACGTAGATGCGCCCGCTACTGACTTCTATGAAACGCGGAAGAAGATTGACCAGGGTTGTCTTGCCAGAGCCTGATGCACCAACCAGGGCAATGGTCTCTCCAGCCTGGATGTCGAGATCCAGACCATCAAGAGCCGGCTGGGATGCTCCGGGATAGCTGACCCTCACTTGCTCGAAGCGAATTCCCGTATTTGGCTGTCGAGCCATATTTTCTGAAGCATGCTTCCCTCCGGTTTCTATGGGGGTGCTCTCAATCAGGCCGAGTGCCTTCTCTATGGCGGCCAAGCCACTCGTGAGAGGGGCGGCGACACCAGAAAGATGTTTCATCGGCGCCAGCAGCATCAGCATCGCCGTGATGAAAGAGACGAAGCCGCCCACGGATGCTTCATTTCGCTCGCTCTGCAGCAGAGCGACGGTGATAACAAGTGACAGCGCCGTGGCGGCAAGCAGTTGTGTTAGCGGTGTCAGTGCTGATGATGCAACGCGAGACTTGAGCTGAAGGCGTTGCAGCGCTTGTCCCAGCTTTTCGAAGCGTCGAAGCTGACTGTTTCGGGCGCCGTGCAGTCTGATGTCGCGATGGGCCAGCACGTTTTCTTCGACGACATAAGCCAGTTCCTCCGTCGCACCGATGCTCGCGCGCGTGAGTTGATACAGTCTCCGGGATATTTTCTTCACAACCCAGGAGATCATTGGGAAGAGAACAGCGACAATCAAGGTCAGCTGCCAATTGACATACAGAAGGTATCCCATCAGTGCGATCAAGGTGAGTATGTCACGCACCGTACTCATCAGTGTGGATACCAAGTTCTGAGTCCCCGAGGTAATTTCGTAGACGATGGTGTTGGTCAATGCACTGGCGGATTGCTCACTGAACAGAGTCAATCGGGCGTCCAACATGTGTGCAAAGAGGTCACGCCGAAGATGGAAAATTCCTCTGCTGGTGATCGTCACCAGTGCCAGATCCGCGATATAGCCCGCCAGGCCTCGCAGGCCGAACAACAAAATGACGACGACAGGCACCAGCCATAGATTGAAGTCCTTGTTCGCCGCGAAGCCATGGTCCAGCAATGGCTTCATCAGTGCTGGCAGCACGGGTTCGCATGCTGCGACGAACAGTGTGCACAGGATCAGCAGAGTCCACACCCCTTTGCTCTGGCTGAAGTAAGGCCATACGCGATATAGCCGGGAAAAGAATGTGGGCTGGCTGGTGGCTGGTGGATTGGGTTGCATGTGGCAGGTGAGAAACGGCGCGCATCGCTGGCGGATCCGCGGCGGCCATCGAGTTTACCTGAGCCCCTTGAGATGCTGGTGGGGGCGCAGTATCATCGCGGGCCGTCATTGCGCACCTCTCTATGCATTCTTCACAGCCTCTGTCTGTCATCATTTCCACTTACAACCGAAGCGACGCGCTACTGGCTACCTTGAAGGCTTTTGCGCAACAAACCGATCGGAACTTCGAGGTTGTGGTGGCTGACGATGGTTCACGAGACGAACATCGTCGGGCCGTATTGGATGCCCCGGTGTCGAAGGATCTGGGTTTGACGCACGTCTGGCATCCAGACGTTGGTTTCACGGTCGCCAAGGCGCGCAATCGTGGGGTGGCTGCCTCGAAGTATGACTATTTGGTGTTCGTGGACGGGGACTGCCTTCCTGAGGTGGACTTCATTGCCCAGCATAAGAAGTTGGCGCAAGTCGGCTGCATGGTCAATGGAAGTCGCGTGCTTTTATCGCCTGGATTGACTCAACGCGTGGTTGATGGGATTGAGCAAGCCTGGGGGCGCAGTGCGTGGTACTGGGTGTCCCGTCGTCTGCGTGGCGAATGCAACAAGCTGACACACCTCCTGCGCTTGTCAGACGGTCCGCGTCGCCTGGAACGAGGGTTTCGCTGGAAGGGTATACGTGGATGCAATATGGGCGTTTGGCGTGCCGACTATGAGCGCGTCGATGGGTACGATGAGTCATTCACGGGATGGGGGCATGAGGACGCGGATGTGGTGCTGCGCCTCCATCACGCGGGCATCGCCAGGAAGAATGGCTTTTGCGCCACAGAAGTATTTCATCTCTGGCACAAGGAAGCCGCCCGTGGGCAGGAATCAGTTAACGCGCAAGTTGTGCGTGATCGCATCCTCAGCGGGCAGGTACGCGCTACCGCTGGTTATTCTCAGGTACGCCATCCAGATGACCTTGTCATCACCCGGCTCGGATCTTGAGGCACGAGAGGCATTGCATTCATGAGTCGTCTGTCTGTCATCATCATCACGAAGAACGAAGCGGCCAATATTGAAGATTGCCTCCGTTCAGTCGCATTTGCCGATGAAGTCATCGTGCTGGATTCCGGCAGCAGCGATGGCACCGTGGAGATTGCGAGGAAACTGGGAGCAATAGTTAAAGTCAGCGATTGGTCCGGATTCGGTCCGCAGAAAAACAAGGCCTTGGCCTTAGCCACCGGCGACTGGGTCTTGTCTCTCGATGCCGATGAGAGAATATCGCCTCAGCTACAAGCGGAGATTCAAACCGTCGTGAAAAACGACGGTACCGGTAAAGACGCTTGGGAAATCCCGCGCCTGACTCAGTTCTGCGGACAATGGATTCATCACAGCGGGTGGACTCCTGATTATGTGCTGCGACTTTTTCGCAGAGGTTCAGCTCAATTCTCTTCCGATTTACTTCACGAGCGGGTCGTTATGGCAGATGGCGGCAATTCAGGCCGTAAAGTAAGTGTCGCGCGTCTTAAATCGCAATTGCTGCATTTCAGCTTTCCTACTCCTGCTCATCATTGGCGCAAGGTTGAGCAATACAGTTTGTTATGGGCGCAACAGCGCCATGCTGCAGGAAAGCGAACCAGCATGTGGCGGGCAGCAGGCGCTGCCTTTGTGACGTTCATTCGAAGTTATTTTTTTCGACTTGGCGTCTTGGATGGCGCGATGGGGTTCGCGCTATGCGTGGCGCAAGCACAAGGTGCGTTTGCCAAGTACTTCACGCTCTACTACTTGAACAAAACAGCTGCGGCCAGTCACTCAGTTCGAACCCCGCGCCCTGAGTGATGTCTTAAGGCGCGGTTCGCAGGGGTTTTGGGCCTGGACTCCGGGTTCGGCGGTATAGTCTTGGCCATATTTTGAAGGCTATTGACCAAATCCCTGGCTTGGATCCATGCAAATTTTGTTCTTGCAGCGTTTCGATCTTCTGAAATTTCGCGTGAGTTCCGTGGCTTGGCCGGTCCTGACGGCGCTGCTGGTGGCATGCCTTGCCGCAGGGGCCTCAACTGCTTCCGCCCAGTTCCGCGTCGAAGTCTCCGGCGTGGGCCTGACACAAGTGCCTTTCTCGATCGTGCCCTTCAAGGGCGAGGCAGGTGTTCCACAGAAGGTCAGTGCCATCGTGCTGGCTGATCTGGAGCGCAGCGGACAGTTCCGCAATGTTGCACTCAAGGCGGATGGGCTGGATGAGGGTGCGCGTCCTGACCTAGGGGCTTGGCGTCAGGCAGGTTCTGATGCGCTGATCGCTGGCAGTGTCACGCGCATGGCCGATGGACGTTATGACGTGCGGTTCCGGTTGTGGGACGTGGTCGCGGGCAAGGATCTGGGCGGGCAGAGCTTCCTGGTCACTGCGGCTGACCTGCGCTTGTCGGCGTGGCACAAACAGAAAATGGCCCTCATCCCGTCGGGGCAGGACAACCCCTGGTCATTTGACATACGACTGCATTCATGTTTCGGAGGTTT
>JARJFC010000105.1 GCA_029310945.1 Leptospira sp. 96542
ATATCTTCCGTGTAACCGAGAATGCCTTTCATGGAACCTTCACTTGCTTCTTTCATTTTCTTTTTGATTTCAGCGAGGGAAGTGGGTTTTTCAGTGCGCACTGTGAGATCCACAACCGAGACATCGGCCGGCCTCCTCGAACCGGGCCGGCCTCAGGCTTCCCAACCCAACAACGCCTTCACCTCCAGGTACTCCTCGAAACCAAACACCCCGAACTCCCGGCCGTTGCCGGACTGCTTGTAGCCGCCGAAGGGCAGGCTGCGGTCGAAGGGGGCGCCGTTGAGGTAGACGCGGCCCGCGCGGATGCGGTGGGCCACGGCGCGGGCGCGGCGCGGGTCTTTGGACTGCACGAAGCCGGCCAGGCCGAAGGGTGTGTCGTTGGCGATCTCCAGGGCTTCGTCTTCGCTGTCGTAGCTGATGATCGAGAGCACCGGTCCGAAGATTTCCTCGCGGGCGATCAGCATCCGGGGTGTCACGTCGCCGAAGACGGTGGGGCGCACGTAGTACCCGCGTGGGGTCTGCGCCGGGCGCCCCGTGCCGCCAGCCACCAGGGTCGCGCCTTCGTCCTGGCCCGAGCGGATCAGGGCTTGCACCTTTTCGTACTGCGCCTGGCTGACCAGGGGGCCCATGGTGGTGGCCGGGTCCAGCGGGTCGCCCAGGCGGATGGCCGCCACGGCCTCGCGCGCGGCCTCGAAGGCCATGGCGCGTTGCGTCCGTGGAATGAGCATGCGGGTGGGCGACTGGCAGTTCTGCCCGGCGTTGGTGTAGCAGGCATGCACGCCCTGGATCACCGCCGCCTTGATGTCGGCGTCGTCCAGGATGATGTTGGCCGATTTGCCGCCCAGCTCCTGCGCGACGCGCTTCACCGTGTCCGCCGCCAGCTTGGCCACCCGCACGCCCGCCGCCGTCGAGCCGGTGAAGGACACCATGTCGATGCCGGGGTGGGCGGCAATCGCTTCGCCCACCGTGGGGCCGTCGCCGTTCACCAGGTTGAAGACGCCCGGCGGCAGGCCGGCCTCGTGCACGATCTGCGCGAACAGCAGGGCGCTGAGCGGCGCGACTTCGCTGGGCTTGAGCACCACGGTGCAGCCCGTGGCCAGGGCCGGCGCGACCTTGGAGGCGACCTGGTTCAGCGGCCAGTTCCAGGGCGTGATCAGCCCGCAGACGCCGATGGGTTCGCGGCGCACGATGCCCTTGCCCATGCGTTCCTCGAAGGGGTAGTCAGCCAGCACGCGCACGGCTTCCTCGAAATGGAAGAGGGCGACGGTGGCCTGGCGCTCGGTCGCGAAGGTGATGGGCGAGCCCATCTCCAGCGTCATCGTGCGCGCCAGCTCCGGCAGCCGGGCCCTGAAGCCCGCGATGATCTTGTTCAGCCATTCCAGGCGCTGCGCGACGCTGGTCTCGGCGTAGGCGGGAAAGGCCCGCCGCGCCGCCTGCACGGCGCGATCCACGTCCTGCCGCGAGCCCAGGCTGATGTGCGCGAAGGTCTCCTCCGTCGCGGGGTTGAGGACGCCGAGGGGCGAGGGCGAGGCCGGCTGTACCCAGGCCCCGTCGATGTAGAACTTCAATGAATCCATGGTTCCTTCTGTCGTGACGCACGCGCGCAGCGTGCGGCGGTTCATTCCAGCGTGATCTTGGCGCTCTCGATCACGCGCTTCCACTTCGCCGATTCGTTCACCATCAGCTCGCTGAGCTGGGCCGGCGTGGCGGCCAGCGGCACCATGCCGAGCGCCGTCAGCTTGGCCTTGCCTTCCGCGGAGTTGGTGTACTGGTTGATCTCCTTGTTCAGCGCGGCGACGATGTTCTTGGGCAGGCCGGCCGGGCCGACCAGGGCGCTCCAGACCGTGGCTTCCAGCGGCACGCCTTGCTCGGCCGCGGTGGGCAGGTCCGGCAGGCCCGGGTAGCGGGTCTTGGACGCAACGGCCAGGGCCCTGAGCCGGTTGCCCTTGATGTTCGGCTCCAGGGCCGTGACCGGTGCGGACACGCCGTCCACGGTGCCACCGATGGCGTCGGTCATGGCCGGTGTATCGCCCTTGTAGGGGATGGAGCGCAGCGGGGCGCCGGTGTTGAGCCGCAGGTACTCGGTGGCCAGGTGGCCGATGGTGCCGTTGCCCGGGTTCGAGATGAACAGCGGGTTGGCGCGTGACTTGCTCAGCGCGACGAATTCCTTCAGGTTGTTCGCTGGCACCGAGGGATTGACGGCGATCACCAGGGGAATCTCGCCGACCAGTGCGATGGGCGTCAGGTCCTTCTGGGCGTCGAAGGGCATGGGGTTGTAGAGCCACTTGTTGTTGGCCAGCGGCCCCGAAGTGCCCAGGGCCAGGGTGTAGCCGTCCGGCGCCGACTTGGCGACGAAGTCCACGCCGAGGTTGCCGCCCGCGCCGACCTTGTTCTCGACGATGAACTGTTGGCCAAAGCGGGTGCTCAGGTGCTGCGCGATCTGGCGCGCCACCAGGTCCGAGCTGCCGCCGGGGGCGAAGATGGCGATGATGCGCACCGGCTTGTTGGGCCAGCCGCCGGTGCCCTGGGCGAGGGCCGGGCCCAGCAGGGCAAGGGTGGCCCCGAGGACGGCGGCGAGGGTGCGGAAGATGGGGGCGAGGGTCATGGTTGTCTCCAGGTTTTGTGCACACAGTGTCGGTAGAAACCGGGCCGCCAACAATTCGCCATTTCGATCTTTCCGTGGTGCGGAATCTCCGCCATGAACAAGTCTCCGGTGTCCGGCGTTTCGCGCAGCTTTCTGTTGCGCGGAAAGTTCGGAAAACACGCTTGTGCCGGGAAACGGCCGGCGCCATCCTGCGCCCGCCCCTGAGCCCAAGACACACCACGAGGAGACCAACCATGAACTGCGACAACACCCATTCCCGCGGCTGGAGGGCGTACTGCCAGCGCCTTGCCTTGACGAGCCTGGCCGTGACATTTGCCAGCACCGCCCTCGCGCAAGGCACGCGCGCGCCTGCTACCGCGGCGGCCAAACCCCCCATCGTCCTGGAATCGACCGGCGCCTACGAGGTGGGCGGCAAGGTCATTCGCAACCCGGACAACCCGACCCAGACGCTGTCGTGCGACCACGGGTATGTCGAATACTTCATTCCGCAGAACCGGCGCCAGGTCGGCCTGATCTTCTGGCACAGCTCCAGCACCAAGGTGTGGGAAAACCGCTGGGACGGCGGCGAAGGCTACAAGAGCCTCTTCCTGCGCCAGCGCTACCCCGTCTACCTGTGGGACGGCCCGCGCGTGGGCCGCGCCAACTGGAGTTGCGAGCCCATCAACTACAAGCCCGAGTACTTCGACCAGCGCAACTACCTCGCCTGGCGCTTCGGCCCTTCCTTCATGAACTGGCACCCGGGCGTGCAGTTCCCCACCGGCGACGCCGAGGCCTGGAACCAGGCCACGCGCGCGCGTTACGACGAATTTGACACGCTTGAAAACGCCCTGCTGCAGGGCGAGGCTGGCGGCCAGGCCATCGACAAGCTGGGGCCCGTAGTCGCGGTGACCAACTCGGCCGGCGGCTGGCGTGCGCTGCTCTCGGCCCTGAACGCCAAGACCGGCAATATGAAAGGCCTCGTGGCCTACGAAACACCGGGCTTTGTCTTTCCTGAGGGCGAGGGCGTGCCGCCGGCCCCCAAGGCACCCTTCGGACCCAACGCCGTACCGCTGGTCGAGTTCATGAAGCTGACCAAGTTTCCGATGCAAATGGTCTTCGGCGACCACACCGCCACGCACCCCACCTGGTCCATCCACCTGAAGAACGCGCGGACCTTCTGCGAGGTGGTCAACAAGCACGGGGGTGACTGCGAGGTGCTGCTCCTCTCCGACGCCGGCCTGCAGGGCAACACCCACATCCCCTTCGCCGACCTGAACAACGAGGCGGTGGCGGCCGAGCTGTCCAAGTGGCTGCGGCGCAAGGGGCTGGACAAGTAGCCGGTTCAAAGCCTGCCACGCGCCGCGCGGATTCCGCGCGGCGGAACAGGCCAACAATCCGCTTGGGGCTGGGCCCGGGCTGATGCATCCTCGGGCGCAACAGATGCCATCGCACTGTGTTGCACAGACTTTGAGGAGCCCCATGCCCGCGCGTTTTTTTGAAGACTTCCAACTGGGCGAAAGCTGGGAAAGCCCAGCCTTCCCCGTCTCGGCGGACGAGATCGTGGCCTACGCGCAGAGCTTTGACCCACAGCCCATGCACACCGACGCGGCGCGCGCGGCCGCGGGCCCGTTCAAGACCCTGGTTGCCAGCGGCTGGCATGTGGCCTCGCTGGCGATGCGCGAGTTCGTGCGCGCGGGTGGCTACGGCGACACACCCATGGTGGGCCTGGGTATCGATGAACTGCGCTGGCAGGCGCCGGTGCGCGCGGGCGATGTGCTCACCGTGCGCCGTGACATCGTCGAACTGCGGCGCTCGGCCTCCAACCCCGGTCACGGCATCGTGCGCACCCGCGTCACCGTGCGGCGCCAGGACGGCACCGTGGCCATGTCCCTGGTCAGCGCCGGGCGCGTGCCTGCGCGTACTGCTGCACCTGCGGCCAAGGGGGAGGGCGCATGAACCCGCCGGACCGCCTGGTGCTGGAGCACGACATGGCGAGTACCTCGGCCAGTCCGTCCAGCGCCGTGGTCGTCGAACATGCCGCCGACCTCGCTGCCTACGTGGGCCGCCCGCTGGGCACGAGCGCCTGGGTCGTTCTGGACCAGGCCAAGATTGACGCCTTCGCCGCGCTCACCGGCGACGACCACTGGATCCACGTCGACGTGGAACGCGCGGGCCGCGAGATGCCGGGTGGCAAGACCATCGTCCACGGATTTCTCGTGCTCTCCCTCATCCCCTTCCTGCAGCGCGGCATCTACACGGTGCGCCAGCGCGGCAAGGGCCTGAACTACGGCTGTAACCGCGTGCGCTTCACCGCGCCCGTGCCCGTGGGCTCGCGCCTGCGCCTGCGCCAGTCGCTCAAGGACTGCCAGCGACTGGAAGACGGCGTGCGCCTGACCTTTGAATCCACCATCGAGATCGAGGGGCAGGAACGCCCCGCGCTGGTGGCCGACACCCTGCTTCAGATCTTCGATCACTGACACGATGACGAACCCCGACGACCCCATTCCGGGCTTCACGCCCTTTCCCGACATCATCGCCGCCCATGCGCAGGCGCGCCCCGAGGCCATCGCGGTCCGCGTGGACGAACGCGCGCACGACTGGCGCACGCTGCATGGCCGCGTGCAGGAGGTGGCGCGCGCCCTGCTGCGCGATGGCATCGCGCCCGGCGACCGCGTGGCCTTGCTGGGCGCGGCCTCGCTGGCCTACGTCGAATGCCTGTTCGGCGCCATCGCCGTCCGCGCCTGCGTGGTGCCGTTGCCGGTGTCCGCGAGCGTCGAAACGCTGGAGGCCCTGCTGGCCGATTGCGAAGCCAAGCTCTTGTTCGTCGACCCCGACGCGGGCGACGCGGCCCTGGACATGACCAGCCAGCTCGCCGCGCGCGCCGCGCTGCGCGTCGTGCCCTTCGGCCGCGCGGGGGCGGAGGGTGGGGTCTACGCGGCGTGGCGCACGCATGGGCAAGCGGTGGGACAAGCCGTGGTGGGCCAAGCGACCCAGGCAATACACGACGGCCTCGGCGCCGCGCCCCTGCCGCGGCCCCAAGCCGAGGACCCCTTCAACATCATCTACAGCTCGGGCACCACGGGCCTGCCCAAGGGCATTGTCCACCTGCACGGCATGCGGCAGCGGCAAGCCAGCCGCAAGGGTTTCTTCACGCCGCAGGCGCGCACGCTGCTGTCCACGCCCATGTACTCGAACACCACCCTCATGCCCCTGCTGGGCACGGTGGCCAGCGGCGGCACCACGCTGCTGATGCGCAAGTTCGACGCGGGGCGTTACCTGGCCCTGGCCACGTCGCAGCGCGCCACCCACACCATGCTGGTGCCGGTGCAGTACCAGCGCCTGCTGGCCCACGCCGATTTCGCGGGCAGTGATCTGTCGTCGCTGGAACTCAGCCAGTCCACCGGCGCGCCCATGGACCTGGCCCTCAAGAGCGACATCCTGCAACGCTGGCCCGGGCGCTTCCTGGAGGTCTATGGCATGACCGAGGGCGGCGGCTCCTGCTTCCTCGACGCGCGCGCGCACCCGGACAAGCTGGCCACCGTGGGCCGGCCGGCCCATGGCTCGGAGGTGTTCCTGATCGACGAGGCCGGGCGTCGGCTGCCCGAGGCACAGCCCGGTGCCGCCGGTGCCGTGGGTGAAGTCGTGGGCCGCTCGCCCTACATGATGGCCGGCTACCACAACCGTCCCGAAGCGACAGCACAGCTGCGCTGGCTGGACGAAGAGGGCCGGGTGTACCACCGCAGCGGCGACATCGGTCGTTTCGATGAAGACGGCTTCTTGGTCCTGCTGGACCGCATCAAGGACGTGATCATCTCCGGCGGCCACAATATCTACGCCTCCGACCTGGAGGCCGTGCTGGCGCGGCACGCGGACGTGGCGGATTCGGCCGTGATCGGCGTGCCCAGCCCGGCCTGGGGCGAGACCCCGCTGGCCCTGGTCGTGCCCAAGCCCGGTGCCCGCCTGGACCCGGACGCCCTGCGCGACTGGGTCAACGCCCAGGTGGGCAAGACCCAGCGCCTCACGGGGGTGGAGCTGCGCGCGGCGCTGCCCCGCAACGCCCTGGGCAAACTGTCGAAAAAGGAGCTGCGCACGCCCTACTGGGATAGCGCGCGGCAAGAACAAACCAAGGCACCCTCACCATGAACCCCAGCGACCGATCTTCCACTGCAAGCTCCAAAGAACGCCGGCCCGTGTGCATCGTCACCGGCGCCTCCTCCGGCATCGGCGCGGCCACCGCCTTGCTGTTCGCGCAACGCGGCCACGACGTGGTGATCAACTACGCCAGCCAGCTAGAGGCCGCCGAGCGCGTCGCCGACCAATGCCGCGCGGTGGGCGCCGAAGCCCTGGTGGTGCGTGCCGACGTGGCCGACGACGCGCAATGCCGCGCCCTGGCCGAGGAGGTGCGACGGTTCTGGGGTCGGGCCGACGTGCTGGTCAACAGCGCCGGCATCACCACCAAGTTCACCGACCTCAAGGACCTGGACGCGCTGTCCGCCGCCGACTTTGAGGCCATCTACCGCGTGAACGTGATCGGCACCTTCCAGATGTGCCGCGCCGTTGCGCCCCTGATGAAAGGCGCGCCCGCGCCCGCCATCGTCAACATCTCGTCCATGGGCGGGCGCATGGGCACCGGTTCGTCCATGGCCTACGCCGCCTCCAAGGGCGCCGTGAACACGCTCACCCTGTCACTCGCGCGCGCGCTGGCCCCGGCCATCCGCGTCAACGCCGTGCTGCCTGGCATGGTGGACGGCGCATGGCTGCGCAAGGGGCTGGGGGAGACCGTCTTCCAGGAACGCCGCAAGCGCTACGAAGCCCGTGCTCTGCTCGGCGCCGTGGTGCTGCCCGAAGACGTGGCCCGTGCCGCTTACGGGCTGGCGACCGAGGCCCTCAAGCAGACGGGGCAGTTGATTGATCTGGAGGGGGGATTTTTGCTGGGCGCTTGAGTTCAGCGTGCGCGCCGGTAGTGCACGGCGACCGCGCCGCAGCGC
>JARJFC010000106.1 GCA_029310945.1 Leptospira sp. 96542
CAGCTGAGCTACATCCGGGAATGGGGTGGCCGATTCGTGATGGCGGTACCGCGTTTGGAGATCTTATGAGTTCACGTATTCTTTACACCAAACCTTCGATCACAGAACGCGAAGTTGCATATGCCACGGATGCGGCCACCCATGGTTGGGGCGAGCGTTGTTACGAGTACATCAATCGTTTTGAGGCCGGTTTTTCTGCGTATCTTGATGTACCTCACGCCGTAGCGACATCCAGTTGCACGGGGGCCATGCACATGGGCTTGGCAGCCCTTGGGATTGGTCCGGGGGATGAGGTGATTCTGGCCGACACAAATTGGATAGCCACTGTGGCACCTGTTGTCCATTTGGGTGCAACACCTGTGTTTGTGGATGTCATGTTGGACAGTTGGTGCATTTCGCCGGACGCAGTGCGAGCGGCAATTACGAATCGTACGCGCGCAGTCATCGCAACGCATCTTTACGGCAATTTATGCGCCATGGAGGAATTGCTTGCAATCGCGAAAGAACATGATCTGCTTTTGATTGAGGATGCTGCGGAGGCCATCGGTTCGGTTTATCGCGGTCGCCGTGCGGGGTCGATGGGGCGTTTTGGTGTCTTTTCATTTCATGGCACCAAGACACTGACAACTGGTGAAGGCGGCATGTTTGTCACCAGTGATGCTGATTTGTACGAGCGTGTGCTGACACTCAACAATCACGGTCGTCGACGTGGGCAATCCAAGCAGTTCTGGGCGGACGAGGTCGGATACAAATACAAGATGTCCAATGTTCAGGCCGCTATTGGTCTGGGACAGCTTGAGCGCATCGATGAACTGATCGCGCGCAAGCAGGAAATTCTGGCCTATTACCGCGAACATCTGCGGGTCTTCCCCAGTATTTCCGTGAATCCCGAGCCGGAGGGCACGGTGAATGGCGGTTGGATGCCAACAGCGGTGTTTGCCAAGGACACGGGTGTCAGTCGTGAACAACTGGCTGAGCGTTTTGCCGTGGCAAATATTGATGCACGCGTCTTCTTCTGGCCGTTGAGTAGTTTGCCGCCGTTCCAGTCCTGTCCTGGCAATGTCAACAGTTATGATTTACCGAGTCGTTCCATCAATTTGCCCAGCTATCACGATATGACCGAAGCGGATTTGGAGCGTGTGGTGGCGGTACTGGCGCAGTTCGGTCGATTGCGGTGAGATCCATGATGAACAAAACCTTGTTAAGTGACGAGCAGCGTGCAGAATTTTTGCGCGATGGGGTGCTGGTGATTCGTGGTTTTTATGATTTAGAGCGAGACATCTGGCCCATTCTTCGCGGTATTCACAGTATCATCGGACTCGTCATCGACAAGTACCGGTTGGCTATCCAGCAAGCGCCCTTCAGTCCGGCCACCTTTGACAGTGGTTATCAAGAACTGATCGCTGCCAATCGCGCGTATGGCGGCGAGGTGTATGACGCAGTCAAACAGATACCGGCCTTCGTGCGATTGGTTGCTCATCCATTGCATGATCAATTGTTGCTTGAGCTGCGCGGAGAAAAAGCCATCCCTGGTGTCGCGGCGGGAGGATACGGTATACGCATTGACAATCCGGGTGAGGATCGGTTCCGCGCAAACTGGCACCAGGAATACCCCAGCCAGCTTCGCAGTCTGGACGGTTTGGTCTACTGGAGCCCTTTGTTGGATGTGGACGAAGAGCTTGGTCCGGTGTGCTTTTGTTTGGGCTCGCATCACGATGGTGTTGTTCCCGTCCACTCGATTGAGCAAGGCGGGAAAACCGGCGCGTACGCCTTGACGCTTCAGGATGAGCAGGCGCGCATCACGCGTTATCCGCAGATTGCGCCTTTGACCGGTCCAGGAGATTTGGTCGTGGTGGATTTTCTGGTGCTTCACGCCTCGGGTCATAACCGGGCTCGGCGATCACGTTGGTCGATGCAGTTGCGTTATTTCAATTTCACCGAGCCCACGGGACGCGGGCATGGCTGGAAGGGATCCTTCGCGGCAGGCGCCAATTTCCTCGAGATTCATCCAGAACTTTCCGCGGATCGATGAAAGAAATGTCTGTTCCAACCTGCCATGTATGTGGCCACACGAATCTGGAACTGCTCTATGAAATGCAGTCCGGACTGGCGCTGACGTCATTGGGAACGGCCTATCCCGGAGATACTCGAGTGTGGGCATGTGTACATTGTTCTCATCTGCAAACCGATGAAATTGAGCATGTTGCTCAATACTACGCGGATGACTACAACATCCTGAGTAGCAGCGCGGAAGAAGACCAGATCTACGAAATACGTGAGGGCACACCGGTCTATCGCACAGAGCACCAACTGACAGTCCTTCAGGCTTTGCTGGAGTTGCAGCCGAATGCGCGCGTATTGGACTATGGCTGCGCCAAAAGTTCAACCATGAAGGCATTGCTCTTGGCACGGCCGGATTTACAGGTCCATCTTTTTGATGTCAGTGAAAACTACAAGAAGTTCTGGAGCAGCTTTTTGCCTGAGGATCGGTGGGCGACATTCACACCTAAAGCAGAATGGGCGCAGAGTTTTGACGTTGTAACGTCATTTTTTGCACTGGAACACATTGTTGACCCTCTAGGAAGCCTGCGAAAGATCCATTCCCTTCTTCGTCCGGGAGGGCATTTTTACTGCGTGGTGCCGAATGTCGCCACGAACGTGGCCGACTTCATTGTCGTTGACCATGTCAATCACTTTACGGAGGGCTCCTGGACGCATTTGTTGCAGCGCGCGGGTTTTGTGCCTGAGCGCATCGACGCAACATCGCATCGTGGAGCTTTTGTCGTGACGGCGCGGCGTCTGGAGGTTTCGCCGCCACTGTCACTGACGGACGGGGCCGCCATTGCGAAGACGATGGCCGAATTCAAGCAGATGGCGGATTTCTGGAGGGGGGCCGCAGCGCGTGTAACCAATTTCGCCGATGTGCTGCATAGCCAGGCCTGTTGCGCAATCTATGGGGCCGGGTTTTATGGCGCTTTCATCGCGGCAAGCCTCGGGGGCGTGGAACGTATTCGCTGCTTTGTAGACCAAAACCCGCATTTGCAAGGAACAACCATATTTGGACGGCCTGTAGTAGCGCCGAGCGCGCTGGATCCAAGCGTGGATACGCTGCTGGTCGGACTGAATCCGGCTCATGCGCGACGTACGATTGGTGAAATCCAAGCTTTGCGGTCACGGCCGCTGACCTATTTTTATTTGTAAGGAGCCTTCATGTTGCGAGGTTCACAAGTCGAGTTGCGTGCATGGCAGGAAGACGACGTATCACCGCTGCTTGCGTTGCGCAATGACGTAGCATTGCAGAATATGCTGATTGCACAAGCCCGGCCCAATTCAGTGGAAAGGGTCCGGCGCTGGTTGGTGGACAAGAGTGGACGGGAGGATGGTCTGTTCTTTGTGATCGCCGAATTGACCAGTCAGCGGTGCCTGGGGTATTTGCAGCTCATTGACATGCATCCCTTGCATGGCACGGCCGAGCTGGGCATTTGCATTGCGCCCGGTGCGCAAGGGCAAGGGTATGGACGTGAAGCTTTGCGGTTGCTGGAAGATTATGCGCATCGCATGTTCTCCTTGCGCAAGATTGTGTTGCGAGTCCGGGCAGACATTCCGGCGGCCAAGTTTTACCCGAAAATTGGATACCGCGAAGTTGGCTGCTTGCGGTCGCATGTCCATGTGGATGGTCAGTACCTTGACGTATTGATGATGGAGAAGATTCTGTTTCCATGAGAGTCGTCATCTCCCAGCCCATGCTCTTCCCCTGGCCAGGTTTCCTGGAGCAGATCCGCTTGGCGGATGTATTTGTGCGCTATGACGACGTGCAATTTTCCAAGGGCAGTTTTACCAATCGGGTGCAATTCAAGACGGCAAAGGGCTCGCAATGGCTGACGGTTCCGTTGGCTGGATTGTCCTTGGGGCAGCGTATCGATGAGGTGCGGGTGGATCGCCGCAGCGATTGGAAAGGTCGGCACCACATGATGCTGGCGCAAGCCTATGCGGAAGCGCCGTATTGCGCAGACATGCTCGCGCTGTTAGATCGTGTGTACGCAGAGGATTGCGACACCATCGCCGATATCAGCTGGCTCTCGCTCAGACTGCTATGCGAATATTTCCAGATCGGATGCAATACACGCTTTGTCGGCATTCGTGAGTTGGGTATCGATGGGGCAGGTAGTCAGCGGGTGTTGGATGTCGTCAAGGCGCTGGGTGGGAGCCACTATGTGACGGGGCTTGGGGCGCGAAACTACCTTGATCATGAATCATTCGAGCGGGCCGGTATTCAGGTTGACTACATGGATTACCAGAAGCGGCCCTATCCCCAGTTGCATGGCGCGTTCACGCCTTATGTCTCCGGTCTTGATCTTGCTGCCAATCTGGGGGCGGAGGGAGCGGATTTGCTTCAACCAAATGCCATACCGTGGCGGGAGTTTCTGAAAAATGAACGAACATGAAAAATTCGCTGCCGAAGTGAAGGCGAACATTGATGGCTTGTTGGCCGATAAAGATGTGCAAGCCTTATCCAGAATCTGGCTGCGAGAGATCACGCGGCACAAATATGCTTACAACTTCCGCTGGATGGGGCGTCCGATCATTCAGTTCCCGCAGGACATGATTGCCATGCAGGAATTGATCTGGGATATCAAGCCTGATCTCATCATCGAGACGGGCATCGCCCATGGTGGTTCCGTTCTGTACTACGCTTCTCTACTGGAACTGATCGGTGGTGACGGTTACGTGCTCGGTGTGGACATAGACATCCGAGCTCATAACCGAGAGGAAATAGTGCGCCATCCGATGAGCAAGCGATTGAAGATGATCCAAGGCTCCTCCATTGATCTTGCCACGATTCGTCAAGTGGAAGAGCATGTGCGTGGCAAGCGCCGGGTGTTGCTGATACTGGATTCCAATCACACGCACGAGCACGTGATGGCCGAGATGCGTGCGTACTCGTCATTTGTCACCAAGGACAGTTATATGGTGGTGTTCGACACCTTGCTGGAAGACATGCCGGATGATTTACTGAATGATCGTCCCTGGGGCAAAGGCAACAATCCCAAGACTGCCGTGCGCGAGTTCCTACTGGAAACCGATCGTTTCGAAATCGACGAACGTATGGTGAGCAAGTTGCTGATCACCGTGGCGCCGGATGGCTATCTACGCTGCGTGCGCTGATCCTCGCTCTGGATTGGTGGGGGTAATAGAGCACATGCTTTTGCCCCCTCCAAAAAACGAGCGAGTTATGCGCGCTCGGTGACTTGATCCAGATAGTCGAACGCCATCTGCACATTGTGTGTTGTGCGTTCCAGCAATAGATCGGGGGCTTCTGGGATCTTCGAGAGGGATTTAAGGGCTTCCTTCAGGTAGACGTGTGCAAAGGCTTCGTTACCATGGGCACGCTCAATTTCAGCCAAGGCTGTTAATGCCACTGCATCATGCGGCCTGGCGCACAGGATACGTTCTGCAAGAATGGTAGCCTCGTGCCACTGCTTGCTCGAAAGCTCTTGGGATGGTTCAAGAGGGCGTTGCGATTGAGATCCGCCCTTGGCACGCTCCAAAATCTTCTGCAAATTTTCATACGCAGACGAAAGTGGAATGCGCTTGCCGGGTGCCACGCCGACATGGAATTCCAGCTCGGGCAAGTCTGGTGGGTCATTGCACCATGCCTCAATCTGTGTATTCACCTGTTCGCGGGACCACTCCGGATGTTCCGACTCGAGCAGCCAATGCATCCATAGACGTCTCAAGGTAAGTCCGAAAGTGAGCATGAAGACATCTTCTCGCATGAGTACGCTGGACTCAAATTCGTCGCGCAACTGTTGGCGAATTTCATTGAGCGCTTGAACATCATTGGCCAATCTTGCCGCAATGGCAACATACTCGTCAGCGTTACGTGCGATCCATTCGTGCCGCCCTAGATGGGCCAGAATGCCTAAGCCCATGCGGGAGCGCATGCTGTCGCCGTTCATGGTGATCAACGGAACGCCCATCCATAACACATCGAAAGTCGTTGTTCCGCCGACGAGAGGGAATGGGTCAAGGGCGATGTCGATGCGATGGTAGGTCAGGTACTGATTGGCGTTGTTCAGCGGCACCAGCTCTAGGCGTGTGCCGTCTATGCCCAAACGCGTGCAGCGTGCGCGATACTCAGCAGCAAAGGCGGGTCTGTCGAAGTTCTTGCCTTCGATCAGCAATCTCGAATTTGGCACTGTGCGGAGGATACGTCCCCACAGCGCGAGTACCTCATCGGTAAGTTTGCCCAGGTTGTTGCAGGAGCCAAAAGTCACGAAACCCTTGCTCAAGGCTGGGGCTGGGCGTATCTGATACGCAGGTTGATAACGCCAAAGTGGATTCCGGCTGTGCGGCCGATAACACGCGGCACCATCGGTTGGCATGGGATAGAGGCGTTCGGTATAAAGAGACTCGACGCCAGGTGGAAGTGTTATTCGGTCACAGAGCTGCCAATCGATGGCGGCGAGTCCAGTGGTGCCGGGATAACCGATGCAAGACAGTTGCACTGGCGCAGGTTTGAGGGCCATGGCCAATAGCCCGTTGCTACCCGTGTGACCAGCCAGATCGATCAGTATATCGATCTGGGCTTCCTGAATGGCTTGAGCTTGCTCGTCCGGACTGCGCAGCGCTAGCTTGACGAAATGGTCCGCATGGCAGCGCACCCGTTCGGTGGCGCTATCTTCGTTTGGATAAAGGTAAAAAGCCCAAATCTCAAATTCACGCCGATCCAACTGTGCCAGCATCCCTTCGATGAAGTACATGACCGCGTGGGTTCGGAAGTCGGGGGAAAGAAACCCGACTCTCAAACGGCGCCATGGGCCGCCCTCTCGACGTGCCGCATGGTTGGGCCATTTGGGTATCAACGCAGGTTCGAAGACGGCGGCAAATTCGCGCGCTGCGACTGTCAGTTGCTGGGCCTGAGCTTGCGGATCGGCCAGCATGAAAAGCAGGCGGTTCGTGTGATTGGCGATGTCCGTCGGATCCAGCGCAATGGCAGCTTCACAGTCTCGAACGGCCTCGCGAACCTGGCCAAGTTCGCGTCGATGGATAGCCAACATGTTCAGCGCCGCGACTTTGTCACGCAGAGACTCAGCTAATTCTTGGGCTTTCTGCGCGGCGCTCAAGCCCTCATGATGTAAACCTATCGGGTAACAAGCTTGCGCCAAGCGCAGCCAACCCATGGCGTGGCCTGGCTGTAAGGCGCAGACTTTCTGCAGAATGGGGAAAGCTTCGGCCATGCGATTGGCTTTCAATAGCAATTGCGCGTAGTTGATCAGCAAATCTGCATTCTCAGGATGCAAGACCGCGCCATGGCGATAGGCTGTGATAGCCTCGTCGGGCTTTCCTAATTG
>JARJFC010000107.1 GCA_029310945.1 Leptospira sp. 96542
GAGACCTTCGGCCAACTGGACGAGTTGCTGCCCACCTTGGGCTGAAGCGCAGTCGGTCGGCCCCGCCTGCCGATCCCGCGGCCGGCTTTCTTGTCCGCTGCGTAGATCGCGACGCCTGCCCCTAGGGCAAGAGGGGTGCGGCCCGCGCTTCCAGCAGTCGCGCCGTGGCCCGCGTCCGCAGCTGTTCGTACAGGCTGTTGCCATGCGCGTCAATGGCCACGGTGGCCGGGCCGAGTTCCCGCACCTCCAGCGTCAGCAGGCGGAACTGCGCGATCTCCTCCGGCCAGTGCACGGACACGACGCGGCGGATCGCCTGCGACAGCAGCGTGCAGCCACCGCCCAGAAAAGACAGGTAGGCGCAACCCTGCCGCTGCAAGGTCAGCACGCTGGCTTCGTCCAGGCCGCCCTTGCCGCCGACCAGACGCAGGCCCGCGCCTTCCACCAGGCGCGGCATGTAGGCGTTGTAGCGCGTGCTGGTGGTCGGGTTCAAGTACAGGGCCTCCAGGCTGCCGTCCGGGCGCTCGCGGTTGTAGCAGCTCAGGTGCATGAAGGCGCCATCGCGCAGGTCCACCGGCAAGGCCTGGCCCGCGTCCAGCAGCTCGGCCATGCGCCGATGCGTGGGCAGGCCGATGCTCATGGTCACGTGGCCACTGAGCGTGACCATTTCGCCCAGTTCCAGACCCTCGACGTCGGCACGCGACAGGGGCAGGGTCAGGTGTTTCATGACAGGCCCCTCATTCGATGCGCTCCACCCGGCCGTCGTGGTGGAGGCGCGCGCGCGTGCGGCGGTTGATCCAGCAGTTCAGGTTCACCACCACCGGCACGAAACCGTGCGAGGCCGCGTAATCGACGTGCACCGCCATCGCGGTGGTGTCGCCGCCGGTGCCCATGGGGCCGAAGCCCAGCCCGTTGATGGCGCGCAGCAGGCGCTCTTCCATGCCCGCCAGCAGCGGATCGGGGTTCGCGCTGCCCTTTTTCCCCACAGGACGCAGCACGGCCTCCTTGGCCAGGCGCGCGGCGTAATCGAGCGTGCCACCGATGCCCACGCCGACGACGATGGGCGGGCAGGCCTGCGAGCCGGCGTTCAGCACGGTGTCGAGCACGTAGGCCTCGATCTCTTGCGTCGTGGGATAAACGAAGTTGGTCGAAGCCTCCCAGCGGCCCGTGCCCATGGCCTTGGGCGCGCAGGTGATGTCCACGTAGTCCGCGTCGTCGATCACGTCAAAGCTGATGATGGGCATGTCCTTGCCCGCATGGCCGCGCACGTGCGTGAGCGGGTGCGTCACCATCTTGAGGATGGGCGGGTCGCTGCGCGCGGCCATGCGCGCGAAACCGTCCACGATGGCCTGGCGCACCGGTCCATCGAAGACGACCCGCGTGCCGATCTTCACGCTGTAGGTCGGGATGCCGACGTCGGAGCACACCAGGCCGCCCGTACGCTGCGCCGTGTCCGCGCTCTGCAGCATGATGGTCAGGGTTTTGCGGCCGGTGGCGTTGGTCTCGCGCGGCGCGGCGGCGGCCAGCGCCGCCCGGGTGTCGTCCGGGATCTTCTTGAGCGACCACTCGTACAGGTCCGCGGTGAGCTGGGTGATCTGCTCGCGGGTGATGGCCATGGCTTCAGCCTTCTGGTCTGGATCGCGCTGCGCCCTGGCCGCTTCGGGCTCAGGCCGCCGGCAGCGGGTAGTCCTTCTCGTTGGCCACCTTGCCGGGCTTGCTGGCAAAGTCCAAACGCGGCGGCGCGAAGATGTCCAGCAGCCAGGCGCCGCCGTCGTTCAGGTTGCGGCTGGTGTGGACCACCTTGGGCGGAATCACGGTCAGCGAGGGGCTGCCCACCTCGATGTGCTCGTCCTCGCGCCAGGCGGTCATGTCGGGCACCCAGGGGTAACGCATATGGTGCACCCACTGCCCTTGCAGCGCGAGCGAGCCTTGCTCGAAGTCCACGTGCGAGTGCGGGCTGAGCTTGCGCACGTCGCGCGCCACCATGCGCGGCGTCATGATGTTGAGCATCAGGTTGGTGCTGCGGAAGATGCGCATATTGCTGTCGGCCTGCGTGTGCTGCGCCAGCGCGTAGCTGCGCAGCTTGAAGCCATCGGCGGGCGTGGGCCAGGGCAGCAGCGGCGCCACGTCGGGCGTGGCCTCGGCATAGTCGGCCGCGTTGCCGGCCTGGGCCATCAAGTCCTGCGCCAGGTGGGAATACAGGCACACGACCTGGCCCGCGCCCTGCAGCACGATCTCGCTGTCGCCGGGCGGCACGATGGTCAGCGAATCGGGACCAGCTTGCAGCGTCTCGCCGCCCGCGCGGAAGGTGGCGCCGCTCTCGGGCAGGAACACCATGTACTCGTCCGGCTGGCCACGGCGTGCGATGCACGCGCCGGCCTGCGCGTCGGTCACGGTGACGACGAAGTTGGCGCCGCGCGCGACCCAGGTGGGCGCGGTCGCCTCAGCGATCTGCGGGGCCTGGTCGTGCCAGCGCGCGACCGAGGCGGGACGGAGGGTGGATGCGGAAGCGGTGGGTGTGGGGGTGCTCATGACGATGTCTCCTGGGTACGGGCGCGGGCCGTCGCCTGCGCCGCCTGGCGCAACAGCGACTGGTCCGAACCCTGGATGAACCAGCTCACGCCCAGCGCGCGGTACTTCTCGCGCTCGGCCGTGCTGCCGACGAACATGCCGGCGGTCTTGCCGGCAGCCAGCGCCGCCCGAATCACGCCTTCCGTGGCCGTGCTCACGCGCGGGTCCTGCGCGTTGTCCAGGCCCATGGACAGCGCCAGGTCGGCGCGGCCGATGAAGAGCACGTCCACGCCCGGCACGGCGGCGATGCGCGCCGCGTTCTCCACGGCGGCCACGCTCTCGATCTGACAGGCCACGATGCTGCGGTCCCCATGCGCGATGGCCTGCTTCATGCCCAGCGCGCCGTAACCGGCTGCGCGCGGCGAACTGGAATACCCGCGGTCACCGCCCACGTAGCGGCAATGCGCCACCGCCGCGCGGGCGTCCTGCTCGGTGTCCACGTGCGGCACCAGCACGCCCGTGGCGCCCAGGTCGAGGACGGACAGCAGGCAGGCCGCCGTGTGCTCGGCCACCCGCACGAACAGCGGCAGTTGGGCGGCGCGGCCTGCGAGCAGCGCAAGATCGAGCGCAGCGCGATCAAAAGGGGCGTGCTCCGCGTCGAGCACGGCGAAATCCAGGCCGCTGCCGCCGAGGATCTCGATGACCTGGGGCGAGGTGGTCTTGACGAAGGTACCGACGTGGTGGTCCGCACCCTGGGGGAGTGAATAGCTCATGCCTTGCTGCTCTGCGTCGTCGAAGGTTCAGGTTCACCCGGCGGGCGTTGCAGCGCCGGGCGATGGAAGGTCTCGCCCAGGGCCGCGTACCAGGGGCCGCCCAGGCGCGCGATCGGCCGCAGCTTCACGCTGTCCACATGGCGGCCGTCGTACACGGCGTCGGACAAGTGGAAGGCCAGCACCTCGCCGATGTACAGCGTGTTGAGGCCACGACCCAGCGCCACGGCCTGGTCCAGCTTGCATTCCAGGTGGATGGGCGACGCGGCGATGCGCGGCACCGGCGTGGCAATGCCCGGCAACAATTCGATGCCCAGGGCCTCGGGCTCGCTGACCTCGGGCGGGTAGTCCGCGCCGCAGCGGTGCAGGATCTCCATCACGTCCTCGGTGGCCACGTTCACGCAGAACCAGCCGGTGTCGCGGATGTTGCGCGCGGTGTCCTTCAGCTCGCCCAGCCGGGTGCCGATGTTCACCGCCACCATGGGCGGGCTGTGCGCCACGTAGTTGTAGGAGCTGAAAGGCGCGGCGTTCACGCGGCCGTCGCGGTCGACGGTGGTGATCCAAGCGACCGGACGCGGCACCACCACCCCGCAGATGAGGCGGTAGGCCGTGGCCGTGTCCATGCCCTCGGCGGTCACGGTGGTGTAGCGGTGCGATGCGGTCATGCGCCGGCCTTGTTCCCGTGCCCGCCCTTGACGAACACGCGCCGCCCCGTGTCGTGCCAGACCGCGCGCTGCTCGGCCGGCGTCAGCAGGTCGGACGCGTCGATCATGCGCTGCACCATGTCCTTGTAGGTGCCGGACGAGGTGCCGATGTCGGAGCCCCACATCACATGGTCGGCGCCGAACAGATCCACCGCGCGGCGCAGCACCTGGTTGGCCGGAAAACCTTCCTCGCGGCAATGGTCGAGGTTGATCGAGGTGAACTTGAAGAAGATGCGCTCGCGGCCGGCCAGGGTTTCCCAGCGCTCGTCGATACCGAAATGTTCACCGTCGTGCAGCTCGGGCTCCAGCAAATGGTCCAGCACGATGCGCGCGTTCGGGTAACGCTCCGACAGTTCGATGATGGCCGGGATCGACGGCCCGCCCCCGCCCTGCGCCAGCACCTCCAGGTCCATCACCAGGCCGGCCTCGTTGATGACCTCCCAGCTTTTGAGCGCCTGCGGCGAATTCAGCCAAGGCATGCTGCCGTCGGGTTTACGGCCACCGAAGAGGCGCAGGCCGGCCAGGCCATGGTCGCGCACCCAGCGCCGCACGAGGTCCGGCGTGACCGGGTCCTCGGCGTCGAGGATGACCACGGCCGAGAAGATGTCCGGGTGCGCGTCGGAAGAATCGAGGATGTAGCTGTTGTCGTAGCGGTAGACCATGCGCTTTTGCACGGCCACCGCGCCGTCGACGTTTTCCTCGCGCATCCAGCGCAGCATGGGTTCGGCGTCGGGCACTTCGTTGATGGGGTTGGGGCCGTGGTGGCCACCGGGCCGACCGATCACGCCCGGCGGGCGGTAGGGCGCATCGGCGGCGCGCTGCATGGGGTTGCGCGGGTAACGGGTCTGGTCATGTGCGACCAGGTGGGCATGGGAATCGAACAGCAAGGGGGCGGGGGAAGGCATCGTGTGTCTCGTCTCTGTGCGCAAGGGGATGCGCGGGTCTGCGTTGTCAGGCCCCCATCATGGGCGTTGCGGCCTGCTGCGCCAAGGCCAGTTTCGGGACATTCCGTCGCGCGGAATACGAGGGCAGATCACGCAGCACGGCACAGCCGCGCGGGCAAGGCCAGCGGCCTGGCCGGGACGGTCAGAGCAACAAGAACAGGAAACGCGAAGGCTTCAGCCCGCCGTGGCGGCGAGCTGGCGCGAGATCTCGGCCGAGGCCTCCTGCAGCGGCGGCAGGAAGCGCGCGACGGCCTGCTCCGCGTCCAGCGCGGAGCTGAACCAGGTCAGGCCGATGGTGGCGACCACGCGCGTGTCTTCAAAAACGGGCACGGCGATGGTGGAGGATTCCGGCCGCACGCGCGGGTCACGCAGGGCATAACCGCGCTCGCGCACCTGGGCCAGCATGTGGCGGATGGACGCCTCCTGGCCGGCGATGGGCTCGCCACTGCTGCGCACCAGCAGGTCGATCAGCGCATCCTGCTCGGTCGGCCCGCAGAAGGCCAGGAAGGCCCGGCCCAGGGCCTGGGTGACCAGGCTCAGGCGCATGTTGATGGTCGAATGAAAAAAGGACAGAGGCGAATGCGGGATGGTGCTGTAGCGCACGACCATGGCGTCGCCGTCGTGCACCGCCACCGCCACCGGCCACTTCAGTTCCTGCGTCAGCGCCTCGGCCGGCGCCGCCGCCGCTTCCACGATGCGCGGCTCGCTGTGGTAACCACTGGTCAGGGCCGTGACTTCGGAAGTCAGGTGATAAGCGCCATACTGTGGCGCGCGGCGCACCAGGCCATCGGCCTCCAGCGTCTGCAGCAGGCGCACGATGGTGGACTTGGGGATGGCCGTGTGCTTGTGGATGGCATCAACGGAGGAAACCGGCTGCCGGTTGAGCGCGCGCAGGATCTGCAGCGCCCGCAGCACGACGTTGACCGGACGGGGCGTGGGCATGGTGGCGGGCAGTGTAGCTTGGCGCTGCCCAGGCTCAGACTGCGCCTTCTGCCGCGCCCCCTTCCCCTCCTCCTTCACTTCCTCCCGCGCCTCTTCCACGCCCTCCCCCAGCACGGCCCCCAGGCCCCGCGCCGCCTCAGCCCTCACGGCGCGGCCCGCAAGGTCTGGTCGCACGCCGCCTCCTGCTGCAGCGGCTCGCCTCGCGTCCAGCGTGCCAGGTTGTCCAGGAAGAGGTGCACGCAGCGCTCGCCATAACGCTGTGAGGAACCCGCATTGTGCGGCGACACCAGCACATTGGGCAGATCCCAGAAGGGTGAATCCGGCGGCAGGGGCTCCTGCTCGAACACGTCCAGGTGCGCGCCCGCGATCTGCCGCTCGGCCAACGCGGCCAGCAGCGCCTGTTCGTCCAGCACGCCACCACGTCCCACGTTGACCACGCAGGCGCCGCGCGGCAAGGCGCGCAGAACGGCCGCGTCCACCAGATGGCGCGTGGCCTCCGTCAGCGGGCAGGCGATCACCAGCCAATGCGCCTCGGGCGCCAACGCGGGCAAGGCCGCATACCCGTGGATGCCCAGGGCGGCATCCCCCGGCTGGGGCGTGTTGCGCAGCTTGTGCACGCGCAGGCCCAGTGCTTCCAGCAGGCGCGCGATGTCGCGGCCGATGGGCCCGTGGCCGATGACGATGGCGGTCTGGCCCGCGAGGTCGGCCTGCGCCTCGGCGCCGCGCAGGGGTGCCCAGCGGTGCGCGCGCTGCGCCTGCAACCACTGCAGACCGCCGCGTGCCAGCAGCATCACACCCATCAAGGCGCTGTGTGCCACGGCCTCGGCATTGGCGCCAGACGAAGTCGTCACCCGCACGCCCCGGCGCAGCATCTCCTGAAAGATGGGCCGGTCCACGCCGGCCGTGGGCACGTGCAGCCAGCGCAGCCGCTGCGCGGCACGGAGTTGTTCGGAGTAGAGCTGCATCAGGGGCGACAGCACCGTGCGGCTGGACGGGCCGATCACGTCCAGCGACATCAGCGCGATGTCCACCTCGGCCAGTGCCTCCACGGACAAGGGCCGTTCGGTATCGGCGAGGGCGAAGCGCAGGTCGGTGCCTCCGGCCGCGCGCAGTTCGGCGGCGAATGCGTGGTGAACCTCGGGGGTGATCAGCAGCGTGGGCATCGTGGTCCGGGAAGGTGGCAAAACAAGGGTGGCGCGCGATGCTAGCCCCGCGCGCCGCTCGGCACCAGCGGCGTGGCCCCGCTTTCCGCGCGGCGGAATCCCGGCAAGCCCCAATGACGCGCGCCGGCGCCCCGGTGAGAATCGGCCCATGCGCCCTACCCCCACCCTCCCCCAACAGGGAAACACCATTCAACTTACCATCAAGGTAAATAATTCACTTCGGGCAAACCTTCAAACATTGGTTTTGCGATCAAATACCCCTGGAAATAACGAAT
>JARJFC010000108.1 GCA_029310945.1 Leptospira sp. 96542
TGATCGTCGAGCACAGCGGGCACATGACCACCATGGAGCAGCCGGAGGCCGTGAACCGCGCTTTCGTGGACTGGCTGGCGAGCTCGCGCTGATTTACCGGGGCAGCAAGCGCCGGGGACTGAGCATGGCCTCGGTTAATCCAAAGCCCGCGATGCGCTCGGGCAGGGGCAGGCCACGCGCCAGGGCGGCGCAGGCTTCGCCCATGGCGGCCGAGGTCTGGATGCCGTAGCCGCCTTGCGCGGCGACCCAGAAGAAGCCGGCGCCGCGTTCCCGGTCCGGGTCGAAGCCGCCCACCAGATCACCATCGGCGACGAAGGAGCGCAGGCCGGCCCAGGTGCGCGCGGGGCGGCGGATGGCGAGCGTGGTCATGGCCTCGATGTGGTGGATGCCGAGCGCGATGTCCAGTTCTTCCGGCTGCACGTCCTGCGGTTCCACCGGATCGGCGTTCGCGGGGGAGCCCAGCAGCATGCCGGCGTCGGGTTTGACGTACCAGTCTTCGCCCAGGCTGATGGCCATGGGCCAGTGGTGGATGTCGAGGGACGGGCCGTCCGGGGTGGTCTGTGGCGCGAAGGTGAAGGCCGAGCGGCGGCGTGGCTCCAGGCCGATGCCGGGCAAGCCGGCCAGCGCCGCGATGCGGTCGGCCCAGGCGCCTGCGGCATTGAGCACGACGGGGGCTTCATAGGTCTGCCCCTCGGCATCCGTGGCTCCCGCGTTGATCTGGATCCGCCAACGGCCGTCCTGGCGCGTCAGCGCGGTGACTTCCGCGTCGCAGACGATCCGCCCGCCCGCCTTGCGCAGGCCGCGCAGATAACCCTGGTGGATGGCGTGCACGTCCATGTCGGCCGCGTCGGGCTCCAGCACCGCGCCCAAGACTTCGTCGCGCCGCAGCACGGGCACGAGCGCGCAGGCGCCCGCGGCGTCCAGCAATTGGGCGCGTGGTGTCACGGCGCTCAGCACCTCCCACATCGCCTTCAACTCGGCATCCTGGCCCCGCGCCGCGACCATCAGCGCGCCCATGGGTCGCAGCAGGGGATGTTCACAAAAGCCTTCGGGGGGCTGCTCGAAAAAGGCGCGGCTGGCCAGGGTGAGGGCGCGCACCTGGGGTGTGCCGTAGCTTTCGATGAAGGCGGCGGCCGAGCGGCCGGTGGTGTGGTAACCCGGCTGGGATTCGCGCTCCAGCAAGGTGACGCGCCCGTGCGGTGCCAGCCAGTACGCGACGGAGGCCCCGGCGATTCCGCCTCCGATGACGATGAAGTCGGCGGATAGCGCCGGCGAGGAGGGCGTGAGCGGTGTCATGGAGAGGGATGAGCGGTGGGGAACGTTATTTCGTGCAAGACCTGCGCCTGGCTCGGGCGCTATCGTCGCTGGCATGAAGGAATTGAGTGTACTCATGCTGCCCGTGGCGGGTTTCGCGTTCGCCATGTCGGCCAGTCCCGGCCCGGTGAACATCGTGTCGGCCATGTCCGGCGCCCGTTTTGGCGCCTGGCGCAGTTTCCCCTATGTGCTGGGCGCGACCGTGGGTTTCGTCGGCATCCTGGCCTCCGTCGGCGCGGGCCTGGGCGTTTCGGTGGCGCGTTACCCGGCCCTGGTCCGGCTGATGGCCGTGCTGGGCGCGGCCTACATGCTCCTCATGGCCTGGCGCATCGCGCATGCCTCCCTGCAACCGGGTTCGCAGGCGCAGGCGCGGGACCTGACCGCGCCGCCCACCTGGCTGGCGGGCGCGGTCGCGCAACTCATCAACCCCAAGGCCTGGATCGTGTCTTTCTCGGCGGTGTCCATCTTCGTGGCCACCCACGCCGACTACGCGGGCGCCCTGGTGCTGTGCTGCGCGATCTTCTTCGTGATCTGCCTGCTGTCCCTCTGGTCCTGGAGCTTGGTCGGTGCCCTGGTCGCCCGATGGGCGGGGGGCGTGCGGGTCTTCAACCTGGTCATGGCCGCGCTGCTGGCTGTCTCGATCGTCTACTTTCTGCTGGACACGCTGCGCGCGGGCTGAGGCTGCGTCAATGGACGCGCAGCCGCCCGGGCGTGACGCCGGTGAACTTCTTGAAGGTCCGCGTGAAGTGCGCCTGGTCATGGAAGCCCAGGGCATAACTCACGTCGGCTATGGGCTGGCCCCGGGCCAGCAAGCGCTTGGCGATGGTGATGCGCCGCCCCATCCAGTACAGGTGTGGTGGCAAGCCGATGTGCCGCGTGAAGACGTTGAGCAGGTAGTTGGGCCGCAGGTTCACCAGGCTGCCCAGGGTGCGCAGCGTGACGTCGCCACCGGCGTCGTCGGCGCCCAGCCCATCACCCGCGCGCAGGGCCAGGTCATCCAGGTAGTGCCGCACGCGCCGCACGGCGTCGGGCTCGCGCCCGGCCGGGCGCACGGTGTTGCGGGCGTGGTGTTGCATCACCGTCTGCAGCATCTGCGTGAGCGCGGTGTCCACCGCCAGTTGCCAACCCGGCGGACGGGGGAGCGTGGGGTCGCCATGCAGCGCGGCGTGCACGGCGCGCAGCGCACGCCGCACCACGTGGCCGTGGTCCTGCGCCATCGAGAGCTGGAATTTTTGCGGCTGTGCCAGACCCAGGATGTCGCGCATCGCCGCCTCGCCCACGTAGAGCATCTTGTACTGGAGCGCGCCGTCGACGGCATAGCCGTCGTGCATTTCATCCGGATTGATCAGCGACAGCATGCCGGCCGGGACCATCTCCGTGCCGCCCCGGTACAGGTAGCCACCGACGCCCTGTTCGATCACGCCGATGGCGTAGGCGTCGTGCGCGTGCCGGCCGAAGGGATGGCCCTGGAAGCTGGCGTCGAACAGTTCGATGTCGGCGTGCCAGGACAGCCGGTGCAGGCGGTTGTGTGCGTTTGTGCCTGGACTGCTGTCGTTCTGCATCGCGGCGCCGTGTGCGAGACGCGGGCAGGTGCCCGGTTCAGTCCTTCGGTCTGAAGTCGATGACGAAACCGTCCTCGGGCATCGTCCCGTTCTCTTGTTTGGGCAGGATGGCGGTCTTGTCGATGGCTTTGAGGACCGCCTCGTCCCAGAGCTTGTTGCCACCGAAGTCGGTGATGCGGGTGGACTGCATGAGCAGGCGCCCAAGCCGGCGCAGCACCTCGTCGCCGACCGGGTGCCCATGCCGGTCGTTGATGGACTTGAAATGGTCCACGTCGATGAGCAAGAGTCCGAAGCCCCGTTCGTTGCGGCGCAGCAACTGAAACGCCTCTTTCAAGCGCGCATCGAAGCGACGACGATTGTTCAGGCCCGTCAGGCCATCCACCGTGGCCAGGCGTTCGAGTTCCTGGTTCGCGACGTACAAAGCCTCGGTGCGCTCCCGGACCTGGTGCTCGAGCGTGGCGTTGAGTGCCTCCAGCTCCTTCTCATGGCGCAACTGGGCGCCGGTCATGGACTGGATGGATGCGCTGAGTTGCCGTATCTCGCGGATCTGCTTGTCGTCGTCGGGGTAGACCGGCGGGCGTTCACGTCCCTCGATGTCCCGCACGGCCCGCGCGAGTTGCTCGATGGGCTGGCTGACCCGCGTGGCGAGGCGATAGGCAATCACCGCGAAGGCGAGCGCGGCGAGCAGGCCGAAGAGGAGCAGCCGCTGGTGCAGGACTTGCATGGGTTGGACCGCCACCGCCAATGGCTGGCGCAGCACCACGCGCCAGCCCAGCGGCGTGCTGGTCGTGGCCGGCACCTCCACCATGCTGGTGAGGTAGTCCTGACCGTCATTCCAGCGCACGATGTCGTAAGGCGCGTTCGGCGTGACACTGGCCGGCAGCAGCACGCGGTCCATGTGGTGGTAGGGATAGAGCACGTGCCCCTTCACGTCGACGATCAATACTTCGATCTGACGCTGGTCCGCGTTCTGGGTCACGATGGATTCCACCATGTCGGTGACCCAGTCCCAGTGCGCATGGGCGCCCAGCACGCCACGCAGGCGTCCCTCGTCATCGATGATGGGCGCGGCGAAATCGATGAAGCGCAGGGGTTCCAAGGAATCGCGCTGCGGCAACTGCTGCGCCAACAACACGGCTTCATGCACATCCCCCGTGTAGGGCGCCTTGAGCGCGGCCAGGAACCAGGGCCGCTGGTTCACCTCCTTGCCCACCAGCAGGCCTTGGGTGGCCTGGATCACGGTGCCCTTGGGGTCCGCGATGCCGATCCACGCATACTCGTTGGAACTTTGTTGGCGCAGGGTGAGCAGGTGGCCTACTGCCGGGGTGTGCAGGTCCCGGTGGGAGAGCGCCAGGGTCTGCCGCAGCAGGCGGATTTCCTTGTCACGCTCGCTCAGGTTGGTGGCCAGCAGCTCTCCCGCGGACCGGGCGTTGATGTGCAGCATGCGCCCCCCGCAGTCCGCGATCTCCTGGGTCGCGATATGGCCGACGTAGACGCTGACACTGAGCAGGGTTGTCAGGGACAGGAGGCCGAACCAGAGGGTCAGGCGGCCGCGGAAACTGCCGGGATGAAGGCGCTGGGCCCAGGCGAACCTCATGTTTTTTCGATTCTGATGCGCGAGACGTTTTCTGCCGCGCAGTGTAGGGGTAAATGCCGGGCCACATGCCTGTACGGGTTTGCCGCGTGCAAGCCTTGGTGGTCAGGGAAACCCCGTGGGTGATCACCCGGTCATCGGCAGCGTTCTGCCCCCGTGAACGCTCAAGGTGTTCAGGGCGCCGGGTGCCGCAGGCGTTTCCCGGCTGCCTCAACCCATGCTGGCGTGGATCATTTCCCGCACGCGCGGGTAGATCTGCTGGTTCCAGCGGCGACCGCTGAAAACGCCGTAGTGCCCCACGCCGGTCTGCACGTGGTGCGTCTTCAGGTAGGGGCGGATGCCGGTGCAGAGCTCGTGTGCCGCGACCGTCTGGCCGATGGCGCAGATGTCGTCGCGCTCGCCTTCGACCGTCATCAGCGCCGTGCGGCGGATGGCGCCCGGGTTGACCTTGCGACCACGGTAAAACAAAACCCCACGCGCCAGGTCGTAGGTCTGGAACACCTTCTCCACCGTTTCCAGGTAGAACTCGGCGGGCAGGTCATTGACGGCGAAGTACTCGTCGTAGAACAGGCGGATGGCGTTGGCCTTGTCCATGTCGCCCTCAACCAGATGCTGGTAGAGGTCGAGGAATGATTTCTTGTGCCGTTCCAGATTCATGCTCAGGAAGGCGCCGAGTTGCACGAAACCGGGGTAGACCCGGCGCATGTAGCCCGCATGCGGCAGCGGCACATAGCTGATGAGGTTCTTCTCGAACCAGGCGATGGGCTTGCTGATCGCCAACTGGTTCACGGCCGTCGGGTTGACGCGGCAGTCCACCGGCCCGGCCATCAGGGTCAGGCTGCGCGGCTGGGCCGGATCGCCATCCTCGGCCATAAGGGCGGTGGCGGCCAGCGCGGCCACGCAGGGCTGGCAGACCGCCACCACATGCGTGTTGGGCCCGATGGCACGCAGGAAGTGCATCATGTGCTCGATGTAGTCGTCCAGGCCGAAGGCGCCATGGCGCAGCGGGACGTCGCGCGCGTTGTGCCAGTCGGTGATGTAGACCTCATGGTCCTGGAGCAGGGTGCGCACGGTGTCACGCAGCAAGGTGGCGAAGTGTCCGGACAGCGGCGCCACCAGCAGCACGCGGGGTTGGGGCGGCAGCTCCGATGCGCCCGGCCCTTCTTCTTTGCGAAAGCGCAGCAGGGTGCCGAAGGGCAGGGTGAGCACCTTCTCCTCGGTGATGGTCAGCTCGCGTTCGCCCGCCATCACGCTGCGGATGCCGTAGGCCGGTCGGGCGTGGGTCAGCCGCAGCCGCGAGAACACCTCCAGCGCCGCCGAGGTCCGGCGCAGCAGGCTGCCTTCGGTGTGGCGCATCCAGAGGGTGGCGCTGCCACTCTGGGCCAGCAGCCGCAGCGGAGACATCAGGTCGGCCTGGGATTGGTAGGCGTGATACAGCATGGGCTGGTCCTGACGGGAGCGGGCTTGTGGCGCCGATGCCTCAGGCGCAGCAAGTTGCGGGCCAATGTCGAAGGGGAGAGCCCCTAAAAGAGCAGGCTGGCACAAGGCTTGCGGCACTTCCGGCGGGACTTCCTGTTGCCCGGAGGAGACGCGACCATGGCCACGACCGTACTGACGATCACGAGCAAGAACTACGGCGCCTGGGCGCTGCGCGGCTGGCTCATGGCCCGGCTGGCCGGGCTGGAGTTCACCGAGAAGGTGATACCCCCCGGTGATCCGGCCATGAAGGCCGAGATGCTGCTGCTGGCCAGCAGCATGCTGGTGCCGACGCTGGAGCACGAGGGCATCAAGGTCTGGGACACGCTGGCCATCGGCGAGTACCTCAACGAGATCAGGCCCGAGGCCCAACTGCTGCCGGCCGATCCCAAGGCCCGCGCGCACTGCCGTGCCATCTGCGGCGAAATGCATTCCGGCTTCGCTTCGCTGCGCTCGGCCCTGCCCATGAACATCAAGGCCCATTACCCGGCTTACAAGATCTGGTCGCGCGCTCAGGCAGACATCGAGCGTGTGCTGCAGATCTGGCATGAATGCCTGTCAGCTCATGGCGGCCCTTATCTCTTCGGCGGCAAGCCTTGTCTGGCCGACGCCATGTACGCGCCCGTGGTCACGCGTTTCCTGACCTACGACGTGGCGCTGGATGCGGCATGCACCGCGTACTGCCAGCGCATCATGGAACTTCCTGCCATGCAGGAATGGGTGGCCGCCGCGCGCCTGGAACAGGATGACATCGACGAACTTGATGCCGAGTTCTGACGTCGGCCTGCCGCCGGTCTTGTGTGCCTATTTCCAGGGCGTCGGATCGGGAATCGCGCAGACCGGGTCCACGTCCACGGTCTTGAAATCCGCCGGCGAGACGATTTCGAGGTATTCCATGTCGGGCGAATAATCGAAGAGGTAATGGCGGATGCCGGGGCGCTGGTGCACCACATCGCCCGCCTGGACCAGGGTTTCCTTGTCCTCGTACATGAAGCGCGCCCAGCCCTTGACCATGATCACGATCTGGAATTCCGCCTCATGACGGTGCCATCCTGTGCCCTTTTCTGGGGCCATGTTCGCCTTCACCAGATGGGCGATGACCTTGCCGTGGGTGGCTTCGGCGATGCCCAGGTCGCGGTAGAGGAAAAAATCCCGCAGCCCGCCCGAGACAAATTGCGTGTCTCCGGGTTTCACATGCGAGAACTGGGTCGTGGTGCGGTCCAGCATGCGGTCCTCCTTGGGAAGGAAATGGTGCGATGCAGCATGCATATTCCGTTCCAGATGGTTCGCGGTCGGTCGGGGATAATCCCGCGCATGAGCGGCAATACCTTC
>JARJFC010000109.1 GCA_029310945.1 Leptospira sp. 96542
CGTAAGCAAGGGGAGTGCCAGAAGGGAAATGTGTCGTAGACCAAGCGAGGGCATCAGTCCCGAAGCGCAGCGGTAAGCCGTTGTTATGCGGAGTTGGTAATGTTGCCGATAGAATTTGAAAACGAAGTGTAAAAAATTGGAGCGCCCCACTCACTAGCTTGCTCGTAAATACAGAGCAGGGCATTCAAAACGAGAAGCGCTTTCCAACTCTTCCTCTCTTCTCTTTCTCTTCACTGCTGCGCAGCTCTTAGGCGCGACTTTTTCTGCCTGATTTTTGCCAATTTCGCATAACGAACCAGGCTTGCCGACGTTTCCCGACCCTGAGCCTTTAGGCGTTAGGGACTGGCCACGAGACTTGCGTAAGCAAGGTGAGTGCCAGAAGGGAAATGTGCCTTTAGGCCAAGCGAGGGCATCAGTCCCGAAGCGCAGCGGTAAGCCGTTGTTATGCGGAGTTGGTAATGTATACGATAAAATTTGAAAACGAAGTGTAAAAAATTGGAGCGCCCCACTCACTAGCTTGCTCGTAAATACAGAACAGGGCATTCAAAACGAGAGGAGCTTTCCAACTCTTCATCTCTTCTCTTTCTCTTCACTGCTGCGCAGCTCTTAGGCGCGACTTTTTCTGCCTGATTTTTGCCAATTTCGCATAACGAACTAGACTTACCGAAGTTCCCCGACCCTGAGTCCCGGAACGGGACGTTAGGGACTGGCATGTAGCTTGCGAACGCAAGGCGAATGCCAGAAGGGGAATTTGCCGCAGGCCGAGCGAGGCCTTGTGCCGAAGCGTAGCGGTAAGTCGCTGTTATGCGTAGTCTCATACTTTTCACTTTAGATTTTCTTTATTATTCTTATTCAAATTTATGAGAATATTTTACATATATTAATAATATTCCAAGATTTGAAATTAAAAAAGAAAATGCAAAAAATTGAACAGTTTTTGAAATAAAGATTAATGCTAAAAAAAAGCTTATACTTGATAATAAACATATTGTCATTAATTCTTTTTCAGAAAACAATATTTCTTCCTCTGTGTTATTTAAATTATAAATAAATTGCGAAAATGTTACTTTTTTGTTTTCTTTCAATTTACTTATAAGATTTGATATATTAAGATCTTCCATTTCATAGCATTCTTCATATAAAATATGAATATCGGAATTATATTTACAGTTTATAGCTTTGAATTTAACGAGGGTAGATTGATTTCTGAAAAAATCGAATAAATAAAAAAAATCGCCATTTATTTCTACGATATAGCTGGAATTTGGTAATTGTCTCGGATCAGTTTGACTATAGAATACATTTATTTTATTTGAAAAACTACAAATATCCATCTTAACAGATTTTTCTAATTCTTTGGAACTATAGATTATAGCTTCGGAAGATAAGAGATATTTTGGATTAATTCGTCTTGTTAAATTACCTCTTTGTTCATTTCGCATGTTGAAATTAGAAATCTTTGAGAATGTTAGTGAATTTACAACTTTCGCTGTCTTTTCGGCGTTATTGCTCTTGTAGGCAAATGTTATAGATATACCTAATGCAATAATGAATGATGAATAAAAAATCTTCATTTTTATTGTTTAGCCATTTGGTTTATGAGATTACGCATAACGAACTAGGGGAGACGACGTTCCTCGTAGCTGAGCCTTCGTAGAAGGCGTTAGCGTCGGCGCGAATCTTGCGGACGCAAGAGACGTGACGGAGAGGAATGTGGCGCAGCCCGAACGAGGCCGGCAGTGCCGAAGTGAAGCGTTTCCCCGATGTTATGCGATGTTGATTATTTTTTAAATCTTATTAAATCTGGAATATTATCTAATATTGAAGGACGTGAAATTTCTTTAAATTCTGGTATTTCTCTTCTTTCATTAATTGCTCTTTGTTTTGCTCGTTTCCATTTAAGAGTCCATAGATAGTGTTCTGCAAAATATATTTGTTCTGTTAGAATAAAAAGAGTCAATAAAATTAATGAAACGTTTGTAGTAAAAAGAATTAATATTAAATTTTTTTTAAGACTTATTTTGAAAATAAAGATTAAGAAAATTGGAATAGCTAAGACTATATCCAAAAAGGCAGTTAGATAAAAACCATTTGAATATTTGTGTATTTCTTCATGGTTAAATTTTAAACTGTTTTCTCTCGCTTGATTAAAACCCATTTCTTCCCAAAGTATGGCAGGTAAGATCATTGAAATTTCAATTCTAGCATATTTTGTTAAATTATTGTATAAATTGATATTAAAGATATTTTCTAGAGTAATTATAAATCCAATTAGAAAACCTTGAATTGTCCATTTAAAAATAAAAAATACCGATACTATTAGACAAGCCAAGAATTTTAAACCGATAATGCTAGTGAATGCTGAAATTAAACTTATCGTTTTTCCACTTTCTAATTGATATATCATCATAAGCATTAGTGAGTTTGCGTAAGTGAAGAGAATAGAGAAAAATAGAGCAATGAAAATTGTGGTAATTACGAAATTACTTATATCATAAATTTCATAACCTTCATAAATAAAACGGTAAAACAGAAAATTGAACCAAATTATTGGTAAAAAGAAGGGCATTGTTAATTTTGGTCTTTTAGAAATTATTTGAAGGGTTCGGATAATAAAATTATATGTATTTATCATAAATATTTTTAATCAATATCGCATAACGAACTAGACTAACCGACGTAGGCTGACCCTGAGTCCCGGACGGGACGTTAGGGATTGGCACGACGCTTGCGTAAGCAAGAGGAGTGACAAAAGCCTATGTGCCGTAGGCCGAGCGAGGGCGTAAGTCCCGAAGTGAAGCGGTTAGTCGCTGTTATGCGTAGTGTGTTTTGTCATTCAGTGAGTTTGGATAGCTCTGTAATTGACCATTTTGTATTTATTAATTGCTGTAACTCATTTTTGGTCTTGATAAGTTGTTCGTTCTCGTATTGTTGGTTTTCAAGTGTTTCATAAATAGTTCTTAATACATTAATATCAATTCTGTAGTATTTGAAGTTAAGTCTATTGTAGTAGTCCTTTTGGTTTTCTAAATCCTTTTTAGAAAAGATAGCTCTAGTTAAAGTCATTAGGATGTTAGAATTAATAGTTCTGAATAAATCGATAGATTCAAATATTTCTATATTTTCGAATAATTTATCGATTAGGCTTGTTGAACTTTCTTCTCCACTGATTTTTAGTTTACCAATTAGATCCTTATCTAAGGATCTAAGTATTCCAATTCGAAAATATGGATTACTATCCATATTATGTTTTTCTATAAAATCTTTTAACTCTTTGATTATGTTATTCATTTTGATGTTCTCCAGTTTTACGTTCACAGCAATGTTTGTATTTTTTTTCACTACCGCAAAAGCAAATTGAGTTTCTTTTGGGGTTGTTATTTCTTTCGCATATTTCTTTAACTAATTTTGTGTTATGGGCTTGTAATGATTTTACTCTTTCAATTTCTGATAATTCTAATCGTATTTTACCGAATTCAAATTTTCGGTTCCCTTTGTTAAGTATCTGGAAGTATTCTTCGCTATTGGAAATAAGTTCTTCGATTTGTTTAAATGGCGTTAAGGGTATTCTAATATTATCTATTTGATATCCATTAAATTTTAAATTTCTATCTATGATAAATAGTATTTCCCTAAATCCTCTAGGAGTTACATCATAAATAATTGATTCAGGAGCCATCCAGGCTGAATGAAACTCTGCTTCTATAAGTACATTAGGAGTTAACCAAATAGCCCAACCAAATAATTGATACCCTCCGTTAATTTCTACGACTTTTTCTACGTTTTTTATGCATTCAGTTTTATCTTGTAATCCAAATTCTTTATACTGAATTTTTTGTGGAGTATTTGTTAGATTGAGTTTAGACAATAACTGATTTAATTTTGGATTATCAATATCAGCAGGTATTGGGTTTAGTTTATATTCCATATTTCAGTTTAACACATTACGCATAACGAACTAGGGGAGACGACGTTCCCTGACCCTGAGTCCCGGCGGGACGTTAGGGACTGGCACGTAGCTTGCGTATGCGAGCGAGTGACAGAAAGGGAATGTGTCGCAGACCAAGCGAGGCCGCAAGTGCCGAAGCGCAGCGTTTCCCCGTTGTTAGTCGCAGGTGTTTGTTTCCTAGATTTCTTTTTTTATTTATGTTTACTATTTAAGTTTCTTTTTTAAAGACGGAAATTTTACGAAAAGCAGAAGAGAATATCAATATTAGTAAATGTTTTGTCATAATTTATATATGTTAAATTATTTGAAGTTACATTTTGTATCTTTGTTTTAAATTGTTAAAATCAGATCGAAAGATGATCAATAATTAAGAATTGATGAGAATACTTTGATTTAATTGTTTCTACTAACATGTTTACTCTTTTATTGAAGGCTAATTCTTTGGTTGGACTATTAAATCCAATATAATCGAATTCTGTTTTGGTATCTAGATATAATTCATCAAATATATCTTGAATTTCATTTAGTTCTTGCTCTAGTTTCTTATCTTCTTCCATTTCTTCTGGCAGATAATGCCCAATAAATCCCTCTTCATCATCGTAATTCCAAATAGGAAAGCCTCTATATTCCAATAATAGTTTAATTTTTTTCATGAAAAATTGATTCTTGTTACTGAGCTTACGGAGAATACCCACCTAATTATTCAGTAACAATAAAGGTTTGATCGTAGAAATGAAACTATAAAAAATCAAACATTTGTTTATTTCTTTCTTTTAAAAACTAGAATTTTGTGATTTATAAATTTTTTATAGGATTAATTTTAACACTTGCGACTAACGAACTAAGCTAACCGACGTAGGCTGACCCTGAGTCCCGAACGGGACGTTAGGGGCTGGAACGACGCTTGCGTAAGCAAGAGGAGTGCCAGAAGCCTATGTGTCGTAGACCGAGCGAGGGCGCAAGTCCCGAAGCGAAGTGGTTAGCGGTAGTTATACGCTGGAAATGATTTAATCAAAAGTTTCTTGATTATAAGATATTTTTAAAGAATTAATAGATATTTCAAGTGAATCTTTTATAGAATCTTATCGAAAATTTAAAATTATTAATTATATTTAAGTAGGTTTAAGAATGAAGACTGTTTGTATTATCAAGTGGAGGTCAGTATAATATTTAAAACATGCTTTTGTATTTGAAGTAAACTTGGTTTTGTAATATAAATTGTTAATTTTCCGAATATTTCGTCTTTATTAAAGATACAGAAAAGTATGCTGGTGGGAGTTTTTAGGAAAATTTTATAGATATTCGATTTTAAAACACTATAATTAGTTATTCGAACTCGAAATACATCCTCTTACGGTATTATTGCATCCTTGGTAGTTGCGTATGCAAGCGTCTGGATTCTCAGTAACTGGATTAACAGCTTTACATTCCTTATATTGATTATCACAATATAAGTATAAGACCGCGCAAATTTTGCCATCTGTTTTTTTCTTTTCTTCAAAAGGACTGGTGACCTTTCCGTCATTATAGCAAAAGTTGATATTGATAACTAAGATTATTAAAGTTAAGAGATTAAAGATTTTTTTCATAATTTAAGTTTAGATCAAGTATTCCCTAGATAATCACGATATTCATAAGATTATACTATATATCCCTGGTAAATATAAATTTACTCATTTATAAAAATGTTAATACTTTATATTTGGAGATTGTTTTATTTTTGGAATTTATTTCATTTCTTGCGTATAACGAACTAGCGGAGACGACGTTCCCCGACCCTGAGTCCCAACGGGACGTTAGGGACTGGTCACATAGCTTGCGTAAGCAAGCGAGTGCCAGAGGGGAATGTGGCACAGCCCAAGCGAGGCCGTAAGTGCCGAAGCGCAGCGTTTCCGCGCTGTTATGCGTAGTTGATGAGGCTTTAATAGAGTAAAATTCTATTAAAGTTCGATTTCATCCGGTTTAACTTTAACTCCATCAGGAAGAACTATAACGGTAGCGATAGGACAAGTTGTGAATATAATTGACATAACGATAGATCCCTCCAGAACTCCCGTTCTTTTATTATCTAACCCACGACCAAATCCGTATCCGCAAGCAAAGTAGAATGGCATTCCTATTGTATGCAGAGAGCCTGCTAAAAGATCGTAGGTTAAAGTAAGAGGATAAAATGGATAGTAATGTTTTTTCGATTTTATATACGCAGGTCTATTAATACTTCCATAGTAATTGCGAAATTTATTTATATAATTCAATTGAGTTTCGATGAAGATTAAATCCATTCCTAATGGAATAATTAAGTTTTTTTCGTTGGAAATGTTGTTTGTTACGCCTTTTTTATTTATATTTTTTTCTTCAGTTCGTTTATTTTCAAAGTAGATTCTTTGACTGATTATTTTGAAATTCAATGGTTGAGTATTGGTAAAGGTTTTACATTCTTCTAAGATTACAAATCTTGATTTATATTGGGTAAATCTATATTCTTCAAAGTTAGGGTCGTAATAGATAGTAATACACATAGGCTCTTCAATTATCGAGCCATCTTTTTGATTTGCTATGGCTGAGATTGTGATTTCAGTTGCGGAAGTTTTTTCAATCTTTAGAATTTTATTTATTTGAATTTCGTTGAAGCCTCTTATTTTTCGAGAAAGCTTTCTTGTTTGGTTGAAAGTATGACAATGTAGTTGGATGATTAAGCAAAAGAGAGAAAGGAGTTTAATTTTTGATTTTTTATTCATTGAAAAATTAAAATTAATTTGATAGGTAAAAATTTTCATCAATTACGCATAACGAACTAGTGTAAACGACGTTCCCCGACCCTGAGCCTTTAGGCGTTAGGGACTGGCACAGAGTTTGCGGAAGCAAACGAGTGACAGAAGGGGAATGTGGCACAGCCCAAGCGAGGGCGTAAGTCCCGAAGCGAAGCGTTTACACGCTGTTATGCGCTGAAGCTGATTTATTAGAATGAGATTCCTGCTGAAAAGTCAATGTATGCTTCAGTATTTTTTTTTGAAAAACCAAATAATTCTTTTTTCTTCGAATCTATTAGTGGATTAATGATTAAGTTAGCGGCAATATTTTGATAATCAGAATTAG
>JARJFC010000010.1 GCA_029310945.1 Leptospira sp. 96542
AAACTTCTTTGGGAGAAAGATTTTATAGAAGTGGATAGCCCTTGCCTAAAACCAGTGGTGGGCATGGAACCTTACTTAGATCCTTTTTTAGTGACTTCTCCCGATGGAAAGGAAAAGGGTTATCTCATTACATCTCCCGAATACTCTCTCAAACAAATGATGGCCACAGGGCTCGAAAAGATATTTGAAATCACGCATACATTCCGTTCGGGAGAATCGGGTAGTTCCATCCATACCAAAGAATTCTTAATGTTGGAACTTTATGTTAAGGGGTTTGATGATACTGCTCTTCGTAAATTCATTGTTTGGTTATTGGAAGAACTTTTGGAAAATTATTTTGATTCGCAAAAACCTGAATCAACAAATCCAAAAGTTAAGATCCAAGAAAAAACAGTTGAATCTGTATTTATAGAACACACGGGTTCTGGGTTTCAAAAAACGGAACTCATTCAAAACATTCTGCACCACCATCTGAGTTCCAGTTCCAAGGAAGAGTTGGGTACTTGGCAATACGAGGACTTATTTTTTTTGGTATTTTTAAATTTGGTAGAACCAAAATTAGGCGATGGAATTTTGTTTTTGTATGATTACCCCGCAGAATGTGCAGCCCTTGCCAAGATCGAAGGTGGAGTGGCAAAACGTTTTGAGATTTATTGGGACGGAATCGAACTTGCCAACGCCTTTTATGAATTGACCGATGCAGATGAACAAAAAGAACGTTTTACGAAAGAACAAATATTAAGAAAAAAATTGGGAAAAGAAATTTTCCCAATGGATCTTGATTTTTTACATGCTCTCGCCAATGGATTTCCTGAGTGTTCGGGCATATCCATTGGACTAGATCGGCTCATTTTGAAACTGGCAAACAAATCTGATTTGGCAGAAGTGAGCCCCTATTGGAAAGAAACAATGGTTTAGTCTTCCTCTTGGAATCTTTTGCAGGAGTTTGGCATTTCGCCTTCTTCTAATGCATCACAACTCATTTGTCCCATTTCTTTGACACAAAGTTTCATATCTTCAATGTCTTGTTTTGTGATTGGTTTTGCTGTTTTCCCGTCAGAACTTGCAGTTTCTCCTTTGTTTACAAAATGTTGGTATCTCGATTCACAAACATTTCCGTTTACAAATTGAGCTTCGACAACCTTCCTTTGTTGCGGTGGTAAGTCTTTGATTTTTTCTTTCAAACATTGGGACGACTTGGCACATAATTTTTTAGTGAGGGTTTGGAATTCTTTTGCTTCTTTTAGCGACTGTGAGGCGAGAAGAAGGGGAGTCAAAAAAAGAAAAATGGTAATAATTTGTTTCATATTCGTATTTAGGTTTTAATTTTTGGATTGGTAAAGGAAAAAAAGTTGAAATCCAAACAAATACAATTAGGATTTTCCCACTATGAAAATGAAGCTCTTACCATTTGTTCTCCTTTTTTCTGGGAGTTTGTTTGCCCAAAATTTAACCCCTCGAAACCCAGTGAGTTTTGATTCTCTTCCCACATCGCTAGAAGAATTCCAAAAAGCGCAACAGTCAGTTGCTTCCACACCAGAAGGTGGTGTCGCCACTCTCATTTTGGCCATGTCCATTTATGGAAAGAACCCAACCCTTGGAAACCAATGTTTGGTTCTATCGGTTTTATCCAAAAATAGACAAAAATCGTACAAACCAACTGCCGTAGCAGGAGAGGATTTAGGCAATGGAGACAAATACCTAGTCGGACAACTCGACAAGTATAAAATGTTATCAAATGGGTATTGGAAGGGTGCTGATCCAAACAATGGTTATACTCCGTCCCAGCCACTCACAGTGGAAACATTCACAAATCCTTACTCAGGAGATGAGTCTACTGGTAAAATCAAACTTTTCGTTGCCACGAGGGGGGCATCTAGTTTTCGGCCTGTTTCTGTTGAAAAAGATGTGGATGGACTTTGGCGCGCTAAAGAAATGAGTTCTGTTTTTGTAGGGATGATGCCCGCAAAATAAATGTTAGATTCTTTTTTATCCTTCCACCCAGTGTTTTTGGCTCTCCTTGGCACTGGGTTCACTTGGTTTTGTACAGCCTTTGGGGCAAGTTTTGTGTTTTTTTTTCGTTCTGTGCCCAGGCCTGTTTTTAATGCCATGCTTGGTTTTGCAGCTGGGGTGATGATCGCTGCCAGTTTTTGGTCACTGTTATTGCCTTCCATTGCCCTTTCCGAAGAGGGCGGTCAAATCGCTTGGCTCCATGTTAGTTTTGGGTTTTTATCGGGAGGGCTTACACTTTATGCTTTGCATAAAATCCTTCCCCATTTGCATGTGGGTTTGGAAGAAAATCGTTTGGAAGGAGGGCGTTCTTCTCTGCAGAGAAGTTTACTCCTTGTGCTTGCCATCACACTTCATAATATTCCTGAAGGCCTGGCGGTAGGAGTCGCATTTGGTGCATTAGGTGATTCGTATACAGTTGAATCACTTACGGCAGCCGTCGTGGTTGCGTTCGGAATCGGAATCCAAAATATTCCAGAAGGTGCCGCTGTGTCCATCCCGCTCCTCCGAGAGGGTTTCAGTCCAAAACGGAGTTTTTGGTATGGACAATTATCGGGTTTTGTGGAACCGATTGGTGGACTCATAGGAGCTGCCCTTGTTTTTTATGTGGAGAGCATACTCCCTTTCGCATTATCGTTTGCCGCAGGGGCAATGATCTTTGTGGTTGTGGAAGAACTCATCCCAGAATCTCACACAGGCAAGGAAACGGAGATGTCAACTCTTGGTGCTCTCTTTGGGTTTGTTTTAATGATGGCTTTGGATGTGGGGCTTGGGTGATTCTTTTTAGAACAAGAATGAATCCAAATTCCTTTCTTACTACAAGTATCCTTTATGATTGGATTCCCGATTTTGAATTCAATTTTTATGACCTTTCCGACTTGATCGTTCCTTATCCGGAGTTAGAGAAGGAGTGTAAAGTCATGGAAGATAAATTAAATGTCTTTTTTGCAATCTACAAAAAAGGTACGTTGGCAAAACCCAAAGGTCTATGCACTACATTTAAATATGCAATTTTAGGATCCGCAGAACTTGAACTTTGTCAAAATATCCAGAACAAGTTAGCTGGAAATATTCTGGTTGCCTATGCGAAACCATTACAACGTTGGTGAAATCAAAAATAGGGAGTGGCCAAAATCAGAGAAATTGATAGTCCTCGGTGAAATTCATAAGTTTAAAAATTGGCGTAACCTGGTAAAGGGACTCTATGACACTTTAAAAAATACGCATTCCTTTTTGGTCACTGGGTCTGCGAGACTGGATCATTTCAGAAAAGGTGGTGATTCATTACTCGGTAGGTATTATTATTATCGATTACATCCGTATACGCTTGGTGAGGTGGGAAATACAAAAACAAATTTAACCAGGTTGTTTGATTTTGGTGGGTTCCCCCTTGTCTTTTAAGTCGCTTGCAGAAGATTTGCAAGTTGATTTCAATACTTGTAAACGATGGATTGAAATATTAGATACATTGTATTATTCATTTTTGATTTCACCTTTTGGTTCACCAAAAATTCGGGCAGTCAAAAAAGAACAAAAACTTTATCTTTGGGATTTTAGCCAGGTAGAAGATTTAGGGTGTCGGTTTGAAAATATGGTCGCCTGCCAACTGTTAAAACACTGCCATTATATGGAAGATGTAGAAGGCCATAAAATGGAACTAAGGTACATCCGTGATACAGATAAAAGGGAAGTGGATTTTGTTGTGATCCAAAATAAAAAACCAAAATTTGCTGTGGAATGCAAACTATCCGATACCAACTTGACACCATCCATCCCTTATTTTGTCGAAAGAACCCCGGTTCCAAGATTTTACCAAGTTCATATGGGTAATGTCCAGAAACAAGTATCAGATAAGGTTACAATTTTACCATTCGATGAGTTTTGTAAATTGGAATCGATGGAATGAAGGACTAGTGCGCAAGCGATTGTAGCGGAAATCCTTTCCCAAATTTTCGAATGAGTTTTGGGACTGGAAACGAATTGGGAAAGATTGCAGCGTAAAGCGCGGTCGCATCCGCAGATCAAAGTTTTATCCACCAAACGAATGCGAGGCGCCCAGAGTCATTGCCAACTCACTACTACTTTTCCGAAGTGTTGTCCCGATTGTAAATAGGCAAATGCTTCCTTTATTTCTGACCAACCGAACACTTTGTCCACAATGGGTTTCATTTTGTTTTGGGAAATGGCCTGGTTCATCCTTTGGAAATCTGTCCGGCTACCAACAATGACACCTTGCACTTTGACCCCTTGCATAAGGATGGGGTAGAGAGATAGGTTTGACTCACCACCAGATAACACACCGATGAGGGCAATGGTTCCGTAAGGTTTGACACTCATCATGGACTTAGGCATGGTTCCTGCACCACCCACTTCGATGATGAGGTCAGCCCCCGCCATTCCTGTGTGTTTCCGAATGTCTCTTTCCCAATTTGTTTTTTTGGAATAATTGATGGTTTCGTCAGCACCTAGTGATTTTGCTCGTTCCAGTTTTTCATCGTTTGAGGAAGTGATGATGACTTTTGCCCCCATCATTTTTGCAAACTGTAAGGCAAAAAGTGAGACCCCACCAGTTCCTAGGCAAACCACAGAACTTCCAGGTTCGATCCCACCAAAACTCACAACCGCATTGTAGGCAGTGACACCAGCACAACCCAAGGTAGCGGCTTCTGCATCCGTTAGGTGGTCTGGAGTTTTAACCAACCCAGATTCGGAAAAAATTCCAAATTGAGCCAAACACCCGTCATTTGGTCCACCCAGAGTGGAACGCAAATTGTCCATATTTGGTTTTCCGTCTAGCCACTTTTGGGCAAATATGGGCAGAACCCTGTCTCCTTTTTTCCATTCTGTCACAGCGGAACCAACGGCTTCCACAATACCTGCTCCGTCGGAACAGGGAACAAGAGGTAGTTTCTGGCGGGGATTGTATTTCCCTATGATCATCAAATAATCTCGGAAATTGAGTGAGGTTGCTGTTAGGCGAACTAATACTTCGTTTGGAGCCAAGTCTGAACTGATTTGCCTTTTTGTTTCTTTTAGATTTTCTAACCCGAAGTTCCCTTCAATTTCCCAAACTTTGTTTTCCATTCCTCTTCCTTCTATTAAAAATACACTGGTCAGATAATTGTCTTTTTCGTTCTCTTGTCGAGTGTGATTCTTAATTTGTGGTGTCTATGAACAAAGATTTTTGGAACAATAAGGTAGTAGTGATCACTGGGGCATCCAGTGGAATTGGCAAAGCCATCTTTGATGAATTGGCGAAATTCGAGTTGAAGTTTGTACTTTTAGCAAGGAGAGCAAATGAAATTGAAGATCCAAAATGGAAACACCCAGGTGCAAAAATCATCAAACACTCGGTGGATCTTTCCAACCCAAATTCTGTCAAAACTTGCCTTGGTTTTTTAAGTAGTGAGCTTGCTTCAATCGATGTATTGTTTAACAACGCAGGCATCACTGCTCACGGAAGGTTTGATGCTCTGTCTATGGATGTGTATCACAAAACCTTTGCTACCAATTTTTTTGGTCCGATCCAACTCATCCAAGGTTTACTCCCACAAATTTTAAAAACGAAAGGCAATATTGTCACTACTTCCACCGTTTCCGCATTGTATGGGGTGCCTGGGAGGGCTGCCTACTCGGCATCCAAATCGGCTGTGCATGCTGCTTTGGAATCTCTTCGCATTGAAATGTTAGAAGAGGGTGTGGGTGTTTCTCTGGTTTGTGTACCTTACACAGATACACCACTTCGCACTTCGGGGCTCGGAGCCAATGGTGAGATTTTGAATGAAGCTCCCGCCAAAGGCAAACGTATGTCGGCAAACATGGTGGCAAAGGTTTTGATTTCGGTTGCGGAGAAAAAAGAAGCACGGCTTGTCACCATCGACAAGTCGGGAAGGTTTATGAACATCCTTCGATTTTTTTGCCCTAAAGTTTTAGAAAAAATCATGCATAAAAAATTATACAACGATTTCAAACATTGATTCGACCTGTCTAATCTTTTGTTACGGAGCCTCGCTTGGAAATTTATTTGTATTCTTATTTAACGGCTGTTCTATTTTCGTTTTTTTTTATGACCCTAATGTGGTATTGGGGGAAATCTCGAAATAATTATGCTGTCATTGATGTGGGTTGGGGTCTTGTTATCGCAGGCATTGCCTCAGTTTTATGTGCTTTTGGTAGCGGAACAACGGAAGCAAAACTAGCAGTTCTAATCCCTGTTTGGGTATGGGCTTTACGGTTGTCGGGTTTTTTATATTTCACTCGCATCCGCACAAACCATCCAGAAGACAAACGGTATGCCGATTTCCGAAAGGACTATGGAGACAAAGTACACCAAAAATTCTTTACCAATGTATTTATGCTCCAAGGGTTACTTGCGCTTCTATTATCACCTACATTTTTATTCGCATCAAACTGGCAGTTTTATCCAAATGGGTATTTTTATTCCAGTAATGGTGCTTTTTACCCCTCTCTCGGTGGACTACTATTCATCATTGGTTTTTTGGGAGAAACAATAGCGGACAGACAATTGTTTCGGTTTGTATCAAATCCATCAAACAAAGGTTTGGTTTGCAACATTGGACTTTGGAAATACACCAGGCACCCCAATTATTTTTTTGAATGGGTTATTTGGTTGGGAATCGGGTTCATTCCGTTTTCACAAAACCCATTCAGTTTAGTTGCGCCATTGGTTATGTTTGTATTACTCAGGTTTATTTCTGGAGTTCCCTTCGCAGAAAAATATTCTCTCATTTCAAAACCAGAACGTTTCAAAGAATACCAGAAAACAACAAATGCATTCTTCCCATGGTTCCCAAGTAGTTTAAAAAAATAATAAAAGGTAAATAGATGAATTTTACAGACAATAATTCGATGGATGAAAAAGAATCTCCCTTTGGTATCACAAAACTTTTGGAGAAGGATATTTTCCCAGATTGGCTCATCCGGTTTCGGATCAGGCAGCTTCTCTCTATACGCATCAAACAAGAGAAAAAAGAGAACGTAAGTGCACAAATTTTGCATAAAATGAATTATGTGAAAGATTTAAAAAAATCTCCCATTGCTGTACATACGAAGGCCGCAAACGAACAACACTACGAAGTCCCTAGCGATTTTTTTACCTATGTGATGGGTCCAAGGATGAAATACTCTTCGGGGTATTGGCCCGCGTTTGACACGAGTTTTGCGGAATCGGAAGAGGAGATGCTTCGCCTAACTGTAGAAAGAGCCGAAATCAAAAATGGAATGAAAATTTTGGATTTGGGTTGTGGTTGGGGTTCTATTTCGCTTTATCTTGCTGAACATTTCCCAAAATCCAAAGTTGTGGGGGTTTCCAATTCGCGAACACAAAAAGAGTTCATTGAAAAAAGAGCCAAAGAAAGAGGTATCAAAAACCTAATAATCATAACACAAGATATGAACGATTTTACCACTAAGGATAAATTCGATCGAATTGTTTCCGTGGAAATGCTCGAACATATGAAAAACTATGAAAAATTATTCGAAAAACTTTCAAAGTTTCTCGTGGCTGATGGAAAGTTTTTTGTCCATATTTTCACGCACAAGGAATTTGCGTATCCATTTGAGGTCATTGATGAAACGGACTTCATGGCAAAGTATTTTTTTACTGGTGGGCAAATGCCATCTGATGATTTATTTTTATATTTCCAAAAAGATTTTCTCATCGAAAACCATTGGGTTGTGAATGGAACACATTATGCTCGCACGAGTGAAGCCTGGTATGATAATTTACTTTTGAATAAAGACAAAATTATGCCGGTATTAGCTGCAACGTATGGCGAAAAAGAAAAAACCAAATGGTTTGTGTATTGGAAAGTTTTCTTTCTCGCCTGCGCTGAGTTATGGGGTTATCGAAACGGAGAAGAGTGGTTTGTTAGCCACTACTTATTCCGAAAACGCTGAGTTTTTTTTGCCGATTTCGCAAACACAGGGCCACCTTCTTTTTTAGAAGGGGAGCTCTGTCTGCGGCCACTCTCATTTGGTTTGCCTTTTGACGAATCTCGGCTTTCGCGACCACCACGGTATCCACCAGATGACCTTCCGCCACCGCCACCACGTCTACCTGGAGGTGGTGTTTCGTTCCATTCTCCCACCGACTTACCAATTTTTTCAGCACCGCTGATTTTAGTTTTGTCGAGCATTGTGGAGAGGAGTTTCAAAGCCACAGACTTTTTGTCTTCGAGTTTGAGTAATTTTTCCAAAACTTCTTCCGCATCGGTATGGATGTCTGTTGCAATGATTTTATCCAAAAAGTCTTGTTCACGGCGTACTTGGACTTCCTTTTTTGTAGGAAGAGAGGCAATGGTAAGGTTGTTACCCGATGTCCCTTTCAATCGGAGGAGTGCTCTCGATTCCCTCGTTGTTACCAAAGTCACAGCTTTTCCTGATTTTCCTGCCCGGCCTGTACGTCCAATTCGGTGCGTATAACTTTCGCTATCGAAAGGGAGGTGGAAGTTGATGACAAGAGATAAATCCTTCACATCGAGACCACGGGCGGCAACATCCGTTGCTACCAAAATTTTGACCTGGCCATTATGCAAACTTTTCAAAACCTGTTCTCTTTGTTTTTGGTTGAGATCTCCGTGGAGTGCCTCTACAGGATAACCTTTGAAATTTAAATTTGTTTTTAGATCATCAGCTTCTTTTTTCGTTTTTGTGAATATGATTGCCTTGTAAGGGTTTTCATAGTCCAAAATACGCACAACGGCCGCATCTCTTTCAGATTCGTCAATTACGTAGTACACTTGTTCGATGTTCTTCGATGATTTTTCTGTGGGAGTGATTTTTACATGTGCTGGGTGCGTTTGGTACTTACTCGCCAATTTTTTGATGGCATCGGGCATGGTTGCCGAAAAGAGTAAGGTCTGTCTTTCCTCTGGAAGGAGATTGAATATGGATTCAATGTCTTCCATAAACCCCATGTCCAACATTTCATCGGCTTCATCCAAAATGACCATAGAAGGTTTGAAATTTTTTAATTCTTTCCCTTTGAGTAAGTCTAGGAGTCGGCCAGGAGTGGCCACCGCCACTTGGGCACCTTTGGTCACTTGGCTAATTTGTTTGGTGTACGATGCCCCACCATAAATGGTAGTGGTTTTGATACCTAAATTTTTGCCAAGTTTGTACAGTTCATCTGAAACTTGTAGAGCAAGTTCGCGTGTAGGTGTGAGTACGAGTACTTGCATTCCATTTGCAACGTTGATCCTGTTCAAACAGGGGAGTCCATAAGCTGCAGTTTTACCGGTACCGGTCTGCGCTTGTGCGATGATGTCTTTGCCTTCCAATACAAGTGGAATCGCTTGTTTTTGGATAGGGCTTGGAGTTTCGAAGCCTGCTTCAGTGATTCCTTGTAGTATTTCAGGACGTAATCCGAAGGATTGGAAGTCATTTCCAATTTCGGTGTCTTTGATTGTCATGGAAATAGGATACAATAAAAAAATGGCTTTAAAAAGAAAGTCAAAAATACCTAGACTTGCACTGCCAGATGGAATCTCAAAAGTAACGGTTTGCTATTTCTGCAAGCATATGGAAAAGTTCTTCCTTGATGTACGGTTTGGGCAGATAGTATTGGAAACCCGATTCCATAATATTTTGTCTTTCTTCTGGCAAACAAAGTCCTGTGCAGGCAATGAAAACAGACTTGGATCCTTTTTTTTGGCATGCAAGCGCAATTTCTGTTCCATGTTTTTTGGGCATCTCTACATCCAAAAAAACCAAACCAAAATTCTCTTTGGACAAACAGAGTTCCGCTTCGGCTCCGTCCCCTGCTTCTATGATATCAAAGGGGTAGTGTTTGAGATAATTTTTTAGCACCTTCCTGTTGAGTGAACTGTCATCAGCAATGAGGACATTTACATTGGGAAATTGTGAAGGTTCGAATGATTGCTGCATATGGTATGAGACGAAATCTGCTTCCACTTCCTTTATTTGAATGGGGATATGGACTGTGAATTTTGTGCCTTCACCAATGAGTGAATCTACTTGGATGGAACCATACAATCCTTCGACGGATAGTTTGACTATGGATAGACCAAGACCAGATCCTGAAATCAAACAACCTTCAGGTTTGAATGAATTGTATTTTTCAAAAAGATTGTCTTTTACTTCTTCTGGAATCCCGGGTCCTGTATCTCTAACTTCGATCATAAGTTCAGGCTGGATGGAATCATTATCATTCAAAAAAAGTTTGCACTCCACCAAACCTTTATTTGTAAATTTTACTGCATTGGCAGTTAGGTTCCAAAGTATCTTTTCAATTTTTCTATGGTCTGAAAAAAATTGGATGGTATTTGGAATTTGGTTTATCAGAACGAATTGGATTCGTTTTCTTTCTGCCTCCCAACTAAAAAATTTCTCTAAGGAAGCCAGTGTGGGATGAATATTGAACCAATCTTTATGAATGGCATTGGTTTTGTCTTCCAGTCGAGAAAGCTCTATCGTGTCATTGACTAAGTTTAAGATCACTTCACCAGCATTTTGGATTTGTTCCACATATTGGTTGATCAAAGGATCAGTTGTGGCTTCACGAATCATCTCCGACATTCCCAAAAGTGAATTGAGTGGGTTACGGATGTCGTGGCTGATGGCCGCAATGAAATCACGTTTCGCAGCATTTGCCTTGATTGCAAATTCTTTTTCTTTTGTGAGCTGTATGTTCACTTTACGCATGGCAATCAAATGAACTACCTGTTTGCCCAAACTTTCAAGCATCGCAATTTGTTCTTTGGTTAGGGTTCGAGGTTTATTGTCGATCACACAGAGTGTGCCCAATTTATGTTTGCCATCGATATCCAAGGGAAACCCTGCATAGAAGATCACATTGGGGTCATCCACAACGAGGGGGTTATCAAAAAAACGTTCATCCTTTTTGGCATCCTCTACAATGAACATTTTGTCACCGAGGATGGCGTGGGCACAAAAAGCAAGTTCTCGTTTGGTTTCCCGTACTTCCAAACCATGGTGGGACTTAAACCACTGTCTGGTTTCATCGAGGAGACTGATGAGGGAAATGGGTGTTTGGCAAATATAGGAGGCGAGTTTTGTGATTTCGTCGAAGAGTTCCTCTTCGGGACTATCCATTATATTGTATTGTGCTAGGGCGGAGAGCCTTTCCTCTTCATTGTCTGGTTCTTTCGCAGCTAACATTTGGGTTTAGACGAATTCATTTATAAAATGAATGGTCATCACAATCAAATCTTTTTTAGTCTAAATACCAATGAAGCGAACAATCCTATTTTTCCTTTTTTCCTCTTTTTTGGTTCTATCCATTTATCAATGTTCTGAATCAAACCAAGCGCAAGGGCATAAAAAAAAACCAGTCGATCCAAAACTTAAATCAATGCTTTCTGAAATGCAGTATAAAGTCACCCAGGAAGATGAAACAGAACCAGCGTTTCAAAATGAATATTGGGATCTACATGAGGATGGGATCTATGTGGATATCGTTTCCAAAGAAGTACTTTTTAGCTCCAAAGATAAATTTGATTCAGGTACAGGTTGGCCAAGTTTCACAAAACCTTTGGTACTAGAAAACGTAGTGGAGATAAAGGATCATTCCTATGGGATGACACGCACAGAAGTGCGGAGTAAAAACGCAAATTCGCACCTGGGACATGTATTTGATGATGGCCCGAAACCCACAGGCAAACGATATTGTATGAATTCAGCTTCGATGGAATTTATCCCCAAGGCAAAAATGAAAGAAAGGGGATTTGTGTTATGGTTGAAGGATATCTAAGTAACTAAGCCCAAAGGTTCATCATAAATTCTTCATCATTACGAAGGGAAATCAGTTTGTATTTGGATTCGTGGATGTCTTCTCTTGTCACATCACGTTTCCAGCGTACATCCACTTTTAGTTTTCGTATTTTTGTTTGTAATTCCAATAACTCTATCGTGTTGTCGTCTAATTCTTGTTTATAGAGACCCGTAAACAAAGGATAAATCTCACTCGGGGTATCCATTTTGAGTAGTTCTGCGTGAGTGATGTCGTGGATATGATTCAATGCCCAAATATGTAGGGTAAGGGTTGTGATCCTTTCCAGTTGGGAGATTTCTTCCTTTACATTGCGGGTCACTTGTTGTTTGAAAAACCGAACCCGTTTTTCTAAGTAATGGATGAGATCTTTTTTTGGGATTTCTTGGTTTTTGTATTTTTCCCAATCTTTTTTTAAGTCTTCCCAAATGCCTTCCCCGTAAAACACGGATGAGGCTTCCAAAAGTTGAATGGAACCTGGTTCTGCTATTTTCAGCCGGAGTTTGAGTGAATCGGCATCTCCCGCAATCATATTGACGGGCGCAACATCTTCGAGTTTTGCCAAAGCCCTAGAAATGGAATCGATGAATTGGGATTTCATTTGGTCTGTGGAATGTGCCAAAAGATAAAAATTAAGATCAGACTCGGGAGAAGAATCGCCGCGTTCTCGGGAACCATAAAAAATAATTTGATAGGGTTTTGTGGATGGGATGAGTTCGAGTTCATCCAAAACTTGAACATATAAATTTGGGTTCAGCGCTTCAAATTCCATACTATTCGAAAAATAATTTCATCCTTGATAGATTGTCTAAAATTGCCTTAAATGCCCTGTCCCTATCTTCAATTTGGGTGAATGGCAATGATTTTACATTATTCAAATCGTGGTAAATGATTTCAATGGAAGGTTGGTTGGGATTTTTTTTTATGGAAGCGATATAATCCAAATTGATGACTTCCGACTCTCCTAATTTTAACCACATGATCGATTCGTTCTCATCAAACCATAACCAATCCTTCCGATTTGAACATTCTTTTTTTTGGAATGGAGCGGTTTACTTCCCAAGAAAACCGCTAATAAACTTCCAAAGACGACTGGACAAATTGGTCCCAAATTTTTGCTAAGACTTGCGGCGGTCTGTCGGATTCCACTTCCGTTTCAAAAATGAGTAAAAATCCATTGTGAATGCCTTCCCAGCGGCAGTAGGTTTGTCCCTCGCTTGCGGGAAAAAGAACCACAGAGCTTTTTTTCGTACCCCATTGGAAATAGAAAACCTGTTCTTTTCCTGGATATTGCGTTTTTAGATACCGAAACTGCGATTGGTTTTCACGGTCTGTCGATGATAGTTTGAGGTTTTTGACCAAACCAGAACCAATGCCAATGTACTGAATTTGGTAACTATTGCCTGTGCCAAAAAGACTTTCGGAAATAAGAACTTCGAACGGTTGTTTGTCGACCCAGACAGCGTGGTAGGTGAGTCGTAATTCTTGTTGTTTTTCAGAAACAGATTTTGTTGTTTTTTGTTCTACTTTTGTTTCGATTTCCTTTTGTGTTGGAATTTTTTTTTCTTCCGATTGGCAATGGAGAAGAAAAAAACAAATGATTAAAATTTTAATGACCCACTTCATATTGGTCTCCTTTGTAGTTTTGGAAATGGTAACTTCCATTTTCTTTTTTTTGAAAATAGTTGGGTGTGAGTAGAACTTTCCCACCACCACCCGTTAGGTCTTTTACATAATGGGGAATGGTAATGCCAGAATGGAATCCTCGCAAAGCCTGATAAATCCGAATGCCTTCTTCGATGGGTACAACAAAATCTGAACTTCCAAACACTTCATCACACTGATGGAGGTAGTATGGTTTGATTCCAATGGAGATGAGTTTGTAATTGAGTTCTGATAAAATCTTTGGGTCGTCGTTGATCCCACGCAAAAGTACAGATTGATTGAGTACACTCACAAATCCTTTTGTGGCCAAACGTTTGGTTGCCTCCGCCACTTCGGTTGTGATTTCCTTAGGGTGGTTAAAATGTGTGACAAGGTAGAGTGGAAAAAATTCAGAAAAAATTTTGCATAAATCGTCTGTTATGCGCATGGGTAAAGTGACCAAATAACGGCTATGGATACGGATATGGTTGATATGTGGGATCTTTTTTAATTCCGATAATAAATAGTGAATTTGGTTGTCAGAAAGTGTGAGGGGATCTCCGCCAGAAAGGATCACTTCTTTAATGGAAGGGGTGTTTTGAAAATAGGTGAGGGCTTTTTCCCATTCTGCTTTGTTGGGAGTTTCTTCTGGGTCAGAAACCTTTCGTTTCCGAGTACAAAACCGACAGTACACCGCACAGACATGAGAGATGTACCAAATGGCTCGGTCGGGGTATCGGTGTGTGACACCTTTTACGGGCATAAATCTTTCTTCCGCCAAAGGATCTTCCACTTCGTTGGGGAGTGCTACAAGTTCACCTGCCCTTGGGATCACTTGTTTGCGAATGGGGCAGTTAGGATTCTTTGGATCGATGAGGCCAAAATAATAGGGTGTAACAGAAAAACTAAAATTGTTTAAGGCTTTGGGGAAACTTGCAATTTCTTCTGGGGTGAGAACTAGTCTCGACTGAACGGTTGGCAAATCCGTGATTCGGTTTTGAAGTTGCCATTTCCAATCACTTGTATCCATCTCTTTATGACCATACTTCGGTTGACACTTGGGCAAGTCCCTCGGATTTTGTTTACGAGCATTGAAATTATGACATTAGGCATTACAGAAGTAAAAAAAGGCATGATCCTTAAAATCGACAACGAACTCTATTCCGTTGTTAAAACCGAATTCGTGAACCCGGGAAAGGGATCGGCATTCATTCGCACCAAACTCAAAAACATTGTCCGCGATTCTAGCATTGAACGAACCTTCAAAGCGGCTGAAAAATTAGAAAGTGTGGATTTGGAACGTAGGAAGATGCAGTATTGTTACTCCGATGGGGATCAAATCATCTTTATGGATGTGAACGATTACGAACAAATCCCTGTGTCCAAAGACTATGTCGAAGACATCCTACCCTTTATGAAAGAAGAGACCCAAGTGGAAGTTTCTTTCTACCAAGAGAAACCAATTGGAGTGACACCTCCCAATTTTGCCGTACTCGAAGTTACCTATGCAGAAGACGGGTTGAAGGGAGACACCACAGGCCTCGCTCTCAAACGAGTGACAGTGGAAACGGGTGGTGAGATCAACGTTCCCATTTTTATCAAACAAGGGGACAGTGTCAAAATTGACCTACGTGACCTAACCTATGTGGAGAGGGTAAATAAGTAGGTTTGGATCCTTCGGTTTCTTTACGAGAACTCACCAAACTCTCTCATCTTTATTATGAACGGCAGTGGATGTTCGCCACTGCTGGTAATCTTTCTTACCGCGAACCAGGAAGTGACGAATTTTGGATCACTGCTTCTGGCAAACACAAAGGCGAGTTAGGCGAAACTGACTTTGTATCTGTAAACGTTCAATCTGGCAATGTAATTTCTGCAGGTGTTGGGTTAAAACCTTCAGCGGAAACAACCATCCATAGGGTGGTTTACAAACATTTAACTAGTGCTAACGCAGCCTTACATGTTCATACAATTGAATCCAACCTATTGGACTATTCTCTATCCCCAAAAAACGACATTATGGAAGTGCAGGTGCCACCCATTGAGATGATCAAAGCCTTTGGGATCTGGGATGAAAAACCAAATCTCACCATGCCTGTGTTTTATAATTATGGATCTGTTCCCAAAATTGCAGATAAAATTGAAAGTTACTTTGAAACAAAGGGTGCACCCAAACTTCCTTTTTTACTCATTGAGGGTCATGGACCAACCGTTTGGGGTAATTCCATTGCTGAGGCAAATCGACACCTAGAAGCTGTTAGCTTTTTGTTTAAGGTGATGGCCTATCAAAAATGAGTATGGATACCGATGTATTTATTTTTGGCATTGGTTCAGGGATCGGTAAATCACTCTTTCAGCGTTTTTTAAAGGAACCGAACACCAATGTTTTCGGATTTTCCCGAAAGGGTGAGGAGAAACTCCACGAATTTCAGTCAAAAAAAAGTTATGTACTGGATCTAACGAAGGAAGACCAACTGGAAGAATTGAATCATTTTTTTCAAATCCATTTGAAAAAAAGGTTCCAAACAGTCCAGAAATTGGTAGTGTACTTTGCTCATGGTGATGGGGTGTTTGGTCCAGTGGAAAAAGCAGAAACAAAATCGATCCATAGTCATTTCCAGCTGAACGTATATTCTCTATTTGCCCTTTGTAAAATTTTCCACCAAGCATTGCCGACGTATCATTCCACAAATTTTGTCTTTATGGGTTCCACAGCGGGGAGGATCGGGTTTCCTGAATCCACTTTGTACTGTGCTTCCAAACATGCAGTGACTGGTTTTGCGAAGTCACTCAGGGAAGAATGGAAAACGTGGGGCGCCAAGGTGGTGCAGGTGCATTTGGGTGCCGTGGCCACGGAAATTTGGGATTCTCGTCCAGAGTTTGACAAAAATGATATGGTATCTGTGGACGACTGCGCGGAATATTTATTAGGGATTTCCCACTTGCCAGATTCTGTATTTTTAGATGAAGTAGCCATTACTCCAAGGAAAGGAATCCTATAGAATGGACATCAGAGAACCGATCATCCTTGTTACGGGTGGCAGTGGGGGCATTGGCCGAGAGATTGTTCGCTCGCTCGTTTTGTCTGGTTTTTCGGTTTGGAATTTAGACCAGGTGCGACCAGAGTCTCCCGTACTCCAAGAAACCTTTCGCGAAATTGATTTGGCTGAACCACCTTTCGTTTTGGAGAGGTCTCTCACAAAGATCCTTTCCGAAATTTCTGAACAGGGCGAAATTTATGGGCTTGTTCACAGTGCGGGTTTTGGTGGGCCTTATCATTCAATAACGGACGTTAGCTTTGAAGAGTGGCAAAACATTTTCCGTGTCAATTTAGATAGTTTATTTTTAATTACAAAACAAATCTTACCCAAGTTTAAAACAAATGTTTTTGGGAGGATAATTGCGATCGCTTCATCTTTGTCCATCGTTGGTTCGAAAAACTCTGTGGCCTATGCAGCCTCCAAACATGGGATGGTTGGCTTTATCAAATCAATTGCCGATGAATGGGGGGAGTTTGGTGTCACCGCTAATTGTATCAGTCCTGGGTATGTCAATACTTCCATGGGTGTACAGGAGGATCAGGTAACCGGGCATAAAAACTTAATTATACAGAAAACGCCAGTTAGACGAATTGCAGAACCTTCTGAAATTGCTAGGGTTGTGAATTTTCTTATCCAGAAAGAATCGGGTTATATCACTGGATCCAACTGGACCGTTGATGGCGGCATCACTGCAATTTAGTTATGCGAATTAGCCCTCCAAAAGACAGTTTTTTAAATTTAACCACCAAGGAATCTTTGGGTAGGTCGTCAGGTATCATATTACAGAAAGATGCATTGACCATTATGAAGGTCATTGAAGCACAAAGCACAAAAGAAAAATATGAAGCAGGGTATTTGTTTCAAGCACACCCACAAAACTTTGAAAAGTTGAAACTAACAGATGAAGTGGGTCTTGACCAACTTTGGCAAATCATTGATTACGGAATTGCCACGCAACTTTTTGCTCTCAAATACAGAGAAGAAACAGAGGAGTTAGACATCATTCCTTTTGTTGCGGGTATTCCGGATGGGATGCAAATGGAAGATGCCTATCGCATCCTGATTCGCAGGTCCGTGGAGAATCTCCGAAAATATATATTCGCTAAACGAGTATTAACTGAAGATTTATGGCGCTCTGTTTTGAATAAACTCACCGATTTGGAATACGATGTCAATTCTGGTAGTGGGGATGAATTGGATAAACTCCTCGTTCCAAAACGATTTCCCCTCCAACCGTCGAGTGAAATGTTGAATAGATCACGCGGTCTCATCATGGATGAAATGGAAAAGGATCCTAAGATCATTGTATTACCACATATAGGATTTTTTACTGTTTCGGAATTAAATGTGTCCACTTTTTTAACCATAGCCAATGAGTATTTCGTTGCCAAGGTGGAGCCAGTCGTTCGAAATTTTGACCCTGAGATTCGAATTGCACTGGACCAAGCCTATACTATGGATGATAGTTCTGTCACACAAGAATTTAGTACTGTGGCTTTGATCAAACGAAAAATTGAAGCCTTGAATGGATTTTTAAATATATTATATGAAAAAGGTTTTCATCGTCTTATCTTAAATTTAGAAAAAATTTCTGAGCTTGCCACCAAACAAGAAGAATTGGATAAAAAGAAAGAAGTGGATAAGCTTCTGAAAGTGTATCTAAAAATGTTGGATAGCCAATTTGATTTTGATTCGAGGCTTCTTAGAATCAATCTGGAAAAAGACAATGAACACGATACGGTCATCGTTGATTTACTCCGTAAAAACCCAAATATACTCTCTGCAGAATGGCATGATGCCGATTCCAAACTCGCTATTTTTGTTTTGAACCAACCAACGAATATTAAAGGGATTAACTCTTTGATATTCGAAAAATATCGTTTCACAACAGAATACATTTTGTATCTCAAAGCGATCATCGAAACCAACGAAAAAGAATTAAAACCACTTTTTAAAGATGAAGAATTTACAAAAAATTACGGAAGAAATTTACAGTCGGTATATTTTAATTATATCCCTTGGTTTTATAAAGTGTTTCATTTTTTAGGTGTTTCTCCCGTAGTGAACACTGGTTATGCGAAGGCAAAATCTATCATAACTTATACCCAAATGGATCGGCAATTTCAATATGAAAAGAGAAGAGCCAATTATTATAAAAAGAAAATGCGAGAAAGAGAAGATCGGTTGGAACGCGAGAAAAAATTACAATACAAACGAGCTCTCATTGCTGCCATTATGGATGCATTTATTGAAAAATCAGCATTGCCAAAAGTTGATTGGATCCAAGTTGCCTACCCTGCCTTTACCCAAGAAATTTTAGAAAAGATGTTATCTGACTTTGGATTTGTATCTACCACTGGCAAATCCATCTCCCCTGAATCCATCATTCTCTTGCCAAAGTCGGAAGAATGTGAACTGAAAAATAGAGAACTGAAAGACTTAGTCAACCGCTGGATCCGCGGAGAAGAAGAAACCATTCACCCGAATGAGGTGCTGGTCGAAATTAGAAATTTATTGTAGTTGCTGGGCGGCAGGCGAAAGACCTAAAAGAAGACTCGACAAGTTTTTGGGGAAATGTGAATGACAAGATCTCGAGCCGGGATTCATCAACTTTCGACTAATGTTCGATAGGTAGCTTTTCGTATGGGTGATTTGGGCTCCTCATCAGTCATTATCACATCTCCTAACAAAGTCAAACTATTTTATTCCTCGCACATATACGAAGTGCGGACATTCTATTGTGATATGTGGTTTATACGCACTTCGTATAATCCGCAAAATCGGGCGCATACAAGCAATGCGAGTAAGCGCATTTTTTTTACGATCAGAATTATGTCGGTATGATTACGTTTAATATACGTTATATGTCTTGTGCAGGATAAAGGAAATTCATAAGAGAGGAGTCCCATTGTTTTGAACATCAAGCGAGTGGGATGAACGGCTTAAGGGCATCATTCGCTAAAGTGCCAGAATGATCGCCGTATTTGCCTCCCAGTTGGTCAGCGAAATCGGTGATATGCCAATGGTAATGTTTTACGAGACAAAGACGGAAATCCAATTTTTACAGCCAAAACCTGCTTCGTCGCCGGAACGAAAGTCCATACCAAAGATGGGCTAAAAAATATAGAAGACATCCAAATTGGAGATGTGGTTCTATCCTGGAACGAAAAAACCGGGGGAAGAGAATACAAAACCGTCACCGAACTCTTCCTTCATGAAGTGGAACTACTTTATGAGGTAAAAACTTCCAACGGAACCGTACTAGAAACCACTTGGAACCACCCGTTCCGAGTGAAAAAGCATGGACTTCATTCCGAAGCTTTCTCAATCGAAAACACAGAATGGATTGAAGCCAAAGACCTAGTTTCTGGCGATGTAGCTCTTGGTGCTGATGGGCGAGAACTTGTCATTACCGACATTACAATTGATGAACGGGCTGAGACAGTTTATAACTTTGAGGTAGAGAATAACCATACCTACTTTGTCGGGGAAAATGGGGTACTGGTGCATAATTACCAAACTTTCGAGTAGGTGTCTAGCGCTTACCCTGGTGGCTATTGGGATACGAAGATTCGGGTGTTTCGATTATGGGAGACTTTGCCCGAAGACATTTACCTGGACTTATTGGAGTTCCGTTGGGCGGTGCTTTAAATACTTTAGGATTAAGGCAGGCATTGACCGAAAAAAGGACTATTTATCCTGGGATGATTGGAAATAAACCGCTACCCGAATCACTAGGAAAATCGGTGGCGTAAGCAAATACTTATAATGTAAATATGATTATCGAGGATGCAAAGAACGGAATGCATGCATGGCACGGAGCTACAAACGCCGGTCAGGTCGTTATTTAGGAAGTCTAATACCTGGTTGGCGATCCCGATCCTCACGGTCGAGGTGTGGGAGGATATCAAGGACGACCAATTGATACATGGAGAAATAAATCTAAATGAAATTCAAATTACCTTTTAGATTTATTTTTCTTTTGACATTACATTGTATAGGAATGGTCATGCACCGCACAGAAACATTTATTAAACAAGGATCAGATGATAAAATATTAGATGATGGATATATTCACTTAATTGTTCCTTCGTCTTGGGTTCGATATTATTCTGGTTTGAGGTTAATCGAAAATAATGAGATCATTTGGAATCAATTTAATCCACCTAGGAGAGTATCTTACAAAAGAATCTCGAACTGAGTCTCGCAAAAACTAACGTGAGTCTTGTAAAAACTAATGTGCGCCAGGAAAAGTCTGTGTAGCCTGTCGGGTAGTCTGTTGCCTATTGTCGAGTCTATAATTCTTTAGGAACTTCAGTGGATATAAAAAAGTCAATATAAGAAAATTGCTAACTACAGTAACTCCTAGAGAAAACTCTAAATTAGGCTGGCTAGTGCTGAAAAATAACAAATGGGAATATTCAGAACACTCCAGACCACCACAACCCTAGCAAAAATCGGACAATGAGTCCCAAAGTTGGGACGCTGGGAGTAACCGATAGATAAAGGAGGTATCTGGTAAACCTGAGTCCCTCCCTTCACAAAAACTTCATAACAAGTTTATGCATTTCGATTATGGTTTGAGTAACATCATCGGCAATTTTTTCAGCTTCTTTGTAAGTAATGAGTTCGGTTCCTATTACATGCCAGGTGTAGCCTTGACCGCTTTCAGAGGGCTCTGCTTCGGAAAGGCAAGTTAGGATTTCTTTATTCTTGATTTTATGTTTATTGGCTTTGAGTGTTTCATACGTTGCCGGGTTTATGTCGGCATGGACAAAGTAGAAGGTTCTGGTTACTTCATATTCGAGGATTCGAATTTCTTTGGTTATATAAGCTTGGGAATAAGGGATGTCTTCTCCCCAGAGTGGAGGTATAGGGTATTTTTCCATAGTGGTACTGTTTGACAATGGCCTATCAAATTTTAAATACTCTATGCGTCAATTCAACATTTCCTTTACCGTCTTCTTTTTACTTTCTTCCATCTGGTCAATGTTCTCGAAGAAATGGAGGAACACCAATACTCCAAAATTGGAATTCAGTTTGACAATACAATTTTTTGCATTAGATTAAACTTATGGCCAAACTTGAAAGTAAACACAACTATCTAGTTGACGAGGAAGGAAATAGGGTAGCAGTTGTCTTGGATATAGCAACTTACAAAAAATTTTTGGAAGAGTCAGAAGAGTTGGCCTCCATTTCAGGTTATGATGAAGGTGTTTTGGAAATAGACCAAGCGATTCCTTTCGAATTAGCATTAAAGGAAATTCGTAATTCTAATACTTGATACTTGAGATGTATTCTATTTCTATTGTTCCAAGTGCGATCAAAAGTCTAAAGAAAATCTCAAATCCTTATGATCAAAAAGTAATTGAATCCATTCAATCCTTGTCTTTAGATCCTTTTCCCAATGGGTTCAAAAAACTCAAAGGTAGGGATGGGTATCGGATTCGAGTTGCTGACTATAGAGTAGTTTACTCAGTCGATAAAGAGAAACAAAATATTATTGTTTTGAACCTAGGTCATCGGAAAGACATTTATAGTTGAAACTATAAATTAAAAAAAGACTTTTTAATTCCACAGAGATTCATTTAACAATAAAAAATGGGATTTTTAAAACGTGAAGTCATTACCATTGTTCTACGAAACCGAAAAAAGTCACAATGGCCGAATGGAATAAGCTGATAGAGAAACAGATTACATCGGGATTAAATCGTAAAGATTTTTGTTTGCAAGAAAATTTGAGCGTTTATGCCTTTACTTTCCACTAGACATACATTCACCTAATAATTGACAGATGCTTCTACCTTGCAATCCGATTGGGATATTTATTCCCACAAAAAATACAGACGTTTATACGCACTTCGCATATCCCCCAAAATCAGGCGCATATACGCAATACGAGTAAGCGCAATTTTTTTTCACGATCACAATTGTGTAGGTACGACATACGATAGAGTTTAATGAAATTTATATAAACTAACAAATGCAAGGCGCCAGAAGAAGGAATACAAACCAAGATATTTGCTTCTTAGCCAGTGAGTTGTTTCCCATGGAGGCGTGGCCAGGGATATTCTTGCGCTCGCCAGTCGGAACAGGAAGTTCCGCTTGGCAGGAATGGGGAATACCGAACGTCAATTGAAGACAAAGACCTAGTTTCTGGTGATGTGGCTCTTAGTGCCGATGGGCGAGAACTTGTCATTACCGACATTACCATCGACGAATGGGAGGAGACGGTTTATAACTTTGAGGTGGAGGAATACCATACTTACTTCGTGGGGGAGGTTGGGGTTTGGGTGCATAATTATACTTTGCAAATAGGATTAGGTGCATCACTCGCAAATTTTTTAGGCATTTCAGGTGAAGATGGAATTGCAATTAGTTATACACCTGAAGAAGGATTTGACTTTGGTTTTTACGCCGTCACGCCAACCCTAAACCGTGATTTTGTTCCTTCCGGCCATTCAGATTCAGGAATTTCAGTGAATTTGAATTTTACTTTTTCTACAAATAGAAGACTGTCTGATCTAAATGGAGACTCAGTCTCGACTGGCTTAAACGTCGATATTGGAGGATATGTACCGTCAATACAGCTAGGTGGATCGATAAATTTTCCCACTGATCCCAATGCAAAACCAACATATAGTTTTGCTCCTGGCTTAAGTATGTCTCTTAGATCAATTTATCGTACCTAGCAATACGCAAGTATACCAAAGGCCGAAGAAACAAGTGTTAGGACTTTGTGGTTATAATATGAGTTGTAGTCCAAAAGTTGACTCAAAATGTGGAGTATCAATGTCTTGCATTAGTAAAAAGTAGATTAAAATTATGGAAATGGCAATTTTATTAACTGTAATTATAATTTCAATTCTAGCAATATACGTAAGTATTTTGTCACTTAGATGGATTATCATCGTCATGAAATCTTCAAATGGTCTTCCAATGGATTATCATAAAGTAAAATTAAATAATCCGAATTTTGTAACTTTGACAAATAAATTAATCCAACTTGTATTTATTTTAATTTTTACCTTCTTCATTCTAGTTTTTTTAGTAATGATTTACATGCGCTTCCACTGAAATTAGAGTCAAGCCTTACAAAAACTATAATACCGAACAAAATGTGCGTTAGGTTAGATGCTGGATGCAAGCTAGATCGATTTTGGAGGCAAAAATCAAAAAGAACTCATTGAATTCTTATTCAAAACAAAGGGCTTACTCTAAGAGGCAGCGATTTATTAATCACGAAGATATAGCGTATCCGCCTAACCTCTCCATCTACCAAAAACCTAACAAATCCATTGCCACTGTTCTACGGAACCAAAAAAGCCACAATTGTAGAAAGGGCATCGCTTTTTCTGATAATTTTATCTGATCTATGATTTCGAAGAAACGTAATGGATGTCTATCTTCTGGATTATTTAAAAAGCAGTATATGCGAATATAACTTAATTAGAGAAAGTGAAAAATGTGGTGATATTTTAAAGAAGATTAATTTGATTCTTTTGGAGGAATGAGTGTGTGTATACCTGGCTGAATATTCCCAGATAAAATCGATTTAATTTTTTCTAAATATGGAAGGATAGTTGAATACTGATTATTTTCTAAATTGATAAGTAAAACAGCAATAGGGTATTTAGAAAGATTCTGTTGGTACTTAAGATTTTGATCCAAGGTTATCAAGGTGTCAAATCCATCTCCGAGCATTTTTTGAATTAGATCACCATTCTTCAGACCCAACCATTGCTTTTCTTGGATGGTATAAACTGAAAGCTCTTGTAATGATTTTTTAAGTTTTTTAGGCAGATTTTCGTCGATTAGGATTTTCATTAAAACTCTGAACGTTGGCCAATGATAGCACCGAAATTTTTGAAACTTCCAAAACTTGAATGGCAAAGTCTCTAGGAACACTTGGAAAATCTTCAATGTATTCGTCGATGGTAGTACCATTTTCTAAATGTTCAAACAAAGAGGAAACTGGTACACGTGTACCTTTGAACACAGGAGTACCTCCTAGAATGTCGGGATCGATATTGATAATGTCCTGAATGATCATGTAAAAAGAATCCTCTATCTAACTAGATTTTGTTCTACTTTCCAGTAATGTCATCGAAGAAAAATTTATTTCAAAGATATTTTAAAAAAACTTAACAATTAGACTTGGCTTACCGCGAGTACGAATTCATCACAGACCAATGTAGTTTCCAAGGCAAGGCCTGGACGAATGCGGAAAACCTTTCCAACGGCGATGTTTCCCCTACCTGGTCTGGTATCCAGAAATCGAAAGGCATAGTGGAAAAAGGGATTGCCTTCACCGAACAGGATGATACAATTTCTGGAAATCTGAGAGGTCTAGCAGCTAAAATGAGTTTGGCGGTTGTGGGTATCGAAGTCCTCGAAGAGGAGACAACTGTTTACAATTTTGAAGTGGAAGAGGATCATACATATTTTGTGACCGAGGCGGAGGTCTGGGTGCATAATAATCCATACTGTTTACGTGGTGCAATAAGTTATGGAAATGTTTTACAACTACAAACTTGTAAGGATCAGGCTTGTAAAGAAAAAGTAGCAGAACAGATCACTAAAGCCAGCGAGGCAGAACTTAAAATTTTGGCAGTGGAAGCAGGTCTATTGGGCAGCGTCATGGCATGCACATATGCTTGTCCACCGCTGATTGCAACTGGGCAAGGAGGAATCAATAGGATATCTTCATTATTTCAAAATATCGGTAGATCGAATCCGAATGCAGTGCAACAGGAAATTAAGACTGGACAAGAAGCAGCTAAGGGGATAACAAATACTGTACCTAGATCAGAATCAGTTTTAGGACATATTTTTAGAAATGCTTCAGGCCATGTTAATCCTTTTACAGTTTTCGTCTCAAGAAAGGTATATAAATTTAATTGAAATGGTAGCTAATAATTCAGCTAATCTTAATCCTAATGTTTTGACTAATTTTCAGAGAACGGCTGGAGGCTTTCAAGGGTTTTCCCAAACATTTAGAAATGGAAGTCAAGTATGGACTCAAACACTTAATGGAAATATCATCAATGCAGGAGTAAATGCTATTCCTAAGTAACAGTTCAAAAAATGAATGCAGCAATAATTAAAGATATAAATAAGGAATATATAGAAGCTGTTGAGCTTTATGAGAAGGATATAAAAAAATCTGCATCTCTTGAGAGTTATATCAATTTAGCTTTCTTGTACTGGTGTTTTGCTTTTGAGCTTTTTGAGTTTAATATTCCAAATAACATCTCTGAAAAATTGAGCGCTATTGGTGGGAATAGATATTCAATGATTCTAGAAATAGGATTGAATGACTATCCCAATAGTATAGAATTGCATTTTTGGCAAAGATATTTTTCACATATAAGTTTTGGTGATGAGTTTTTCGCTAGTGATTGTAAACAATTAATAGAAAAATATAGAGACGATGAAAATATTGTTCCCTATTTCTACCTCTATCTTTTTGATAAAAAAAAGTTTGAAATAGAAAAAAATAAAATATTAGATGAATGTAGTAAACAACCTACGGCAAAGAATATTTATATAAGGTCTATAATAGAGAATAAGTAAAGTTACTACTAAGGGGAGTCAAACTGGAAATTGTCCCAAAAGCCGTTAGGATTCAATTATGCGGATAAACTGTAATAGTTACCATAAAATCTGACACTCATTTAATGTTTGTTAAATTCATTGTAAGCTGTCAAGATACTTTTGCTTAGCTAGTTCTTTTGTGTCAAGAAATGTTTGCTAGGGTGTTTTTCCAAAGCAGTATTTCCCTTGGTGAGTTTTCTCCATGTTATATTATCCAAATATCTAAGTCTTTTTGCAACTCATCAATTGAGTTGTAAACTTTTTTTCTCAAGGCAATGGCGTAGAACTCATCTTGAATCGTTCGGTGGAATCGCTCACATATCCATTTGATTGTGGCTGCCTTGCTCTTGTTTTGTATCCGCCAAATCTCCCCATCTTTCCAAAACCTGATCAAGCTTTTATCATTGTTATACGGAGCATAAAAAAGTCAACGTTGCCGAATGGGATAGGCTGATAGAGAAACAGATTATATCCTAATTAAAAATGCAATGATTTTTGTTTGCAAGAAAATTTGAGCGTTTATATCTTCGTCCTGTCTTGCCGAACGTAATTTGCTCCTATTTCCCCAACGGACGTGAATCCGTAAGACGTTATGCGTAATTGCCAAAATATCAATTTTATTCCGCAAAAATAAGATTGACTACAATTCTATAGTATATACAATGTTTATACCATGGAATCAACAATACAAAAATGGGGAAATAGCTTAGGAATTAGAATTCCGAAACTCTTTGCGAAACAACTTGAACTTGGTGACGGAAGTCAGGTCGAAGTTATCCAAGAGGGAAATAAAATAATAATATATCCATACAATAAAGAATCCCTAGATCAGAAATTAAAGAAAATTAACAAAAAAAATCTTCATAACGAAATAGAGGTTGGGCATCCAGTAGGAAATGAATTTTGGTAAGTAAGAGAAAATATATACCAAATCAAGGCGATATCGTCTGGTTAAACTTTAATCCACAAGCAGGGCATGAACAAATGGGCAGAAGACCTGCACTTGTTCTTTCACCATTACAATACAACCTTAAGACTTCATTAGCAATTTTCTGTCCTATTACGAGTAAAGAGAAAGGATATCCTTTCGAAGTACCAATTTTAGGCAAAAAAATCAAAGGATCTGTCTTATCTGATCAAATTAAAAGTTTAGACTGGACAAGGCGAAATGCTGAATTCATAGAAGCAATTGAAAAATCAGCTCTAAAAGAAGTTGAAGAAAATTTGAAATTATTAATTTTTGCTTCTTAAATAGGTACTGGCGCATAACAGCGTCTGAACGCTTCGCTTCGGCACAAGGCTTTGCTCGGTCTGCGACACATAGGTATTCCCCCAAAAAATTGGACACAAAATTTGGGGGAATACCACATACACGCAATGCGAGTAAGCGCAAATTTTTTTCACGATCACCATTGTTTTTGTACGACAAGTTTAGTGAATTCTACGTTTATAATTTTAACCCCAGCGCCAGCGATCGCAGCGGAAATCCTTTTCCATGGGAAAAGATTGGAGCGAAGAGCGCGGTCGGTTCGTATATAGAATTTAAATAAACTAACAAATCCGAGGCGCCAGAAGGAATACAAACACCAGCCTAACATTTCTGTTAGGCTAGGTTAGTTTAGTTACAATTTGATTAGTTGTCAGTAACTGCAGCTCCGATCCCTGCTGTGATCGTATTTGTAGTGTTTATGAAAATCAGATAATCGCCGGCAGTATTGATAGTGTAAACGTGTGAAATGCTTGTACTACCCACTGTGTAGTCAGTTGTAACGGTTGCAACATTTTGCGAAGTGTTAAGTGGACACTCTGATTGTTTAAAAATGGTTGAGGAGGTAGGTCCGCCAGTGATTGTGATTTTTTGGGTGGCTCTCACACCTTTCGCTGAAATTACCGCCAAAGTTGCTGACCCAACTTTAATGGAAGATACACTCGCATTATTCCCATTTGTTCCCGCGTTCGACAAAGGGATTGCGCCAAGGCTAATACCGGAAGCTGTCACTTGGCAAGTTGCGCCACTACTAGAAAGAGCAAGTAAGGCCAAAAGAGCAGTGTTATCATCTTCTTTTTCTTTGGGGCAATTGATAAAAAGGGCAGCTACAAGAGTGAGCCCAACCAATTTTGTAATATTCTTAAACATAGTTTCTCCTAACATATATAACCAAATGTTCGGTGGTCTCCAACTAACAAAATGGTTTGGTAAAATATGCGGGGGGGGGGGTAGTCAATGATTTTTTCGTCTAACTAAAACCATTTTTTGATTTTAAAGTAAAACATCATCATCACACCGAGTAATCCCATGATTGCGATTGAAAGATGGAAACCAAACTCCCAAGACAACCAAGGCATGACAGTGAAATTCATACCAAAAATACCTGCCACGAGTGACATGGGTAACATAATGGCTGTCATAATGGTGAGAGTCTTCATTATATCATTGGTTTTGCGTGTAGAAATGGCGATATGAGCTTCTAAAGCAGAGGATATTGATTCGATATTACTTTCAACCATTTCCAAGATGCGAATAGAATGATCTTTTACATCGCGAAAGAATGCATCGGCATCATCACTAAAAAAAGAATTTTTGATTTTTTCTAAATCTTCCAATACTTCTTTGTTTTGGATCATTCCTTTTTTGATGGACAATAAAGATGCGCGGAGGCTATAAACGTTGCTAATATCCAATGTTTTTGTGTTGGTAAAAATCTGTTCTTCAAAATGTTCAATTCGTTCTTCAATTTTTTGCGCAATCAGCAAGGTATGGTCTGTTTCTACATCCAAAATTTTGTGAACAATGAATTCATATCCCCTTGACAAAATTTTTTGATTTGATTTCCAATTTTCGATCATGTCGCCAATGGAGTTTCGATAATCAAGTGTGAGCGAAATGATTTGGTTTGGAGTTAAAATAAAGTTAAAGTTTTTTTGTGTAAGGAGATTTTTTTCGTAATGAAACCCTTTAAAGATAAAGAAGATATAATTTGGAAAAATTTCGAGTTTGATTCTACTATTCGGATTCAAGATATCTTCAATGGTTAAGGGATGTATATTGTGTTTTGAAAATAAGAGACTTAGATTTTCTTCGTTATCGGCAGTTAAGTGGATCCAATGTTTTGCATGTTTGGATACAGGGAGAGGTGTATTTACCACAACTTCCTCTTTTGTGGTTGGGGTTAAAATATAACTACAAATAGCTGGCATATCTAAATTTGATTCTCAAAAAAATAACTAGACATTCGTTTTTGATTTTCAGTTGGATTTTGGATTGTTACTAGTTTTTTCACTTTGAAAGATGTGGTAACTTCAATGATTGTTTCTCGCAGTTTATTATTACGAGCGATGGTTAAATGGAATTTTTCACCTGGCAAAGCCTGTTTTTCAAACCTCTGAAATGCTGTTAGGTTAACTCGTTTACCATTGACAGCAATGATTTCATCATCAATTTGTAGTTGTATCGAATTTGTTTCTGATTTGTGGATTATCTTTTGGACAAACAAATTTCCATTTTTTTCCTTTAGCTTAAATCCAAAATCTCCAATCGGATCCGATTCCATTTTTTGTAAACCGATCTTAGACAAATACAAAGCCACTGGTATCTTTTTTGGTTTTTCTAGGTATTCATTAAATTCCAATTTGAGGTTGATTCCCGTTACTTCTTCGCAAACTTCAAAAAATTCTTGTTTGGTAAAACCCCTCCCTTTTTCTACTGCGTATAAATTATACAACCGATTGTAAATCTGTTTCAGAGAAAATTTTCCTTCTGATTGTTCCAAAAGAAAAATATTCATACATAAAACGAGCACTCCTCCCTTCGTATAATATGAAACTGTCGTATTATGGCTGTTTGCATTTCGTTTGTAATATTTTGTCCAAGCAGTGAAGGATGATTCTTCCAAACTCATCCAGTCTTCTCCTTCTGTTTCTTCCAGGGCAAATATATCGGATTGAAAACGAGAAATATACTCATCCCTTGTTAAAAATCCTGAAAGATACAAAAAATACATATCATAAAAACTCGTAACACCTTCGGCGATCCAAAGTTCTTTTGTGAGGTTTGGTTTTTGGTAATCAAATGGTCCTAAGGCAATGGGTCGAATGCGTTTTACATTCCAAAGGTGAAAATATTCATGAGACAAGAGTTCGAGTAAACGTTTGTATTCGTCATCGTCTCCAATGAGTTCTGGGTTGAAAAAATTGATGCTTGATTTTTTGTGTTCCAATCCTCCGTAAGATGGCATCGACAAATTAACAACAAACAAATAATATTCATTGGGGCTTGAACCCATCCATTGGATTTGTGTTTCCGTAATTTTTTGTAAATCGTTTGTGAGTTTTGTTTTAAAATCAAAACCTATATCGCCTTCAATGAGGAGTTCGTGTTTTGTTCCTCCCGATTCAAAAAACAGAGAGTTCCATATTGTTAAATGGAAAGGGGAGTCGTACAATTCATCAAAATCAATTGCCTTAAACTTTTGTTTGGAAGTTCTTTCTAAACTTGTATAAATATTCGGAAAAAAATTATCCACATCAAATTCAACTGTTACTTCCGAATCTAAAGAATTTTCTTTGTATAAAAACATCGCAGGTGGATTTATGAATCCAAATTCGTTTGTTAAATAATTGGTACGAACGGTATAATCCTCAAAAGCATAAATGATATATTCAATTTGAAATTCGCTCAAATTGGTATCGATGAGCCAACGGTTCTGATCTAACATCTCATATGCGATGTTCTCGCCAGTTTTAATATTTTTCACATAAAATTTATGTAAATGGGTCACGTAATCCCGTATCATATATGAACCCGGTGTCCAGTTGGGCAAAGAAAATATTGGTTTCGGGTCACTAGAATGTACGGTGAGTTTAACAGAAAAATAATGTCTGTTTATATCCAAAATACTGACCAGATAAGACAGTATGGTGGTTTGACTTTTGATTTTGGGATTTGGTTCTAAATTTTCTTTTGCCATCCAATCACTAAGGTTTGGATTTTTTATGATTTGTGCAAATGTTTTCTTGACACCTTTTTTGATTGTACTAAGAAATGGGTAGCTAAGGTATAAGCAAAGGAGGTGGTCCATTTGGAATATAGTTGTTACAACAAAAGAATTTTGACCCGCGAGGTGGCTTGGGCAACAAAAGCCTAACAGTTTCGTTGCAAAACCGACCAGTCACAATCTTTCCAAGCTCCGAAGGTTGGTCTCCTTTGGGTCTATTGGCAGTCGCTTGGGAAGGTTCCTCTTTTGTTCGTTCTAAATGCCTTCAGTGATTCTGTCTTTTTTCGAAAATCAACTGCCTTGTTTCGTCTCTCTTCGGGTTATCTAACGAAATTCAAAATACAAATTTTACAGTTGAAATTTTTGAAGTAAATCACCTAACTTTGTGCTAATGCTCGACATTTTCATGGAATTTTCTGTCATTTGGCTCGATTGGTCTGATAAAACTTGAGATCCATTTGAAATATTCACTGTCATATTTGCCAGTTCCACAGTGGCACGTTTTTGTTCTTCTGTGGATTGTTGGATGGCAAAAACAAGATCAGTGATTTCTGTGATCTCAGCATAAATTTGATCAGTTCTAATTTTTTGGTCTTGTATGAGAGGAACGATGCTTTTTGATTTATCAAAAATTACAGAAACTTCTTTGGTAATTTCTCGTAAAACTTCAATTAGTTTTTGTACTTGGGATCCGCCGTTTTCTATCGATTCCATTGCTTCCGATGACAATTGATTGATTTGAGAAACGGACTCTGCGGCTTGGGAGGCAAGTTTAGAAATTTCTTCAGCTACCACGGCAAAACCCCTTCCAGATTCTCCCGCCCTTGCTGCTTCGATAGCAGCATTTAACGCAAGTAAACTGGTCTTTTCTGATATGGTAGAAATAACTTCGGAAAATTCTGTGATCGATTGTGATTTTTCTTGGATCTCTTCAATGGCTTTGGATGTAAAACCTGCCATATTCCTGCCTTCTTCTGCACGATCATTGGCAAGTATGGCGATATTTCCAAAACTTTCAATTTCTTTTGTGATATTAGAAACTAAGTCTTGGATGTTTTGGAGAGAATCATGAATGGATTTTGTATTGGCGACCGCAATGTCCACATTGCCGCTGATGGTTTCTGAAGAAGCGTTGAGTTCTTCCACAGTGGCACTTGCTTCTTCGGAGGATGCCGCTTGTGATTGTGCAAGGTCAGAAAGTTCTAAGATTGTGGATTCCATCACTTTGGCTGTTTCTGTCAGATCAGTTCCTGAACCTTGCGCCACCTGTAAAATATGAGAAATATTTGCTGTCATTTTACGAATCGCTTTGACTAAGTTTCCGATTTCGTCGTTGGCATGATCGTTTAAACTGGTTTTTAGATTTCCATTCGCAACTTCATTCGTAAAAGAGATTACTTTTGTTAATCTTTGGTCCACCATTCTTTTAAACAAAATAACATTGGCAAAAGTCGAAAATAAAATCCCTAGAAGCCCCAAACTGAGTGACAACCAAAATATAAAACTAATTTTTTCGGTAATGAGTGAGATTGGATACGCAATGCGAAGTGCCCAGTGTTCTCCGTCTTTTACGAGTTGGATGGGAACCGATATGTATAAATACTCTCCATCATTGTATATTTGTTTTGTGCCAGTTTTAATGGTTTCGAAAATTTTAGGATCCAGGTCATTTTTCCATTCAACAAGACTTGAATTTGGATTTAATCCGTCGAATACCAGATAACCGTTGTTTGCAACAAGCGTAGTTTTTACCAAACCATCTAATATTTTTAAGTTAAAAAGATAGTTGCGAATGGTTTCCATAGAAATATCTGCTCCAGAAATACCCAGAAACTTTTGGTTTCGAATGACTGGATAAACAAGGGAAATCATTGTTACATCTTTACCATCCACCTTGTAGTCGAAAGGCGGAATGATTTCTGCTTTCATTGTCTTTTTTGGCAGTTGGTAAAAATTAGATTCGGGTAACTCGTAATCAACAACAGGTTCAATGATGATTGATCCTCCTGTTTTGACAGAATAAGGTATGAATCTTCCTGTTTTGTCGTGGTAGGGAGTGTTCGCAAATCGTTTATCATTACCATCGAAAGCATTGGGTTCAAAAACAACATAAGTTCCGAGTATGGATGGGTTTGTTTCGGTCAGAACATTTAGAGTTTTGAAAACTTCAGTTCTGTCCAAAATGTTTCCTTCTTCTAAAATTCGTTTTAAGATATAAGCTTCGCTTAGTGGTCCTGAAAGGTTGGCTCTGACTTCGAGTGAAATATTGTCAGCTAATAAAGAAATGTTATTTGTTGCGTCTTTTTTTGCATTTTGGTAGATAACAACAGAAATCACCGTCAAAATCACCCCGAGTGCTACAATTGTAATGATAGAAGAATTTAAAGCTAATTTTTGTTTGATGGTCATCTGAAGAGATTTTTTTCGAATTTTCTAAATACATTTTCAATGTAGACAATAATCTCAAGTCATTTCTTAAATTTCTGTGAGAGGGTTTGGATAATGGGAAACTCCCAATTTGTTCCCTTCCGGGTCTAGGAAGTAAATTGTAAATTTGGTTCTTTCGAATATGGGAATGTTTGCAAAAAAAACTGCCCATTCTTGTTTTTCATTTAGGTTCCAATCAAAAATAAGTGCCTTAGGGCCTTGGGATTTTCCGAGCTCGAGCATGAGAATCGATTTCCCGCTCTCAAACCAAACTGATCGTAAATCACCAGTTTCCGTTCGGTGTTCCTGGATTTTTCTAAGTCCAGGGATGGATTCGTAAAATTTCGCCAAATCCTTAGGACTTGGGCTACCAATGGCAATATGATGGATCATTTTTTTCTTTTCAAAACCATTTCCCTTAGAGAAACTATCATGAAATCTATTTCTCGGAGTTTTTCATGAAAAAATCTCTCATTTTAGCACTTGTTCTTGGACTATCCTTGGCAAACTGTAAATCCAAAGTGTATTCCCAAGAAGAGTGCGACGCGGCTCTTACTTCTGCTTTCAACCAAATTGAAGAAGAAGCAAAAAAGAACCCCCAAGCAGCACCTTTGCTCGCAGGCTTGCAACAAGGTAAAGCAAAAATGGTTGAGCAGTGTATGGAAGGAAAATTTGATCCAAACTGTATCAAAAATGCACCTGGTGGGCTCACAGGCATCATGGGCTGTGTAAAAAAATAACCATCTCTACAAATTGGCCGGGGGGATTTTCTTCCCGGTTTTATCTTTCTTCTAACACCTCAAAACCTAATTTTTCCGAATAACAACCATGGATCCGAAAAGGACCATCCTCATAAAATTGAATTTTTTGTGCGTAACGTTTTCCTTCCACCAAACATCGTTTACACACAAATGGCATGATCGCCCAATCTTCACATTCTTCAAATCGAAATGTTGGAAAAACACGAAGAAGGGGTTTTGATATTTCCAAAGAATCGGCAGCCAAAAGTGCAGACCCAATAAAAACTATTGTTATGCATATCGTTTTGCCTTTCATCCATTTTATGTATCGGGAAAATCCAGGGTTTTCACAATGGATTTGTGAACGAAAATAAAGATTCCCAGTGGAAAGGTGTGTTTTTGGTTTTGATCGGAGCTTTGCTTTTTAGTGCAAAAGCTGTGGTCGTCAAACTCACATACCAATATCCAATTTCACCGGTGGGGTCTTTATTTTTTAGGATGTTGTTTGCTTTTCCATTTTTAGTGTGGATCCTTTGGAAAGAAGAGAAACAAAGTGCCAAAGCGAGTCTCACAAAAAAAGAATGGTTCTCTGTATTTTTTATGGGTGTTGTGGGTTATTACCTCGCAAGTTTATTTGACTTTCTGGGTTTAAAATATATCAGTGCAGGTCTTGAACGAATCATACTTTTCATTTACCCGACAATCGTAGTTTTACTTTCATTTTTATTTCTCAAAAAAAAGATACATAGGTCTGAGGTTTTTTCTCTGATTTTAACCTATCTTGGTGTGAGCATCGCGTTTTTCCAAGACATTAAACTCGGTTCGGCAAAAGAGGTGAGTCTGGGAAGTTTTTTCATTCTACTTTCTGCTTTGACGTACGCCATTTATTTGATGGGAAGCGGATCCATTATACCAAAGTTAGGTGCAAAAAGGTTCACAGCATGGGCTCTCATCATTTCGAGTTTAGCGGTGTTTTTGCATTTTTTAGTAATTGGAAATTTTAAAGAGCTCATACAACCAAGTCGGTTTTATATTTTGGCTTTGATTATGGGGACAGTGAACACTGTGGTTCCTGCAATTTTTGTTTCTGCGGGTATTAAAATTGTAGGTTCCAAAACAGCTGCCATTGTAGGATCTGTTGGCCCAATGTGTACTTTATTTTTAGCATTTTGGCTTTTGGGAGAGCCGATAACTATACTACACAGTCTGGGAACTTTACTCGTTTTGGCCGGTGTTTTTTGGATTAGTTCTGCAAAAAAACCAAAAGAAGTGTCGGTTTGAGAAAGAAATTTCCTTCCCAATTGTTATCATAAGTGGTTAAAATTAAATCGAGATGAAAAAAATTGTTCTCACCGTTTTTTTAATAACAATCGTTTTTGTGGGTTTACCGCAAGAAATTTATGCCCAGTTCGTTTGTTCGGGCAGTGCTTGTGGTTTTTTGCCAGAGGGCGTAAAAACCGCGGGCAACGCAACGGTCACAAAATTTGAAAAAGAATATTTAAATGAAGTTTTAAAAACCAATTTAGAAGCAGGTTTCCTTTCGAATATTGGTACAAACAATATTGGCACTGGGCTCGTTCGAAGGGTTCAAATCGGAACGAGTGTGTCCGCGGCTGGTTATAAAAAAGATGACATCCAAGTAAAAGACGATTTGGTTCAATTTCCAAAAATGCCCAACGTGGGTGCGGCTGTGAGTCCATCCATTAATTTGGATTTTAATCCTGGTTGGTTATTTGGTACGGATGAGGATCACTTTACAAGACGGTTTTCGGTTTTTTTACATGGAATGAATGTGGCAATTTCCAAAGACCAATTACAATCACTTTCCAATAATAAAAATTACGAAGGTCGTATCACCGTACGTTCGTATGGTGGGATGCTACGTTACCAACTTGTCCAAAAAGAAGGATTTTTTTTGAACCTGATCACATGGAATGGACTCAATCTGGGTGTTGGTCATCATTTTATGGAACAAAATTTCCAATTGAGTTATTTAGAAGGCACTGCATCCACCATCCAATTCCAAGGTGTCAAAGGGAAGTGGGGTGGAGATACTGATTTTACATTCAACTCACGAGTTCGTACCACCAATGCTGATATCAGGACAGGTTTTGGATTGTTTTGGGTGGCCAACCTCATCGTCGGTGGGGGGTATAGTTGGAATTCTGGAACCACTTCTATGTCACTTGGTCGCACTGGTCCCTTCCTTGTCACGGTTGATACAAACCCTCTGGAATTGCCAAGAGAATACCAAGAACAAATCGACAAAACTCTGCTTGCCCAAACTCCAAATGCTGTGCTTGGTTTTGGAGTGGATGGGGAAGCCAAGTCCAAACGAGGCATTGGGTATGCAATTGTGGGTCTGGAACTGGATATTTTTCTCCTGAAAATTGTAGCGGAAGGCCTATACGGGGGGAAAGATTTATATTCTGCCAACCTAGGGGCTAAACTTTCTTTTTAGCGAAATACCACAAATTCCTTATATTCTCTTGCCTGTCTTGACCTAAAAATTTTATCCTGAATTTGGGTCTAAGATGCAATGAATTTGTACAAAAAATACTACCGAGCCTTTCTATTTGCGACACAGGTGTTTTCTCTGGGGATTGTGGTTCCTTCAGGAACAGCGCTCATCCTCTTTTATGTTGATTTGAGTTCGGCTCAAATCAAAGCCTTTTTGACAGGTGCAGTCATTGCAGCCACTCTAAGTTTGATCATACCTATTTTGGTATTTCCTAAAAAACTAAAGCGTATCAAACAGGGGTTAATTGATCTTTCCGATCCAAATTTTAAAAACAAATCAGAAATTTATATCGAAACCTGGGATCTTTTGGCAAGGATGCCGATCACAGGCGGAACCGTTGGTATTGTGCAGTGGGCTCTTGCTCTCCCAGTGGTGATGTTTCCTATTTTGCGTTTGGAAGAAACATCCAAGTCCGATTCATTTTACATCGTTGGAATCCTCATCATAGCGGCTCTTACAAACAACATACTCTCATTTGTATTTTTGGAAAGAGCATCCCATAAGGTCATCGAGTCAGATGTTTTTAATGTCTCTCTCCCTGAATCAGCAAAACCATATTACCGAAATTTAAGAAACACCGTTCCCATCATGTTTTCGCTTATGGTTATGGTGCTTTCCATGTTCACTTTGATTTACGCATTTAGAATCAATGCCAAATCACTGACAAAGGCGTTTTCCAACCAATTGTATAATTTTAACCAAAGTAATGAGGCGGGCATCACTGCTTTTTTCGATACGGTTGAATCCAGAGCCAAAGAAGTCTCTGATTTTGATTTTGTGAAAAATGCGATGCTCACCAAAAACTATAAAACTTTGGCTCCCTTATTATCAAAAATATACAATGAACCAGAAGCGCTGCTTGAGAATGCATTCATCGCCACAGCCAGTGGGGATTTTAACATTGTTGCCTCAGGGCTTCCCAATGGGGCAAGTGTTGGTTTTTCTTTAAAACAAAACCCAGTGTTGGCAGACAATATTGAAGCTGCATTGAAAGGGCAGGTTTATATTGGTCATGCAGAAAAATCACCCATTACTGGGCAGGTTGTGGTTATGGTGAGTGCTCCCATCAAATCTGCGTCAGGTGAAGTGATTGGAATCGTTGGCTTCCCATTTATGGTGGGTAAGGCGATGGAGACAATTTTAAAAAATGTAAAAATCGGGAACACTGGGTATTCATTTTTATTGGATCGCAAATCCCAGATGGTTTGGCATCCGAATCCCAAATACTGGATGGCAAATTTCGCCGATTCGGAATTTGAATCTTCCGCAAATGCTGCTGGCGAAACAGAATCCTTTACAAACCCTTGGGAAGGTTCGCTATTTTTGTTGAGACGCAAACTGAGTCCTAAGTATGGATTCCAGTTCTATTCAACAATCGATTTGAAAGAAATCGAAGAAGCATCTTTGGCATCTTTAAATGGACTGACAGTACTCAATATTTTCGGCGCTTTTTTCATAGCCATTTTCATTTATATGTTGTTTTTATCCCGCTTCAGACCAATGAAAACTATTGGTAAAGTTTTGCATGACATTGAAGCAGGTGATTTACGCCATACCGCAGAGTTACAATCTTCCGATGAGTTTGCAAGGTTGGTGAGAGGGCTCAATTCCACCATCAACAGATTGGCAGATGTTGTCGGAACAAACCAAGGTATTTCTGATGATTTGGCATCGTCTGCAGAAGAAATGACATCAGCACTCAATATGTTGTCTTCTAATGCACAAACCCAAGCGGCTTCCGCTGAAGAAATATCGGCGTCTATCGAAGAAATTTCTGCCGCCGTACAAAACGTAGACGGTCAGGCGGAAGACCAATTTCGAAAAGTAGAATTTTTACGGAACCAAATGGCAGGGCTTTCTGAACTCATTCAAAGTATGGGCAAACAAGTTGGCAAAGCTTCGAACGATGTGACCCTTATCACAGAAGAAGCACAAACTGGCCAAGCATCGCTCGATAGTATGCGCAATTCGATTACAAAAATCAGCAATAGTTCTCAAGAGATTGGGAGTGTCATTGAAATCATCAATAATATTTCCGAACAAATCAACTTACTTGCGCTAAACGCAGCGATTGAGGCCGCAAGGGCAGGTGTGTATGGGCGCGGGTTTGCTGTGGTCGCTGATGAAATTGGAAAACTCGCAGAAAAAACAGCTATGTCCATCAAAGACATTGGGGATCTCATCCAAGCCAATGAGAAAGAAATTGAAAGTGGTCGGGATACAATCGAAACCACAATCACCCTCATCCAAAGGATCATCCAAGGTGTTCGGTCTTTCAATCAGATCACAGAAACCATCGAAGTTGGGACAAAAGAACAGTTAGAAATCAATGCCAAAGTGAGCGATGGGGTGGAGAGTGTGAACCAAATCAGTCAATCGATCCGGCTGTCCATGGAAGAGCAAAAAAATGCCATTGGTGAAGTGGCGCAGGCAATTTTCAATATCAACGATCTCACCCAGGCCACGGCGGCAGGTCTCGAACAAATGACGGCAACATCCAATGGAATTGCCAATTTGGCCGAAACTTTGAAGAAAAAGATGAGTTTTTTCCGGATTGCTTAAAAATCCCAGATAGTACTTGCATAAATCTACATATCAAGAAATCTTGATATGTAGATTTCAAATGAGCGTCGAAACCACCACAATCCGCAAAGAAGGTAAATCCCTCCTTCCTGTCACCAAGGCCATTTCTGATGAAACAAGGGTGCGGATCCTCCATATTCTGAGTTTTGGGGCTTTTTCTGTGAATGAAGTGGTGGAGATTTTGGGTATGGGGCAATCGCGGATCTCGAGGCACCTAAAAATTCTAACCGATGCAGGGCTCATCCTATCCAGGAGAGAAGGTAGTCTTGTTTACAGTTATCTGCCAGAAGAAACAGGAACAGAAGTTCGGTTTTCAAACGAAATTACAAAATTATTATTATCTTATAAAGAAGATCTCCCTTACCGAGAAAGGGATCAAAAGATGGTGAACCAAATTTTGGAGAACCGCGAAAAAAATTCCAAAACCTTCTTTGACCGGGTGGCTGAAAATTGGGAAAGCCTCCAGGAAGGAACACTCAATCCTAAATTGTATCGTTCTTGGATTTTGAACGCACTGCCTTCCAATTCGAACCAAATTTTGGATTTAGGTTGTGGTCCAGGTGCTCTTATCCCGTTTTTACTCAATAAATCCAAACAAGTGGTGGGGCTTGATAGTTCTTCCAATATGATAAACCAGGCAAACCAAATGTATGGTAAAAACCCTACGGTTCGTTTGGTGAAGGCACAGCTGGAATCAATTCCTTTGGAATCGGAAAGTTGTGATGCTGTTGTTGCGTCTATGGTCATCCATCATATTTCTCATCCGCCCACGGTATTTGAAGAAATGTACCGTGTTTTAAAACCAGGCGGGGTTGTATGTTTTGTGGATTTAGCAAAACATAATATTGAATTTATGCGAGATAATTTTGCAGACCTTTGGCTAGGTTTTGAACCAGAACTCATTGAATCTTGGTTAACTAGTGTTGGGTTTGTATTGGAATCTCAATCTGAAATTTCTACAGAATCAAGTTTTAAAATTTTAACTATCAAAGCAAGGAAAGAAGGAGGACAAAATGTCCACAGCTACTGAAACTAAATCGGAAAGACTGCCTTATAAAGTGAAGGATATCTCTCTCGCAGAATGGGGAAGAGAAGAAATCATTTTGGCTGAAAAAGAAATGCCAGGACTTATGGCGTTAAGAACAGAGTTTGGCTCCACCAAACCTCTAAAAGGTGCAAGAATTGCGGGTTCTCTCCACATGACAATCCAAACAGCAGTTCTCATTGAAACATTAGTGGTACTTGGTGCTGAAATTCGTTGGTCTTCTTGTAATATTTTTTCAACACAAGACCATGCTGCAGCTGCCATTGCAAAAGCAGGTATTCCTGTATTTGCTTGGAAAGGCGAAACAGAAGAAGAATATTGGTGGTGTATCGAACAAACTATTTTTTTTGAAGGTGGTAAAGGTCCAAATATGATTTTGGATGATGGCCATGATCTCACACATTACATTCACGAAAAATACCCACAATTACTCGCAGAAATCAAAGGAGTTTCGGAAGAAACCACTACGGGTGTAATTGCGCTCCATAAAAAACTTCGCGCTGGCGAACTCAAAATCCCTGCGATCAATGTAAACGATTCAGTTACAAAATCAAAATTTGACAACCTTTATGGTTGCCGTGAATCTTTGGCAGATGGTATCAAACGTGCTACAGACGTAATGCTTGCGGGTAAAGTAGCACTTGTTTGTGGGTATGGTGATGTTGGAAAAGGTTCTGCGGCTTCCCTCCGTAATTTTGGTGCAAGAGTTATCATCACAGAAATTGACCCAATTTGTGCTCTCCAAGCTGTGATGGAAGGTTACCAAGTTCTCCGAGTGGAAGATGTAATCGAAAATGCAGATATCGTTGTAACTGCCACTGGAAACGATGACATCATCACATTGGAACATATGAAAATGATGAAAGATGGTTCGATCCTTTGTAATATTGGTCACTTTGACACTGAAATCCAGATGTCAAGGCTCAATAGCGAAAAGGGTGTAGTGAAAAAAGAAATCAAACCACAAGTTGACAAATACACATTCCCAAATGGTAAATCAATCATCGTTCTTGCTGAAGGAAGATTGGTGAATTTAGGTTGTGCAACGGGTCACCCATCGTTTGTGATGTCGTCTTCTTTCACAAACCAAGTGTTAGCTCAAATTGAGTTGTATACAAATAAATATGAGTTAGGCGTTTACCGTCTTCCTAAACATTTGGATGAAAAAGTTGCGGCTCTTCATTTAGAACAATTGGGTGTTCGATTGACAAAACTCACTCAAAAACAGGCGGATTACATCAATGTGCCGCTAACTGGTCCTTACAAACCGGATCATTACCGTTACTAAAATAAATTCCCCTCCGGAAACATCGGAGGGGTTTAAGGGAGAATCTAATGGCTTATGTTGTTACGGAAATTTGCGTAGATTGTAAATACACAAGTTGCGCTGCAGTGTGTCCTGTGGAAGCTTTTCATGAAGCACCGGACACTCTGTACATAGATCCAGACACTTGTATTGATTGTAATGCCTGTCAGTACGAATGCCCAATTGATGCTATATTCCCGGATTATGATGTTCCAGAAAAACACAAAGGATCCATCGCCGTGAATGCAAACGAAGCTACAAAACACCCTGTAATTGTGAACACCAAACCACCGCTCAAAGGACCTAAGTGTTCTGATTCCAGTAAATAAATATTTAGTACACAGGATCTCCTGTGTACTTTTGGTCGCAATATTATGAAATTTGAATATACCAATCCATCATCTAAAAAACTCATTGAACTACTAAACCAAAAAATTTTGGTATTGGATGGCGCTATGGGAACCATGATCCAACGCCATTCTCTCGAAGAGGCCGACTTCCGTGGCGATAAATTTAAGGATTGGCCACTTTCCGTAAAAGGAAACAACGATATGTTGGCAATCACAAGGCCAGACATCATCAAATCGGTTCACCTCGAATACCTTGAGGCAGGAGCCGATATTTTAGAAACAAATACTTTTAGTTCCAATATAGTTTCACAGGCCGACTATAAAATGGAAAAATATGTCAGAGAGTTAAACTTAGCGGCTGTTAAGTGCGCAAAAGAAGCAGTCGAAGAATTCAAAAAAAAGACTGGGAAATCGGATATTTTTATAGCTGGATCCATTGGTCCAACAGTGAAAACGGCTTCTCTATCTCCCGATGTGAATAACCCAGCTTTCCGAGCGATTACTTTCGATGAACTAGTGGATTGTTTTTACGAACAAGTGGCCGCACTCCTTGATGGTGGTGTGGATTTACTCTTGCCAGAAACAAACATTGATACACTGAACCTCAAAGCATGTATATTCGCAATTGAAAAGATATTCGAGGAAAGAAACATCCGAATCCCAGTTGTGATTTCTGTGACCATTACGGATGCTTCGGGAAGAACTCTCTCTGGTCAGACGGGCGAAGCATTTTATATATCCATCAAACACGCCAAACCACTGGCAGTTGGTATCAATTGCGCATTGGGTGCAGGGGAGATGCGTCCTTATATTGAAGAAATCTCCCGCGTTGCTGATTGTTATGTGTCATGTTACCCTAATGCTGGTTTACCGAATGCATTTGGTGGGTATGACCAAACCCCAGAAGAGTTTGGCAACTGGATGAAAAATTTTGCTGAAGCTGGTTTTTTAAATATCGTGGGCGGTTGTTGTGGTACAACCCCGGACCATATCCGCAAAGCAAAAGAGGCTGTTGACAAACTCCTTCCTCGCGTTTTGAAAGAACAACCTAAATTGAGTTCGCTTGCTGGTTTAGAGCCCCTCAAACTCACGAAAGAACAAGGGTTTATCAATGTAGGCGAAAGGAACAACGTAACAGGTTCACCAAAATTTAAAAAATTAATTTTGGATGGAAATTTTGAAGAGGCTGTACAAGTAGCGCTCCAACAAGTCCAAGCTGGTGCGAATGTAATTGATATCAATTTTGATGAAGCGCTGCTCGACGGTGAAGCTTCCATGACAAAGTTTTTGAATTTAATTGCAGGTGAACCGGACATTGCAAAGGTTCCGTTTATGGTTGACTCTTCTAAATGGAGTGTGTTAGAAGCCGGTCTTAAATGTATTCAAGGAAAACCAATTGTAAATTCGATTTCTTTAAAAGAAGGAGAGGAAGTTTTTTTATCTCATGCTAAAACCATACAAAGGTTTGGTGCCTCTGTCATCATCATGGCATTTGATGAAAAAGGGCAAGCCGCCACAAAAGAAGATAAAGTTCGGATTTGTAAAAGAGCGTATGATCTCCTTTTATCTAAATTAGACTTTGATCCAACAGATATTATTTTTGATCCAAATATTTTGACAGTTGCCACAGGGATCGAAGAACATAATAATTATGCCGTCGATTTCATTGAAGCCACAAGAGAAATCAAAAAAATCTGTCCAGGCGCCAAAGTATCTGGAGGTTTGAGTAATATCTCTTTTTCATTCCGCGGTAATAATCCTGTAAGGGAAGCGATGCACTCCGCATTTTTATACCATGCAATACAAGCTGGAATGGATATGGCAATTGTGAATGCGGGAATGTTGGAAGTTTATGAGGAAATTCCTAAAGATTTTTTGGAACTCATTGAAGATGTTTTGCTCAACCGTAGGCCAGATGCCACAGAACGATTGATAGATGCTGCGGGTTCCTTTCAAGGTGAAACAAAAGTCCAAAAGAAAGATGACTTGTGGAGATCAGGTACTGTGGAAGAACGCCTCACCCACGCTCTTGTTAAAGGAATTGACGAGTTTGTAACTTCAGACACGGAAGAGGCAAGGAAAAGTTTTGCCAAACCATTGGAAGTCATCGAGGGCCCACTTATGAATGGAATGAAAGTTGTGGGTGAGTTGTTTGGAGCAGGCAAAATGTTTTTACCCCAAGTTGTCAAAAGTGCGAGGGTAATGAAAAAGGCCGTGGCTTATCTTTTGCCGTTTATGGAAGAAGAAAAGCGAAATCAAAAAGATGAATCTGCTCAGGCTAAATTTTTGATTGCTACCGTTAAGGGTGATGTTCATGATATCGGCAAAAATATTGTGGGTGTGGTTCTTGCATGTAACAATTATGAGGTGATTGACCTCGGCGTAATGGTTCCTTGCGAAAAAATTTTGGAAACTGCCAAAAAAGAAAACGTAAAAGCCATTGGATTATCTGGTTTGATTACACCTTCGCTCGATGAAATGGTTTATGTGGCAAAAGAAATGGAGCGCCAGGGGTTTAAAGTTCCTCTACTCATTGGTGGAGCCACAACCTCTCCTGCTCACACAGCAGTCAAAATCGCTGAACAATATTCAAATCCAGTCATTCATGTTTTGGATGCTTCTCGTGTGGTCAATGTGATGAACGGGGTATTGAACCCACAAACGTCTGCACAATATTCTGCTACGGTCAAAGAAGAACAAAGCCGAATTCGTGAGGAATTCTATTCCAGGGAAAGTGAACGGAATATTTTGACCATTGAAGATGCCATATCCAATAAATTCGCCACTAGCTGGAAAGACTATACTCCGCCAAAGCCAGGTTTTGTGGGAACTAAAGTCATTGACGATGTGAGTTTGGAAACACTAGTCCCTTTTATCGATTGGTCTCCTTTCTTTTTGGCTTGGGAATTGAAGGGGCGTTACCCTCAAATTTTAAAAGATCCAGTGATCGGCAAGGAAGCTACTAATTTGTACAATGATGCGCTCGTCATTCTGGATAAACTTGTAAAAAATCCAGATTTGAAACCGAGGGCAGTGGTGGGTATGTTCCCGGCTGTTTCCCATGGGGAGTCCATTGAAATTTTTTCAGACGATGCCAAAACAAACTCACTTGGCACTTATCCAATGTTACGCCAGCAAACAACAAAACTCGCCGGGCAACCTAACTTTAGTTTGGCTGATTTTATTGCTCCTGCGAACGAAAACAAACAAGATTATATGGGATTTTTTGCGGTTACCGCAGGGCACGGAATTGATGTTATTGCAAAGGAATACGAAAGTAATCACGATGATTATAATTCGATCTTAGTAAAAGCTTTGGCGGACCGGTTCGCAGAAGCATTTGCAGAGTATATGCACTTTCGAATCAGAAAGGATCTAGGCATTGTGGAAGATTTAACAAAGGAAGAATTGATCAGAGAAAAATACCAAGGCATAAGACCAGCTCCAGGGTATCCTGCATGCCCAGACCATACAGAAAAGAGAAAAATTTGGAAACTTTTGGATGTAGAGAAGAATGCTGGCATTCAACTGACTGAGTCTTGTGCAATGTGGCCTGCGAGTAGTGTGAGTGGATATTATTTTGTCCACCCAGAATCAAAATACTTTGCAATTGGAAAAATCAATGAAGACCAAGTATTGTTGTATGCCAAAAACAAAAATATGGAAGTGAGCGAAGTGGAACGCTGGTTGTCTCCCATTTTGAATTACGATCCTGCTAAAAAGTTGAGTAAGGTTTAGGAAAAAAGACTGGGAAGTTAAGAATATATATGTCTGGAACTGAGGATTCTCATAACCATGGCTGGGTGCTAGTCGCCAAACAAAAAGTTGGCGATAATTTTTCTTTCCATCCAAAACTATCGGAATGGTTTTTAAATTTAACTTCCATTCCGAAAGATAAAGAGCTAGAAATTTTTGAAGTGAGTTGTGGAGATTCTTCCTGTCCTACAGAAGAAACTCTTTTTGTTTGGGAAGAAGGTGGTGTTTCACAAAATCAAGCCGTTTCCAAAAATCAATTTCGGATTTCACGTAAAAAAGAAAACATCTCAAAAATGGATGTAGATCTATCTTGGAAACGATTTACAAATAAATAGATGAAATTGAAAATAGATCCTTTTGTTCTTGGACTTTTATTTTCTATATGCATTGCCTACCTGTTTCCAAGTTTTGGTGTTATACCAGAGTTAGATATTGTTGTAAGCATAGGTGTATCCGTAATTTTCTTTTTTTATGGGATCAAATTAAAAACCGAACAATTGTTCGCAGATTTAAAGAATTGGAAGCTCCATAGCATCATCCAAATTTCCACATTCTTAGTTTTTCCGTTCATTGTTATTCTATTTTTTCCGTTTTTGTCTACGGAAAGATCCAAACTTTTTTGGCTTTCTTTTTTATTTTTGGCATCGCTGCCCTCCACGGTTTCTTCGTCTGTTATCATGGTTTCCATTGCAAAAGGAAATTTAACGGGCGCTATATTTAATTCAACAATTTCTGGTATCTTAGGTATTGTCATCACTCCCATTTGGATGGGTTTTTTTTTGACAAAATCTACCTCTGAGTTTCAGCTCACTGAAATATATTTCAAACTTGTTTTGGAAATTCTATTACCGATTTGTTTAGGTTTATTCATCCAAATTTATTTTAGTAAATTTTTTAAAAACAAAAAGAGTCGAGTTTCTTTTTTTGATAAATTTATCATTTTACTTATAGTGTATAAAAGTTTTGCAGAGTCCTTTGCAAAAAATGTTTTTTCAGAGATTCACTTGTTTGATGTTATACTACTAATTTTCTGTACAACAATTTTATTTTTTATCATGTATTATCTAATTGGGTTTGTGTGTAAACTTTACAAATTCAATTTGGAAGACCAAATTACGGCACAATTTTGCGGAACAAAAAAATCTCTCGTCCACGGAACTGTATTTTCCAAAATACTTTTTTCGAGTGCTTTCCCACTCGGCATCATTTTATTACCGTTGATGTTATTCCATGCAATCCAAATTTTTATAATTAGTATCATCGCGTCTAATTTGGCAAAACGTCAGAGCACAATCATCATAGACGAATCTTAATACTGAGATTCGAAAAATTTGTCTAGCCATTCACGTTTGATCACAGATGGAAGAGTCAGTATCTGTGATTGCATATGAATTCGATTCCCCTGTTCAAATTGTACACAAATTTTTAATGATTTTCTTGTAAGGATCTTTAATAACGGATTTACAGTTTTTTGTCTCCAACTAGTGTTAGTACTGATTTGTTTTGGAAATTTATTATTGATTTTGAAATCAACAATATTAGAATGTCGAAAATTCAAATTTAGAGGATTTATGGATAACGAATTATTAACAAACTTTTGCATTGCTGCGATGGGTGTGGATGGGGACATCACAGACGAAGAGATCGATCGAATTGTAGAGGTACTCGATGAGTTTGGCATTTCGGAGGATGAAATTAGTGATGCTGTTGATGAAATAGAGAATTTTGATATAGACCAAGCTTTGGACGACTTTACAGAAATGACAAAGGCAGACCAAAAGAAACTTGTTCAAACGATGAAAAAGATTCTAACTTCTGATGGTATGACCAAAAAAGAGGGGGACCTTATTAAAAACCTTCAGAAAATTGCGGACGCCAGCTAAGAAAGACAATATAAATTTGGTCTATGGATCATGATTTTTGGCACCAACGGTGGGAAAAAAATGAAATTGCTTTTCACGAAAAGAAGGCAAACCCACTTTTGGTCGAATACTTCGACAAATTACAGTTAAAAGAAGGATCTCGCGTCTTTTTGCCTCTTTGCGGTAAAACTTTGGACATCCATTGGTTATTGTCACTCGGTTTTAGGGTTGCGGGTGTTGAACTGAGTGAAATTGCCATTAAACAATTGTTTAGTGAACTCGGGATGGAGCCTAATATTTCTAAAATAGGATCCTTAAAACATTACCAGGCAGAGGGGATTGATATCTTTGTTGGAGATTTTTTCCAATTGGATTTCCAAATTTTAGGCTTTGTCGATGCAGTTTATGACCGTGCGGCTCTTGTTGCGTTGCCTCAAAATCTACGGGTTCAATACACAAAACATTTGAGGGAAATCACAAACAGTGCAAAACAACTCTTGGTTTGTTTTGAATATGAACAAAGTCAGATGGATGGGCCACCTTTCTCCATCTTAGAGAACGAAGTCAACGACCATTATGGTAAACATTACCAAATGAAAATTCTTGACTGTAAAAAATTAGAAGGGGGGTTGAAAGGCAAACTGAAGGCTGATGAAAAAGTTTGGCTTTTGTTACCCTAATTCGAAGATTGAGTGACAGGGATTAAATATTTTAAACCCAAATTGGTTTGGATTTCGGGAGTCCAGAGGTCATCCAAAGTTTTGTTAGCTTCCCGTGCATTGATAGGAACTCGCACCATACCTTCAACGGATAGATTACTATTGGAAATACTAATGCCTGGTGTAACATAAATTTGGCGACCTATAAAACCTGATTTGGAAGGTTCTTGAAGTCGCATAGCAGAACCAAAACGGTTATTATAAGGATCGGAATCAAACCTGTGCAATTCCGAAAGTTGCAAAAAAAGTTCCCAACGTGAGTTTTTGATAAATGAAAATAAATTTCGGTTGAGGCGGTATTTCATTCGAATTTTTGATTCCGCCACATCCACATAACTGAGTGATGCTTGGTCAAGCGACATTCCGAAACTGAGCCCCATATCAAACGAAAAACCCCTACGGTAAAATACATAGGCAACATTTGGTTGGTAAGAGAGTAGCGCAGCTCCTGGTTTGTCTGGCCTAAAATCTGCCCGTCCTTCAGGGTTTCGGAACGGAGTCAGGGTCGTAAATGGGATGACAGGCGAAAAAACTTGCAAACCTTCGATGGGGTCATAGGTTTTTTTGAACGAATTTGTAGGATACCCTAATTCCAGTTCGGCGGGGAAGCGAAAAGGGATTGAAATCGCTAAACCTCCGTTATTTGAGGTTTCTACCTGGAAAAGGCTATTTTTGGGATCAGAAAAAGAGTAACTGGAAAAAAATGGTAAACCCTGTGGAAATACGGAAATGGATGCCACTGTGCAAAGTAAAAAAGGAATGAGACTGCGGATGACCATCTATTTGTATTTATCCTCAAAATCCTAATTTTGGCAATGAAATTTGCTTTTCAGGTCTTCTTTTTTTGATAGGGTTCGATCAATGAATCAAAATGATACCAAAGTTGAACAATTTGGACCTTCCACAATTCCAAACCCCGCAGGTTACGATTATTGGACAGATGACACTTCTGTTGTGCTCTTCCAAACAATTTTTTCGGGTGCGGAAGATGCAATCCAGACAGTCAAAACCAACCCTGTATTTTTTGAACAAGCTGGTCCCCGCGAAAAAATATATTTTAAGCCAGAAGAAGTCACAGCAGGCATTGTCACTTGTGGCGGTCTCTGTCCTGGCATCAATGATGTCATTCGTGCTCTCGTTATGGAATTACATTATCGTTACAAAGTTCCCCGTATCCTTGGATTTCCTTTTGGTTATGAGGGACTCGTTAAAAAATATGGGCATCGTCCTGTCGAACTTACACCCGATAAGGTAGCACATATCATGAATTTTGGAGGTTCCATCCTTGGATCTTCTCGCGGAAACCAATCTATAAGCGATATGGTGGACACTCTGTTTTTATACGGAGTCAAAATGTTATTTTGCATTGGGGGAGATGGAACCCTTCGGGGAGCCCAAGCCATCCAAGAGGAAGTGAAAAAACGAAAGGAAGATATCTCCATTGTGGGCATTCCCAAAACCATCGATAACGATATCAATTATGTACAAAAAACTTTTGGATTTTCAACTGCGTTTAGTAAGGCGGTGGAAGCTGTCAATTGTGCACATGAAGAAGCGAAAGGTGCACCCAATGGTTTAGGTCTTGTAAAACTCATGGGACGCCATTCTGGTTTCATTGCTGTCAATTCGGCACTCGCTTCCAAAAATGTAAATTTTGTACTCATCCCTGAGTCGGATTTCGATTTGGAAGGTGAGGGTGGATTTTTGGAAACCCTAAAAGATCGTATCAAACGGAGGGGGCATGCCGTTGTCATTCTGGCGGAAGGGGCGGGACAAAAGTATTTTGAAGATAAAGGTGAGAAGGATCGTTCTGGTAATAAAAAATTAGCTGATATTGGGATATTTATGAAAGACCAAATCACCGAGTTTTTCAAAAAAGAAAACCTGCCATTGAATCTAAAGTACATCGATCCAAGTTACATCATTCGTTCTGTTCCAGCCAATGCGGAAGATTCTGTTTTTTGCGGGTTTCTGGCACAAAACGCAGTACATGCGGCCTTTGCAGGTCGAACGGGCTGTGTGGTGGGAATTTGGAATAATGTCTTCACCGTTATGCCCATATCCCTTGCCATTGCAGAGAGAAAGGTATTACGTCCTGAAAGGAGCACGTTGTGGCGAGCCCTTTTGGCATCCACAGGGCAACCTAATTCAATGAAGGCGAAAGAGACCCCATCCAACTAAGCCTAGTTTAACTCTGATTCCCTTAAATTCCTTCCCGTTGTTCGGTAGAGGCACTCCCATTATACCGAACTGGATCCTCTACCGGTTCTCCACCTTTTTTTGGAACTTGAGGATATTGTCTCTGATTTCTTCTTCTTTTTGGTTCAATTCTTCCAAAAATTCAGAATCTAAAATCATTTCAGGTTTTTTAATGAATTTAGATTCATCGTAATGATCGATTTCATATAACAAATCTTCGATGTTGGATTCTACTTTCACCAAATTTTGAATTGATTCTACTAGTTTTTTATTCACAAAAAGGATTTCTTTGAACCGGAGGATGTAGTGTTGGAAACGGTTTTCGCGGATCATGGCTTGCCTCTGCATCTCGCGAACAACTTCTCGTTCTTTCAAAACTTCTTTTTTTTCGAGGAGGATTTGATTCTTAAAACTGTTGATCAGGTTTTCAGTTTCTAATTTATAATGTTCGAAATTTGTATTGTGAGATCTTGTGATCTCTTCGATCTTTTTTTTGAATTCTTTTTCTTTGAGTTTGTCTTGTTCTTTTCGGAGTTTGTCCGATGTGAGGAGGGCGTTTTTCACCCTTGTCTCAATGACAGAATCAATCATTGATTTATGGAGTTTATCCAATCGCAATGCCACTGCCATGGAATAGAGAATTTTATTCATCTTTTCCCCCTTTTAGTTTAGACGGATGATGAACATGGTTATGTCATCGTGTGGCTCTGCATCTCCAATAAATTCGCCTACTTTTTGCAAAATTGCCTGTCTGATCACTTCTGGTGGATCGTTTATATGTGATAACACCACAGATTCCAACCTTTCTTCCGAAAACAATTCTTCGCGTACATTCATTGCTTCCGTAACACCATCAGTATAAAGCACAAGTAAATCCCCGGGTTGGTAACTGATAGTGCTTTCCGAAAATTCACAAGTGCCAATGCCCATGGGTTGGCCTTTGCCCGATAGGTGTTGGATCTTATGGTGTTTTTTGCGGTAGATGATTTGCATATTATGACCCGCAGATGAATACGTGATTTCTTTTTTGGCCATATTGATTCGCACGAGCATCGCAGTCACAAACATGAGGAACCCAGATTTGTCTTGGATGATTTCATTGGCACGGTAAAGTGCTTCTTTTGTGGATGTAGTTTTTGAAACTTCTTGTTGTAATACGGTTTTGGAAAGTTCCATAAACAAAGCAGCAGGAGTTCCTTTGCCCGAAACATCGGCTATGATCACACTCACTTCATCCTTTCCATGAACCACCATATCATAGAAATCGCCACCGATTTCACGAGAAGCTTGGTAGTAGGTATCAAACTCGAGGAGTGAATACTGTTTTGGTATGACGGGGAGAGAATGTTTTTGGATCATCGCTGCCACTTGCATGTCGCGGTCGATGTTTTTCAAACGTTCACTTTGTATTTTTACCTGCAAAGCAGTGTATGCCTCGCCAACTTGGTTGGATAAGGTTCGTAAAATTTTGATGTCCATTTCATCAAAACGAATGCGAGAGGTTTTGTCTGATACAATGAGAGATCCAAGCCACACCTTATTTTTTAAAATAGGCAAAAGGATCATACTGTGCTGGAAAAGCCCTTTTTGTGTTAGGATGATACCTTGCGGAGAACTTGCGGTTATGATTTTATAACCCTTAAACATCCAATCTGTTTTGTCGGCGAAGAGTACAGATTGTACGTCTTCGTCGTGGAATTGGTCTGGAAATCCTTTGGATTTAGAACGAGGAAGGCCTTTTTTCTCAATGGTATCAAAATTCAAAGATACCCTATCTACTTGTAAAACTTCGGATATAGTTTTGACAGCCAAATCCATAAACTCTTCTGAATTTTGAATATTGGCTAGAGCCTGTGAAATTTGGTACAAACAATTGAGTTCGTTTGCTCTTAAATTTAAGTTGTCGATGAGGAGTCTATTTTTAACGGCAATGGCCGCAAGATTGGATAGGTATTTTAAAATTTTAATGTCTGTGCTATTAAAGTCCCTTCCATCCAAAGAATTGACGGCTTCGAGAACTCCCTGTACTTCGCCTTGAGTGATCATGGGGACACAAATTAAATTGCGGGTCACATAACCTACAGTTTGATCGATGTCTTTGAAAATCCGAGTGTCGTTTGCGGCGTCGTTTACAATTTCTGGTTTTAGGGTTTCCAAAACCATACCTGCAATCCCTTTCCCTCTAGGGACAGTTAGGTGAGCAAGAGATTCTTCTTTTAACCCGCTTGTGGTATTAAATACCAAAACATCCTGCTCTTTATCGTACAAAAGAAGGGAGGATCCTTCCGTATCCAATACATCCCTTGTGATACCCATAATTTCACTAAGGAGAGTGTCGAGGTCTTCGTGTGAATTGATACGGCTCGTGATGTCGGAGATAAGACTGAGTGTGAGTAATTTAGTCGGCATTTCGAATCTATCCTTGTTCGATCAAACTTCCAATCCCTTGGTTTGTTAAAATTTCAATGAGAACGGAATGGGGGACTCGTCCATCAATGATATGGGCTCGTTTGACCCCAGAATCGATTGCACCCAAACAACACTCTACTTTTGGTATCATGCCACCAGAGATCTGTCCAGTTTTAATATAGTTTCGAATTTCGGCTTTTTTGAGTCCTGTTGCCAGTTTATCATCAATGAGAATGCCTGGTGTGTCTGTGAGGAGGATGAGTTTGTCTGCATGCAATGCCTTTGCAATGGCACCGGCCATGGTATCTGCATTGATGTTTAAGGTTTGGCCTTCTTTCGAAACGGCCACTGGGGATATGATGGGGATAAACCCTTCCTTTTGCAAAGTGTAAAGGATGTTTGGATCCACTTCCGTAATCTCACCCACAAGCCCAAGGTCAATTTTTTGTTTGGATCCGTCTTCTGTTTCCACTTCCATGAGGTATGTTTCGGCAAAGGCGAGCCCACCGTCTTTACCCGAAAGACCCACTGGTTTTCCGCCCTTTTCTTGGATGAGGGATACAATCTCTTTATTGACCTTACCTGTGAGAACCATCTCCACAACTTCCATAGTGGCTTTGTCTGTGACCCGGTGTCCTCGGATGAATTGGGTGTTCAGACCCAATGATTTGATGAGGGAGTTGATCTCAGGCCCGCCACCATGCACCACAACGGGATTGATGCCTAAATATTTGAGCAGTACAATGTCTTCGGCAAAGGAGGCCTTGAGATCCTCTTCCACCATGGCCGCACCACCGTATTTGATCACAATGGTTTTGCCAGAATACTTAATTAAGTAAGGCAGGGCTTCTAAGATATGATTGATTTTTTCTAATTGGTGGGTCATAAAAGTCCTCATTTATGATAATGAAATATAAAGCCGCTGCAGTGCAAGTCACAAGTACAGCAAGAGTTGCAAATAACCTAACCAAGTGTAGGCAGATCATAGAAGAGGCGACCCAAGCGGGAGCCAAACTCATTGGCCTTCCTGAAAACTTTTCTTTTATGGGCAGTGAAGACGAGAAAAAAAATCTTTTGGGTCAAATCGAAGAAGAAACCGTCGATTTTTTGCGGTCCACTGCAATTGACCTTGGCATCTATCTTTTGGGAGGAGGGTTCGCCACAAAAGCAACAAATGGCAAAGTATTTAATACCGCAGCACTCTATGACCCGAGTGGATCGGAAATCTTTCGGTACCACAAAGCCCATTTATTTGATGCCACTGTGGGGGACGGGTTCCAATACAAAGAATCAAGGCTCACCGATTCGGGAGGAGTGTTCCCCACGCCAACGAGTACAGAAATGGGAAGGTTAGCATCCGCCATTTGTTATGACATCCGGTTTCCTGAGCTCTTTCGTTCCCTATCGAAAGTTGGTTGTGATCTTTGTTTTTTACCAGCAGCTTTTACAGTACCCACGGGCATTGCCCATTGGGAGGTGCTACTGAGAGCCCGTGCGATCGAAAATTTGATGTATGTAATTGCACCCGCACAAACGGGAACCCACGATGTTCACGGAAAACGAAAAACATATGGGCATGCTCTCATCGTATCTCCATGGGGCGAGGTGTTAGCCGACGCAGGAACAGAGCCTGGTTTTGCCATTGCCGAAATCAACTTAGAAGAAGTGGTAACAAAACGGAAAACCCTGCCCAGTTTGGAGCATAGGTTGTTCGTTTGAAATAATGTTTAAAAAAAACTTCGTTTGCCCTTAGATTGTTTTTTCATTTTTAAAAAATCTCGCATCACCTTTTCTGCGGCCAAACGTTTTTCCATGTGTACAAAATGCCCGCACTCAGAAAAAAGTACAGCTTTGACATGGGGTGTGGTTCGTTCCAGTTCCATCACATCCTTCCCTGGAATGACGGGGTCTTCCTCTCCACGCATCATAAGGATAGGAACTTGGTTTCCAAAAAGAATGGGACGGATATCTGTTCTATCCAACATTTCAAGAACCATAAGCACATTCCTTGGGTTCAGCGACTCAAACTGAGGGTTATAAACTTTCAAAAAATCTTGGATCTCTTGCCTTTGGTGAAATTCGCGGGCATTATAAACTCCATACGAAAACCCAATTTGTAAGGCTTTGGGCAATGACCTTCCCAATTTAAAACCCAGGTCAAAGATTCCACCTAGGTTTGTCCTAAGGCCAATGACTCCTAGTTTTAAGGGGTGGCGTACGGGTCCATGTACAAAGGGTGCAATGGAAATCACTTGTTTGATCCTTTGTGGAAATAGGGACGCAATGGCTAGCACCGCCATACCCCCTGTGGAATGGCCAACAAGGGTAAGGTCTTTTTCTCCTGCACTCGCCCAAATGGCATTTGCTTGTGCTTCTAAAAAGTCTTGGAGGCCGAGCCCCTTTTTTTGATCGATGATTTCTGCGGGGTAATGCCCCACAAGGTCAAGTTCGATCACATCCCCAAACTTCCTAAAAAAAGGAATGTTTAAATTCCAATACCCAGCAGCTGAACACCAACCCCCAATGAGAACAATTGTTTCTTTGGACTTGGGATTTAAACTTAGGTGTTTGGTGTAAGTGATACGATGGTTTTTCCAGTGGTAGGTTTGCCTTTCTGACATTCTAAAAATCCTCTAATCCACAATGACTCTTGGGAAAGAATCTAAAATTTTTGTGACAACTTCATAATTGATGGTACCAGTCCAAGTGGCATGGTCGTCTGCTGTTACCGTTTCTTCGCCTGATTTCCCTATGATGATGACATCATCCCCAATCTTAGTTTCAGGGATGTTCGTGATATCGAGCATGGTCATATTCATACAGATCCGACCTAAAATTTTTGCCCTTTCTCCAGCAACCAACATATAACCACTGTTTGAAAGTTTTCGATTCAGTCCTTCGTAGTATCCAACTGGTACAACCGCAAGTTTGGTTGGGTGTGTGGTTTTGTATGTGGAGCCGTAACCCACAAAACTACCCTGGGGTAGTTCTTGGATGTGTTGGATTTTTGTTTTCCAGGTGAGGGCTGGTTTTAAACTACCCACTTCTTTCTTCATGAGAGATAACGAAAGTTTGGTTTCAAGACTCGGCCAAAGTCCGTAAAGGGAAATCCCCACACGAACCAAATCCATCCTTGCTTCGGCAAATAACATAGCACTGGCAGAGGAGGCGCAGTGGCAAACGAGGTCGATAAACCCGTGTTTTTCGAACTGGTGGATGACCTTCTGAAACCGTTCCAATTGTAACATGGAATGGCTATGTTCGGTAAAATCTTCTGTGCTTGCAAAATGTGTGGCAATGCCATTCAATGGAAGTTTTTTTGCGAAGATCTCTTTGGCTACGAGTTCTGCATCCTCATACGAAATTCCCAATCGACTCATACCTGTATTGACCTTGAGGTGGAGTTTGGGTGTGGGAGATAATTTTGATAAAATTTCTAATTCCTCTATCCGGCTCACCAAAATCCAAAAATTTTCATCCGATAAACTGGAGGCAACGGTTTCGAGGGAAGGGATACTCCCCATGATGAGGATGATGGTTTTGGGAAAGGCCACTCTCAGTCGTTTTGCCTCTTCGACCGAATTGACAGCCAAGAGGTCAGCCCCTGCACCCAGAGCCATGGTTGCTGTTTCGATGAGACCATGACCGTACGCATTGGATTTCACTACGGCAGTGAATTTGGATTTCGGCCCGATCAATTTTCGGAAGAGGGCAATGTTGTGGCTAATGGCGGATCGAGATAGGTAAACCGTAGAGGAAGACACGAGTCCCATTTTTTTTTACTTTTCTCTTCTGTCGCTCCGGATATTTCTTATTTTGAATGACCCGATCTGAATTTGAAATGCCGAATTTTCCGACCTTTGCCAATTGGGATGGAATTTCCCGATTCTTCCCTGTCCAAAATGATTCCGTTTGGTTGAACTATTGTGGGACAACTCCTGTGTCCACTTACACCATCGATGTTCTCAAACTCTATCTGGATGAGTATGCGAAACATGGAATTTTTTCGCCAAATTTTTCCGAACCCGTGATCAAATCTGAGATCCGAAAATACATTGCTAAAATTTTGAATGTGACCCCAGAAGAAATCGGTATCGTTCACAACACAAGTGAAGGGATGAATTTGTATTCCCACAGTATCCAAATCCCTGGGAACAAACGGATCCTCATTTTGGAAAATGAATACCCGAGCAATGTTTACCCTTGGGAACATTGGACAAAAAAAAATGTGACTTTGGATTTTGTATCCATTGGGAAGTCACCATCAGATTTTTTGACCAACCTCGAAACCGAATGCAAAAAGGGAGATGTCCACCTCGTTAGCATATCGCCTGTTCACTGGTGTACGGGAATGGTTTTGGATATGGAAAAAGTTTCTGGAATCTGTCAAACTTATAATGTTCGATTGGTTGTGGATGGAAGCCAGGCTGTCGGGCATACCAAACTTGACTTCCAAAAAACCAAAGTGGATTTTTGTGCTTTCGCCGCTTGGAAATGGTTACTTGGTCCCCTCGGTCTTGGAGTCATCTATATAGCAAAAGAAAATTCTAAAAATTTCCAATTGGTTTTTAAAGGCCAAGCCAGTGTTGTGAACGATTCGAGTTATTTCCCCTACCGAGACGAATGGAAATCTCCTGCAGACCAATTCGAACAAAGTACATCCAATTTTAACGATTGGATTTATTTTTATGCATCTTTGCGAATGTTGGACAGCCTTGGTTTCGACCGGGTAAGAGAACGGATTTATGAGATAGCGGAACTTATGCGAAATATGCTACACTCCCTAGGATTCACTCTCGAAAACGATGGTTATGCGAATATCAAAACTGGAATACTTGCCATCACTGGTCACAAAGATCCTACTCAGTTTCGACCAGAAGAGATCCAATCGTTTTTGAAAAAGAAAAAAATCATCACCGCTGTGCGTTTGGGGAGGTTACGAATGGCACCACATATTGCAATCGAACCCGTCCATGTTGAAAAAATCAAATTGGCATTGGAAGAATTTCTTAACCAATGAAACATTTTTTTGAAGGAGTGGTCAAAGCCTTCCCACTCGTACTTTTGTTTTTTTCTGGGTTTGGTTTTTTGTTTCCAGAATGGATTGTTTGGTTCAAAGGCAATTGGATCACTTATAGTTTGGGTGGGATCATGCTTGGTATGGGACTTAGTTTGGATGCCCGTGATTTTGTTCTTATCCTCAAGCAACCAAAACAAGTGTTTGTTGGTGTGTTATTACAATACACTGTCATGCCGACTCTCGGTTACTCACTTGCCTATCTTTTCCAATTGCCAGATGCATTCGCCATCGGTCTTATCCTTGTTTCTTGTTGTCCAGGGGGAACCGCATCCAATGTGATTGCTTATTTGGCCAAGGCAGATGTCCCACTCAGTGTTACTCTCACCTCAGTATCCACTTTGGTTGCGATTTTTTTGACCCCACTTTTTGTTGGCGTTCTTGTCGGGAGTCGGCTTGAGGTGGACAGGTGGGGGCTTGTACTCACAACCTTCCAAGTCATCCTCCTTCCGATTTCTCTAGGCCTTGTTTTGAAATCGTATCTCCCAAAATTCACAAAACGGGCTTTGGACATCGCTCCTGTGGTTTCGGTCTTACTCATCGCAATGATTGTTTCCTCCATCATTGCGAGCGGAAAGGAAAGTATATTGCACGCAAGTCCTCGGATATTTTTATCTGTCGTTTTTCTCCATATTTTTGGATTTTTACTTGGGGGGATCCTCAGTTTTGTTTTGTTTCGGAATTTGGACAGAGCCAAAACCATCTCCATCGAAGTGGGGATGCAGAATTCTGGGCTTGGTGCAGTACTGGCACGGGCACATTTTTTGGACCCAAATACGGCCATACCGAGTGCCTTATCGAGCCTCACCCATTCCCTCATTGGGAGTCTTTTTGCTGCCTATTTCCGACACCGTTCAGAAAAGTTGCCTACTAATTCTTGACTATATTGGGGGTCGGTACGTCATGGCATAAATTATGAGAGAAGTCATAAAACTTACATGCGTCCCTTGTGCTATCCCTGGGCGATCCAATTACTTTCAGACTAAGAACAAAAAGACTAAGTCCGAGAAACTTGTGACTAAAAAATATTGCAAATATTGCAAATCACATACCGATCACAAGGAATCGAAAGTCTAAGGAATACGATGGCGAAACCAGCTGCAAAATCCTCCGAAAAGGGAGTGGATAAAAAGTTCATTGAAGAGGTGAAAGCCCTCTTACAAGAGAAAAAAGAATCCCTCCTCATCAAACTCAATCAATGGGAAGACACAAGCTCTCCTTCAGGTTTGAAAGAAATGGGGGACATTGCGGACATTGCATCCGAGCTCAATTCGGAAGCTTTGACATCGGTTCTGACAGAAAACGAAATCGAAACCCTGAAAGAAATCGAGCTTGCACTCGAAAAAATCGACAATGGCACTTATGGTATCTGCGAAGGTACAAAAAAGAAAATCCCTGTGGCTCGCTTGAAAGCCCTTCCATGGACAAGGTTTACTGTGGAATACGCAGAACAAATGGCGAAGAGCCGCAACCGTGCTGGTGGTTATCGGATGGATTCCCTTTCTGCTTACCCAACCACAAATATGGACATGGACTCGCTCGATTAGGGGCAAGTCTGCTTCCCTTCTTCACCGATTTCCAAAGTTTACAACCGGCTGTCATTGCCCTATGCAAGTTCTTTAATTTGTTCGGCATATCAAAAAAACCGTTTGATCCTTCCATCCCAAAACTAAACTGACTCCCATTGTGAGTTTTCTGAAGCGTTTCCGCGCCCTCCCTTACATCGATCTTTTTTTCTTTATACCCTTAACATTCCTATTCTACACCTTACACCGTTATGCGGAGCCAGTCCCTGGCTCGTTATTTTATCCAGGTTTTTTCCTCCAATTTTTTTTGGGTTTTGTACCCCAACTCTACCAAAGAAAATGGGGGAGGATTTTAACGGCGACCGCAGCTCTTGTTACGGTTCGGATTTCGGCCTTCACTGGTTTGGAGAGCCTGGGCTCCTACCAATTGGTCGGTCTCTTTATGGGTTCCGTCCTTGGCATTTGGACAAGGGAAACCATTCTCGTCCTCCTCGGACGGGGTGAGATGGCACTCCCCAAACAATCCGACCATCTCCTTGTGGATTGGATGATCCGGAATCCGACGGGGAAGGCAATCCAATCCATCCCGTATTCAAATCTATTTGGGCTCCTTTGTTTTCTCCTTTTCCTTTTGGTCTTGAGCTTTTTGAAGTTACAGGGTTTTGGTCTCCTCCAAGGTCTTGGGTTCCAGGAATCGATGTATTTTGGAACCCTCTCATCGAGAGAAGCATTTGGGTTCGTTTCTAAAATTCTGGTTTCACTCGGTTTTGTGGTTTTGTATTTTTTTTCGGAAGAAAGGAATCTTCCGACTCCTTCTAAAGACAGTTTACTCGAACAATTGCGGTTTGGAATTTTGGTAGGGCTCACAATCAACATACTCGTGTTTGTTTCTCAATCCATTTGGGGGGTACGGTTTTTTGGAATTGGAACGGGAGAAAGTTTAGTCCTTGGGAGAAGTTCAGGGTTTTTTACCGATTCAGGATCGAGTTCTTGGATTTTACCTGTTCTCAGTTTACTGTTCATCGGGAAATGGGTTGGATTGTATCGCAAAACAAAGGAAAGGTTTCTACTTCTCCTCGTGTTTTCACTCATTTGTTTGGTGAGTTTTCTTGGTTTTACACAAGGGAAAGCGTTTTGGTTGGTTTGGGTGGTTCCGATTTGGATAGGTATCATTCATATAACAACAGATATTTTTATTCCTACAGGGTGGAAAAAACAAACCACAAGGATTGGGTTGTACATTCTTTCTCCCATTTCCTTTTGGGCGATTTTTTATGGCATTTCACTTTTGACATTTGATGTATCTCTCGTGGTGCTCGCTAAACGTATGATAGGTGCCGTTTCCGTTTGGAAACACGGTTTATTCCAAACACTAATTTCCTTGGATTTGACTCGTGCTGAATTGATACAAATCGGTTGGGAGGGTTTTTTGAAACACCCTTGGGTTGGGAATGGAATTGCTTCCTTTCCATTAGAAATTTTGGATCCAAACCGAATTGGCACCAAACTTACTCTCAAGTTCGTAGATTTTCCACCCAATTTTTTTCTCTTCCTCCTCCACGATTTAGGAATTTTAGGAAGTTTGATTTTTGTCTTTTTAATATCGATTTTGGTTTGGGAGAGACAAACTGGTTCGCAAATTTTGCTTCTTTTACTGCCATTTTTATTTGGGGTGCAAATCCAACATGCGGAGGGGGCTTTTGTTTTCGCCTATCTTTTGTTATTTCCTGAACGAGGTGTAGGTCTTTCTTTCAGTTTTGAAAAATACCGCAGAACCATTTGGTTTTCTCCTTTGTTACTCATTCTATTCATCGGGTTGCCTATTAATTTTGTACTTTTTTCTTCTCAAAATTATATAACCCAAGGTGTGGGAGCCGATTTCCGAAAATCTGAACTTGGAGAATACCAACTAGGGGCAAGCTTTCCTGCAACGGCTGGTTCACAGTTTCACGAATTCCATGGAACCATTTGGGAATGGAAATTAGGGACGGTAGGGACTGGGAATTTCACTCTGTTTACAGAAGGTAAAAACAACCAATTGGAATTTCATTTTTACAATGTAGACCACAAACTCATACAAAAGGTTTTGTGCAAAGAAACTGGATCAGGTTATGTTTGGAACGGGGCAATTCCAGGAGGTGCGGCCTATGTGAGATTGACAGCTAAAAAAAGGATCCAAGCTAAAATACCAAAATCTCATTTTGATAGTGCCAATCGTTTGTTACTGTGAAGGTTTTTACTCGATCCCATAATAAAAATGGATACAAAACATGGAAATCGGAATCGTTTTGCTGACTGACTACTGACTGAAGTGTTTACAAAGATACTTTTTTATATATTCGCTAAACGTTTGTAATCTGGTTTTCCGTTAGGAAGGAGCGGAAATTTTTCCACCCATAAAAACTTTTTTGGTATATGGCTTTCTGGCAGTACAAATCGTAATTTTTCTAAAAGATTGGTTTCGTTAGTTTGGTTTTTTTCTGCGGCAATGGCAATTTGGTCTCCATTTTCTGATTCGTAAACAAAAACGAGGACAGGAAACTCCAAATCCAAACTGTCAATTTCAGATTGTACCGAGTCCAAAGAAACTCTTTTGCCTTTGATTTTAACAATCCGATCCTTCCTACCCAGATGGTACCAGCCGTTTTCCGTTAGGTTCCCCATATCGTTTGTTTGGAAAAATCCATCCATGTTTTTTAAATTTTCCTTTCGCCAAATATTTGTTTTGTCTAGTGAAAAACAAAATTCGGATATAAAGGGACTTTTCACTAGCAGTTCTGTTTCCAATCCTTCTGATTCATCTTGGACACTGGGTTCAGTTTGGAATGTAACAGAAGTAAAACTTTGGAATCGATTTTGGCGGAGTGGGTCCCTTTGTGCCATGGCCCCTGTTTCTGTTGACCCGTAGATTTCGAGAACCTTTGCCCCTGGGTGGTCACTGCGTAATTTGCGGGAAAGGGCTGTGGGAAATTTCATACCCGAGACAATATTTACGGGGGCAGGTGGTAAGCTCTTCCGAAGGTCTGATTGCAAACTGTAGGCGGTGGTGATGGCAGTATCTGACCCATCATGGAAAACGATGCTTTTTCCGAGAGCGCGGGGGAGGAAGAAACCCCAGATCAATCCATAGAGGTGGCAGAAGGGAACTCTAACGGAAACAGCGGGACCCGGAAAATGATCCTTTAGTCCAGGCCAATGGAGCCAGGATTCCACTTCGGATTCTATTAAGGCTAGGTTTTTGTGCACAAGTTTGGGAAGTCCAGAAGATCCCGAGGTGGCCAAGTAAAATGAGTTTGTTTCCGCTCCTTTAAAGTTTTCGGGGAGAGGGTTTCTTTCCAATTGTTTTTGGAGGTTTGTACCTTCCCATTTGGGATCTACGAGGAGTGGGTTCACTCCAAGGCGCAAATCAGATAAAAACTGACCAGAAAGAAAGTATTCGTTGTGTGCAAATCTGAATAGGATCGCCATTGTACAAAAAAAATCCTTCCCCAAAAATTGAGGAAGGATTTCTTTCAATAGGAAAAATTTAGTTTAGACAACCGGTTTGGTTTGTCCAAAACGTTTTTTCATGGCAAAGCCGAGTAAGGCGCCTACAACAATCAAACTCCCTGCCACTTCCAAAACATTGGTTCGCACCGCCTTTAGGATGTAAGCTGAGAATCCGTTCTCTGTATAAAAATCCCTAACACGTACAACACGGGATGGTTTATTTGCCGCAGGGATTAGATCCATATGTTCATACCAATCTTTGTGTGCGACACCATTCGAATTCATCCATGCGTTGAAGAAAATATATCCAGAACTTGCTGGTTTTCTGATATCATCTCCCTCTGTTGGGTGGTTGAAAATTCCTGGAACAACGATGGCCCAAGGGAATCCGTTTTTATCCAAAAACTTATCCTTTCCGTTGGCATCTTTATAAAATCCTGGTCGGAAAATCTGACGGTAAACCCCGTCTGTTTTTTGGTTGATGGCAACAAAGTAATTTAAGTGTCCACCGACGATGTTTTTTGTCGCCGAAAGATCCACTGCATCTTCAAACTGGATGGTGATTTGTGCTGTCACACCACGAGTGAAATCACTCGCACCAAAACTTTCTCCTGCTTTGGGAGCGTTCTTTTTGCCAAATAGAGTTTTGTCAGAACTTGGTAGGATGAGAACACCTGTTTTGAGCTGTGCTTGTGTGAATGATCCACCAACACAGTCTCCAAAAGCCCCGCTTGTGTATTTTGTGGCGGAAGTACAACCGTCCCAAACATTACCTTGTCCATCCAAGTAACTCACTTCCACAGTGGCAGAAGTAGGTACATCGAGGGAAACACGGAGTTCATGGTTGTATCCAGCACCTTTGGCAACATGGGTGTAAGTTCCGCGGATGGTTTTCACTTTGTTGGCAGGAGTTTTTTCCATTTCTGTAGAAAAAACTGTGGAATGGTCGTTTAGATCTGCATCCCCTGCATCTGGGTATAAGTCTTCAAAAGCAATCGTGTAGCGACCAGAACGTGCCACGGAAGACAAAGTTGGGTCGTCTGGAAACTCATCATAAACGTTGGCAACGCCGTCGCAATCCGAGTCGATTGATTGTACGCAACCGTTGACAGGTTGGAAATTGGTTGAGTCCACTACGATGGTGGGAGCCACGATGACAGTTCCGCCAGTGCCAGAATCGCCCGTATTCGGTGACGGTTGTTGTACAGGAGCAGAACCAGTGATTTCTTCCACTTCACCTGTGGTTGGGTTCACCCCGATGATGCTCACTTGCACTTCTTCGACAGTAGGAGGAACAGTCACTTCCACTGTGGCGGATCCATTGGAATCTGTGGTGCCTTGTCCGATGACATTTGGGTCACCAGTGGTTGTGGTTTCTGTGATGGTCACTTGGGCATCGGCCACAGGTCCGTTTTCATTGTTCACAACTACGGTCACAGGTACTGTGATGGTGGTTTCAAAATTAAAACCTCCATCGGGATTGGTTTGGTCAACAACAACGGTTGTGGTTCCTGTATTCACAGTGGTGGGTGCTGGTTCTTCTGTACCCGCAGCCACTTGCCCAGGGTCTGCGTCCCCAAGTCCTGTCACAGTGAAGCCGTCAGTTTCTGTTGCCCCTTCCGTTGTTTCACCGCCCAATCCCAAAAGTGGGAGGAGGAAGGCGCCTTTCTTTTTATTGGAGCAATCCAACAAAAGGAAAGGAATGATAAAGATCAGTATCCATTTTTGCATTTAGTTTTTTCCTACCTATATAGTGATTATTACGACGAAAAGTAGAATAAATCAACAATTCGTTCTAAAAAATTAGGGAAACCGATCAAAGCTATGGGTGATTGTACCCAAATTTGGGATTTTTTTCTACCAATTGGGTGATTTACCAAAATGGAGTCAGTGAGAATCAATTTTTGCAGACCAGAAAACCAATCTAGTTTGGTTTCCTTCCCACATGGGCGACTGCATTGCCAAAAACAAAATTCTGAAACCAGACAGATGCAAATCCAGATTGATTGAGGATATTTGCTAAAGTTTCTTGGTCGGGGTATGTTTTTGAAGAATGCGGCAAATAATCGAACATTTCATTTTCCTTCCCAAAGATCAAGTACCCAAACCAGGGAACAATTTTGAAAAAATAAAAATCAGCAAACCATTTTAAAAATTGGGGACGAACTCGCCCCACATCCAAATTGACAAAAACCCCACCAGGTTTGAGAACTCTGAAAATCTCCGCCAAACACTTGTCTATATTAGAAACATTACGAAGCCCAAAACCCATGGTGATAATGTCAATGGAATTTGATTTGTAAGCGCTGAGATCCATCGCATCGCCCAGGTTGAGTTTTGCATTGGGTTTGTTTTGGATTTTGGGTTTGGCAAAGGACAACATTTTTTCCGAAAAATCAAGGCCTGTGACGGAAGTAAGGCCACTTTGTTCACTGAGACGTTTTGTGATGTCTCCTGTTCCGCAACAAAGATCCAAAGCTATTTGGGCGTTAGGAACAGTTTGGATGGCCGTTTTCACAACCCAATCCTTCCATCGCCTATGTAGAAAAAAACTATTCCAATCATTGAAACGGTCATAGGCAGTGGCTATGGTATCAAAATTAGAGCGAACATATTCCGGTTTCTTTTCTTGGGAAGGTAACTTGTATTGGTTCATAAGAGGTCTTTACATCCATGAATTGGAGTTTTTCGATTCCCGCAAATTTGATTTTGGTTTTTCTTTTCTGTTTTTCACTATTTTCATTTTATACCTTCTTCGTTTTGATTTTGGAACTTTCGAAATTTACCTCGCCTGTGTTTCGAAAATCGATTTTGGGAGGTAAAACAACGGAAGAAGACCTCGATCTTTTGTTTTCACCTCTGGAACGAAAATTGAGTTGGCTTCCTACAATTGCTTCACTTGCCATGCTCCTTGGGCTCTTAGGGACCGTCATTGGGATTAGTTCTTCTTTTTCGGAAATGCAAACCCAAGGGAAGGTGAGTTTAGAGATTTTGGCAGGTGGTATGAGCGACGCTTTGTTCACCACCATCATTGGCTTGCTTGTTGCTGTGCCGTCACTTCTGTTTCACAGAATCTGCGAAAATTATATCCAAAAGGTTTCTGAACTGTTCGCAAAAGATAGTTCAAATCAATCATGAAAATCCGTAGGCCAAAATCTACAAATAATATCGAAATTAGTAGTTTGATTGATGTACTTTTTATTCTCCTTATTTTTTTGATGTTAGCTGTTAGGTTGGATGATGTGGATTCAAAAATACAGTTGGATTTACCTGAGTCAAAAACCAAAGATTCGGGCAGCCGGGCAGATCAATTTTCCATTGTGATCAAAAAAGACGGAGGTCTGTTTTTGAACGATGTTTCCATTAAACGGGAAGATTTGCAGCGCCTAATACATGACAGTCGATCGGAAACAGAATCGGTAACTGTTTATGTAGACAAACAATCGATTTTTGATCTTTTTGTTTTTGTGACAGATGAACTAAAGGCAAAAGGATATAAACGAGTGAATATTGTAACAGTTACGAAGAATTAACAAGGTGTAATAAATCGATCAAAAATTTGAATCGTTTGTCTTTTACCTTTTGGATGAGAAGGATCCTACCTGAATGGGCAGAGTTAATGTTTTCCAAAACCTGGATGAGTGACCCGAAATTTTGGATATGAATTAGTCTTAATATTTCTGATTTGCGATGAACTGGGATTGAGTTTAAAAAATTGACGATGATGGATTCATCATTTTCGGCCTCATTTTTGATTTGTTTCAATTCACTTGTTTTCGTAGGGCCAAGGTTTGAGATATGATTTTTATGATCGTTTGTTATGCGAGACAGAGGTAGTTCAATTGAAAATTTTGAACCTTTACCAAGTTCGCTGTAAACAAATATGGTTCCTCCTAAAAATTCTACCAATTGATGTGATATGGAGAGCCCAAGGCCTGTTCCCGCTTGGTATGAACTACCTTGTTCTGTTTGTTGGAAGGCTTCAAAAATAAGTCCGAGTTGGTCGGTAGGGATGCCAATTCCTGAGTCAGTAACCACAAATTCTACGATTTCAAAAGGAAGATCCTTTTTTTCTTTGACATTGATTTCTAACGTAACCTTACCAACGTTTGTAAATTTATAAGCGTTGCCAATTAAGTTGATGAGGACTTGTCTGATTTTCTGAATATCACCCAAGTAATATTTGTTAAGTATTGATTCTGGATTGAGCAACTCGAATTCGATAGATTTTTCTAAAAATCGATAAGCAAACATGGAAAACAGACTATCCCATAATTGAGGGAGCGAAAAACTTTCCTTAAATTCTGTCATTTTTCCAGATTCGATTTTAGACAAATCTAATATATCGTTGATCATCCCGAGTAAGTGGATCCCGTTTTCATATAAAGAGTTTACGTAACCCTTTAAGTGTTCAGGTAAGTTTGGATCTTTTCCGAGGATTTGCGAAAACCCAATGACTGCGTGGAGAGGGGTTCTCAGTTCATGTGTGATTTTTGAAAAAAATATAGATTTTGATTTGTTCGCTAAATTGGCATCTTCTACAGCCTTTTGTAAACTTTTGTTTTGTTGTTCAATTTTTTGAGAATAATCGTTTAATATATCTTCAGCCAGTTTACGTTCTGTTACATCAAAGACCGTTGACTTACTGATTACAAAATTTCCTTCTTTATCATAAGTGGCGGTGGAATTTAAACTTACATAAAATCGTGAAGAATCTTTTCTTACGTATTCTAACTCAATTCCTGTCATATTTCCGTCTGAGAAAAAAGATTCATACATATGGTTGTAAAAATTTCGACTCTCTTCAGCAAGTAGGTCAGAAAAGCTCAAGACCCCTATCACTTCTTCTCTTGAATAACCTAACCAGCTTAATTCGGTGTCATTGATTGAAACAATTTTTCCTTCACTATCAAGTGAGTGGTAACCGCATGGTGCGTTATTATACAAATCCAAAATCCGTTCATAAGATTTCATTAAATTTTCTTCTGCGATTTTACGATTGGTGATATCGTTCCCAATGGACAAAACTTCGTAAGGAAAACCGAACTCATTTTTTAAAATTCGATTTGACCATGAAATGGTTCGCCTATCTTGATTTTCTAAAAACACGTCATATTCAAGACGTATGAATTCGTCAGGTTTGTGGAAAATATTCCAAAGTAATGATTTCATTTCATTTGATTTAGTGTTTGGAATATGAAAAAGTTCGGTTACTAAATCTTTGCCCTCCGCCCAATTCCGCCTAACTTGAAAAAACTCCTCAGCGTATGGGTTAATAGAATGAACGCGAAAGTTTGGGCTCCAACGAATGATGATAGAATTGGCAGTATCATAAATGTCTTGGTATTGTTTTTCTTTTAATCGAAGAATGTTTTCTATTTCGCCCGATTTGTTTAGATTTTTTTGAAATAAAAGTAGACGTAGTTTTTTTTCCTTTTTATAGGAGTGATAATAGAAAAGTAATTTATAGATAAGGAATGATAAAAATACGAATGCCGATATCGATAGAAAAAGGATCATAAGATTTCTAAAACTAACATTGTCATGTCGTCAGCAATCTTTCCACCCGAATATGTCAAAACATCTTTCTGTATGGCTTCTAAAAATGCTGGTCCATTCAACTTAGTATGAGATTCCACAATTTCGGCAAATTTCTGGTCACCCATATAAATTTCGTTCTGGTTGGGAACTTCAAACATTCCATCAGAAAATAAAAATAATCTGTCTCCAGACTCGAGAACTAAATCTCGGTTTTCTGTCATAAGTTGAGGAAACATCATAAGACAAAACCCTTTGGTTCCAATTCGCTTTATTTGAAAATCTCTAATGAGAAACATTGGATGGTGGCCAGCCATTGAAAAAGATAACAACTTTTCTTCTGCGCGGTAACGAAAATAGATAGCACTGATAAAATGAGTGGTGATCATCGGAGAAAGAGTGTTATGAATCCAAAGCAAACATTCGTTTGGCGACAAAAATGTTTTGTCCATCGTTTTGAAAGTGATGATAGCCATAAGAGAAATCATGGCAGCAGCGATGCCGTGACCTGTAACATCACCAAAAAGGATGTCCAAATCACCAGAGGGCAAAACATCGTAAGTGATAAGGTCTCCGCCAATTAAATCCATCGGTTTGTAGGAACTATAAATTTTGAATTCAGGTGACGGTGGAAATTGAAAACTAACTAAGTTTTGTTGGTTAGATCTTGCCAATTCTAAATCTTTTTGGATGGAATTGAGAAGATTGATTCTTTCTTGTTCTAACCGTTTGATTTTAATATGTGTTCTGATGCGGGCAAGAATTTCTGCTTCTTGGAAGGGTTTGGTGATGTAATCAACCGCCCCTGTTTCGAGCCCAATGACAATATCTCTTGTTTCGTTCAAAGCTGATAAAAATAGGATAGGAATATTCTTTGTTTTTTCTTTTGCTAATATGAGTTTTGCGACTTCGAGGCCGCTGAGGCCAGGTAGTAAAATATCGAGTAAAATAAGGTCTAAATCGAGGGCTTCTGTTAGTTCTAGCGCATATTCGCCATCGTAAGCAACTGCAACTTCAAAACCTTGACCAAGGAGAATATGAGTGATAATTTCAACATTTGTTTCATTATCATCAACAACTAATATTTTTGCAGGGTATTTTGGGTTCACGACACCCAAATATATTTTGGACAAAAAAATGTTTGGCAAGGTTTTTTTAAATTGATCCCATTAGAAATATAGTACTTATGCGAAAGATCATTCACATAGATATGGATGCTTTTTATGCTTCTGTGGAACAACGCGATTTCCCAGAGATGAGGGGTAAACCCGTTGTAGTCGGTGGGCCTCCCAATTCGCGAGGGGTCGTGTGTGCAGCCAGTTATGAAGCAAGAAAGTATGGGGTTCGATCTGCCATTTCTTGTTACCAAGCATTCAAACTTTGTCCGAGTGCTATTTTCACTCCCCCCAGATTTGAAATTTACAAATCGGTTTCGCGGGACATTAGAAATATTTTTTTAGAATTCACAGATCTTGTCGAACCTCTTTCGTTAGATGAAGCCTATTTGGATGTAACAGAAAATAAAAAGGGAATTGCGCATGCATCAGTCATTGCGAAGGAAATCCGAGCAAAGATTTATAACACAATGAAACTAACTTGCTCTGCAGGAGTGGCAACAAATAAGTTTTTGGCAAAAATGGCTTCCGAGAAAAACAAACCTAACGGATTGTATGTGGTGCTTCCAGGAGATGAAGAGAACTTTTTGGATGCGATTCCGCTTTCACATTTTTATGGGATCGGTAAAAAAACCTTTGAACGGTTACAAAGTTTAGGGTTACAAACTGGCAAAGATTTAAGAACTTTTACAGAATCACAACTGATTGCTGAGTTTGGAAAAATGGGAACAAATTTTTATCAAATGGCACGGGGGATTGATGATAGGGAAGTGGTGCCCTTTCGAGATCCAAAATCGGTCGGTGTGGAAACCACATTTGAAAGGGATTCTGACGATTTTACATTTTTACTCATCACTCTTGAAAAATTATCCAAAGAACTATCAGAACGATTGGCCAAAAAAAATAAAAAGGGCAAAACTGTAACTTTAAAAATCAAATACGAAGACTTCACTCAAAAACAAAGGAGTCAATCTTTCCATCGGAATTTATACTTGGCAGAGGATCTATTCCAACAATCATCGAATTTATTTGCGAATGTCTGGAAAGAAAACTGGGATCCTGTCAAAAAGGTAAGATTACTCGGAGTTTCTTTGACAAATTTCGAAAAGTTAGTCCAAGTTCCAGACCAACCATCTTTATTTGAGTGAGATATTATGTTCAATGATGCGGAAGACCAATTAGAAGATTTAGGTCCACTGAAAGTTTTACGAGTGCAAGGTGATCCTGATGCACCTACAATCGTTCTTTTTCATGGGTATGGAGCGAGTGCATTTGATTTATATCCGATACACGATGTACTCACCACCGAACAAAAGTTTAATTGGGTATTCCCGCATGGGCATTTGAGCATTCCCCTCATGCCAGGATATAATGGGCGCGCTTGGTTTCCCATTGATATGGCCGCTTTGGAAGAAGCTATCCGAAAGAATGATTTTCGAAATTTTGCTGACCGAGATCCAGAGGGTTTAGACATCGCAAGACATGCTTCCATACTGATGTTGGAATCTTTGGGAGTACCTTGGAACCAGTTGATTTTGGGAGGGTTTTCACAAGGAGCCATGTTGTCTACTGACCTTGTTTTGCGAAATGAACAAAACCCAAAAGGGCTTATGATTTTGAGTGGAACCTTACTCAACGAAACTTTATGGACAGACCTTGCACCTAAAAAATCAAATCTTCGATTTTTACAATCCCATGGTGAAATGGATCCTATCCTTGGTTATGCGAATGCAAAAAAATTAGAAAAATTGTTTAGGAATGCAGGTTTACTTGGTGAGTTTGTTTCTTTCCCTGGCGGACACGAAATCCCAAACGTAGTGATCCAAGCGATGAGTCGGTATCTAAATCAACTTTCATAAACGAAGGAAAAAAATGATTTCAAAAAAGATTTTGGAAATCACTACGAGTTTTTATTTTTTTAAACTGTCTAATAAGTGAGTTTAGTATGAAAAAGTACCTTTTGTTCGGTTTTTTTATTTTTGGAACGAGTTCGTTATTTGCCCAAGGTTTCGATCATAAACATGACCTTTGGGATGCGCTTTTAAAACAACATGTAAAAAATGGTTTGGTATCTTACAAAGGTTTCCAAAAAGACGCACAAAATTTGGATCTCTATTTGCAATCTCTCTCGAAAGTTACTGAGTCTGAATACCAAAAATTTTCCGAAACGGAAAGGTTAGCATTTTTAATTAACGCTTATAATGCATTCACCGTCAAATTGATATTAGACCATTATCCAATTTCAAGCATCACTGATATTGGTTCCCCGATATCAAAACTCAATTTAGCTCGTGGGACACCTTGGAAAACAGATTTTTTTGTGTTACTTGGTAAAAAAAGACACCTCGATTGGATTGAACATGAAAAACTTAGGAAAGATTTTTCTGAACCTAGAATTCATTTTGCCATCGTTTGTGCATCAATTGGTTGTCCTAATTTGATGAGTGAAGCATACAGGGCGAAAACTCTCGAAAAACAATTGCAAGCTGGAAAGATTGGGTTTTTAAAAAATCCGAAAAAGAACTCGTATAACAAAGAAAAAAATATTTTGTATTTAAGTTCTATTTTTAAGTGGTTTGAATCTGATTTTACCAAAAAAGGGAGTTTGGTATCTTTTGTGCAAGACGGTTTTGACGTTCCAATTGCAGAAAATGTAAAAATCGAATACAATGATTACAGTTGGGTGTTAAATGAATTAAAGTGAAGGAAACAACTTAAATTCATATGTGATGCTCGCTGTTTTTTCTAAAGTTTTTGCAACAGAACAATATTTTTCCAGGCTTAAACTAATGGCTCGTTCCACTTGTTCTTCAGTACAATTACCTTTTAATTGAAACTTGAGGTGAATGTTCTTGAATAGGTTGGCAGCATCTACTTTCTCTCTGTCTGCATCTATTTCAACAGAATAATCTAAAATTTCTATTTTCTGTTTTTGTAATATCATAATCACATCAATACTACTGCAACCAGCAAGCCCCATGATGAGAAGCTCCATAGGCCTTGGCCCGGCATTTGTCCCACCAATTTCGGGAGAGGCATCGATGGTAATCGAATTGCCTGATTCATTTTCAGCTTCAAGCTGGAATGGGGGAAGTTTTCGTTTGAGTTTAATTTTCATACAAAAAATAAGGCGGGTTTTCCCCGCCATATCTCACTACTTATTAGGTTGTGGTGTGTAACGTAAATAAGGTTTAATGATTCGGAAACCTTTTGGAAATTTTTTCTTTGCATCTTCATCTGAAACAGAAGGAACGATGATTGTGTCTTCTCCATCTTTCCAGTTAGCTGGTGTTGCCACACTGAATTGTGAAGTGAGTTGAAGTGAATCCACAACACGAAGGAGCTCATCAAAGTTACGTCCTGTAGAAGCAGGGTAGGTAAGGGTGAGTTTTACCTTTTTGTCTGGACCGATTACAAATACAGATCGTACAGTTGTTGTTTCACTTGCATTGGGATGAATCATATCATAAAGATTAGAAACTTTTTTATCAGCGTCGGCAATGATTGGGTAATTGACGTTTGTATTTTGGGTTTCATTGATGTCGGAAATCCATCCCTTATGTGAATCTACTGGATCAACCGAAAGTGCAATGACCTTTACATTTCGTTTTTCAAACTCAGGTTTGATTTTTGCAACATAACCGAGTTCTGTCGTGCAAACGGGAGTGTAGTCTTTCGGGTGAGAGAAAAGAATCCCCCAACTGTTTCCTAAATACTCGTGGAAATCTATCTTTCCTTCTGATGTTTCTGCTTGGAAGTTTGGTGCTTCATCGCCAAGTCGTAGTGCCATAAAACGCTCTCCTAGGGTGGTTGATAGTCCTAATCTTTCCGAGGGAGTCTAAAAATCAAGAAAAAGTTTCAATTTATTGAACATTTTTTCTAGTTTAATGGACAATTTCTGTCATTTTACTTATTCTTTCGGGTATATGCGCCATCCCAATCGGAGCCAGGGGGCGATTCCATATAGTATTGGCAACGTTCTGCAAGCAACTGACTCGCTTTGTCTTTCGTTTCTTGGTGGAGATTAGAAAAAATCGCAAAGGCCTCTTTGAATTTTCCACTCGTATAAGAAAAGAGAGCCCTTTCGTAATTTTCTACAAATTTACGTTCTTCGTCTGTTTCCTCACCTAACTTTGCTTTGATTTCGTAAATTGTCACGGGTTTGTTTTTTCCTTTGACCCGCACTATATCAAGTTTTCGTGCAAACACTCGGTCTTTCAAACCGTCCAAAACAAATTCGGATACGAGAATACCCACGTTGTAATCTTTGCCCGCTGCTTCGAGCCTTGCCGCTAAATTTACAGTGTCTCCCATCATCGTGTAAGATGCCAATGCGTCCGTTCCCATAAATCCAACTTTCGCATAACCTAAGTTTAAGCCAATACGGAAGCTCATGTTTTGGGCTTCTGGGATGTATTTATTTTCTTTTACCCACGACTCTTTTAATCTCTGTAATTCGGCTTGCATTTCAAGACTTGCGATCACTGCTTTGTAACAGTGGTCATCCACGTCAAGTGGGGCATTGAAGATCCCTACGATTGCATCCCCAATGTATTTATCCAAAACACCATCGTATTTTTTCAATATGATAGTCATGGCAGATAGATATTCGTTGAGCAGTTTTGCCAAATCAACAGACGATAGTTTTTCGGAAATTGTACTAAACCCAGCGATATCTGAGAAAAAGGCAGTGATTACTTTTTCACTACCACGTTTTAATTTTTCTAAATCTTTTAATGCCTCGCCCACAACCACGGGATCCACCATACTTCCAAGGACACCACGCATCTTTTCGCGGTCTTTAAGACCTGAAACCATGTGGTTGAGTGCAATGGTTAAATTTCCGAATTCATCGTTGCCACCATGTACGAACTGTACGTTTAAATTACCTCGCCCAACATCCTCTGCGCTATTGATGATTTTTTTGATTTTTTGGACAACAACACCCGATATCACGATGGCAAACAAAATTGCAACAAGGCAAATGGAGATAGCCGTGAAAACGATCTGGTTCCGATTGGACTTTATGGCGCTGATCCCGTCTGTCCTGTCCACAAGAGTACGTATGAGACCAGAAAAATTATTTTTCAGAATGGAATCGGATATGGTTCCACCATCTAAGAGTTGTGTGCTGTCAAGTTTCCACATAATTTCTTCTGATTCACTACGGGAATTGCCAAAACTCCCATCTGGGAATAACCGTTTTAGTTCTTTTGTCGGAGTTTCTTGTTCTGCATCAGAAATCCATTTCCGGATAGATTTCCATCGTTTTCTCTGCTCTGTTCTAACATCTGGATTTTGGTAGTACGTTTCGTACTCTGAAGGATTGGATTTATAACGAAGTAGAACCCAATCTTCTAAAGTGGAATCGCGTAAACTGCGGATCGATTCAATTTTTTCCCAGTCTTCTAAAGGGTTTTGTGATTCTTCAGTGACTGTTTCAAAAATTGATTCTCGGAGATCAATGAGTTGATTGTATTCTGCATACAATGTTTTGAAATTTTTATCTTTGGATGGGGGAATGGGTGGCTTTGCATTTTTGAGGGTGGACAATCTGCTCTTTAATTTGGGAACCAATTCTGCAATGAGATTGGTGATACGAATGTCTTCCTGGATGGCAGTCTCAAAAGCTCCCATTTTAGACTTATATTCCATTAGATTGAATGCGCGTTTGGTGGAGTTTGGATAACGAAAGAGTGGTGAGTGTAATGTTTGGATCTCCCTGTCTTCCCACTCATATACATTTTGATTTCCTTCGTCCAAAGAGGAAATATGACTTGCGGTTTTTTGAAACGCCGAAGAAAGACTCGCTTCCATTTCGGAAAAATCCTCAATACTCGCCAATATAGAATTATCATCTAAAATTTTTGTATCAAAAGACGCAACGGATGGTTCACCAGGGATCATCGTAGAAAGTGGGAATGTTTGGATGCGAAAAAGTTTTGTATCAAGGCCTAGTTCTTCGAGTTTCCGTTTTTTGGAATCCGCAAATATTTTGGCAATTGACTGATCGAGTGCAGACTTATGGTTTCGAATTTCTCTTTTTAGATTTTTGATTTGTGTATCATAAATTTCTTTTTTTGCCTCATCTTCTGGAGGTTCGGTACGAAATAATTCTTGGATTTTTTCATCCGCCCTCACGTAAGATTTTGCAAGCGAAACCAAATGATTCCAATCTCTATCGGAAAGGTTCCGATTCCCTGCCTCTCTCAATTGTTCTTTGATTTCTTTTTCTAATTGGATCACATCATCTTTATCCAGATAAACCGAATAAAAACTATCCACCTTCCTTACTTTTTTTTCGGCACCGAGAGACCCAAAAAGATTTGTTTTGAACCCAAATACAGAGACACTTTTTTGGGCAACCACCACTTTGGATGTTTTGTATTTTTTGAGTTCTTCTTTTTGCCGTTCAATCCTTGATTTGAATTCTTCAATCCTTAGTAAATTTTGTGCAATGTTTTCAATGTCAAGAACGAGGCTTGCAATGAAATTTTTAGAAACGGCTGCCTGTTTTTCATAACTTTCGGAAAGGATAGCGGTTTGTTGTTTTACCGTTATGATGGACAGCAAAAGAATTGTGGCAGCGATGAGAGTCCCTGTGAACCAAGCCAATTTTGCCCGGATTCCGCTGGAAAGAATCTTCCATACATTTAAAAATGATTCCGTTATGAGTTTGAGGTTGGACATATCCTTACTAAAAGTTGGTACTTCACCCGAGCGAAGCAAGGCTTTTTTCTAGTAGAGGGTTACACGAGTTAGGTGAAATTCGAAGCTTCACAAGATATTTGTTCATTTTTGCTTGCCATTTTAGGCTTTCTATGTGGAAAATTCAAACATCAATGTCTATCAATCGATTCGATCTAATTGCCATCGGCGGAGGTCCCGCCGCCCAAAAAGCCGCCATCCAAGCCAGTAAAATGGGCAAAAAAGCTGCCATCATAGAGAAAGATCCCTATTTGGGAGGGGGTTGCGTTCATTGGGGCACGATCCCATCGAAGTCTTTGCAAGAAACTAGCCGTTTTTTCCGAAACCTGAAACTCAGTAATCAACATGGATTGAATTCTCCGCAATCCACCCAGCTCAGTTTACAAGAATTGATGTTTCGCGCATCGAATGTGATCGAAAAAGAAGAAGATGTCACCCGCGAACAGATGATACAAAACCGAGTGACCACACTCAACGGTTGGGGAAAAATCATCGATCCCAATCGTGTTGAAGTGACGGATTTATCAGGACGCAAAAAAATCTACGAGACTGAAAATATTCTCATCGCCACAGGGAGTAGTCCACGTAGACCGCTCAATGAAAATATCCCTTTTGAAGAAGGGCTTGTGTATGATAGTGATGGATTGTTCTCTATGGAAAAAGTTCCTGGAGTCATCGCTGTGGTAGGAGCAGGGATCATAGGCTCTGAGTATGCCACGATTTTCTCTCATATCGGTGTAAAGGTTCATTTGTTTGATTCCCAAGATAGGATTTTGGGTTTTTTGGATCATGAAGTTTCTGATGAAATGACTCGTTGTATGAATGCAGCAGGTATCCAAATCCACGTTAGTTCTTCCATTACCAATTATAAAAAACTAGAAAATGGTGCTGGTTTTGAACTAACAACAAATCGTGGTGAGGTGATCGTAGTAAACCAAGTTCTAATTTCAAGAGGAAGGCTTGGTAATGTTGAAAATTTAGGACTCGAAAACGTAAATATTGTTCCTAACGATCGTAAACAAATACAAGTGAACCACAATTACCAAACCAATGTACCAAATATTTATGCATGTGGGGATGTAATTGGGTTTCCAAGCCTCGCATCCGTTTCAATGTACCAAGGTACTTTCGTTGCCAAACATATGTTTGGTGAGTCTCCTGTTCCCGTGGATGCGGAAGAATTTCCTATTGGGATCTACACTCTGCCTGAAATAGCAACCATTGGTCCGACAGAAGAAGCCTTGAAGGAAAGAGGGGTATCCTATGGTGTTGGGATTGCACGTTTTGACACCATCACCCGCGCCCAAATCAGCGGGGACCAAGTTGGCCTACTCAAAATTTTATATGACAAAACCTCTCGAAAGGTCCTTGGGGTTCATATCATTTCGGACAAAGCAACGGAACTCATCGCACTCGGCCAATGTGTGGTGAACTTAAAAGCTCCAATTGAGTATTTTACGGAACATATTTTTAATTATCCGACCATGATTGGTGCTTATAAAAACGCTGCTAATAACGCACTTTTGCGTGAAAAATAAAATTTTTTTGAGAATTCTAGCACAATCGATTGTTTTCTTTTTTAGAGGCGTTGGGATTTTACTTGTCAGAGACTACGATATACGAGCACATACTGATTGTGTCCGCTAATTCTGTCTCCATGAGTCAAATCTACGAGAAAAATCATAAACGAATTTATGATTTTCTCTATAAATACACTCAAAATGCGGATACAGCAATGGATTTGATGCAGGATAGTTTCCTTAGCTTCCACAAACACTATGCAAATGCAGGTTTGTCAGAGGAAAGGGCTATTATGGTACTTTATACCATTGCTCGCAATTTATCGATCAATTATGCTAAAAAATTTTCCACCACTCGTGAGTTGGTGTCGGAGGAAATGGAGTATCATAGCCACAACCCAAAATTAGAGGTACAGGCTGAATACCAAGACTTAGAGGACAGATTGTACTCCTTTTTAGGGGAACTTTCAGAAGAAGAACGGTCTGCCTTGTTATTAAAAAATGTAGAAGGGTTCCAGTTGGCTCAAATCGCCAATATTCTGGATGTTTCAGTTTCGACTGCCTCTCGTTTGGTGATAAGAGCCACAGAGAAAGTCATAACAATTGCGAAGAGGGAAAATTTAGTCCCGGATTAGAGGTTATGCAAGAGAATCAAAAAATACAACAATTCATTGAATCCTCTCTTCGCAAATCGTCCAAGGTGAGTGAAAGGCAATCGTTTCCAAGTTGGGAAGAAATTTCTAAACGAGAGATTCGGTATGAGTATTCACCTAAAAAAGAAGGCATATTAGTTTCGTTTCCCAAAAAAGTATTGTTTTCTGTTGTAGGTGGGGCATTGGTCGCCGCCGCTTCCATTACCTTCGTTTTTTTGCAAAAAGACAAGTTTTTTGAATCCGCTGGAGTTGCGGTTACAAATGTGGAAGAATCAAAACCCAATAAAGAAATTTCCGTTGCTTTGGATGTAACTGCAAGTTTGGTGAAAGGTAGTGTTTTTATCCTTCCTGAAGGTGCAAAAGACCCAATGCCTTTGGAAAAAGGTTACCACCTAACATCGGGTGATACAATTATCACCAAACAACAAGGTTCTGTTGACCTAGAGTTTGAGAATAAATCATCTATGAGGATTACAAATAACACCGAATTGTTTATAGATCGATTGTACAAAACTGATGAGTCACAAACTCAGAAGTTTACGATCAAAGAGGGAAAAATTCTCGTAATCGTCACGAAACAAAAAAAGGAAAATGAATTTGTTGTGGGTGCTGGTGGACAAGAAACGCATGTTAGAGGTACTGCCTTTAGTGTGGAATATAAATCTGGTAAACAATTGGTTGCTGTTCGTGAGGGGATGGTTGTTGTGGGAGACCTTGTTGTAAACGCTTCCGAACAAACGTCGTTTTCGGATGGTGCTGAACCCTCTAAAGTGGTCAAAATCTTTCCGAAAGAAGATAAAGAATTACGAGCGATGCTCACCCAAATCACTTTGTCCCGCGAATTAAAATTATATGAGGAATTTTCCAGGTTGGAAATGGTTCGATTGGAAGACGGAACGGAATACCGAGGAGTTATACTAGGGCAAACCGAGTCCCATTTGCAATTCCAGGGTCCCGATGGTCTTATGGAAATCCCTATATCGAAAGTTTTGGAATCAGAAAAAATCCGCTAGAAAAAAGAAATTTTTGACTTTTTTCAGAAACCTGACAGGCTACTGATAGAACCCAAAGGGAGCCGATCCGCATTTCATGTCTAACGATTCTAAAAAACATTACCGATTCCAATACATCGTAGATAAAGAATTCCAATTCAAATTTCTAGCACATTATTCACTGTTGTTCATATCTGGAGTTCTTGTAACTTTGGGAAGTTTATACTGGCTCAACCAATCCAAATATGATGGTGGTGTCGTTTTCCATTTGCGAGAAGATGCGCAAACCGTTTATTGGAAGGTGGAAAATGAGGACGCAGGGCCTGGTGAGGAAAAGTTTAAATACATTCCAAGAGAAATATATTTACCTGATTATGACCATAAACTGGATCGTTATACCATCCAGTTTGATGCTGTGGTTACGCTGTCGATTTTATATTTAATTCTTATCACAGTATTTTCTGTCTTCAAATCGCACAAAATGGCAGGGCCTGTTTTTAGTATCAAACGTTCTCTCCAAAGGATGGCGGCGGGCGAACCGATCGAAAAGATTCGCATTCGAAAGGGGGATGAATTCCAGGAATTGGTGCAGGTTCTCAATGAATTGATCCAAAAACGGATGGCTGACTCTCCCAAGTCCGTTTAGGCCGAGGCAGTTTTTCTAAACAAAATCAATAAACCGCAAGCTGGTAAAAAGCCAAGTTAGCAGGGGCTTGTTTGGTATAGGGAAAATAAGTGACTTATGTCGCATATATTATTTTTAGCCCCCACCCTGAATTGGGTGGTGGAGGCGGGCTTGTGGGCATTTCCCTCAAAAAACGCTTTACAGCAGAACACAAATTTTGTCTACGCCAACTCGTGGTAGTAAAATTTTTAATTCATTTTTGTTCGTATTTTTGCCCACCGAACATGCATTTTTGAGATAGATTATGTAACCAAAGTTTGTAGGTAACAACTAATTCACATTTTATTGACAATTATATTATAATATTTATCCATTATAATATAAAGAAAATGAAACTAATAACAATCCCGTTATGCTTAACGTTGTTCACTTTGCTAAACTGTAACCAACCTGTGTTTGGTGGATTCAGCTCAAAGAACATCCTGGGTAAGATGCCACACAAAATCTTCTCGATGCGGCGACACAAGTTGACACTGCCTACTTAACAGCATCGGGGTTACGAATTCAACTACAGAAATTTTAAGTAAGTCTGTAGTTTAAAATAATCTTTGGTTTGATTTTGAATTATTGGATATTGGACAAACTAGGTATTTCAAAAATTCGAAGAGATCGTTTTGAAGATTATGTTTCGCTTTTGATAAAACGAATCCTTGTTCTTTTTGAATTTCTGAAAACAGCAGAGGGACTGTGCCCGTATGCAGATCTAAATGTTCTACTGAAATGAGCTGAATCGGAAAACCCAGCAAGGTGTGCGATTTCCGTAAAATTTGCACTGGTAAAAAAATTACGAGCAGCAATTTTCAATCGTAAGCTCAAAATAAATTTTCTAACGGAAGTTAGAAGGGTTTCTTTGAATACGTGTCGGAATCTGTCTTCGGATAAATTAACAATATTTGCTAAATTTTTTAATTTTACTTCTTCCGGTTGGGGGAGGTATGTGAGCGATCGCAGGTGTTTGGCTACTGTGAATATCCTAGGATCAAAAACTTCAGGTGTTTTCAGAGGTAAAATTGAACCAAACACTGAGTCAACGAGCAATTTTAAACAACCTAAAACTTCTTCATTTGGGGAATTTTCATTCAATAAGATATCAAGAATTTTACCTAAATATGGAATTTTTGTAGAATCAAAAAATTGAACTCCGTCCTTTATATTTCCAGATAAACGATCAAATAAAAACGAATCTGGATCAATATAAATGTTTATTATATATGTATTTTTAGATACTTGGTAGTACGAAGTGTTAGGTGGTAGTAAAACTCCTGTATATTCTACAGGATTTCCATCGGATAAAAATAATTTCGAAGGCAAATCAAGTGAAAAACAAAGTGAAGCTGAGTAAAGACTATGCATTGTTGTAGTCTCTTCCCAAGCCGCATAAAGTACTTGGGCGTCCCAGACGAATAGCGAGTTTTTTCTTTTCATTTAGTAGAACTTCATTTCCAAATCAATGTCAGAATCGTATTCGGTGAACTTGGAATAAAGCTAAATTGCCTTCCTTATAAATTTATTTATAAAATATAGCCGAATCATTCAAAAAAATCTACAAACCGAAGCCGATACATTCAAGCCTAAACGGTTCAATCTCTGTAATCTTCAGTCATCAACTCTGTGGATGCAAATTACAAAATCAATTTTGAAATTAATCGCAGGTCGTATCTAAAGAGATTGGAGATGCATAATGTTACGTAAAGTTAAATTGAACGAATGCAAGCAAGGTTCTGAGATACTCCCTTGTAGGACATTTCTTGAATCGTTAAGTTCTGCCTTCGAATTAAATAAAGAACGATTTCAAAATCTGAAGTTAAACACAAAGTATATTACTCAGGGAATTTAAAAGTTAGAAACTTACAAACACTGAAACTAGAATTTCATAGTTTTAATATTTTAGAAAATAAAAGAATACGAATAATAATTATAGGAAGTTAGACATATGGGAAATTCAAAAGGTATAAATGTAAAAACAAATGGAAGTGGGCTAGTAAAATTGGGCGACTCTTCCCCTTATGAAAATCTTCATGAACAAGATGTTTTTGTGAGTGCACTGTTTGCTGGACAAGGAAATAACCCTGTCTCTGAGCTCTTATCAAGTTTTGAAGAAGAAGGGGAGTTTTCCGAATTCTTTGTATCATTATTTCGAGCTATCGAAAATTGTATGGAGGTCGTAAGTTTAGAAGGGAATCAATCTTATTTCTCCAAAGGGTTTGCTTTACGTAAATGGTTGTTGGATCCATCATCCATCCCCAAGGATACCATTTTAAAATCTTCATATTACAGCGGACCATTGATCTTCGCCGCTCAAGCTTCTCATTTATTCCGATTCCTTCGAGATGAAAACCAGTGGATCCAATTGCAAAAATCAATCGGTGGAATTTATGGGCATTCGCAAGGTATATTCGCAGGTCTTTTGTTTTCCTTATCGCCAAACAAGGAAAAATTTTTGGTCAATTTTGAGAAAACATTCTCGGCTTTATTTTTTTTGTTATTCCGTAGCCAACAAGTATTCCCTGAAATGGAATTAGATCCGGATATCCACCGTAGATTTGTTAAAAAAGGTGAGATCCCATCGCCCATGGCGCAAATCATCTTTACTGATGAAAATGAAAGAATTACAAATGTAATATCAGAGTTTAACAATAACCATTCGGCAGCAGAAAAAATTCATATTGGTTTGATTAATTCTCCAAATAGCAGGGTGTTTTGTGGCACTCCTGAATCTTTATTGAAACTAAGGGACGAATTATCGCAGTCTGGATTTGAAGCAGTTAAATCTTGGAATTTCATCACTTCGTCCACGGCATTTCATTCACCATTATTGTCCTCAGTTGTTGGTTTAGTGGAAAAAGATTTTAAAAGAATTGGATTTTCGCCAGAAGCAAGTGAATTAAAAATCCCTCTATATGATACGAGAAATGGATTGGATCTTCGCAATTCAAAAAAGAATCTAGCGACTGATTTAGTTGCCATGGTCTGTACGGACCAATTGAATTGGGAAATTACTCTCTCTTCTCTGCAAAAAAACGAAAGTAAACATCTACTCCTTTCTTTTGGCCCTGGTGATTTCATTGAAAAAATTACAAAAAGGTTCGTAAGAGATAAATCTATTTTAGTTGTTAATTTAACACATGAAAGTCGATTCCATCAATTTATGAAAACGAAAAATTTTCAATTTCCTAAGGCTTGGAAAGACTACGCACCTGAATTTGTAACACTTCCCAATGGAAAAGTTTTCCCAAAAAATAAATATTCACTTTGGACAGGTCGCCCTCCCGTGTTTGGCGGTGGTATGACTCCAAGCACAGTTGAATCTGATATAGTTATCGCAGCTGCAAAAGAAAGTTACATCGTAGAGTTAGCTGGCGGTGGTCAGGTATCAGAAGAAATATTTCGAATGAGGATGGATAAGATAACGAAAGAACTTCCGATAGGAAAAGGAATCATTATCAATCTCTTATACCTCGATCCATATTTATGGAATTTACATCTTCCACTCATTAAAAAATTCAAACTAGAAGGAGCGCCAATCGAAGGGGTCACCATCTCTGCAGGAATACCTGAACTTCATGAAGCCATAACCATTTTGCAAGAATGGGCTAAACTCGGAATTTGGTTGAATTCCTTTAAGCCTGGTACTGTCGAACAAATCAAAAAGGTATTATCAATTGCAGATGAGATACCAAATTATAATATACTGATGCAAGTAGAGGGCGGAGCCGCTGGCGGTCACCATAGTTGGGAAGATCTCGAAGAGTTAGTATCCGCAACTTATGAAGAAATTCGAAAAAGATCAAACATCATCTTAGCGGTTGGAGGTGGGATTGCCTCTCCCTCTGATGGTAACCTTTGGTTATCTGGAGATTGGAATCCAAAGATTAAAATGCCAGTGGATGCAATCTTTCTTGGAACAAGACTTATGGCTGCAGAAGAATGTAAAACTTCTTTGCCAATTAAAATGAAATTAAAGGACATTGTTGGCGATATAAATTGGCAAAAATCCAAAGAGGGAGTTGAAGTTGGTGGGATTGTTTCGGGAAAATCATCACTCGGTGCGGACATTTACTATGCATCAAACAAATGGACAAAACTTTCTGAACTTGCTCAGAATTTAACTAAGGGGAAAGATCCAATCGTAGCACGGACAAGTATAATGGAGAAGAAGGATGAGCTCATTTCTCTATTGGATTCAACCGCCAAACCATATTTTGGTGATATTTCTTCTCTCAGTTATACCGAAGTTTTGGAGAGGTATATCTATTTGACTTGTCCTTACGACAGATTGTTATCTAGCGAAGGCAAATGGCCGAGTCATCCCTACATCGACAAAAGTTACCGAGTTAGATTAGAAACACTCATTTCAAAATTTGAGGGAAGGCTCTTAAACTCACATTCTGAAATTTCAATTTTAGACGACTCATCGTTGTTAGATAACCCAGAAGAGTTTCTTTTGGTATGGAAAGAAACTTTTCCCCTTGGGCAAAATAAAATTCTTATGCCAGAAGACCAAGATTTCTTTCTGGAGGTTTGTAAGTTTCCTGGTAAACCTGTGAATTTTGTACCTACACTAGATGAAAATTTACTCCGCTGGATCAAATCTGATTCCCTTTGGTATTCTCATTGTGTTGGAATGGATCCTGATACCTGCGCATGGATTCCAGGTCCGAAAGCAATCCAAGGAATCGAAAAAATCAATGAACCAGTGGTGAATATCTTCAACGAATTTGTAGATGGAATGAAGGTGGTAAATGAAACATTTCCAAAAATAGATTGGAATGAGTTTACAAATAATACTAAATTTTCAATTCCCAATGATATTCAAATTTTGGATTTAGAATCTACGACTGAATTTTCTATACCATCTAACGAAAGTATAGTGGAAAATGATTGGGTGAAGTATCTTGCAAGCAGAGGAGGAGGATTTTTATCCATTCTGCTTGCTGTGGATCGAATCTACGGAGGAATCGCTGACCAGAGAATTTGGTTTTCACCCAATGATTCAAAAAAAATTTCTATCGAAACGGGAGCTGTTGGTGAAATCATACAAATTTGTGCCTTTGCCGAAGATGGAAAAAACATTCTTTCATCTCTCGATCTTATCGCTCAGAATACTGCTGAGCTAACTTTCTATTTTGATCATCCAAAAGAACAAATCCGCATGCCATTCAAAAGACGATTCCAGCTTGGGGATTCTCCAGAAGCACTGGTCATTGAGGATAAAAATTTTCAAACAAATGAAATTCGTAAATTCTATTCACGAGTTTGGGGTATGCAATCGATTCCAGATTTGATCACATCCTATCATTCTTTTGAAGGGATGAAAACTTTTAAAAAAGAATGGTACACCGAATATACAATTTCAGATGAAAGTATCTTCGAGTTTAGAAAGGCGACGAAAGATTTATTTAGAAAGGATATATTAGATACCATTGGAAAATTATCTCCCATCACAATGGGTGTAGTGTTTACTTGGGAGAGCACAGTATTGCCGCTGTTATCGTATGCTTCGTGTGATTTATTTAAACTTTTACATTTTTCCCAAGAATTTCAATGGGAACCTGAAGCTAAAAATCTACAATCAGGTAGTATAGTAAAATCCCGATCCCAAATATCACGTGTTAAAAAATTGGGAGACTCTGTAATTCTTTATGTTTCTGGTAAGATGACGAATGAAGATCTTACAATTGGATCTTTCGAAACTGGGTTTTTGTTACGAAATGAAAATGATAAAACTATCGAATTTGATATAACACCACTAAACCATACCATTGAATTTTCTACCCAAGCAGAGGTTGATGTATTTCAGCAACTAATCTGGATTAACCTTAATGTAGTATCCAACTCGCTTAGAATCGGCGATAGAATTCGTTTTTTAACAACTGAACGAAGAATCATTTCAAATGAATCTGAAACAATCCATTATATTACTGGCAATATCTATCAATCGAATGGCCAAATGAGTGAATCCCAAATTGGGAATTTCCAGATAGATGAAACCACAGCTCTCTATGGAGATTCTTCTTTTGATCGACTAATTAAAGTTTATCGAGAATCAGAATTGGTTGTTCCCTTGCAAAAAAAATATAAAATCCTTTCCGAAATATTTTTTGCGCCAAACTCGATGACTCCTTATTCCCGCGCATCTCGTGATGCCAACCCTATACATACTGATCTGCGATTTGCAAAAAAGGGGGGTTGGGAAACACCCATTGTGCATGGGCTTTGGACATCATCTCAGATAATCAATTTACTCGTTCGCAACATTTGCGAAGGTGATCCCTTGAGGATGGTGTCTTTGAAAGAAAGTTTTGAAGCACCTGTAATACTCAATGAAGAACTCCGGCTAACGGTATTTCATACGGAGCAGAAATCAGGGAATATGGTTTTAGAAATTATGTTAGAAAATAGAGAAGGAGAAATAAAACTCCGAGCAGAAGCATTATTGAAACCTCCTAAGTCCGCTTATGTGTTTACTGGTCAAGGTTCTCAATCCCAAGGAATGGGGATGAAACTACTGGAAGAATTTTCTGAAGCACGTGATGTTTGGTCTTTGGCCGAACGAGTTTCCACAAATGAACTTGGATTTTCTCTTTTGGAAGTTGTACAAAATAATCCAACTTCTCTCAAATGCGGAGGTAAAAATTGGATTCATCCCAAGGGAGTTCTTAATCTCACTCAATTTACCCAAGTTGCGTTAGTAGCCAAATCACTTGCGGATTGGGCAATTTTAAGAAAACGTGGTTTTTTAAATATTGAATCTCCTTTCGCAGGACATTCATTAGGCGAATTTTCTGCTCTTTCTGCAAGGGAGTTTATATTGCCAGAAAATGTTTTTAAAATCGTATTTAATCGTGGATTAAATATGCAAAGCCTAGTTCATCGCGATGAAGAAGGAAGAAGTTCTTATGCAATGAGTGTTGTATTGGGAAACCGACATGTAGGCCTTAATGAAGAAAAAATAATAGAGATTGTAAATGAGGCAAAAGCCGAATCAGGACTTCATTTGGAGGTGGTAAATTATAATATTCGTGACAAGCAATACTCAGTTACTGGCCATATCCAAGCATTAGAATTATTGGAAGCTAAATGTAAAAAATTTGCTCGTGGTAAAAAAACTACAATTCGATTGGAAGGAATTGATGTCCCTTTCCATTCTCGAATTCTAATTTCTGGTGTAGATGAATTTAGAAAGACACTCCAAGCGAATATTGGATCTGAACTCCCACTTATGGAATTAGACGGACGATACATTCCGAACTTAATCGCAAAACCGTTCTCTCTTTCGGATGAATTCCTACATCAAATTATAACCAAAACGGGAAGTCAGGTTATCGCCAACCTACTAAAATTTTCTCCAAAAGAAAGAGATTCAAATGAAAGTAGAAGACTTGTGCTCATTGAGTTACTTGCCTTTCAATTTGCTATGCCTGTGCAATGGATCGAAACACAAGAAACACTCTTTGAACAATTGAAAATAAGACGTTTGATTGATATCGGTGCTAGAGGGGACCTTGCTGGAATGGCTAGACAAAGTATAAAGGATAGAAGAGATTCCTCAGTTTTCCAAATACTCCACATCGAAGAAAATCGTAATGAAGTATTTTATGAAAAGGATGATGTGGAGGAGACTACATGGAGTGAAATTTCCGTTGAAAATGAAGTTATCTTGAGTGTTCAAAATCAAAATCCACTGATCGTTGCCGAATCCATTTCAATCGAGGAAGGTCCAAAACAGGATTTTTCAGATAACCTAGACTCTCCAATCATAGTATTTGAAAAAAAAGATGCTCTGTTTTCTCTTTTAGCATTAAAAGCAAATGTTAGAATCGAAGAAATTTTAGATTCGGAATCAATCGATGATTTGTTAGGTGGGAATTCTTCTAAAAGGAACCAAACCTTGGCCGATATTAGCGTTGAATTTAAATCATCGGCACTGGAAGGAGCCCATGATAAACCACTCAAAGATTTAGTAAAAATTTTAGAAGAACAGACTCCATACAATCAACCAGGATCTTATCTCAGAACAGCCTTTGATGAAGCTTTAAAAAAATTCTTTCCTAGTGATTTTGGTAGGAAGGAAGTGTTTAAATTCCTGAAAGAAGAGAGATTGTTAGGTGAAGATGGCATCTTTCTATTTTCGGTCTATCTTCCACTTTTTGTTCGTGCGGGGGATTCGCTCCGAAATGGAAATCTTAGTTCTATCGGAATCCAAAATCGAATTGGGAGCGGAGTAGAAGTGACGAAGTGGCTAGACCAAGCTGTTGATCAATTTGCAAACTTAAAAAAAATTCAAATTCCCAAACGAAAATCTTCTTCTACGAAATCAATCGGCGCAATGGTGGATTCTTTGGCTTTGGAAGCACTGGAGCGAAAATATTTTGGTATTGAAGGAGTTTTTTCAAAATCCATCTCTGAATTTCGCCGCCGTCTGTTAGATGAAGATCCGTATGCAGAATATTTGGTGAGTGATTTAAAATCCATTGAGGATGGTCGAACACTCATTACGGATGAGATCCAACCAATTTTTGCTGAAAATAAAATAGTAAAATTAAAAAATTCGAAACAGTGGGCGAAAAAAAAATTACTCAAACAAACTTCAGCCTTTTTGAGAAAAGAGATAAAGGAATTTTCAACTGAGGATCTAGTTTACTATCGAAATCACAAATCGAATGAAATTATGGAAAGTATCGGCTATTGGAAGAAGTTTTTTCTGGAGAAATCTTTAAACTTTAGTCAAAACTCAGATAAAGAATATTTTAAATCTGTTAGTTTAGAGTATTCTAAATTATTGGAGAGTATTGCATCCATAAAGGACAATAATCCAATATTTTTGGCTCCAGGTATTTCCACGACTCCTGTTCTAAAAGTAGGATCAGATGGTATGTTTATTTGCGAAGAGAAAATTATCTCTATCGAACCTACAAGTTTTCCAACTGAAAACATTGGGCTCGGATCAAGTGATGATTTTGGTTTGTCTTTTTTAGATAATAAGAATATTACATCAGAATATATAGAAATACTTAAATCTATTCGGAAGTCTGGCGTATCCTTTGTGAATCAAAAAGTTTTGGTGACTGGGGCAGGTCCTGGTTCCATTGCTTGGGAAGTTGTTAAAACATTTTTAATGGGAGGAGCAAATGTAATTCTCACAACAACTTCCTATTCCTCCACACGATTGCGTCAATTTAAGGATCTATACCAAACGCATGGTGCAGAAACTGCTAGTTTGGAAATTGTTCCTTTTTCCCAAGGTTCCTTCGAAGACATTCGATCGCTTATTGAATACTTGAAGTTAAAAAATTGGAATCCGGATTTTTTGATCCCGTTTGCTGCTGTGGGTGAAGAGAATTTTGTTTCTAACTTGGATCAATCTTCTTTGGTTTCAATGCGTGTTATGCTCATCGGAGTGGAGAAATTAATCGGTGAACTGGGCATCTTAAAAAAGACTCTAAAAGATATAGACTCAAAATTGAAAGTGATCCTACCTCTTTCCCCAAATCATGGTATCTTCGGAAAGGATGGTCTTTATGCTGAAACCAAATTGGGGCTGGAAACTCTTTTCCGGAAAAAATATTCTGAAGCAACCGACTGGGGAAATTCGGTACGGATCCTTGGAGCTGTGATTGGTTGGGTAAGGGGAACTGGACTGATGGGTGCGAATGATTTATCTGCCCCTCTGTTAGAAGCAGAATGTAATGTGAAAACATATTCACGATCAGAAATGGGTTTACTCCTCGCTGGACTCGCCTTTTGGAGCATTCGTAATGAAACATTAGAAGTTGTGAAAGCGGATCTTACTGGGGGTCTCGGGAGAGTAAAAGATTTGGTATCCAGGTTATCAAATATTCGAACCTATCTTACCACCCAAACAAAACTAAATAGTGAAGTTCATACTCTAAAACAAAATTTAAATTTTAAATTAAAGCCTAAGAAACTAACGCAAGTATTACCAAAACATGCGTTAAATTTCCCTGAGATTCCGACGTCGGAAAACTTAGCTAATTATCAAACTAAAAGATCAACCACCCTTAAAGATTTGGTATGTATCGTTGGTTATGCGGAGATTGGCCCTTTCGGGGGTTCAATGTCTCGTTGGGAACTCGAAAAAAATGGAACATTATCTTTAGAGGCTTGTACCGAACTTGCCTGGAGTTTGGGTTATATCCAATACCAAATGGGTTCAAATGGTAAGGTATGGACAGACGTCAAAACAGGCGAAACAATACTCGAGTGGCAAATTAAAGAAAAATATGAAAAGGAAATTCTCAGTCATACGGGCATTCGAATTGTGGATTCAAAAACCTCCTCTTTTGATCCTACAAAAATATCAGTATATGCAGATGTAGTATTGGAAGAAGACCTTATCTTCCCTATTGGAAGTAAAGAAGAGGCTTTGGAGTATAAAAATGCTGATCCAGAGATGACTGAAATATACTTTAACCCTAACACGGAAAAATGGTCCGTCAAACGAAAAAAAGGATCTGTTTTTAAAGTTAAAAAATCGTTAGGGATCCAAAGAAGAATTGCTGGTCAAATTCCTGATGGATGGAATCCAGAAAGGTATGGTATACCGAAAGATATCATTCACCAAGTGGATCCAATTACAATTTATAATTTGTACTGCACATGTGAGGCTTACCTCCGTGCAGGTTTAGATCCTTTTGAGCTTTTTGACTACATCCATCCGAGCCAAGCAGGATCAAGTGTTGGGTCGGGTATGGGTGGAATGCAGAAGATAAAACGGATGTTTTTAAATTTCCGGCTTGGTGAAGATAGGCAACATGATGCTCTCCAAGAATCACTCATCAATGTTTCGGCAGCATGGGCTATCACCTCTTATGCGGGATTATATGGAACCGTGATCACCCCCGTTGCAGCATGTGCAACTGGTGGAGTTTCCCTTGAAGTGGCTCGTGATTGTATTTTGTCTGGCAAAGCAAAGTTTATGATCGCAGGTGCATTCGATGATACGCTTGAAGAAAGTATGATCGGTTTTGGAGATATGAATGCGACGGCCAATACTTATGAGATGGAAAACCAAGGTATTGAGGCTGCGGAAGTATCTCGACCAAATGATAGTCGGAGAAATGGGTTTGTGGAAGCACAGGGTGGCGGTGTCATGCTTTTGGCAAGAGGGGATGTAGTTTTAGAAATGGGACTACCCGTCTATGGAATATTAGGTTTTGCAGGCTCTCGCACTGATGGAATCCATACCTCTATCCCAGCCCCTGGCATTGGTTTATTGTCCCTTGTGGCAAACTCGGATAAAGAAATTTCACCCATCCAATCTGCCTTGGACAGCTTTGGATTGTCAGGTGACGATGTTGGATTTGCTTACAAACACGATACGTCCACAAAAGCAAATGATAAAAACGAAAATAATCTTTTGCAAAAAATGATGTTTAAACTAAATCGAACTCCTGGTAATAACCTGCCTGTTGTTTCTCAAAAACATCTCACAGGCCATTCTAAAGGCGGAGCTGCGATGTGGCAGTCAATAGGTGTGTTACAAACTCTTGAAGAAGGGATTGTCTCTGGGAATAGAAATTTACAAGACGTTGATACTGATATGAATCCTTGCACCTATCTTACGTTTACTGATGAATCCATCGATTTTGGGAAAAATCATTTTAAAGCGGGTATTTTAACCTCACTCGGCTTTGGCCATATCGGAGTTCTTTGTCTCTTTTTGCATCGGAATTTCTTTTGGCTCCATCTGAGCAGAGAGGAAAGAGAAGACTATATCAATAAATGTTTAGAACGAGAAAAGTATGCAATGACTCGCTACCATGAGATTCGATTGGGAAATGGAACCACTCTATATAAACGAAAAACTCAGTCTTTTATTCAACAAGAGGAAGAGGAGTCTGCGTTATTTGATATTACATACCGAAATACAACTGGGAATCTAAGAATTGGGACTGCCAAATGAAAAGTTCCTATTCAATTGGAATCGATATGGTATACATTCCAGAATTTGAATCTTATTTGAAGGATTCTGGTACGGTTTTTTTTGATCGGACATTTACAAATTGGGAAAAAAATGCTGCCAATTCGAAACCTCTAGGACAAAGGGCCCCATTTTATTCTGGAAGATATGCTGCGAAGGAAGCATTTCTCAAAGCTATTGATGGTCGTTGGTTACACGCTAAACCAAGTATAAAATTTGAATATTCTGAATTAGAAATCAGAAATGATGATTTTGGGAGACCTTATTTTCGATTTTACGGATCTCTTTTGCAAACTGTATCTGACCTTCAATTGGGTGCAGTGAAATTATCAATAACGCACGTCAATGAATATGCGGCATCCCAAGTGTTCATTCAGTTCTAGGAAAATAAAATGAGTCAGAAAAAAATTGAATTAAATAACATAAATAATTTGGATTATACAAATTTTGCTGATATTGAAAAGGCAAGATTAGAATTAAAAAAAAATGATCATAATCTAGAACCTGGCGAAGAAAATTTTACTCTTAGGCAGGAAGGTATACTACAGAAAGTACTTATCGCAAACCGAGGCGAAATTGCCAAACGTTTTATCCTCGCATTACAGGAAGAAGGTATTCAGTCAATCGCCGTAGTTGCAGATGAGGATAGAGGGCAATCATGGTTTGAATTTGCAAACAAGGTGATTTACATAGGCGAAGCCCGAAATTATGCCAATATTCCAGTGATTTGTGCCGCCATTTTGGAATCAGGCGCAAATGCAGTCTATCCAGGTTATGGTTTTTTGTCAGAGAACTTTTTATTTGTCGAACGTTTATTAGAAATTGAAAAATTCTACAATCGGAAAATTATTTTTATGGGACCGAGATCATCTGTTATGCGGAAAGTCGGGAATAAACTTGATGCCCGCCGTCTTGCACTTGAAAACGGAATTCCACTTTTTTTAGGATCTGGATCCATACAAAGTTTAGAAGAGGCCAAAAGAGAAGCAACCCAGATCGGATTTCCAGTGATACTCAAATTGGATGCAGGTGGCGGTGGCAAAGGAATGTTAGTTGTTCGTTCTGTCGATGAATTGGAACCGGCAATTGAAAGTGCAAAACGAATAGGGCTCAACTCCTATGAGAATGATACTTTTTACTTAGAAAAATTCATAGAAAAACCTGCTCATTTTGAGGTGCAAATTTTTAATGGCGTAGCCATTGGAATCCGTAAATGTGCAGTACAGAGAAGGAACCAAAAAATCATCGAAGAATCTGGAGAATCTTTTCTTGATGATCATGTCCAATTGCAGTTGCTCTCTAATGCAGAGAAATTTTCAGAAATTTCAGGATACTCTGAGGGTTGTGGAGCTGGGACCGTTGAATTTTTGTTAGATCGAAATTCTGGACAATTCGGATTTTTGGAAATGAATACTCGTCTACAAGTTGAGTACACAGTGACTGATCAGTCTCTTGGTATTGATTTAGCAAAGTGGCAAATTTTTTTATTCGATCAAAGACAAAATGAAATCCAATACGACACCGTAAAACGGAAACGATTCGGTGATCGGAATCATTCTATCCAATGCCGAATTTATGCGGAAGATCCTTTCCAAAATTATTCCCCATCTCCTGGAAAAATTAAGGAACTTGAATTGCCTACTTTCAACGGCATTCGTTGCGACTTTGGATTCAAATCAGGGGATCGGATTCCTGGAGATTTTGATCCGATGGTTGGAAAATTAATTTCATTCGGTCGTAATCGAAATGAAGCTCTACAAAGAATGGAAAGAGCTCTCAGTGAGTTGTTTGTTCGAGGTATAACAACTAATATTGAACAGCTTTTAATGATTATGCGTCATAGTTTGTTTCGAGATGGAGATTATGACAATCGACTCTTAGATGACAATAAGGAGTTAACGACTCCTAATTCTTACTGTTTGGAAGAGGCAATCGTTTACGCATGTTTAGGAGAAACCATTCGGCAATCAGGTGAAAATGTTTCCGAAACTTTCCGCGAAAGAGATTTGGCAAAAATTTTATATTTGAATGAAAGTTTTAACTCTCCATTACAATTTAAAATCTTATCCCAAGAAGGCTCTCATTGCCTAAGAGTGCTTCGAACAGGGCTCGGAGAGTTTTGGGTGAGTGGTAATACAATTTCGACCAAAAAAATTCATGTGACTCGGTATACGGCTGACGGTAACCGATTTTTAGCAGAGTCTGATAATAAATCTATATCTGTTAGAATCGATGTGAAACCAAGTTTCCATCTGATCCGATTTACAAGTAAATTTGATGGAAAATTACACTATGCTAGGATCCAACTCCAATTTGAGAAGGGGAATAATTCTGTTAATGAAAGTGGATTTTTAAGGTCACCATTCCAAGGAACATTTGTTAAATTATTTAATGATCCAAAAACCGATATGCCATTGGAAGTCGGAAAAGCCATAACAAAAGACCAACCTTTACTTATGATTTCGGCAATGAAAATGGAGACAGTCTTAAAATCACCAGTTGATGGGATTTTGGAGTACGTCATTGAAGATGGAAATTTAAACAAATTGGTAAGAGGCAAAACAGCTTCTGGTCAAATATTAGGAAAAAGTTTTGCAGAAGGTGAGATACTTGTCCGGATCAATCCCAATGAATCAATTGAATCGAAGGATGAAAAACACGATTTAAAAAATGGGTTTAATGAAGAATTGAATGAGTTTTCTATATTAAATTATTGGAATTTAATCCCAACAAAAAAAGATATGAATACAGTATTTAAATTCGAAAACAAATTCTCTTCCGTTGAATCAAGGAATGAAATTTTACGTTTATTATATTCTTGGGTTCTCGGGTTCACTCAAGGAAAAGACTCCCACTCAAGAATTAATTATTTAGTGCAACACATAAATATCGAAATGATTTTAAATTCTCCCGAAGAAACGAAACATTGGAAATCATTTATCAAATTTTTTATAAAATTTCATGTGTTACTTAGAAGTTTATTTTCTTCAGAAATCGGATCAGTACACTCACATTTTGGAGAAATGCAAAGATCTTTATTACACTGGGATACCGAAGGATTCATACAAAATAAATCCACATCCAGATTATTAACAAAGGTTTTCCATCATTATGGAGTTAAGGCTTGGACAACATTTAGAAGAAGACCCGACCAGGGTGAAGCCTTTTATTATCTTGTTTCAGCATACAAAACTCAAAAAGAAGAAAGAGAATTATTTGCTAAAGTTTTGGAAAAGTTAAGTCCACTTGTCCCCCAGTTGAAATCTGCCGCCTTGAACTTGAGAGTACTTTTATATTTTGAAGAAAGAGAACAAGAACCAAAGTTAGAAACCATCATTCGGAGCATTCTAGGGAGGAGAAGGAATTTTAGCTTTGAAATCCCAGAAGGTATGAAAACTCTTTCAAGTCGGCACAGCGAAAGTTTCATCCGATTTAAAAAAGATCCTTGGTCTCTCTTTGTTAATTCAAATTTAGAAAAATCTAAATTTCTAAATTTAATGAATAAGGATGATCTTGATATTGAATCAAATTTACCAAGTCAGGTTCAATATCTTATCAAGAAAAAACTAAATTATTGGGAAGAAAAAGGAAAGGTTCGCCGACTGTATTCTCCAACTTCGAATCAAATCTTATTTCAGCTCCAAGAAAATAAAAAAACAACCTATCTTTTGTTTGTTGTAATGGATGCAGATTTTTTAATTCCTAAGTTAGACAAAGATGGAAAACTCCATTGTCCCGAATTGGAGATTTTTGCTATACTTGGAGCTTCTTTGTTGCAAGGTGCAAACGATTGTCAGCATGCAGACTCATTGCGTTTGGAGGTTATCGCTTATAACAAAGAAGGGTCAAATTGTGATGTCCAAAATTTGGATAAAACTAAAGAATATGAAAAACTATTCAACAGTGCACACTCAATTTTGGAATTTTTTTTCCATGCTTCCTTTTCAAGTTTAACACTTGATATTGAACGAAAAACCACCCAAAGAACCTTTTTTCAAACATATTCTTTTTTTGTTAGGGATGGGAAATTGAGAGTCGATACCATTGGTGAGTGTGATATAAAATTTCCCTATACGAAGGAGTTAGAAAAGTCGGATTCTAAACTTTATGAAAAGGGTAAATGGCCAGTGGAACGGTGGGTGGAAGAAACATTTGATTCTTTTAGTTACGAAGAAATTTTGATTCCTGGTTTGGATTATATATATGAAAATTCTGATATACAAAACAAAATTTTTCAAAAAGTGGGGGCAAAAATATATTTTGGAAAATTAGCTGGAACTGAGGCTTTGTTTTTTTTAAAGGATTCCCGTATTGCTGGTGGTGCCACGGGAGATAAAGAAGGAAAAAAATATTTGGCTGCTGCCTATATTGCCTATCGAAAAGATGTGCCGCTTTATGTTTGGAATGATGGTGCAGGAGCAAACATTAAGGAAGGCATGGTCGCACTCAATCGAGCATCTGAGGGTTTTTTTATAACTGCGTTGCTTACTCATAGAGTGAACTCCCAAGAATTCCGATCTGCAATCGAATCACATAATGATTCTATCATTTCAGATTTCCTCTTTAAATTGGAGAATATTCCAAATTTAGATTTTAGATCTTATGAACCAGACGAAAAACCTAACAAATGCTTTGTTGTTGCTGTTGGGATTGGGTCTTCTACTGGACTCGATGTTTATGGATCTTCACAAGCCTCGATCCAGGTGATATTAGATGAGGAACAATCATATCGCGTGTTAACTGGCTCTTCTGTGATTGAATCGGTTACTGGGGAATCGTTAACCAATTATGAGATTGGTGGTGCCCGAGTTATGGGTCATGGTACGGGGACGGTTGATTTTGTCGCCAATGATAAACCACATTTGATTTCGTTATTGTACAGGCTCCAATCGATTCTCTTAAATAGAAAGAAAAGTACTTCTTTGCCAATGTTTCAAGGGGAGAAGGAGGTAGGTTCCAAAAACATATTTTCAGAGAAAAAAATTGAACAAATGGCGGACTCAGGTGAATTCCTTGCGATTAAAGGAAATTATTCGGGGTCTGAATCTTTGGTTTCTGGACTTTTTTCTTTGGCGGGTAATCCAATCATTACTATTGGACCTCGGACTGAATTTGGATTTCATTCCATCCAAGCTTTAGTAAAAGCAAAAGAATCGGTTAGAATGGCGCAGAAAATTAATTCTAGTTTAATGTTAGTGTATGGCCCCAAATGGTTTCGGAGTAATTTTGCGGAGAATAATATTTCATTAAGAGTTAGGAGGGATTTTCAAAAACAATTGCAAAATTTCAATCGCCCTCTAATTCATATTGTCAAACACAGAGAAGGGCTCGCACTCCCAGAATTATCTTCTATTGGTGATGTTTGGATTTGGATCCACTCTGAGGATGAAGTCGATGTTAAATCGTCATCTTCCCAAATTTCGAATCCTGAATATTGTGCCACAATGACTGTTCGGTCAGAAGAAGAAGCTTTTTTGAAAGCTTCACAAATATTTAATCTTTTGAATATTCGAGAATTAAAAAATTCATCCAGGCGTCATTCGTATCCACAAATTCCAATAGATCCCACAGTAGCATACGACATGGAAAAACAAGTGATTCGTGAAATTTTGGATGATCTTACATTCATTGAATTTTACAAAGATGATCCAGGTAAAAGTTTGATTACAGGCCTTGGAAGAATTGAAGGTAAAACCGTTGGAGTCATTGCGGACCAACCTAAGGATGGTGGTGCGCCCGATGCACAAGGAACAGAGAAATTTCGAATTTTCATGGAGTTTTTAAATAAACATGGAATACCAGTTTTGATGGTATCGGATTCTCCTGGTTTTGTGCCAGGAACCAAACAAGAACGATTACGTATCCAACAAATTGGTGGAGAATCATTGGATGTTAATGTGCTTTCAAAAATCCCCGTCGTATCGATCGTTCTTAGGCAAAATTATGGTGGCAGACAAATCCATGCGTTTAGTGGATTTTTGCGACCAGGAATCTCATACCAGGCTTGGGAAGATGGTACACTCGCTGTGATGGGAGCCCATTCGGCATTTGATCTATTCCAAGGTGCGAAAGTAACGTTGTTACGAAAAGAAAATAAGGAGAATGAAATCGATGTTTTGCGGAAAGATTTTTTAGATTCTTACAAAGAAAAATCCAAAGCAAAAGAGGATGCTCTCTCAACAGGGGTATTGGATGGTGTATTCGAATCGTTTGGTGATTTACGATCGGTTGTTTTGAAAGGACTTACCTCTGCAGAAGATAAACAAAAACTCTGGTTGGGAAAATCCAAAAACGAATCTCATTTGAGCTTTGAATGTGGCATAAAAAAAGGATGAGAGAATGACTTTCGTTGTCAAACACCCATCCTGAAGGAAACAGAACCCAGAAAGTATATTTTTACATAAAGAAAAAATTAAGTAAGTTCTTTTGAATTTTTTCTCTTCAAAATAAAAACGCCAAACACAAAAGCGGTGATGAACATTAGTAGACTGTAAGTTACTGGTACAATTGTCATCTCGGGAACCATGAGTAGGGTGCCCGTGATGAGAAGTGCGGTAGTACCATTTTGAATTCCAAGTTCAAACGCTATTGTCACAGCTTGGGTACGGCTCAGTTTAAAAATAATCCCCAGTAAAAAACCAAGCGTGATACAAACACAGTTCATAGTAAAGGATGCAATTCCACTTTGGATAAAAAATCCAAACATTTTGTCCCAATTCTGTAGAACAAGACCCACAATGATTATAAATAAAATGATCATTGAGAAAAATTTGACTGGTTTGTCACTATTTTTGGCAAAATTAGGAAAATAATATTTCACTAACATACCTATCCCAACTGGCAATACAGTGATAACAAATAACTGTACGATTGTTTTGAGAATTGGTAATTCAATTGTTCTTCCTTCTCCTAAAAAATGTACCATGGCGTAGTAAGTGAGTATTGGGAGAGTGAATGGTTTCACTACGCTTATGATTGCAGTCAATGTTACCGACAATGCAACATCTCCCTTAAACAAATAGGAGTACATATTTGATGTGGGGCCTGATGGACAACATGACAACACAACCAAACCAACTGCCAGCTTTGGATCGAGTTGGAATATTGTAGCGATAGAAAATCCGATGAGTGGAAGTAAGAATAACTGTGCGAGTAATCCTACGAGAACAGCTTTAGGATAGATCGCCACGCGAGCAAAATCCTTTGTGTTTAAGGACAATCCCATTCCCCACATGATAATAAACAGAGACAACGGAAGAACCGTTGCTAGTAGAAACCCAGTTTGCATTTTTTCCTCTTTTTAATTTACTTGATCATTTGTGATATGATTTTGATTTCCAATGGAATATGCAGGATGGATCTCACCTGAATATTCGATTTTGACAAAGGACAAGTCGTCCGAAAGTGAAGTCTTTATTTTTTTATAAATCTCTTCTAAGTTGCCGAGTGAATCTTCCACATGAGCTAAAATTGCTTTTTCATCATCGTTGATATTTCTACTTCCATCTCCACTTTCATGTAAGATAAGATCATCCTTTCCATCTGATCCGAGTATCAAAGAATCCCCAGGTCTAAGTTGAAAACTTTGAATCGTAAACTTTTCAGACAACTCAAAAGGGAGTCCGATTCGATTCAAAAAATACTTTGTTTGTATTAAACTTGCCTTTCCATTTCTGTAAAGTATGGGTAGAGGGTGTTCGGCATTGATTATGTAGATCCTACCAGAATCTTCTTCAATGAGTCCTAAAATGCCTGTCACTAACATACTTCCATCAAATAATTCAAATACTTTCGAAAGTTCTAAAAAGGCGTTTCTTAACCACCTTTGTGGTGTTATGTTTATCTCAGCCTTTTTTTCAAGAAGTTTGGTTCGATTCAAAATAGAACCAAACACAGAACCAAGGACGATGGCTCCGCCTGCGCCTTGGATGGATTTACCCATTGCATCGGAATTCAGGAACACAGTGCAACGAGTGTTACCAATTTTTAAATTTTCAGCAATGTTGATGTCTCCTCCGATCTCGTATGTTCGTTTTTTAAAAGTGAACTGCTTTTTTTGCCGGGTGAATGATTCAATATGAATTCTTCCATTCCGAATTTGATTGAATGCAAATGGTTTTAGCAAAAGTGAAGTAAGGTAATAATCTCCATTTTGTTGTTCTAATAGTTGTGTGAGTTGCATAGTTCTATCTTTTACTTGATCTTCTAGTGTATTCGCATATACTGATAATGCGGTTCTTGCTTCTTTAATGGAAGCGACCATATCATTAAAGGAACGGGTTAAGAATCCTATTTCGTCTTGGATTCGGATTGGGATATGTATATTCAGATTCCCTTGATTGACCATTTCGATTCCGTTTAAGAGGTTCTTCAGTGGTTTGAAAATTGCACCGTTGAAAAACAGCAAAAATCCTAAGAGGATGATAAGAATAGTTACTGCAAGGACATAAACATGGAGTAACACCGTATTGTGAAGGTATCTTCGGTATTCACTGTAAGGAAAACCTACCTCGAAGATTTTTTTGGAATCATCAGAAGGAAATTGGTATGAGATTGACCAAGGTTTGTTTGAAATATCTGACAAAATCAAACGTTTCACCTCATTTGGAAATAGGGTCTCGCTACCTTCGAGCGTATTTTTTTTATATTCATTCCCAAACTTGGGAAGTAATGGACGGCTAAAAACAATTTCACCATCTACCTTCTTAGATAAAACTTCGGTAGAATAGAGTATATTTATATGTTTTTGGTTTTGCAAAATAGATAACTCGGCTTGCCTTAACTTTGCAAAATCAAAAGTTACTTCTTCCCGCGCTACGGAAACAAGACTGATCCAATAAATAATGAGAAAGAATGTTCCTAAACAAATTCCAGTGATCCGCATTAAAAATGGAGTCTTATCCAAAGTAGTGTTAATGTACAAAACGAGTAATATAAAACTTCCGAGGACTATAAAGAATGTATAAGTTGTTAAAAAAGCTGCCCGCGAGATAATTTCAGCACGGCTCAGTGCGTTTGCGATTACAGGAGGAAAGACAAGTAGGATAAAAAAAATCAAAAACGTAGCAGTGATCCAACCAGCTGTTTTACGATTGACCCAAGTTCTCCAAAGCCCAGTAAAAATCATAACAACTGCATAAAGAAGAATTAGAATGCCCAAAAATTTGTTTTCTTTGACGACTTTAAAAGTCCAAATTTGTTCTGTGAAATCAAAAATTGGTTCTAAATGCAGAGTGGCATATATGTAGTAAAATGAAAAACAAAACCAAATCACGAGTTGTATAACTAACGATAGGTGGGCAAACCTTTCGTTTTTGCTAATTGGATAAAAAAAGAAAAACTGTCCCATGCTGATTATGGATGGAATTACAAGGAGGATAAGTAAACGATGGAAAGCGGCAATGGGAGAATTGATTCCGTAAGCAACGACAAATGCAAGTGCATGGGTCGAAAGGAATAGAATGGCAGTTGCCAGGTAGGTGCTTGACTTAGATCGATTGCGAATGCTGAGTAAAAACAATCCTAAGATTGCAGTGAACAAACACACAATCAAAGATCCGAATGAGAAGAATGTAAGTTGCAGATCCATCGATCCCATTAAGCATAATTCGTGCCAAATGACGGAAGATAAAGTCATTGCGGGGAGATTCGATTTTCCCTCCTAAATCGGGCTCTCGTGGTGTTTTTGGGCAGATGGAAGATTTCCATGGTCTTGGTAGTTGCTTGATTTCAAGCAGATGAACAAAAATTCATCGATTGATTTCAATCAGGGTCAGTTTTCCGAGGTGCAAACACCCAAATTCATTGGGGTTTTCAGAGAAGGTTCGCAAGATTCCCATTGGTACGAAAAGTGCAAAAGTCTCTCTCACCAATGTAAAACATTAGACGGAACTTCTTTTGTTACGTTGAAGGAGCATCTGAATGAATGAAAGAATGAGTGGGAATTGGCATCGCATCCTCTGGAAGGTATGCCTAATTCTAATTTTAGTAAATCCCATCATGGCCGAGGAAGACGAGGCAGCCAAAAAACAAGAAGATAAAAAATGGAGGCTGTTACTCGGAGCATTTGCTGGTGAGTTCAATTTACAATTGCAAACAAAACTGGCATTTGCGCATACAAATCCTACCACTGGCACAAGGGAATTGCCTGTGCTCGGAACGGCGAGTGGGCTTACAAGGTCAGGATCTCTTGACTTACAATTGGAAGGAATTGGCCCTCAAAAAGGGTTCCAGTTTATGGTAATGAGTGATTCACTCGTATTTTATGCTGCGTATGCCAGAGTGGATGTGAACTTTGCACCCATGCAGAGCCCGAAAATTGGAATCAACACAGCCGAAGGAAATGCAGGGGGTAATCTTTATTCTACTGGTTTAGAATATTTTTATGCTCTAAATAAAATTGTTCAGCCAATGGTTGGTGTTGGTCACTCAGGTTTTGGCGCCTATTATAAAGTACGAAATGTACTCGGTCGAACGGAAGATACAAGTTTTTATGAATCATTTTCTGCAATTGATGCAGATGACGGTTCTCGCTCAACATTAGGTAAAATCGGTGCTAGGATTAAATTGCCAATACAAAGTTGGTCTGTGACACCATATCTGCAATACGCAGCCAACCGGTATCATATCAATATTCGGTCCACTGCAGGGACTGTACAAGGCCATGAAAATTTTTATCCAGAAAATCCACAGGCTGTCATCAATTCATGGTTCTACCAAGATGTAGGTTCTGTTTATACTCTGGATTCCATGTCGCAAATTCCAAGAGAAGCGAGGAGCGTGGGTGGAGTATTTTTCTTTGATTATAAAAAGTTCATTAGTCTGACGGTCAATGCAAGGAGGAATTTTAACCAAGGAGCTTGGAATATCTCAAGTTCATTATTATTTTTTTTCCATCCGAATGCTGGTATTATGGCATCATATACTTATGCTGAACCAGAAGTGTTGTTGTCGTTCAATCGGTCGTGGGCCATCGGACCCGTTTTTACAGCAACTTTTTAGAACACCTTACATTGAAAAGTCGACCAAAAAAGATAACAGTCGGCTTTTATTTTTCTGTTCTTTCAATGAGAGAGTGTATTGATTGATCTAAAGATTCAAGTTCACTCTCAAATGATTTCCTTTGTTCTGGTGAAAATCTTCCATTATATTTTTCCAAAGTGAAGGCCATAACCTCTCTCAGGTCTTTTTGTTTTCTCAGTTGCAAAACTCGTAGTTCTTCTTTTTCTGTTAAGGAAAGCCCCTCTAGTTTTGTTTTTTCTTTCAAAAAATCCAAACGATTGTGAAATGTTTTTACTAACTCTAAATGGTTTTGATTAGGGTTTGGAGTTAAATAATTATTTTTTAATGACTCGTATGCTTCTACGATCCAAATCTGGAAAGGTGAATCGAGGATACTTGGAATGAGTAACATTTCATCTGAGAACTCTTGTGCATCTTCTAATCCTAGTGATTTGTATCCTTCATATTCGAAACTTTTAATCATGGATTCGGAAGATTGTGAGGTCTCAAATCTTGTGTCATACGGAACAAATTCATTTTGTTTTTTGGGATTTGGATCGTATAAAAATAGAATTGAAAGAAATGTGAAGAATAGTAATGTAACTAATGCTAGGTATTGTTTAAACGAAAACTTTGGGGTCATAAAATCTCCAAACAGCAGAGATCCAATTTTATTGAACCTCTGCAAATTAAAATTATCGATATTGGTTAAACCAAGAATAAATTCTGTCTGCAGATGCAGAAACCCATTCATGTTTTGCCGTGTAATCTGTAAATCGATCAGTGGGTATTCCCTTTGAACGAAGTTTATCATAGTAGATATCCATTGACCACCATGGAACCACTAAGTCTAAGAAACCATGAACGAAATATGTTGGTGGGTGGTTTGCTGGTAGGTCACTCGGAACAGAACAAATCGGTCCACTACAAGTTGCATATGATCCCGACTGTACAGCCAAAGCTCGAAACTCTCCTGGAAATGAAACTGCCATCCTACCTGTATTATAACCACCACTAGAAATTCCAGTAGCGAATTTTTTATTTGAGTTGATTGGTCCAAACTTTCCATTTCGGATGGCTGCAAACAAATTGTTTAAATAGTTATAATCGTTTGTCAGCTCATAAGCGAGCAAGCCACCAGGCAAGTTAGTTTCCCAAAATAAATCGACACCGGCATCTGGTGCGATCACAGCAAACCCATTGTTTAAAAACTTTTCAATGACTTTCACTTCATAGTATCCACCAAAAGGTGCCAATTGGTTTCTGGAAAACTCAACAGGAAAAAACGACCCTTGGTACATGATGACAACTGGCCATCCACCTTGCGGTGGTGTTCCTTCTGGAACTTGGTAACGAACATCACGAGTGATAATTCCTCTTGCTTCTATCTTTGTGGATTGAAATGTACAACTAGTGGTCTTTAAAAGTAACCCTGTTGTTTTGCATCGAGCGGCTTCTATCTCTCCAAACCCTCCAAAGAAGATACTGGCAAAGACGGATGCCATAAGTAGTGTTGTTGTTTGATTCATATTTTCCCCCTCAACTTTTCTAAAGTTGGCGCTAGTGGTAAGCAAGATTCAGACCAGACACAAAAACTTCTTGAAAATCAGAGAATTGACACGTATACCTACAAAAGGATGCATTTTGGCAATGGGATGTCATAAAAAATTGCAAGATTGACTAATTTCAATCGATTGAGAATTGTCGGTGATTGATTTCAATCAGTTTTGGATGACGAAAAATGAATCTAAATCGTTTGGGGATGATCCAAATCGTTTTTTTTAATTCCATTGGGATGGATTTTTTTTTTGTAAAAAATAAATCAAAAATAATATGACGCGTGTTAGTTGGATTGAATGAGTTTTATCGTTTTTATGCAATATGATCTTGTTTATTTAAATTCAAATCAATTGATTAAAACAAGAAACACCTCTTCATTCAGAATTATTTCTTGACTTCAGTAAGGTACAGACTAGTTTAAAAGGCCTCTTATATGCATTTGCAATTCCTCTCTTTATCATTTTTAATTGCAGTATTACTTTGTTCACTTGGTGTAGTTTATAGTCTTTTTATTCGAAATAAAAATTCTGGCCTCAAAGAACTAGCGTTAACATTTAGTTTTTTAGTTATTTTATATTCTGCTTGTTTTTTTGCCTCCATCGAAATTGAACCAATCGGAGCTCTTCATAGGTGGTTTTCGGTAACGTCTGCCACCTTCGCTGCTATATTCTTCCAACGTTTTTTTTTACAATTCCCTACAAATATCTTTCCAAATGAAACGAAATTCGTTTTCAAAATAGAACTTTTAATTGGTTTATTGATTTCAACTTGGTTTATTTGGGAAAGTAATTCTTCTCCTAGAATTTTTCGTATTAATGGTCAGTATTGGGATTTACATTCAGATTTGCCAAGTAAGGTAGTCGCTGGGTATTCACTGTTTTTAGCATTGAGTATCGTAGTAATTTCAATCTTTCAAATATACAAACATAAAAATGAAAGTCGATTTGCATTGATAGGAATACTGGGAGCATTTTTACTCAAATTTTTAGTTCCTGTCATATACTTAACATTGTTCCGGTTAGGTTATGTGCCAGCTAACGTTTTTGTAAATATACTAGCAATTTCAGTCATCGCTGGATTTTTTGTTTTCCATATTTTTTTCGTGAGTTATGGGGGGCACCAAACTTCCTTATCACTACGGATTTTGACCATTGTACTTGCAATGGCTCTCTGTGTTACCCAAGTTATCTCTGGTGGACTAAGCCGAGCAATTGAAAATGAATATGAAAGCCGTCAAATAGCTTCCCTATCTAGCCAAGAAATTTTAGAATCATTACCAGACCTTGTCGAAATATTCAAAGATTCAGATTTAACTGGCGAAAACAAATCAGAACGATTGTTTGGCGAATATTCAAATGAAAATAAGTTTATGATTTTAGAAAACAAAACTCCGATTATGGTTTTTCATCATCCCACAAAGAAGGTCGCAGTAGGGTTTAGTTACAAATCATACAGAAATTTCATTCATAATTATGTTCTGGATTGGTCCATCCGATTGTTCGTTGGTCTTTGTTTACTCATTTTAGGATTTCTTTTGTTTATGAAGATTACAATCCTCAAACCCCTAGATGAACTATTAAAGGCTGTCGATCGAGTGGAAGGAGGGGAACTCAGCGTACAAATCGCTGTACGGAGCCGAGACGAAATTGGCTTACTTGAGTCTGCCTTTAACACGATGGTAAACTCCATCCGAGAAGCCAGAGATGAATTACAACAGTACACTCAAAATTTGGAAAAAACGATTTTAGAAACTGATTCACCTTTCGAGTTAGTTCCTCATGAAAAACTCCTCTCCTCCAAATCACTCATTTATGCAAGTAAGAGTATGCAAAATCTTGTGGAAAGAGCTGAACGAATTGCTGTCCGCGAACAACCAATATTGATTACAGGAGAAACAGGCACTGGAAAAGAAATCATCGCTCTCCTTTTACACGAATTGGGAAGAGGAAAACAAGCGCCATTCGTTCCAATCAATTGTTCTGCTGTTCCCGCAAATCTTTGGGAAAGTCAAATATTTGGTCATGTCAAAGGTGCATTCACAGATGCTAAGTTTGATTATGCGGGTCTTGTTGCAGAGGCAAAAGGTGGAACTTTATTTTTTGATGAAGTAGGTGAAATGCCTTTGGAAATCCAGCCGAAAATTCTCAGATTATTACAAGAACGAAAATACAAACAAGTTGGTGGGAGATCTGAACTCAATGCAGAATGTAGAACTGTATTTGCAACACATCGTAATCTCCGTGAGATGGTGGCCAAAGGTACGTTCAGAGAAGACTTGTATTACAGAATCAATGTTTTTGAAATTGGGATCCCTCCACTCCGAGAAAGACGATCTGATATACCATTACTTGTAAATCGATTTCTACAAATTTATTCTGAACAAATGAATATTGAGTTACCAGCACTCTCTGAAAAGGTAATGGATTTTTTTATCGAATATTCTTGGCCAGGGAACATTAGAGAATTAGAAAATTGTATCGTAGGTGTGTTAGCAAATCTTAGAGGAAACAAAATATCTGTCCAGGATCTACCAATCGAAGAATTTAAAGAAAGATCTCCTAAACAGAAGGAAACATTGATGACTGCTCTGTCAAATTCCCATGGAAACTTTTCTACAGGTTTTGAATCGATGGTGTTGACCTATTCCAAAAGGTTGATTCAAAATGCTTTGCTTCAATGTAAGGGCAACAAATCAGAAGCGGCCAGGATTCTAAAAATCTCCCGAGGC
>JARJFC010000110.1 GCA_029310945.1 Leptospira sp. 96542
AAAAGAATTCAAAAACATAACTCAAGATGAGTATTTAAGAATTAAAGAGGAACTAAGCTAAGATTGCGACATCCGTGTCGCTTCCCGCAACGTCGCATAACAGCGCCTTACCGCTACGCTTCGGCACAGGGTTCATGAGGGGTCTCTCTGAGAACGATGGAAGTGGGGCTAGGTTTTTTCGGCCACGTCGCGCATGCTGGCATGGAAGGCGACCTTGCGCACGATGGCCGAAAAAGCGCGTGCCGGCGCGGAGGCTTGCGCATCGGGAGCCCACAACATGCCAGGCGTGCGCACGGGCGTGGGGCTGTCCAGGCGCACGATGCACAGGCCGGCATGCGCGGGCACGGCATTGGCGGCGGCGATCGTCGCCAGTTGCGTCTTGGCCACGAGACCCATGATGGGGGCCAAGGTATTGATTTCGGCCACGATACGGGGCTCGGCGCCGCAGGAGCGGAAGCACTCGTCCAGCATCTGGCGGGTCGCAAAGCTGGCCGGCAGCAGCACCATGGGCAGGCGGTGCAGCTCGACCATGCGCACGCGCTTGCGTCGCGCCAGCGCATGGTCTTGCGCGACCACCAGCACCATTTCCTCGTGGTACAGCGGCTCGAACTGCAACGCCCCGGGCACCGTGGGTCGGTAGGCGATGCCCAGATCGAGCGTGCCCTGCTGCAGGCGCTGGGCGATCACGTCCGCGGCCAGTTCATCCACCATCACGCGGGTCTGAGCGTAGCGCTGCTGGAAGTTCGCGATGCAGTCGGGGATGAAACCAAGGTTGAAGGTGTGGGTGGCGCCAATGCGCAGTTCGCCTTCGACCTCGCCCGGGTTCTGGCGCAAGGCGCCCAGGCCCCGATCGATCTCCTGCAAGGCCAGGGTGGCGTGGTGCAAAAAGGCTTCACCCGCCTCGGTCAGCACCACGCGCTTGGCCGCGCGGTCGAACAGCAGCACACCCAGTTCATCCTCGAGTTGCTTGATCTGGTGCGACAGAGTGGACTGCGTGACATGCAGCCGCTCGGCGGCACGCGTGAAGTTGAGCGAGCTCGCCAGGGCATTGAAATAGCGCAGATGCCGCAGCTCCATGGCGGGTCAGCTCCAGAAATATCATCGATGAGATCGATGGTATTCATGAATATCCATCATTTTCAATACTTATCAACCCGACCTAGAGTCCGTCCTGTTTTTCCGCGATTGCACAAGACCCTAGGAGACTCCATCGATGCACCCCGTCCTCAGCGGCATCAAGGTACTGGAACAAGGCACCTTCATCACCGGGCCGGCCGCGGGCATGTTTCTGGCCGACCTGGGCGCAGAGGTCGTCAAGATCGAGCAACCAGACACCGGCGACCCCTTCCGGGCCTTCCGTGGCGGGCTCTACAGCCCGCACTTCCAGACCTACAACCGCAACAAGCGCAGCATCACGCTCAACCCCAAGCTGCCCGAGGACGCGGCGGTGTTCGACGAACTGGTGCGGGATGCCGACGTCTACATCCAGAACTTCCGTCCCGGCGCGGCCGAGCGCCTGGGCGCGGGCGAGGCCCGGCTGCGCGCGCTCAACCCCCGGCTGGTCTACTGCGCCATCAGCGGCTTCGGCCCCACCGGACCTGCCGCCACGCGCCCGGCCTACGACACCGTGGCCCAGGCGGCGAGTGCCTTCCTCAAGCTGCTGATCAACCCGGCCAACCCGCGCGTGGTGGGCCCGGCCATCGCCGACGCCTTGACGGGTTTCTATGCCGCCTACGGCGTGATGGGCGCGCTGGTGGAACGCGGGCGCACGGGCGTCGGCCGCAAGGTCGAGGTGTCGATGCTGGAGGCCATGACGCACTTCAACCTCGACGCCTTCACGCACTACTTCTCGGAGGGCGAAGTCATGGGGCCGTTCAGCCGCCCCAGCGTCTCGCAGTCCTACGTGCTGGAGTGCGCGGACGGCAAATGGATCGCGCTGCACATGTCCTCGCCCGAGAAATTCTGGCAAGGGCTGGCCAACGCGATCGAACGGCCCACCCTGTTCCAGGACCCACGCTTCGCCAACCGCGAAGGACGCATCCGACATCAGGACGAACTGATCACGCTGCTGGGCAGCCTGTTTCGCCAACACGACCGCGCCACCTGGTGCGCCCGCCTGGAGGCCGAGGACGTGCCGCACGCCCCCATGTACGACACGCAGGAAGCCTTGCAGGACCCGCAGGCCCGGCATCTGCAACTGGAGGTCAGTGCCTCCCATCCCGAGGGTGGCGAATGGCGCACCATCCGCTCGCCCGTGAGCTTCGACGGCGAGCGCGCCCTCAGCGTGACGGCCCCGCCCCTGCTGGGCGCGGACAACGAAGGCATCGTCGAACCGATACGAAGGCGGCTGGGCCAGCGCTGACATCGCGGCCCACCCCACGAACAACAAGCAAGGAGACAAAAAGACATGAACCCGATGACCGAAGACGACCTGACCCAGGCCGTGCTGCAACGCCTGTCCGAGGCACGTGACCCGCGCTTCAAGCAGGTGATGACCTCGCTGATCCAGCACCTGCACGCCTTCATCCGCGAGGTGGATCTGACGCCTGACGAATGGATGAACGCCATCCAGTTCCTCACCGCCACGGGCCAGGCCTGCACCGACAAGCGGCAGGAGTTCATCCTGCTGTCGGACACGCTGGGCGCGTCCATGATGGTGGTGATGCTGGACCAGTTGCGTGCCGCGAAACGCAACCAGGAACACGCCCGCGCGACAGCCAGCCAGCACAGCCCCACGCCCGCCACCGAAGCCACGGTACAAGGCCCTTATTACTGGGAAGGTGCGCCCATCCTGCCGCGTGGCGCGGACATCGCGCCCGGCGTCAAGGGTGAGCCCACCTTCTACAGCGGCCGTGTCACCGACACCCAGGGCCGGCCACTCGCCGGCGCGACGCTGGACATCTGGAGCGGCGACGGCGAGGGGACCTACGACATGCAGCTGGAAAGCGCCGAGATGGCGGCGCGCGCCCGCATCCAGACCGACGCCGAAGGACGCTACTGGTTCTGGTCCATCAAGCCGTCCTACTACCCGGTTCCGGTCGATGGTCCTGTCGGTCGCATGCTCGACGGCATGGGCCGCCACCCCAACCGGCCGGGCCACATCCACATGAAGGTGTACACGCCCGGCCACGTGACGCTGACCACCCATCTGTTCGTGGCCAACAGCCCCTACATCGACTCGGACGCCGTCTTCGGCGTGCGCCCCAGCCTGGTCGTGGATTTCGAGTCGCACCCGGCTGGCAAGGCCCCCGACGGCCGCGCCATCGACACGCCGTACTGGTCGGCGCACTACGACTTCCGGCTCGAACCCGCCTGACTGAGAAAGCGACACCCGCCATGAAAATCGGCAAGAACACCGTGCCCCGCACGGCCATCTGCACCTCGGACGAACACACCATCGTCGTGCGCGGGCTGGACCTGTGCCAGGACGCCATCGGCCACCTCAATTTCGCCGACTACTTCTTCCTGCTGCTGACGGGCCAGAAACCCGACGCCGCGGCCAGCGCCGTGCTCAACGCCACCCTGGTGGCGATCGCCGAGCACGGTTTCGTGCCCAGCGTGCAGGCCAGCCGCATGACCTACGCCGCCGCGCCCGACGCGCTGCAGGGCGCGGTGGCGGCGGGCATCCTGGGCTGCGGCTCGGTCATCCTGGGCGCATCGGAAACAGCCGGCCGCCTCTTCCTCGACGTGGAACGGCGCATGCAGGCCGGTGCGCGCGACGCTGAAGCCGCCGCCGCCGCGCTGAGCGAACTGAAGGCCCAGGGCCGTGCAATCCCCGGCTACGGCCACCCGCTGCACAAGGCGGTGGACCCGCGCGTGGGCCGACTGATCGCCGTCGCCACAGAAGCCGGCGCCGACCTGCGCTACGTGCGCATCGCCCAGGCGCTGGAGCGTGCCATTCCCGGCATCGTCGGCAAGGACCTGCGCATGAACGTCTCGGCGGCCATTCCGGCCGTGCTGCTGGGCGTGGGCTTCCCGGTGGTGTCGCTGCGCGGCGTGCCCATCCTGGCGCGCACGGCGGGCCTGATCGCCCACCTGGCCGAGGAGGCCGAAACCCCCAGCGGATTCGCCCTGTCCTACCAGGCCACGCGCGAACTGCAGTACGACGGTTCAACCCCCAGCGGATTCGGAGGTCAAGCATGAAACGCCGTCTGATGATCGCCAGCCTGCTGCTGGCCAGCCAGGCCGCCCGGGCGCAGGCGCCCGGCGCGCGCGCCGTCAAGATCGTGGTGCCCTTCGGCGCCGGCACCACCACCGACATCGTCGGCCGGGTGCTGGCCGATGGCCTGGGCAAGCAGCTCGGCCAGCCGGTGATCGTGGACAACAAACCCGGCGCGGGCGGCAGCATCGGTTCCGACCAGGTGGCCAAGGCCGCGCCCGACGGCCAGACGCTGGTGCTGGGCACGGTGGGCACGCACGCCATCAACGCCTCGCTGTTCAAGAACCTGAGCTACGACCCCCAACGCGATTTCGTGCCCCTGGGTTTCGTGGGCGCCACGCCCACGCTGCTGGTCGTGCCGGCCTCATCGTCCTGGAAGAACGTGGCCGATCTGGCCCGTGCCACGGACCCCAACGTCAACTTCGCCTCCGCCGGCAACGGCACCTCGGGCCACCTGGCGGGTGAACTGCTCAACGTGCGCCTGGGCAAGAACTTCGTGCACGTGCCCTACCGCGACGGCGCCCAGGCCATGACCGAGCTGATGGCGGGCAATGTGCAGTTCATGTTCTATCACCCGGCCGCTGTGCTGCCGCACATCCGCGCGGGCAAGCTGCGCGCGCTGGGCGTTTCCAGCGCCAAGCGCAGCGCCGCCGCCCCCGAGGTGCCCACGCTGATGGAACAGGGCGTGCCCGACTTCGACCTGGTGGCCTGGTTCATGCTGTACGCGCCCTCCGGCCTCGCCGCCGCGCGGCGCGATGCCCTGCGCAAGGCCACCCGCGCGGTGCTGGCCCAGCCCGAGACGCGCGAGAAGCTGGCGGCCCAGGGCATCGAGCAGGCCGAGATGAGCGACAGCGCCATGGCCAGCTTCGGCGCGGCCGAAATCGCCAAATGGGGCGAAGCCGTCAAGCGCTCGGGCGCGCAGATCAACTGAGCCCACCCACGGCACACCGCGCCACCCCACCAGCGCGAGCAGAAAGGAGTCCGGCCCGCCAGGAAAACCCCTGGGCCCCCAACGCGACACCGACAAACCTACACAGACAAGCGGGCCCGACCCGCGACAGGAGACAAACATGCGTTCAAGAATTCACTGGTGGATCGGCCTCTTCATGAGCCTGGCCTGCGGCCTCGCGGTCGCCCAGGAGGCCTGGCCGTCCAAACCCATCCGCATCGTGGTGGGCTTCGCGGCGGGCACGCCGCCCGACATCTTCGCGCGCCTCTACGGCGACTACGCGTCCAAGAAGCTGGGCCAGCCCGTGATCATCGACAACAAGCCCGGCGCCGCTGGCAACCTGGCCACGGACACTGTGGCCAAAGCGACGGGCGATGGCTACACCCTGCTCTACAACCTGTCGACCGCGTTCACGATCAACCCCTACATCTACAGCAAGCTGCCCTACGACACCGCCAAGGACCTGACGCCCGTGGCCACCACCATGCGCCAGGGCCTGGTGCTGATCGCCAAGCCCGAAGGCGGCGCCAAGACCATCCAGGAATTGCTGGCCACCGCCAAGGCCAAGCCGGGCACGCTCTCGCACGCGTCCTACGGCGCGGGCAGCCCTTCGCACCTGATCGTGGAATGGTTCAAGGACGAGACCGGGACCCAGATGGTGCACGTGCCCTACCGCGCCAGCCCCATCGCCGACATCGTGGGCGGCCAGGTGGACACGCTGATGGAACCCATCGCCACCGGCTTCCCGCTGATCAGCAGCGGCAAGGCCGTGGCGCTGGCCTACTCCGGCCCCACGCGTTTCGCCGCCCTGCCCAATGTGCCCACGCTGGCCGAGGTGGTGCCCGGCCTGTCGATGATGTCCTGGCACGGCATCTGGGCGCCCTCGGCCACACCGGCGGCCATCGTGAACCGCGTCAACGCGGTGTTCGTCGAGGCCAGCCGGGACCCGGAACTGTCGCGCCGCATCCGCGAGCTGAACAGCGAGCCGCTGGGCCTGAGCCGCGCGGAAATGGCCGAAGCCATCCAGCGCGACGCGGGCATCTACAGCCGCATCGTGAAGGCCAAAAACATCCGGGTGGATTGAATCCGCGCCGTGGCGGCGCTGGACACCTCGCCGGGTTTCAGTCCGCCAGCCGCAGCAGTTCCGCGCCTTCAGCCACCTGATCGCCAGGAGCGTAGAGCAGTTCCGCCACGCGGCCATCGGCCGGCGCGGTGATGGTGTGTTCCATCTTCATGGCCTCCATCACGGCCAGCACTTCGCCCTGGCGCACGCGGTCTCCCGCGCGCACGCTGAAGGACACGACCTTGCCCGGCATGGGCGCGGCCAGGCGCCCACCCTCGGCCTGCGCTTCGCCCGCATGGGCCAGGGGATCGAGCTGTGTGATGCTGTCCGCCCCCTCGGCGCTGAAGACATGCCACGAGCCCTGCTGCGCGTGGACGGCCACGGTCCGGCGTCCTCCAGCCCAGGCCAGGTCCAGGAAACCGTCAGGCAAGCGCTGGAATGACAGCAACCCCTCCAGCCGGTTCGTGCCCTCGCCTACCGTCAGATGCCCTTGCCCCCCAAGGCCATAGCGCAGCAGCGCGCAAAGCGCCTGATCATGGAACATGAAGTCGAAACGGCGCGTCGCCTGACCCCAGGCACGCCAGCCATCAGCGCGGGCGAACGGGGAGGATGACGCCGCGCCCACAGCCGCTTCGTCCGCCAGAGTCCGCGCCACCACGGCCGCCGCCAGCAAGGACGGGTCCAGCGTTGCACGGCCAAAGAGCAGGGCGCGCTCGCGCTCGATCAGGCCCGTGTCCAGCCTTGCCTGGGCGAAGGAGGGGGTGGCCAGCACGTGGCGCAGGAACGGCACATTGTTC
>JARJFC010000111.1 GCA_029310945.1 Leptospira sp. 96542
GGGTGGTTTCAGCCAGCCAGAGCCAGAAGCTACTGGCCTCGCTGGGTGGGATGCGGCGGCGCAGGCGCTCCAGCAGGATGGTCTTGTCGATGCTGACGAAGAAGTTGGCCAGGTCGCACTTGAGGTAATAGGCGTCGTGCTGCCAGTTCTGGGTGACGCTGCGCACGTCAGCTTCCAGCCGCTGGGCGGCGAACAGGGTGCCGCGGCCCTTGATGCAGGCGGCGGTGTTGTGAATGAAGGCGCGTTCGAAGCGCGGGGCGATGTGGTTGTAGAGCAGGTGGTGCACCACGCGGTCATGGAACGGCGCGGCCCAGACCTCGCGCAACTTGGGGCGCGTCGCCACAAAGCAGATGCTGCGGCCGGGGCGCCATGTGCGTGAGAGCAGGGCATCAAGCAAGTGCATCAGGTTGCGCTCGGCGTGGAGTTCGAACTCCAGTGCGCTGGCGCTGTTGCGTTTGCTCTTGCGGCAGCACTTCCAGGCGTGCACCAAGTCTGCCGTGTCGAATGGGGCCGCGTCCGTTGCCGGGCGAGGCGATGAATCTGCGGAGGGCCCGAACGCGGAACTTGTTGTCCTTGTTGTTCCAGTTCGAGTTGCCGTTCTCGAAGTCCTGGACGAAGGCGTTGTTGGCGCTGTTCTGGGTGCAATCGAGCTATCTACGCTGCCGGGGCCAGGGCCTGCAGGGGGGTGCAGGCTGTAGGGCTCGGAAGCTGCGCCGGACCAGAGCGGCAGCTGTTGGCTGCCGTCGGTTTCCGTGGTGCGCATGGCCGTGGGCGCGGATGGATCCACACCCAGGGGCTCGACCAGATTCATGAAGCGCGCGGGCATGGCAGCCTTGACCGTCATGCAGCAGGCGCTGCGGGTTGCGAGAACAGGCCAGCTTGTAGGCTTTGGGTGCTGCCCTCGGGGTTCAGATCGCCGGCTGTCTTTTTGAGCCAACCTGCGGCCTGCTTGCTCACGCTGTCCGTGAGTTCGATGGAGCGCGCCCAGGCCTTGTTGCCGATCTGCTTGAGGTCAAACGCGGAGCGCAACAGCACGGTGACCGATTCCAGGTGCTCCTGCAGCTTGGCAATGTGCTCTGCGCGGCTTGCATCTCGCGCCTTGTTGGCCTTGGTGATGCGCAACACGATCTGCATGCATTCGTGGCCAATGGGTGCGCCCAGCGTGGCACGATAGGCCTTGCTGATGTGGGCCTGGATTTCCAGGGCGAACGTCAGCAGGTCGCGCGCGGCCTGGTAGATGTCAAGGTCTTTGGCGAGGCTCATTTTTCAAATCGACCGGCGCTTCGCGCCGGCAGCTTGGGCGAAGGGGTTAAGCGTTGAAGTGCTGAAGTTGAATCCTGCGGAGGGCCCGAACGCGGAACTCGTAGTCCTTGCCGTACCAGTACGAGTAGCCGTACTCGAAGTCCTGGACGAAGGCGTAGCCGGCGCTGGTCTGGGTGCTGGTCCAATGGATCACCTTGTCGAACAGCTCGGGCACGTTGGCGCGCAGTCCCCACATTTCGCCGCGGGCACCCAGGTACAGGTCCGGGATGCCGTGCTTCTGGCGCAGTTCGGCGATGTGCTGCGCGGCGTAGCGCTCGGCGGCGCTGGCGCTGCCCTGGGCCTTGAGCAGCGCTTCGGTGTTGGCCAGGCCGTCGGTCAAGCTTTCCGCGCCGGTGATCTGCTTGCCGTACTCGCCCCAGGGGAGGTCGATGCCGGGCAGATCCAGCACGATGACGGCGTAATCCGGATGGCGCTTCTTGCCTTTCGTGCTGACCAGCGCGCCGCGCATGATGGCGCCCAGACGGCCGTGCTCGCCGGGGACGATTTCGCCGAAGGTCGGCAGGGTGGGTTGGGTCTTCATGGTGAGCCTTTCGAAAAAATCGCGGGCGGCTGCGCCGCGATGGGTGGGCGGATAGCAGACGAAGTTTTGAAGGGGTGAAGGGTCAAAGTTGAATCAGGCGGAGGGCCCGAACGCGGAACTCGAGGTCCTTGCTGTCCCAGCCCGAGCCGCCGCCCTCGAAGTCCTGGACGAAGGCGAAGTCGGCGCTGAGCTGGGTGCTGGACCAGTACCACCCCTCCTTCTTGAAGAGCACTGGCGCCAGCAGCGAAGCGATGAAAAGCTGGTATTGAGAGGGCAGGAAAAAATCGGCGTGGTCGTCCTGGCGATAGTTGTTGGCGACAATCGCGGCCGGGCAGTTGCCGACGGCCAGCATGGCGCGTGTGTTCACTTGGCCGTTGATGCGGCTGCGTGCGCCGACGATGTCGTGCCCTCGCTCGCCCCAGGCGAAGTCCTCCCATTCCTTTTCCGACCAGACCATGTGCGCTGCCGGCTGGTCGAGGATTGCGGGAAGAATCCCGCCGTAAAAGCCGCCCTGGCCGGGCCAGTACTGGCCGATGGCGGGTGGGGTGAATGCCGGGCATCGGCTGGTGGTGGTTTCCGGGCCGATCAGGGGTGCGGCGGCGTCGCTGATGGGGAGGATGCCGAGCGCGGCCAGGATGCGCTGCGTGTCGGGCGATGGCGCCAGGGTCAGGTCGAGCTTGAGGGGGAGGGTCAGAGTGGCGGGTGAGTTGGACATGGCGAATCCTTGGTGGAGTGGCGGGAAGGTTTAGGCGGAGTGGCCGAGCATGGCGTCCGCGCTGTGCAGCGCGGGGAAGTGCAGGTCATCGCCCATGCGACTGGGCAGGGCGTAGGCATCCATGGCGCCGGGGCGCGTGGGCGCAGTGAGGGCGCGCGGCTGATAACGCGGCGCATCGAGGATGGGGGTGCGCACGGTGCCGCTGTAGCTGTTTGCATCGCCGATGCGCGCGCGGCCCAGCGCCGTGATCTGCAGCAGACCGGGCTTGGTGCTGGCATCGAGGTCGATCAGCCCACGAGTGCACAGCGAGTTGATTGTGGTCTGAATCTGCGCGGCGCTGATGGGTAGGTTGGCGCAGGCAATCTGCTGGGCCAGCGTGGTGCGCGTGGAGCGGCCGTGGGCCGCCAGGAAGCGCAAGGCCACCTTGCTGGCGGGGCTGATTTCGCGGGGGGTGCGGGGCATGGTGCTCTCCTGCTCAGGTTGCGGCCGGTGACGGCTCGGTGGGTTCGGGGGTGTCGTGGTTCCTCGCGCCGTCGATCGTGGCGGCGTGCTTCTTCCAGCTCGGGGCCAATGGGGCAAGGTCGAGCGCGGTGACGCGCACGACGAGGGTCTGCAGCAGCTCGTCGTGGCGCACCCGGTCGAAGTCGATGCGCAGGCCTCGGCCCGCCCGCAGTTCATCGGCGTGGATGGCGCAGAAGCTCTCGACGCCCGGGCCCTTCCATCGCGCCACAAACTCATTCGTCCAGCCCTGGGTTGGCGCGCGCGCGGGCTCGCCCACCTTGAAATCCGCGCAGATGAGCGCGCCCGTGGCATCCCGCCGCATGACGGGCGGGGTGCGGAGGATGAAGGTGCCGTGCGCGTCCATGGTGATGTCCGTTAGCGGCCAAACACCAGGGGAATGAGCGCCGAGCCGAACAGCCAGGCCAGGGCCACGAAGGCAACGGCTTTGCCCAGACCCTTGAACACGTCGACCCAGCCCATGTCGGCGCCGTCTTCGAGCTCGTGATCTTGGAAGCGGCGCGTCATGGCTGTTGCTCCTGCTCAGGTGCAGTGCACCGCACGACGATGCGCGTGGCCGACGGAAAGCGTTCATGCGCATCACGTGCGGCGTCGACGCTGTGATCGAACACCCCGCTGTAGCGCACGGCGGGCATGCCTGCGCCTTGGGCGGTGACGGTGGCGTGCACGCGGCACATGGGGTGCAGTGTGGGGATGCGAACTTTGGAAGTTGCCACCACGGGGGCGTGCCCCGCGTTGCCTGCGTCGATCGCCGGCGGCACACTGCAAGCAGAAAAAAGGGCGTCGTTGGGAACCGCGCTCACAGCACACCTCGCGCGAACTCGGCCTGCATCTGCCGCATGCCCGCGCCGAAGGTGCGTCGTACCTCGGGAAGGCCGTGCATGCGTACCGTGTCCAGCACGCGCTGCATGTCACCCCGGCGCATGAAGGGCCCGTGGGACTCCAGCACAGGCAGCCTGCGCGCGCTGGCGTGCGAGCGGCACGTAGGCAGCAGCGATGGGTCTTGCGTGTAGGCCGCGCCGCGCGCGAACGGCCGGCCCTTCGCGTCGCGCTGCGCGACGGCGCGCAGCTGGCACATCATCAGGGCGTCCTGCACGGCCTTGAGTGGAATCGACTTGGGCATCGGGCCTCCAAAAAAAATCGCGGAGCGGCTGCGCCGCTGAACCTGGCTAAGGGTCGAAGGGATGAAGCGTCAAAGTTGAATCAGGCGGAGGGCCCGAACGCGGAACTTGTCGCCCTTGAAGTCCCAGTTCGAGGAGCCGTTCTCGAAGTCCTGGACGAAGGCGGTGCTGGCGCTGCACTGGGTGCTGGACCACAGCACGTCGTCGCTGAACTTCACGCCCGCGGCTTGCGCGTGGGCGTGGGCCAGCATCAGATCCAGCTGGCTGGGGAGGTGGAAATCCTTGTGAGTAACGTCGGCCTCGACGCGGGTGTAGTCGCGCGCCCACGCGGCGGCCGGGCTGTTGTCTTTTTCGGTGGCGGCGTTGATCAGCGCCGCAGTGTTGGCCTGGCCGTCGTACGCGCTGTCCGCGCCGGGGACGCGCGTACCGTAGAAGCCGTAGGGCAGGCGGTCGGATACCAGCTCGGACCAGACCATGTGCGCGGCCGGCAGGTTGCCGATGGCCGGGCGCGTGCCGAAGTACACGCCGCCCTGGCCGGGCCAGTATTGGCCGATGGCGGGCGGGGTGAGGGGGGTGGCAGGGGAGGGGGGCGTGACCGGCGCGCTGTTGACGCCGTCGAAGTGGTTCGGCTGAGCAGCTGGGGCGTCAGCGACGGGGAAGGGCCAGGCTTGCTGGGGGGTGAGGGTGGCTTGCATTTCCGCTCCTTGCAGCCCGGGATGGGCTGGTGGAGCGGATTCTAAACACGGTGTTTATGTAAAGTCAACACCATGTTTAATTAAAGATCGGCGCTATTTGATTTGGCGTCTATGGCTTCGCGCTTTTTTCGTTCTTCAATTGTTCGACGGTCAATGAAGATCAATTGGCCTAAATCTTCCCTGGTGGTCAAAGTCATCGTGCGAAAACCCTGATTCCAAGAAGTGGAATATTGGCCATTTGGCTGGCCAAATTTGCTCGTCAGTGCGGCCTTAACGCGATCCATGTGTTCAATGCTGAAGGCGATGACGATGCCGCGAATCGTTTGTTTCGACACGGTGACCATGGCGGTGTGAACAGGCACGCCAGCAATGGTTTCATTCATTTTGAAGCATGCCATGCCGTCAGGATCGTCTCGCTCTTCATCGTTGCACTGCCAGCCATTTGAGGTGTTGATGACTGCGGCGCTATTGCCGGTGGATATTCCTTTGAAGTCCAAGATCGGGGGCGCGGCGCTAGATGTGCTGGTTTGCAATGCGATGAGCAATGCGGGTACGAGTTTTTTCATGATGCAGAGACTTTCATGGTTCCCGTAACGACTTGGCCCGGCTGCTCTTGTAGGTGCTGAGGCTGATTATTTGTGCAGTGAACAGAGGCAGTTGTTCACGCTGCGGCAGACTTGTTTTTCGCGGGCGCTGGTTGTTTTGACTTGATGAGGCGAAGTGCAAAGCGTTCCACATCCGCCCGCTCGTCTGAATCTAGTGCCAGCCACTGTGGGCGAGTGACATCGTCAAAGGGCCAGAGTGGCGGGAAGTCGGGAGATGCCTCTCGAACCTCGGTGACATTATTTTGGCGCGACTTCGAATAGACGGCTACCGGCTGCGCGCGCAACTCATTCGCATCGCAGCCCCAGATGGTTTGGGCGAGCAAAGCCCCTTCTTTTGATATCCCGCGTTTCTCCCAATTTTTCACTGTCTGCTGTGATTGGTTCATCGCGCGCGCGACGGCTGCCTGCAGGTGCTTCTCAAGCTGATCGCGCTCTCGAACAACTTCATAGAGGCGTTTCATGGACTCGTGCATGCGGGAATTGTCTCGGCCGTAAACAGAATGTTGTTAAACATGGTGGTTGACTTGAAGTAAACATGGTGTTTACAATGAGTCATGGATACCTCACCAGCGTTCGCCGCTCGTGTCATTGCAGCTCTGGGTGGGCCGACAGCGGCAGCCAAGAAATTTCAAATTCATGCTCGTGCGGAGGCTGGGCAATGGCCGCCGCAACGGGTTTCGAATTGGCTTCGGCGAGGAATGCCGCCACGCGTTTTGTTGGATTTTCAGGAGGTGATTGAAGGCGCGTTGTGCGCTATTAATGCCAACGTTGGCCCCGTGACCGACCAGCAAGTAAAGGAGGCCGCCCATGGCTGAACTTGAACGTGTCGCGCTGGAGATCACGGCCGGTGCGGCGTGCGTGCATTTTGTTGTGGGTGGCCCGACCCATCTGGTGGGGCCGCTTGCGCAGGCGATGGGCGTGGCGGCGGTGCAGGCTATGAGCGCTGCTGCTTGTTCGTGTAGCCGCAGCCCGAGCAGCGAAAGTGATCCTCCATCACGCCCATCTCGCCCCACGGGGGAGGTGCCGTGACGCTCTTCTCCAGCTTGTACTTCATCTCTCCGCAGCTCGGGCATTTGCTGCCCGTTGCTGGCATGAGTTTTTCCTCCAGCGCTGCGACACGCTTCTCCAAAGTGTCCACACGGTCGGGCGTGGCGGTCAGTCGCTTCCAGGGCTCCCATTTGCCCAGAAGTCCGAGGATTGTTTCGAGCGTACTCATGGGGCGGTCCTTTCTGCTGCGTTTTGTGGGAGGTGCTGCAGATCGTAGTGGATCGGACCATCCCGCCGTGCGCATCCCGTTTTCCAGCACCCGCCGCCATCAAGTCCGGCGCGCCCGCACCGCGGGCGGTTGTCTCCCTGGCCCACGGGCCGCGCGTGGG
>JARJFC010000112.1 GCA_029310945.1 Leptospira sp. 96542
CGCCGTAATGGGCCTGCATCTCGGTCAGGCTGGCCGGACGGGGTGTGGTTTGGGCGGGTCTCATGTCGGGTGTGGGGATGGAGTTTGCCATGGCCCGGGGGGCATCGCATTCAGCCTCTCAAGTTCCAGAGCCGCAGCGCGATGTGCATGTCGAGGGCGCGAGAGGCCTGTTCCCAGGGGCCCAGCAGGTTCTCGACGGTGGCCAGCCGCTGGCGCACGGTGTTGACGTGGATGCCCAGGCGCTGGGCCGTGGTCTTGGCGTTCTGATGGCAGTCGAAATAGCAGAGCAGGGTGGCGCCCAGGTCCGTGCCGCGCTTGCGGTCATGCGCCAGCAGAGGGCCGATGCTGGCGTCGAGAAATTGTCCGAGGCTGGTGGGGTCGTGGGTTTCGAACAGGGTGGAATACAGGGCCAGTTCATTCTGGCCGACCAGCCGGTCGTTCACGCCGAGGCGCTTGAGCACGCCGAGGGCGCGCTTGAGCGTGGCGTGCAGCGCCGGCAATTCGGCCGCGGCGCCGATGGGACGGGACAGCACGCCACGGTGGACGGCACGCGCCTCGCGCCGCACCCAGGTGGACAGCGCCTGCTGCACCTCCGAGGCGCGGGTGGCCGCGCACAGAACGACCAGGACGCCGTCGACCTCGTCGATCAGGCAGGGGCCGAGGACGCCGATTTGCAGCAATCGCCGCGCCGCGTAGCGGGTGCCGGGGCCATCGAGCTCGGCCAGCATCAGGACCAGGGGCTCGCCCAGGTCCAGGCCAAAACGCGCCGACCGGTCACGCAGCACCGCGAGTTCGCCCTGCCGGGGCGACGTCAGGGTGTGCATCAGCTCGGACATCTCGCGGCTGTTGTTCGCGGCCTGGCGTTCCTGCGAAAGCAGGACGATGCCGATCACGCTGGAGCAGCGCTCGAGGGTGCGCTCCGCCACGTCTTCCAGTCGGCGCCGGTGGAAAAGCGCGAGTGTTCCCAGCGCGTCCTCCCCGCCGATGACCGGCATGACGCGGCAAATCTCGCCATCGACCTCGTAGGCCTGCACCGAGCGCCCGCTCACGCGGGCCTGGCGCAGGGCGCGGGCCAGTTCCGCGCTGTGTTCGCCATGCGGCTGGTAGCGCAGCGCGGCGCCACCGGCGTAGCCCGCGGCCGTGCCCCGGCTGATGACCTGCGCGGCTTCGTCCAGGATCAGCAGGCTGCCGCCGAGCAGCTCGGCCACCGTCTGGCACAGGGCCGAGAGCGAGGCGCCGCGCGCCAGCAGCGCGGTGATCTGCTCGTGCGCGTCGGCGGCCGCCTGCACATTGCGCGCGTGCCGTTCCAGCTCCGCGCGGGCCTCGTCGGCCTTGCCCAGCGCGGCGTTGATGCGCTCGAAGTCGCGCGCGTTCTTCAAGGCCACCGCCCCGTGCGTGGCCAGGGTGCGCAGGATGGCGATGTTCTGCGCCGTGTGCACCCGCGCGTACCGGTCGGCGGCGAAGAGCAGGCCGATCACCTTGTCCTGCCAGATCAGCGGCACACCCACCAGGGCGCTGATGCCCTCGGCGCGGAAGATGTCGTCGAACTTCGGGTCGTGCGGGAAGCGCGTGTCGTGCAGGTAGTCCGGCGTGGTGAAGGGCATGCGCGTGGCCATGACGATGCTGGCCGTGCCGCGGTCGCTGCGGATGCGCATGGCCGTGGAGCCGCGGGTCAGCCCACCGTCCGCCGCGAGGGCCTGGAACACGCCGCGTGCTTCGTCCAGCTCGGAAATCCAGGCCATGTCGGCGCCGAGCAGGTGGCGCGTGCGTTGCACCAGGGTGGTCAGCAGGTCCGACAGTTCCAGCCGCTCGGAGAGGTCCTGCGCGGATTCCATCACCGCCACCATGCCCTGTTCGCGCTGCTGGAGCATTTCCAGGCGGTTGCGTACCGCCATCGCCTGGCGCACGGTCTCGACCAGGCCCGCCTTGTCGGGGCGATGGGAGGGCAGCGCTTCCACGGCGGCCAGCTGCTGCGCGAAATCCTCCGCCGAGGCCCCGCGGTGCAGCAGCTCGAGCAGGGTGCTGGCAATCTGAGGAGACGGGTCGGAAGCCAAGAGCGTGCCTCGAAGGGGCGAATTGATCGGTGGGAACCCTGAATCAGCGTGTTTTCATGGCACTCAATGACATGAAACGGGGTGATTCTATGTGGTCCTTGCACATGTCATGCCTCGCGGTGATTGAGGAGACTCAAGCCAGTTTCTGGCAACTTCTCGATCGTCTTTTCCCATGGCTTTGCATGACACCCTTCGTCCCGTTCCCGGTTTGCGCGTGCTGGTCACCGCCGGGGCCAACGGGATCGGCGCCGCGATCGCGCGCGCCTTCCACGCCGCCGGTGCGCGGGTCCACGTCTGTGACGTGGACCGCGTGGCCCTCGATCGCCTGGCGACCCAGTTGCCCGGCATCACCGGCACCCCAGCCGATGCCTCGGTCGCGGCGGATGTCGACGCGGTGTTCGAGGGCGTGCGCAGCCAGCTGGGCGGCCTGGACGTGCTGGTCAACAACGCGGGCATCGCGGGGCCTACCGGCCCCATCGAAGACATCGACACCGCCGCCTGGGAGCGCACCCTGGCGGTCAACCTCGACGGCCAGTTCCATTTCGCGCGCCGCGCCGTGCCGCTGCTCAAGGCGTCCCGCAACGGGCCCTGCCTGATCGCCATCGGCTCGGTCGCGGGGCGGCTGGGTTATGCCTTCCGCACGCCTTACGCGGCCAGCAAGTGGGCGGTGGTCGGCCTGACCAAGTCGCTCGCCATCGAACTCGGTCCGCAGGGCATCCGCGTCAACGCCCTCCTGCCGGGCGTGGTCGAAGGCGCGCGCATGGACGGCGTGATCGCCGCGCGCGCGGCGACCCTGGGCATCGGCGTCGAGGCCATGCGCCAGCAATACCTCGACAAGATTTCCCTGCGCCGCATGGTCACCGCCGATGACGTGGCCGCGGCGGCGCTGTTCCTGTGTTCGCCGGGCGCGCGCAACCTGACCGGTCAGGTCATCAGCGTGGACGGCAACGTTGAGTACCTCTAACCCCCCTCGCTTCACAACAAAAGGAGACAGACCATGAACATCCATCGCTTCCTCGCGGTGCCCACGGCGCTGCTGATGGCCTGCGCCGCCCATGCCGACCCGGTCAAGATCGCCGTGCTGGAAACCCTCTCAGGTCCGCAGGCCTCGACCGGCCAGACCTTCCGCGCCGGTGTGCGTTACGCCATCGACAAGATGAACGCCGCCGGCGGCTGGAACGGCGAGCCCGTGCAACTGGTCGAGTACGACAACCAGGGCGGACCGGCCGGTGCCTCGGACAAGCTCAAGGCCGCCATCGCCGACGGTGTGCAGATCGTCGTGCAAGGCGCCTCGTCGGCCATCGGCGGGCAGATCACCGAGGACGTGCGCAAGCACAACCTGCGCAACCCGGGCAAGGAGATCGTCTACATCAACGTCGGCGCCGAGGCGCTGGAGCTGACGGGCGAGAAGTGCAACTTCCACCACTTCCGCCTCACGGGCAATGCCCAGGTCCGCACCAAGGTGCTGGTGCAGGGCATGAAGCAGGCCAAGGCGCTGGGCACCAAGGTCTATGCGATCAACCAGAACTACTCCTGGGGCCAGGACATGGAGAACGCCATCGTGGCCAACGCGGCGGCGGGGGGCTACCAGGTGGTCGAGAAGACCTTGCACGACGTCAACAAGATCCAGGACTTCGCGCCCTACATCGCCAAGATCAGCGCCTCGGGTGCCCAGACGGTGCTGACCGGCAACTGGTCCAACGACCTGCTGCTGATGATGAAGGCCGCCAAGGCCGCGGGCCTCAAGGCGGCCTTTGGCACCGTGTTCCTCGACCAGCCGGGCAACATCCGCAACGCGGGTGACACGGCCGTGGGGCACTTCATCGTCCACGCCTTCAACGCCGAGGCGGCGGGCGCCGAGGGCGCGCGCTTCGTGGCCGACTACACGGCCAAGACCGGCCATGCCCCCGTATTCGTCGAACCGCAGACCGCCTTCGGCCTGGACATGGTGGCCGACGCCCTCAAGCGCACCAAGCCCGTGGGCGGCAAGCTGGACGTGAACGCCTTTGCCCGCGCCATGGAGACCGCGCGCGTCCAGACGCCCATGGGCGAGGCCCGCATGCGCGCCGAGGACCACCAGATCCTGCTGCCGCTCGTGGTCTCCACCGTCGCCAAGGACGCGCGCTACAAGGTGGACGACACGGACCTGGGCTTCAAGCCCGTGAAGGTGTTCAGCGCCGACGAGGCCGCCGCGCCCGTGCAATCGAGCTGCAAGATGCAACGTCCGGCCTGATCCATGGAAGCCTTGCTGTTCGCGCTGCTCAATGGCCTGATCTACGGGCTGCTGCTCTTCATGGTGTCGGCCGGGTTGACGCTGATCTTCGGAATGATGGGGGTGCTCAACTTCGCCCACGCATCGTTCTACATGCTCGGCGCTTACTTCGCCTACACCTTGCAGGGGGTGCTGGGCTTCGGCCCGGCCGTCGTGGCGGCCACCCTGCTGGCCGGCGGTGTGGGCGCGGTGGTGGAGCGCTTCTTCCTGCGGCGTGTCCATCACCACGGCCACGCGCATGAGCTGCTGCTCACCTTCGGCCTGTCCTTCATCATCGCCGAGGGCATCAAGCTGGTGTTCGGCAACTTCCCGGTGAACTACCAGGTGCCCGCCGCGCTCGACGGTCCCGCCTTCGTGCTCAGCGGGCAGCAGTACCCGCTGTACCGGCTGCTGATGGGCGGCGTGGCCCTGCTCATGTTCGCGCTGCTCTACCTGCTGCTCACGCGCACCCGGGTCGGCATCATCGTGCGCTCGGCCATCTACAAGCCGCGCATGGTGGAGGCCCTGGGGCACAACGTGCAACTCGTCTTCATGGGCGTGTTCGGCGTGGGCGCGGCGCTGGCCGGCCTGGCGGGCGCCGTGGCTGGGGCCTTCTACACGACCAGTCCGAACATGGCGCTGGAGATCGGCGTCATGGTCTTTGTCGTGGTCGTCGTGGGCGGGCTCGGTTCGCTCGGCGGGGCGATGCTGGCTTCGCTGCTGATTGGCGTGATGACCTCCGTGGCCGTGGGCATCGACCGCAGCCTGGCCGATCTGCTGGCCTTCGTGGGCGCCGGGGATTGGGCGCAGAGCGTGGGTGGTCTGCTCACGCTCAAGTTGTCCAGCCTGTCCGCCAGCCTGCCCTTTGCCTTGATGTTGCTCGTCCTGCTGCTGCGGCCGCAGGGTTTGCTGGGCGACAAGACCTGAATATTTCGATGCGTACTCCTACCTCCCTTCTGCTGGGCGGCGTGGCCTTGCTCGCGGTGCTGCCCAGCTTGTTGTCGCCCGCCCTGATCAATGCCGCCGTGCAGATGTTGATAGCCGCCTTGTTTGCCAGTGCCTACAGCCTGTTGGCGGGCCGCGCCGGCATGCTGTCTTTTGGCCATGCCGCGTATTTCGGTGTCGGGGCCTTCGCCACCGTCCATGGCATGAACGCACTCGGCGGCACCGGCTTGCTGCCGACGCCCTTGCTGCCCTTGGTCGGTGCCGCGGCCGGGCTTGTGTTCGGCATCGCCGCGGGCTGGATCGCCACGAAGCGCAGCGGCACGGCCTTTGCGATGATCACCCTCGCCATCGCCGAGATCCTGCATGCGCTGGCGCCCCAGCTCAAGGGCCTGTTCGGCGGCGAGTCCGGCATTTCGGCCATGCGCATGCCGGCCTGGGGCCTGAACTTCGGTTCCAGCACCCAGGTCTATTACCTCGCGCTGGGCTGGGTGCTGTTCTCGCTGTTGCTGCTGTACTTTCATACCCAGACGCCGGCCGGCAGGCTGACGCTGGGGCTGCGTGAGAACGGCCATCGCCTGCGTTTTCTGGGGTATGACGTGCATCGCCTCGGTGTGTCGGCGTTCGCGATTTCGGGGTTGTTCTCGGGCGTCGCCGGAGGCTTGCAGGTGCTGGCCAACGAATCGGCCAACTACGTGGTCTTCGACGCCGCCGTTTCGGCCGGTGTCGTGCTCAACAGCTACATCGGGGGCGTCGGCGTTTTCCTCGGGCCCGCGTTGGGCGCGGCCCTGATGACCTTTTTCGGGTACGCGGTGTCCGACGCGACCCAGGCCTGGCTGCTCTATCAAGGCGTGCTGTTCGTGCTGGTGATGATGTTCATGCCCGAAGGGCTCGTGGGCCTGGGCGGTGCGGCGACTGGACACATGCGCCGCCTGGGCGCGGCGCGTGCCCTGCCGCTGCTACTGGTCTGGCTGCTGGCCGTGCTGCTGCTGGCGGCGGGTGCGGTTTTCCTGATCGAGCTGTTGCAGCGCCTCTGCTCGCACGACTATCGCGCCATGGCGGCCATGGCCTCATCGTTGCCGCCCGTCACGATGTTCGGCAATTCCTGGCAAGCCACGGGCGTGGTCACGTGGGCGTGCCCCGTGGCATTGCTGGCGCTGGGTGCCGTCCTGTTGCGTTATGCGCAGCGGCGCCTGCACATCCAG
>JARJFC010000113.1 GCA_029310945.1 Leptospira sp. 96542
CTTGCGACTCACAAAAGAGATCTACAATGCTTCCGCATCGGAGCGTATAGATTTAAGCGATCTTCCTATGGAAGTTGCAGTTCGCTTCTTTCTCGTACTACCACATTCTTGGAACACGCAGCAGTTCGTCCGCTGAAACCTGCTGCGCGCACCGCAAGGGGACACGTCAGTTCGGGTACTACCCATGCCCGCGTCATTCCGGCTGGATGTTCGCGGCTTTGATCACCTGTGACCATTTCCTGGCTTCGCTGTCCAGAAAGGCCCGGAATTCCGCTGCCGTGCCACCGCGCAGTTGCAGGCCTGCGGCCTCTGCTTTTTTGCGTACCTCAGCATCGGCGATGGTGGCATTGGTCTCGGCATTGAGCCGCTGGACGATCGCGGCCGGCATGCCGGCCGGGGCCATCAGGCCATACCAGCCGTAACCGACGACGCTCGGCAGGCCCGATTCCACGAAGGTTGGCGTCTCCGGGTAGGCGGGCGAGCGTTGCTCATTGGCCACGGCCAGCACGCGCAGCTTGCCGGCCTGGATGTGCGGCAGGGCGGTCGAGATGGCGGTCAAGGTGGCGTCGATGCGGCCGGCCAGCAGCTCGGTGTAGGCGGGCGCATCGCCCTTGAACTGCGCCACCACGCCCTTGGCGCCGGCCGCGCGCATGAACAGTTCGGCGGTCAGGTGCGGCGCCGAACCCGCGCCCGGCGAGCCGAAGTTGAGGCCTCCCGCCTGGGCCTTGCCCCATGACAGGAACTCGGCCACCGTCTTGTACGGTGCCTCGGCGTTGACCACCAGGAAGAGCGGCGCGATGGCCGTGCTGACGATGGGCGTGAAGCTCTTGCGCAGGTCGTAGGGCAGATTGGGGTACAGGGCCGCGCCGATGGCGATGGGCGCCGCCGCGTGCAGCAGGGTGTAGCCATCGGGCGCCGCCTTCGCGGTGTACTCGTTGGCGATGCGCGTTCCGGCGCCCGCCTTGTTCTCCACCACGACGGGCTGCCCCAGCCGGGGCGCGAGGAAGTCACCGAGCACCCGCGTCAGGATGTCGCTGGGGCCGCCCGCGTTGTAGGGCGAGATCAGGCGGATTGGCCGGCTGGGCCAGGCCTGGGCCCAGGCGGGCGCGCCCAGTGGCGTCAGGCTGGCCGCGGCGGCGGCGCCCAGCAGATGGCGGCGGGTGAGGTTCGTGTTGGTCATGGTGGTCTCCTTGTCGTCCTCGTTGTCGTGCCCTGGCCCCTAGGTGCGGCGCAGGGCGGGATAGGCATAGCGGTATGCCAGATGCTCGCTGCGTGGCTGGTAGAGCCGCAGCACCACGAAAAACCGCTCGCAAGGCGGCGTGGGCAGCCAATTGCTGCCTGGGCCAGGGTCGTCCGACCGCAGGCGGATCACCAGACTGCCGTCCGCCTCGCGTCGCAGCCCGGGCGTGCGGTCCCCGATGGAGTAACGGTGGATGGGGTTGGCCACCAGCAGGCAGTCGCTGCGGCGGTACACCGTCAAGGACCAGAAGGCATCCACGCGCGGGCCGTTGTCTGGCGTGAAGCGCAGTTCGTAGGCGTTCGACCCGTGCAGGGCCTGGCCCTCGGCGTCCACCTCCGCCGTGGGGTACATCGCTTCCTCCATGCCGAGCGCCCCGATGAAGTTGCGCGCCACGCGGGCGCGCGTCAGCACATCGTCGCCCCAGTGGCGGCGCACCGCCACCGGCAAGGCCCAGCCACCGCCCAGGGCGTGCGGCTGTTCCCTTTCGCGCAGTTCGTCGAAGACGCGCGGCAGAGCCGCCGCCAGGCCAGCATCGTCGTCCGGCCAGCGCAGGTCTTCTCCGTCCGGAACCGGGTTGCGTGCCAGAGCCTCCTCGACGATGGCGCGGTAGAGCGCGGCGGAGGGCGCGGCAGTGGCGCCCGCGCGTCCATCGAGCCGCGTGTCCACCCGCATGGCCGCATCGCTGCCGTCCAGTCGGCGGGCCGCGATCTGCGTCTGCAGGCCGCGCACCTGTTCCAGGTCGGCGGCACTGTCGTCCACCAGCACACGGCCGATGACCCAGACATCCTGTCCGGGCGCGGCGATCACGTTCGACACGTCGGCCGGTATGTCGCCTTGCCAGTCCGGGCCATGCACCAGCGTGCGCTGGCGCCGGTTGCCCGTGGTGCGGCGCCCGACGTAGGCAAAAGGGTTGGTCCAGGCGTCGAGCAGGCCCAGGGTCCAGTAACGATCGCCCATGTCCGGCGTGTCGATCAGCACCGGCCCCTGGGACAAATCCAGCCAGGCATTGCTGAACACCGTGTCGTTGTTCGGGCTCACGACTTCCCGGTCGTCGGGGCCGAGGCGGCGGTGGGTATGGGTGAACTGGTTGACCCAGCGCACCCGGGAATCACGATCGACGGCGGCGAAGCCCAGGGTGGGGTGGCGCCGCGCGGTGGTCGCGGCGCGCATGCGCATCATCTCGAAGAGCGGCAGGGTCTGGACGATGGCGGTGCGGGTGGCCGCGTCGTCGGTCACGGGCAGGGGCATGGAAGGGGCGGACAGGTTCATGGTGTTCAGGCGACCACGCGGTTGTGCCGCAAGGCCGCGATGTCTGCTTCGGAGTAACCGGCTTCGGCCAGCACGGCGGCACCATCGGCGCCACAGGCTGGGGCCGCCCGTGGGGCGGGTCTCGGCGCGGCGCCCAGCCGATAGGGCAGGCCCAGCGCACGGTAATGTTGGCCGTCGGCGGATTCGGCACCCACGAGGATGCCGCTGGCGGCCACATCCTCGCTCGCCAGCACGTCGCGGTAACGCCGTACCGCGCCGGCCACGATCTGGTGGCGGCTGAGCAGGGCGACGCATTCCTCGCTGGTGTAGCCGGCCAGGCAGTCGTTCAGCACCGCGCGCAGCTCGGCCCGATGGGCGACGCGGCGCTCGTTGCTGCAAAAGCGCGGGTCCTCGGCCAGGGCTTCGCGGCCCACGGCCTTGCAGAAGCGCCGCCAATGGTCTTCCGCGTAGGCCGAGAGCACGATGTGGCCGTCGCGTGTGGCCACGACCTCCGCCGCCGGCGCGTTGTGGGGCTGACCATCGCCCAGGCGGGTGGGTTCGGGGCCGCCGCCCAGGTATTCGCACCAGGTCGCTGCCTGCAGGTGCAATGCCGTTTCCAGCAAAGACACCTCCAGCGTTTCGCCCAGGCCGCTGCGTTCGCGCCCGTACAGCGCGGCCAGCACGGCCTGGGCGCCCAGCTGGGCGGCCGCCGCGTCCACGATGGGCACGCCCACTTTCTGCGGTGGCCGGTCCGACTCGCCCGTCACCGACATCAGTCCGCTTTCGGCTTGCGCCGCGATGTCGTAGCCCGGCCGCGCCTGCGAGGGGCCGTTGCTGCCGAAGCCTGAGATGGAAAGGTAGATCAGGCGCGGATGCAGGGCCCGGACTTCGGCGGGGCCGAGTCCCAGTTTCTCCACCACGCCGGGGCGCAGGTTCTGGATGAGGACGTCGCTGCGCGCGATCAGGCGCAGCGCGACGTCGCGCCCGGCCGCGCTCTTGAGGTCCAGGGCGATCGAGCGCTTGCCCCGGTTGTAGGCCCGGATCATCGATGTGCCGTAACGGCCGATGTGGCGGGCCTGGTCTCCGCCCAGCGGTTCGACCTTGATGACGCTGGCGCCCAGTTCGGCCAGCGCCATGGCTGCGCCCGGGCCGGCGATGTATTGGCCGAAGTCGAGCACCCGAACGCCGGCCAAGGGGGCGACGGGTGCCTGGGTGCCGGGGGAAGAAGCAGAAGGCGACATATGGGGCCTGACGATAGGTGCGGCAGCCATTCCTGGAAATTGAATAATGCTGATAACACGATCACCAAAGCTGATCGCCAGGAACCGGAGACCGAGGACCCGCCATGACATCCAATGCCGACTATCTGGTGCGCCGCCTGCGCCTGCGCCACCTCGAATTGCTGGTGGCGCTGGCCGACGCGGGCACCCTGCGGGCCGCGGCCATCCGCCTGCATCTGAGCCAGCCCGCGCTGAGCAAGATGCTGGTCGAAATCGAAACAGGGTTTGGCGCGCGCCTGTTCGAGCGCAGCGCGCAGGGCGTGACGGCCAATGCCTTGGGCGGTGCCGTGGTGTACCGCGCGCGGGTCATCCTCGGCGAGCTGTCGCGCGGCAAGGACGAGGTCGATGCATTGCGCACGGGCGCGACAGGCGTCTTGCGCATCGGTACTCTGTCGGTGACCTCCGCGGTGCCGAAAGCGGTCGTGCAGTTGCGCCGTGGCCTGCCCGCCGCGCGCGTGCAGATCCTGGAGGGGCGCGTCCGGGAACTGATCCAGCGACTGCTGGACGGCGAGCTGGATTGCGTCTTCGGCGCCATCACGCCCGAACTGCTGGCGAGTGATCTGCTGCCTCAGCTGCGTCCGGAAGTGCTGCTCGAAGACGAACTCTGCGTGCTGTGTGGGGCCGACCATCCCCTGGCCCGGCGCCGCCGCTTGCAGTGGGCCGATCTGCGCACGGTCGCCTGGGTGGCGCCACCCAAGGACACCCTGGTCCGCCAGGCCTTCATGACCGCCTTCCTCAATGGCGGGCTGGAGCCGCCGGAGCCGGCCATCGAGGTGCTTTCCTCGGTGAGCGTGGGCAGCCTCCTGCGCATGGATGCAATGCTGCTGGGCGCGGTGCGGCTGGAGCATGCGCAAGACGAGCTGTCGCGCGCCGGCATGCGCCGCCTCTCGGTGACGCCCGCCGTTCCGCTGCCTTCGCTGGGCCTCTACACACGGCGCGCCACCGAAAGCCCCGCGCCTCTGGTGCAGGCCTTCGCGGGCGCGATCCGCCGGGTGGGGGCGCGTGTGCGCGGCGCCGATATCCGAGGAGTCGGATGAGATGGGCCTGGGGACGAGCGTATGAGCTTGTTCAGGCGGTGACGGCGTCAAGTTCGTCGGCGTGGCGTTTGCCCCAATCGCAGAGCGATTGCACGATGGGGCGCAGGCTCATGCCCAGCGCCGTCGCCGTGTAGACGACGCGGGCCGGCACCTCCGCATGGACCTGCCGGCTCACGAGACCGTGTTCCTCCATCTCGCGCAGCGACTGCACCAGCATCTTCTGGCTCACGTCCGGGATGAGGCGGCACAACTCGGACAGGCGCCGGGGTTCGTCGAACAGGTAGTAGAGCGCGAACACCTTCCAGCGGCCGCTGATGACCTTCAGCGCACGTTCGGCCGGGATGAGCGGCAGATTCTTGACGATGGCCATGTTTACCCCACGCTTACCTTTTGGTGCCTATGGAACGGTGGCGTGCGCAAGGGACGAAAAAGTCTCTGGCGACGCCGGGTCGCGGATAGTAGCGTACGCGTCCTTCGCCCATGTCGGGCACACACGAAAGGACCTGGATGTCGAACGACATAAGCCCCATCGCACTCATCACCGGCGGCAGCCGCGGCATAGGCCGCAGCACCGCGCTCGCCCTGGCCGCGCGCGGCATCGACGTCATCATCACCTACGTCGCCGCGCGACAGGAGGCGGACGAACTGGTCCAGGCCATCCGCCAGCAGGGTCGCCGAGCCGCCGCGCTGCGGCTGGACCTCACCCGCACGGACAGCTTCGATGCCTTCGTCACCGGCGTGAAGCAAGAACTCGCGCGGACCTGGTCGCGTGAGCATCTCGACTTTCTCGTGAACAACGGTGGCACTGGCGGCTTCTCGTCCTTTGCCGAGACCACGGAAGCCGCCTTCGACGCGCTCGTGGGTGTCCACTTCAAGGGGCCGTTTTTCCTGACGCAAAAACTGCTGCCGGTGCTGGCCGACGGCGGCCGCGTCGTGAACGTGTCGACGGGATTGACGCGCTACGCCTTTCCCGGCGTGGCGGTCTATTCCGCCGTGAAGAGCGCGCTCGAAGTGCTGACCCGTGCGCTTGCGCTGGAGCTCGGCCCGCGCCGCATCAACGTCAATGCCGTGGCACCCGGTGGCATCGCCACCGACTTCGGCGGCGGCGCGATGCGTGGGGAGTCCTTGCAAAAACTGGTTGTCGCCGACACGCCGCTGGGCCGCGTTGGTGAACCCGAAGACGTGGCCGGGGTCATCGCGGCGCTGCTGGGGCCGGACACGCGGTGGATCACGGGCCAGCGCATCGAGGTGACGGGCGGCTACCGGCTGTGACCCGTCAAGGCGCCAGGCGCTCGCGCACCCAGCGTGCACCCTGTGCGCCCTGCTCCAGCCGGTAGCGCAGCCGGTCATGCAAGCGGCTCGGTTCAACGACAAGTCGTCCAAGACGGGTGTGGTGGCGAGCTTGAACGCGGCTGGCACCGGTGTCGTTCTGACCAACTCCACGGGCAACGACATCCGCGTGGCATGGGCCGGTGTGGCCAACGCCGGT
>JARJFC010000114.1 GCA_029310945.1 Leptospira sp. 96542
CGCTGAAGGTCGTGCAGCCCGCCTCGGCCACGGCGCCCACGAAATCGCGCACGAAGTCGTAGCTTTCGACACGGTCGATGCCCACGCGGTGCTTCACGGTCACGGGCACGCGCTCCGGATTCTGGAGTGCGCCACGCATGGCCTGGACGCAATCGGCCACCAGTTGCGGCTCGGCCATCAGGCAGGCGCCGAAGGCACCGCGCTGCACCCGTTCGCTGGGGCAGCCGCAATTCAGGTTGATCTCGTCGTAGCCCCACTGCTCGCCCAACCGCGCGCACGCGGCGAGGTCGGCCGGCTCGCTGCCGCCCAGTTGCAGGGCCACGGGGTGTTCCGAGGCATCAAAGCGCAGATGCCGGCCCACATCGCCATGCAACAGCGCACCGGTCGTGATCATCTCGGTGTACAGACGCGCGTGCCGGCTCAGCAGGCGATGGAAATAGCGGCAATGCCGATCGGTCCAGTCGATCATCGGAGCCACACACATCTTCCAAGGGCCTATTTTGCTTGCTTCCCTCGTGAAGACAGGGCCGACAGCGTCGTTCATGGATATCCTTTTACCCTATATTTCAGGCCGTTTCCGGCCATTTTCGGCGCCCAGGTGCAACAAATCGTGCAGCAAAAAGCCGTGTTGCACCGCAGCTAAAAATCAGACGATTTCAGTGTAACACTGCACAAGTGTTGCACCATTACTGTGTAACATAACAGTGTTTCACTGTTGAATGTTGCACCGTGGGAACCATAACTGCCAGACACCGACAAGACGGCTCGACCGGCTATACCGCCACCGTTCGCATTAAGCGCGCCAATCAGATCATCCACAGCGAATCCCGCACGTTCGACGGCCGCCTGGAAGCCAAAGCATGGATGAAGCTGCGCGAGGTCGAGCTGGCCAAGCCTGGGGCGCTGGACAAAAAGGAAGACCCGACCTTGTCCGACGTGGTGGACAAGTATGCCCAGGACAAGCTGCGGCCGCACGGGAAGACGAAAAGTCAGGTCTTGCGATCACTCAAGGCCTCCGCCATGGGGCACCTGCGCTGCAGCGAGATCACGAGCCAGACCATCATCGAATACCTGCAGGGCATGGACAGCCAGCCGTCGACACGAGGGAATTACCTGTCGCACCTGGCCGCCATCTTCGCAGTAGCGAAACCTGCGTGGGGCTATCCGCTTGAGAAGACCGCGCTCGAGGATGCGCGTGTGGTGGCCGGCAAGCTCGGTCTGATCGGCAAATCCAAGCAGCGGACCAGGCGCCCCACGTTGGACGAGTTGAACAAGCTCATGAAGCACTTCAGCCACAGCGTGCCGCACCCTTTGTCTCAGGGGCGCAGATCCATCCCCATGAAAGAGCTGATTCTGTTCGCCCTCTTCTCGACTCGCCGGCAGGAGGAGATCTGCAAGCTGGCGGCCGAAGACTTGCACGTCGACCAGGCCGAGATCATCGTCAGAGACATGAAAAACCCAGACGAGAAGCTGGGCAACGATGTCGTCACCTCGCTCACGCCCGAAGCGCTCCAGCTCATCATCACCCACGGCGAGCGAACGGGCCGGATCTGGCCCTATGACCACAAGTCCGTCAGTTCCGCGTTCACGCGCGCATGCAAGGTGCTTGGCATCGAGGATCTGCACTTTCACGACCTCCGCCACGAAGGCATCAGCCGCCTGTTTGAAATGGGCTGGAGCATCCCCCGCGTGGCCACCGTCTCCGGGCATCGATCATGGGTCAGCCTGAAGCGCTACGCCCATCTGAAGCAGGCCGGCGACAAGTACGCCGCGTGGCCCTGGCGGCCGGCAGCCACCACGCAGTAGGCCGAGCTTTTCTGCGGGCGTGCGCGGGCGTAGGCGCGTCGGCGCGTAGATGCCATTTGAAAAGTTCAGGGGGATAGTGGGAACGGCCTAATTTCCCTAATCGAAGTGAAGACTTATCTGGCAAGCGAGCATCCATGCGGGTTTCACAGATAGATAAAACCTAATTTTTTTCTAATCCAATACTGATCCAATTAGATTTAAGAAGCTGATTTTTCTCGACTACCAACCTTATAAAAATCAATGGCTTACGAAAGAATTAGGCTCAGATCAGAACGGATCAGGGCCACACCCTGATCGTGAAAGTGGCGCGTCCATGCGGCTTGGCGGCGAGTTTCAGCCCCCTCGACCAGCGGATTAGGTTTTCCCCGACCCCTCCCCACTTCTTTGACCGAATCACCCGTCCACTTGCCTGGAGTCGGCAGGGACATTCACCCCGAATTTCCGTCGTTTCCCGTCAAAAAAAAGCCTCCCCAAGCGGCCGAGAAGCCGCGCCAAGCCTTGCAAAGCACTGCCTCGCCGTGCTCGTCAAATCAGACCCTTTTAGCGGGCAGGCGGGGCGGGGTCTCGACTGCGCGCCGGGGGTGCCAGCAAGTTTTCGCGGACAAATAGGCCCGAAATTCGGTCAATAGTCGGTTGCCCCTCTTTTTCCGTCGCTGTAATATGTACATGCATACAGTATCGGGAGGGGCGCAATGCCAGGGAAGATAGGGACGGGAAACGGCCTCGAAGCCGTAGCGGACGAACTGGGGGAGGTTGAGGCCGGACTGGAAGCAGTCTGTGAGCTGCTGAGGCTGACCAATGGCGCGCGCGTGAACGCGGCCTTGATACATGCGCTGCTGAGGCCCTGGCATAAGAGCCTGGCACGCGTGACAAACACGCTGGCCGATACAGCGTCTTGAAGCGGCTCCTCGTGCTTCGCGAGACGAACCGGGCTAGTTGATGTCGCCCAGCGCGCTGCGCGTGCGCGCGGCCTGTTGCGTCTGGCGGCGGTTCAGTTCAGCCACGACGGCACGACCAACAGCCTGCTCGCTCATGCCAGGTGCAGCCTGCATGACGAGGGTGATGTTGTCACCCTCACGAACCACCTGGGGCCGCTTTGCGGCAGACGTGGTGATGGGAGCTGGTGCCACGATGCGTGGCACAGGCGTGCTCGTGCCAGGGCTTGCTGAAACCCCGGCCGCGGCACTGGCCATAGCCGCTCCCGCAAACAGCTTGCCAAACTTCTCCTGCAGCCATCGCAGAGGCGCCATGACCGTGTCCAACCACCCCATGATGGTTTCGATGCCCCTCTTGAAGCCCGACACAATGCCATCCCATAGATCCTTGAAGAACTTGGAGATCGGCTCCCAGTTCTTGTAGATCAGGTAGGCCGCCCCAGCAATAGCCGTGACGGCCAGGCCAATAGGATTGGCGAACAGCAACCGGCTAAGCCAAAGCACAACCCGCCCCACCCCAGCCAGCGCAACCTTCAGCAGGTTAACGGGCTGAGACAGCAGGCCCCATGAAATCAGCTGCCGATTCAACAAGAAATTCAGCAGCGAGAGAGAGCCCAGCAACGGCGCGACGGCCACGACGATCCCGCCAATGCCCACGGTGAGCACGGCCAGTACGCCCGCCGTTTTCATCAAGGCAGAAAATAGAGCTGGGTTCTCGCTGATCCAGCGACTGATCGTGCTCAGCCAGCCGTTCGCCGTGTCCATCAAGCTGACGAGCGTGGGCCGCAGCGTCTCACCCAGGCGCGCCATCGTGTTGAAGATCCGGTTCTTCGTCTCCAACCACTGCGCCTCCAGCGTGGCATTTCGCGCCGAAAACTCCCGCCGCATCGAACCGCTCGCCTCGGCACCATTTGCAAGGTCCAACTGACGGCGCAGCTCATCCGGCTTGCTCACCAGTTTGGCCAGCGTGTCCGCGTGCTCCAGACCAGCCAGCTCCACCATCACGCCAGTGCGCTTGCTCGCCGGCAACTTGTTGATCGCCTCGACCACCTGGAACAGCGTGGCCATCGCGTCCGTCTGCATCCCACGCTGCACCGCCTCGGGGGCCAAGCCGATCTCGTCCAGCGCGCGGCGGAACTTCTTGCTCCCCTTCTCCGCTGCCGACAACTTCTGCACGATCGCATTGGCCGCCGTGCTGGCCGTCTCGGCGCGCTCGCCCAACGTCAGCAGAGTGGAGCCCAGCGCCGCGGCATTGCGCGCCGTCATCGCAACCGTGGACACCACGCCCGACGTGCGGTTCAAGAAGTCAATGATGTCTGAACCCTTGCTGATCGCGTTATCGTCCAGCCAGTTGATCGAATCAGCCAAGCCCTCGATCTGGGGAAGGGGAATGCGGAAATTCTTGCCGATCTTCCCCATGCTCTCGGCAATTTCGTCGGGCACACCGTCAAACGCCGTCGCCATCATCGCCGAAAGGCGCGTGAAGCGCTCCAGCTCTTCAGTCGGCACCTCCATCCGCGCCGCGGCCGTCACCATCTCCGCGATCTGCACCGTCGTGTAGGGCAGTTGCTCGCTCATTGAGCGAATCTGCGCTTCGATCTCACGGTACACCGGCGTGAGCTGCCCCGTCGCATCGCGTGCGCCCGCCACCTGGCGCGCAATGCCCAGCATCGCCTGCTCGTGCTCCGAATAAGACGACACCGGGGCCTGCACCGAACGCATGGCGCTCTGGCCATACGAGCGCATTCCCACGCCCACGGCCGTCCACGCCCCAGCGTGCATCATCGACTTGACGTGCTGCTCTCGCAGCTTGGCAATCGTCGCGTCACGCTGCGCAAGAAGCCGGAGCTCGGCGATTTGCTTCTGGATCGCCGCTGTAGCTTTCTCTGTCTCGACCCGCAAGTGTCCTTGCACCCCGGCGACCTTCGAGACCCCCATCGAATTCAATTCCTGCCGCAGCCGGAACGCGCCGTCGCGCGCCCCGGCGTAAGCCGTGCGCGCTTTGGCCAGGGCATGCTCCACCGTCTTGATCTGCTTGGCCGAAGCCGACTGGCTTGCATGCAGTGCGCCCAGGTTCTGCTCGTAGACCTTGACCTGATTCGCGGCCGACTGCATTGCCGCGCGCTGCTTCTCAAAGCCGTCTAACGCGGCTTGCTGGCGGTTCAGCTTGCGCAGGTTCTCTCGCGCATCGAAGAGCGAGCGGGTAACGGCCTCGCTTGCGCGATTGATGTTTTTGAGAGGGGTAAGAGCCTTGTCGATTGCCTGCAGCGTGACGCGCAGGGCAAGATCATTGGAGGCCGCCATGCGCCCTCCCATCAAAGCCTGATGGCGTCAGCTGTCGCGCCAGGACCGAGCGAAATGCGTCAGCGCTGCCAACGGGAATGCCAAAAGCGCCAACGCCGTGAACACGAGAAGAACCCCGGCCACGGCCACCACGAAGATGAGGAAAAGTGTTTCCATGGCGCATGATAATAAACTTTCACTCGTCGTGCTCACCGGCCCCCGAACGAACCCTGGCGCGCTCGCGCCACTCCACCAGCTCGCCTAGAGGCATGGCATCAAGTTCACTCAAAGGCCAGTGGAATATCGTGGCTACATCAGCCATGAACTCTTCGACACGCTCTGGGAAGCCTCCATCAGAGCTGCCTTCGGAGTCAAAAAACCGGCCACCTTCAGCGCGATCTTCGTCATGTCGGCCGGGTCCATGTCCGCCACCTCGTTCCCGGTCAAGGTCGGGCTGCTGATCCGCGGCACAAGCACAATCAGCGCGCTCACGTCCATCTGCGCCAGCGCGCCGATCGAAAGCCCGCGCAGCTCACCTGAGCGAGGGCGCCGCAAAGTGATCTGGGTGATTTCGCCACCTTTGCGCGGAACCGGTTGATCCAGCTCAATGACGTTTTCATCCACCACCACAGGTGTATCCGATGCCTCGGCGGCCACGTTCTTGCCCGATTTTTTTTCGTTGCTCATGTCACCTCCGGATTACATGCCGATGGCCGTGCGCACCGCGGCCGCCAGGTCCTCGCCGTCGATGATCTCGATCATGTTCACGAAATCAATCTCGATCACTGTCTGACCGCCCAGTGTCACCTTGTAATAACTCAGCGCGCTCGCGATGCTGGTCTCGAGTTTTTCACCAACTTTCGCGATGCCGAAGTCAAGCTCCGTATGCACGCCCCGTACCACCACCTCCAAAGCCTCGATGCCGGCAGTGCTCTCGTCCTGCAGAGCAGCAGCAAAGCGCAACAGCACACCATCGACCGACTCGCTCTTCCATTGCGTAAACAGACGCTTGTCGAAGCCTGCCACCTTCCACGGCATTTCCAGCTTTTCGAGGCCAAGCACCGAAGCCACAGGGCCAGACATGCCGCCGGCCTGATAGTCCTCCGTCTTGCGCGTCAGCTTCGGCAGCGTCACCTCGGTGGCGAGGCCCGCGAAGCTCTCGCCATCGCCAAACACGTTGTAGTTCTTGAGTTTCTTCGGAAGGCTCATGGTGATCTTTCAGGATGTTGGAGGGTCCGGCCGCGTCAAGCCGCCACGCGCTGTG
>JARJFC010000115.1 GCA_029310945.1 Leptospira sp. 96542
AGGCTTTTTGCGGGGGTTTCAAGAGGGCGCGGGCAGCGTGTCGGTCGGCTGCTGTTGTTGTCGATTTACTGTCGATTTACGGTGAGTTTTGAATTTTTATCACTTAACTCTGAACTCCTGAGAGGCGGAAATCGTCCTTAAGTTATTGTTATTAAATGGATTTTTCAGGATTTTGAGAATGACCTGTCCTTCTCAGCGATCATGAGGAGTGCTTTTTGTGCCTTCGCGAGGTCGAAAGCATCACCATACTGTAAATAAGTACAGTTCAGATCTGTCTAACGCCTAGGAACGAGGTTGTTCTCGCCCTGCCGCTTCTTTTCGATGGGAATAGCCTGGACCTGATGTCCGATATCGACCTGTTGTGGGCCTTAAAGAATCGGGACGAGCGACTCCCCTGCGGCGGTCGCTGACGATCGCGCACAAGCCGGCACGGTGCAGATCACATAGCGGTCATCCGCATGCCCACGCCCTTGGTCGATCGGACGGCTGGGATCAGGTGACGCTCCTCCGACATTGGCGGCGCGCCGAATCTCCGTCGCGACTTGAAGGTTCGCTGTTGGCGAGAGGGACTAGGCGCTGCCGACCCTTTGCGGACAGCCATTGGATGCGAAAGCGGGCATTCGGCGGTCGTGAAGCCCGAAAGCATCTTCAGGCGCTCCTATAGACGAATCATGTTTGAGCAGATGTGTACGAGGCAACGGGAGAGATTACTAAGTCATTCAATATAGTGCTGCCCTCACGCTCCGTAACTACATCGACTCTCTTCTCCGTTGCCTCAAGCAGATCAGTCTGTGATTGCACCTCTAACGCCCTAATCACGTCGACAATTGGAAACCTTCGGCGCATTTCCAATTCTCTTGCTACTTGGCGATCTGCTGGAGCCGGAAGGGCAACAGGCTCGGGAACTTTCGCGTCGGCCGCGATGAATTGCTGAACAATCCTCCAGCCTGTGTAAAACAGTTCCATGAAGGAACCGTCATACGGTATCGGGCAAACAATCAGATTCTTAACATCGTCTTTGTATATTCTGTCGGATGAGCCTTGCGTGGCAGGCACGATGCCAACACGGAGGCCTTTCGCGCCTTCAAGCTCTTTTGCGTTGATCTTTAGAGTGGTGCCAAGCCACCGATCTGCGTCAGTTGATCCGAAAAATAGGTCCGCTTTCCAGAGACCATTTATTGACGAAGGTAAGGCAGCTCTCGTTTCTGGACGATGGAACGCTGCTGCAAGCCTATTCATGTAAGCCTTGAGTTTTGGTGGCTGGGCTTGAGCGCCAGTCAATATTCTCGAATCATCGGTCAATAGCTGATTGGCTGTATCGATGATGCGAGTCTTGCCCGATTTCTCCACGCCAAAAAGAATGGATTGAAAGGCGCTGCCGGGCAACTTGCAAAGCCTTGACGCGTCCAGAAGGCGCGTCATTACCATTGGATCTTGGCGTCGAATCGCGTCATGTACTGCCCATTCGAAACAGAATCCGACATCGCCATACCCATTTCTATATGCACGAGGGAGCATGAAGAGTTTCATGTTATTCATCCCACCAAGTTCGCTCAAGACCTCTTGTTTGGTTCCCGTAAGTAGGGCCATGAGGATGGGACGAATGATGGCTATTCGCGCGAGCACCTCACTACCGACAGGATTCCTTTGCGTCTCAATTAGCAATTTCATTCAATGATCCTAATGCATGGAGGCCACACTACCTTGGACTTCACCGACGCCGGATTACAGTCCGTAGGGATTAGGGTTTAAGCGCCATTACCCATTATTCGCGCATTTTGTGAGGCCAAGTTCTGCTAGCACATCGCTCTGACGAAACAAGCTTGACTCTCCACATTAAGTCGCCTAGCAGCAGTGCTACAGCGGCATTGAAACGAGAGCGATTGCTTGCCGACTCTTCGAACTCTGCGGGACCTCGCCAGGGCAGCTTGCGTGCATACGCCGAAATGCTGTCAGTTTCAAAACTCAATGGCTCCCAGCCGTGTCCGAACTCGTTTCTGATTTTTCGAATAAGCGTGATCTCCTTGAACTCGTTGTCTTGGATGAGCCCGAGGGATGCCGCAGCTAAAGCCCGTGAAGAGAATGTCCCGAGTGGGGCATTGAAACCTGAAACGAGATCCTTCGCTGCGGCCGATTCAATGAAGAAGGCGCTCAGGATTTGTTCTAGCCTTTCATCGAGCATCGATGCTGCCACCAATGCAGCGCCGCGATCACTTTCCTTGTTAAATGCTGCAAGGAATTTGGCGAACTGTTCCACCTCCGGATCAAATTTGCGCTGCTGATTCATGATGGCAAACATAGCTAGTTGGGGACATTGATCATCGCTTCGAGCGTCATGTTCGTATGTCCGCTCCTGGTCGGATTGTGCTGGTGACAAGACTGTCCGCTTCTGGCCGTGTACAGCCTGTTGCTGATTTCTGTTCTCGAACCAAAGCGGTCCATCGAGACTATCGGAATCAGACAGTTCGATCACTCAGTTCATCGGCGACCTAAGCTCTCGACTAATCGCCTGTCCTGGAACCGCCTTTAGTGAGAAGTTCAAGGACTGACTTTGAACCCATGCCAATATCTGCCTTCCCATGAGCAAAACCAGTGTCCTGAGGCGAGAAGATGCAGGATGCTGCGTGGGCGAGAACGATGTCTTGTGTACTTGCGTCCTCAGCTGCCGTGACAAGTGCCCTGTAGGTGAGGAGTGCGTTCTGGCGATGGCGATTCACAACGGCGTTGTGCTTGTGCGTGGTGTAATTTCTAGCTGCCATGATTAGCATGTAGCCAAGCACGGTAAAGATCAAAACCTTGCTGGTAATCAACTGGAACATCTCACCGTTGCTCGTCGGTTTGATCCACTCGAACTTGTGAAGAAATAGGCTCAAGATGGCGAAGCCGCCCAAGGCAACCGCAAAGCGATAGGTGTATGTAAGCCACTTATCCGCTAGGATTTCTTGATTCTGAGCTTCGTCCTTGAAATAGATGGCTTGCTGTGAAACCCCTTGCTCAGACGCGACAGCTCTGATTGCAGATAGCGCAGTGTCGGCGTCCGAATTTGCCTTGTTGAGCTGATCGGTAAGTTTGGCAGCTTCGTCTTTAATTCCTTGGATAGTTGCCCGCGCTTGAGTCTCAAGTAAGCTCGTGTCAGTGATCCGAGCTACTCCGTAGGCAACGTACTGCCAGACCTGATCAAAGAGTTGATCGCGGCGAACCTTGATGTTGTTCAATATGCTGGTTCGAATGCCTACCGCATCACCCGATGCAGCGTTGAAGTCAAGAATCTGCTTGAAAACGTTGTAGTCTGCATTGGCTTGGCCGAGGATTACGTTCAGCTGGCTGTCAGTGAAGTCCGGCAAAGCGCTCATCGGGATCCGTTTGTATACAGCGATGATTGCTTCGGCAGGCTTGACCGCCTCGGCAAAGTTCATTTGTCGGCCGAGATCATCAACTCGGCCCAGGGCTTCAGGATCAAACGTTTGAACTCGCTCCAACGCCTCGCGGCAGGTTTCGTAAATTTTCTCGGTTGCCATATGTAGTCCTCCCCATATTTCAGAACTCGGATCCGGTCCGAATTTAGCCTGCTCCACGCAATTCGTCTATCCTCAAAATTTCGGTCAAAGTCCACAATGCATATGCAACCTGGTCGACCGCTTCTGGCCGGGGAACAGTCCCCCGTGACGGTATCAGGCCTTCGCAACCGGAATCTCGGAGATCTTTGTCGTGTATCTGGGCGTTCTCCGCTCCTGCTTCATTGCCCAGTTCCGAGGCATGTCGCCGGTTCCAGCGCTACCGATGATTACCGTCCCCCGCCCGTAGCGGCGATTGAGGCCATCCATCGCCGTCATCAGCCGCCCCCGGTTCTCGCAAAGTTCGGGCTCAAGATCCAGCTCACCTTGCAGCACGCTTGCATCTGACAGATCAATCAACATGACTCCTGTCTTGGCAAATTTGTAGCCAGGCCGAAAGATCGCTCTCAGACCGATCAGCGCAGTCTCGACTAAGGCCGCTGTGTCAGCCGTCGGGCGGCGTAGCGGAACGATGATCGAGCGCGAGTACTGCTTGTCTGGCCGAAACGGGCTGGTCCGAACAAAGGTAAGAACCTGGCCCGCGTGACTGCCCTGCGCGCGGAGTTTCTCAGCGCCGCGACTTGCAAAGGTTGATACCGCTTCTTCCAGCTCACCGAGATCCATCACGGCACGGCCGAACGATCGGGTGCACGCGATTTCTTTCTTGGCCGCTGGGGCGTCATCCATGTCGATGCAAGAGGTGCCCTGCAACTCGCGCACCGTGCGTTCCAGTACGACTGACCATCGCCGGCGAACAGTAGCGGGATCAAGCCGGGTGAGGTCTAGTACGGTCTTGATGCCCTCGTCTTCGAGTTGTTGCCCGATGCGCGGACCGACACCCCAAACCTCTCGGACTCCGGTCGTTGAGAGCACCTGTTCAAACGCTTCGCGGTTCATTGCCGCAAGGTCGCATACCGAGCTGAGCTCAGCCGGGTAGCTACCCGGCTTGCGCTCGGCCGTCTTGGCAATGTAGTTCGCCAACTTGGCCAGGGTCTTGGTCTGCCCAATCCCCACGCAGGTCGGCAAGCCTGTCCATTCCAGGACGCGCTGCCGCAGGCGCCGACTACGGTCGGCCAAGTTGCCTCGGATTCCGGAGAGGTCAACGAACGACTCGTCTATCGAGTAGACCTCCTGCCGATGACCGAGACCGCCGACCAGGCTCATCATTCGGTCAGACATGTCGCCGTACAGACCGAAGTTAGCCGAGAGCGCGACGAGTCCTGCGTCCTCCTCCATGTGTCTGATCTCAAACCAGGGCGCCCCCATCTTGATGCCAAGTGCTTTCGCTTCGTTGCTGCGCGCAATGGCGCAGCCGTCGTTGTTGGAAAGAACGATGACTGGCCGCCCGTTGAGATCGGGTCGGAACACTCGCTCGCACGATACGTAGAAATTGTTGCCGTCCACCAGCGCGTACACAGAAGCTCCTCTCGCATGCTCACTTGCGAAACTGGTTGATGCCGGCAGTCACCACACCCCAGATCTCCAGCGTCTGTCCGTCCTTCGGGGTGATGTCAGGGAAGGTAGGGTTCGCGGCTTTGAGCTTGGGCCTCCCTCCACGCTTGTAGAGATGTTTGATGGTGAACTCCCCGTCGACGATAGCGACGACGATGTCCATGTGCTGGGGTTTGAGCGCGCGATCCACCACAAGGATTGCGTTGTCGTGGATACCTGCATCAATCATGGAGTTGCCGCGGGCTCGGATCAGAAAGGTCGCTTGGGGATGGGTGACAAGAACCTGGCCGAGATCGATGGCTCGTTCCTGCAAGTCCTCGGCAGGCGAGGGAAAGCCGGCCCTGGCGCTGCCCATTTCAGGCAGCACCACAGGGGTGGAGCTCAACAAGACTGGCGTGCCTTGTAGCGGTATACTGTACATAGATACAGTATAGTAATGCGCTTCCTTAGAATCAAGGCATGTGCAGCAATTACCTGGCGCCGCCACTTGCCGCGATCTACAGGGAGAAATTTCGGGCCGAGCCACCATCGGGACCGGGTGCCCTCCATGTCTGGCCAGGGTACGAGGCAGGGTTTGTCAGAAAAGAAGCCGATGGCCAGCGAGTCGCCCGTTTGGGCCGATTTGGGATGGTGGCTCCTTGGGTCAAGGAGCTGAAACAGGTCCGCAGCACCTACAACGCCAGGTCGGAGACCGTGTCTGAAAAGCCAAGCTTTCGCAACGCATGGAACAAGGGGCAGCACTGCATCATCCCGGCCATGTCGTTTTTTGAGCCCGACTGGCGCACTGGCAAATCTGTCCCGACCCGGATCGAGCGCAGGGATGGAACGCCCATGGGGATTGCCGGTCTGTGGGACCGTTGGACATCACCTGACGACGAATTGATCTACAGCTTCACGATGCTGACCATCAATGCGACAGACCACGCTGTCATGAACCAGTTCCATCGGCCAGAGGACGAGAAGCGGATGGTCGTGATACTGTCGGAAGACCAGTACGAAACCTGGCTCGATGCCAAGCCGCAGGAGAGCATGGATTTCATGCAGGCATATCCCGCTGAAGCGATGTCTGCCATCGCGACCGCTGAGAACCCCCAGTTGTTTTGACGCAAGGCAGCGTGCGTGAAAACTGATGTCAGTTCGACGGTCATGCAAGCGCCTGTTTCACACAAGATCGATGCAGCCATGCTTGAGGGGTTGCCACGCACCTCGGGCGTGTACTTTTTCTGGGGCAACAGCAGCACGCTGCCTTTGT
>JARJFC010000116.1 GCA_029310945.1 Leptospira sp. 96542
TCTTTGATTACATTGAACTATTTTATAATCGACAGAGATCGCATTCTTTTCTAGGTTATGTGAGTCCTGAGAAATTTGAATTAAAAATGAATTAAAAAAGTGTCCGCTAAAACGTAATCAGGCTATTGAGAATATAGACTATTCGCAATCAATAGAATTGTAAAAAAGTAAAATTTCATTTTAACTTCCTGATTTTTTTTTTATAAATTTGATTTCAGCTTTTGCGCATAACGAACTAGTGGAGACGACGTTTCCCGACCCTGAGTCCCGAACGGGACGTTAGGGACTGGCACGGAGTTTGCGGATGCAAACGAGTGACAGAAGGGAAATGTGGCGCAGCCCAAGCGAGGCCTCGTGCCGAAGCGCAGCGTTTCCATGCTGTTATACGCTGCGCATTATTTTCCATAGCAATTCTGTGTGGGAATATAAAATAATCTTCTTATTAGATCATCAAATGTGCTCTTCTGTAAATCTGCAAATAGTGTATTGAAGGTTTTGAATTTTTTCGTGTTGGTGAATTCTGCTTGAATTTTGTCGAGAGATTCCTCTGTAAATAAAGATACAAGTGGAGCTGGTATTATATCGATAAAACCGGGGTTGACGAACCTAGAATAATCATAGCTAATTTTAATATGAAAAAGGCCTGGTTTGTTTTCGAATATTTCCAATACATGCCCTAATCCAAATTCGGTTTTTACGGCAGATCCTATTTTTAGTGCTATCGTACCTTCGATTAAGTCAACGTTTAGATTAGTTATTTCGTTTTCTAGAAAACTGATTTTTTCACCCTGAGAGTCATTTAGAGTTAATAGAATATTTGAGGCTCTTACAAAGAAATTGTAAAACCAGAAATAGTATAATTCAGGTGGAGCGCCTGCTCCTAGGTTGTTTCTTTGATCATAGTGGACTTTTTTACTCAAAAAGGAGTATAGATTATAATAGTCTATTCCTAATAATCTTCTTGTTATGAGATTTGAATCATTAAATAGGTTTTTAAATCTGACAGCGATACTTTTATTATATGCGAAGGAACTTAAATTGGTAAATTTAAGTTTTCCATCATTTGAGTATTTTTCAAATGATGGGCTTTCAATATCATAGAAAGAACGAATATTTTTCCGAATATTTTCTCTTTCTTTCATAAATTCATGCCATGTTTTATTTTTACATGCTGTTTCAATATCGTCAGTATTTTCTATTAGTGCAAGTTCCGAATAATATTCCATTGATATTCTTAATAGAACTAATATTTGAATATATTCTGACTCTTTTTCAGATAGAGATAGAAAATTTGATTTGTTCTGTAATTCTTTGATCTGCTTAAAAGTAATCTTTCTAGAGTAAGCTAATTTTAAGAATGATATTGCTGATGGAATAAGAGAAGATGCGACTCTAGAAAGATAATATTTCCTATATGATGGTAGAAGATCGATACCATTCGTAAGTGGAACAAACTCAATTTCTTTATCTATCAAATCAATTGTCTTAATTACTAATTCAAGATTCATTGTTAATGCGTTGCGTATAACGAACTAGCCTTAACGACGTAGGCTGACCCTGAGCCTTTAGGCGTTAGGGACTGGAACGACACTTGCGTAAGCAAGGGGAGTGCCAGAAGCCTATGTGTCGCAGACCGAGCGAGGCCTTGTGCCGAAGCGAAGCGTTAAGGCGTTGTTATGCGAAGATGGCTGTTTTATAATAAATCTATACTTTCAATAATTTCTTCATTATTGGATTTATTATTCAAAATTTTGAATTCCTCTTGATCGAGGGTAAGTAAATTTGACAAATTTTTTGTGTTTAGGAAATGATGAATCGTTTTTAACATGTTTCTTACGAGAACTGATTGAAATCCATATGCATTTTTTGACTTTTTATAAAGTTGAATCATTTCTTTGCAACTAGAATTTGAAATTTCTGTTTTGTGCTTTGTGAAGTAGGTACAAGATTTAATTACGTAAGAATGAATCGCATATGCGTCATTGTGTATATCAATCTTTTTGATCTGATTCAGTAAAATATGTTCAGCTTTTTTGAAATATTCGTTTCTAGTTGTTTTTGATATCCTTTCTTCGTTGATAGATCTTTCAAGGAAGAGGATTGCTTCTGTGTGTTCAATTTCGAATGATTGATTTCCTCTTAATTTTTTCGCCTGGTCTAGGTGAATTTCTGCATCTTTAAATAGGTTATGCTTTATCTCTGATATTGCTCTATGAAGCCAATACAGGTGAATATCTTCGAAATATTTATGTGTTTCTTTATATATAGTAAACAAAGATTTCCAATCTATTTCCGAGGAATTTTTTTTACGAAATATAACTCTCAAATTCTGTGATCTTATCAGATGATAGAATACTTGAGCTTCATATGTTTTGGAATTTTTTAAGTTGTTGTAGTAGTTTGTTGCGATATCCTTTAATAATTCAATGATCAATTCTTGTCTTGTCTCATGACTGATTTTATTTACAATGCTATTTAATAATTCTGGCGATCTACTTTTGATTTCACTTAGATTATCATCAAAATCGTTTCCTTGCATGAGTGAAAAATTTGTTATCTCGTGAAGTTCCGCTTCATATGATGTAAAATCGATTGAGTTGCTGATCATTGTAGCAAAGAAATTTGTTTTTAAAGAAAGGTCGCCAAATTCTTCAAGAATGTATAATAGTAAGATTATTTTGTATAGAGTTCTTGATTCGCATTTTGCAACCCATGTTAGAAATTTATCGATTCTTTCTTTAAATTTTTCTCCCTGACTAAATTCATATAGACATATTAATATGTCGTGCCTATTGTATGTATTTAAAAAATGTTTTGCAGCTTCTTCTAGAGATATATTAGCGTATTTTCCTAAGTAGGATTTTTCCTTCAATTTTTTTATAAATTGAGTTGAGTCATCAAGGTCAAATTTGCCAGAAATTTCTATGATCTTTACTGATTTTTTAAAATCTTGAATATTATCAAATAAGTATGATTTTCTGTGCAAGATACTTGATCTTACGCAAAAGATAATTTTGATATTCTCTTGGTTTTTGCTATTAATTAAATTTTTTAATATGTTAAGCACCCAAGCAGCATTATCAATTAGTATAATTATTTTTTTGTCTTTGTTGGTTTGGTTATATTTTTTTATCAAGATCTCCAAATCGGTTAATATGTCAGTTCCTCGATAATCTATAACATAGTAATTTTTATGGAAGTATTTTCCGATTTGTTTTAAAAATAAACTTTTTCCCGATAATGACTTTCCCGAAATTATATAACATTGAAAGCTTTCTATATTCTCCTCAATTTCAGTTAAATTAGTTTTAATCAATTTAGTAATTACGTCATGATCAGTAAATACATCAACCCATCTAGGATGTCCTCCTATATATAGGTTTGGGTTTAGATAATTTTCTTTTTTTATAGTTTCGTCTATTAATATAAAGTTTTTGTTGTTTAAAACAGAATCTAGTTGTATAGATGATTTAGCTAATTTTTCGTTAAAATTTTCGTAATAAGCGTTAAGTTTTTTGCAAAAGGTTTCTGAGGTTTCGGTTATAAATTCGATGTTGTTGTATTTTTTTATTAGCATTTTTCTTTGTAATTCAGAAATTGTTGGTGCTAAGTAATAAATTTTTGACATTAAAAAATTTCCATGTTTAAGGAGCTCGAGGTCGATATCAAGTTCATCTGTAAGAGATGCTCCAATAATTAGAATATTGTCTCTTTTGAAATCTTCCATGAGGCTATTGATTCTATAGTCTTTTATTAATCCCGCCGATGATTTCTTGTATGAAAGTTTTGAGAATATCAGTCTGCTAGTTTGATTCTGTACATTACCATGTAGTTTGATTAACTCAATGTTGTCTCTAGCAATAAATTTGCTTTCTGTATCATCGATTACTGTAAATTGTTTTCTGTTTTTTCGTAATGAAACTTCAATTAAATTGTCAACATTTAAGGTATAGATTTTTTTCCACGGTAAATTTAGTAGTTTAAGATGAAAATCTGCTGCAAATTTAGTATCAAAATGGTTTGTTACGCAAGCTAGATATCTAGTTCTGTTTTCTTCCTCGCAATAATCTGATAGAGAAGATAAATCTAGCGAAAATAATTCGGAAAATTGAGAGGAGGTTTCATCTTGTATTGCTAACACGTCTTTAATTAAATGTTTTTTAAATTCAGTAACGCTTGGTATGCTATTTCCTTGGTAATTTGTTGCACCTAGACTGAAACCAGCGCCAGTAAATAAGATAATATCTCCGTTTTTGATTCGATTGGCAAGAGATAGATGGTTTGGTTGCAATATATTAAACTCTGTCATTGTTTTGTTATCCTATATTTTAAAAATGTTATGGTAAAGATTTGAAGCCAATTTCGCATAACGAACCAGGCTTGCCGACGTTTCCCGCCCCTGAGCCTTTAGGCGTTAGGGACTGGCTACGAGACTTGCGTAAGCAAGGGGAGTGCCAGAAGGGAAATGTGCCTTTAGGCCAAGCGAGGGCATCAGTCCCGAAGCGCAGCGGTAAGCCGTTGTTATGCGGAGTTGGTAATGTTTCCGATAGAATTTGAAAACGAAGAGTAAAAAATTGGAGCGCCCCACTCACTAGCTTGCTCGTAAATACAGAGCAGGGCATTCAAAACGAGAGGAGCTTTCCAATTCTTCTTCTTCTCTTTCTCTTCACTGCTGCGCAGCTCTTAGGCGCGACTTTTTCTACCTGATTTTTGCCAATTTCGCATAACGAACTCAGCTATCCGACGTTCCTCGGAGCTGAGCCTCCGGAGGAGGCGTTAGCGTCGGCACATCTCCTTGCTTTGCAAGGAGTGTGACGGAGAGGAGTGTGACGGAGAGGAATGTGCCGGAGGCCAAGCGAGGGCGCAAGTCCCGAAGCGCAGTGGATAGCGGTAGTTATCCGCAGTTTTCATTTAGCAGATTTTAAAACTTCAATATAAATATCTTTGAAATTCTGAGGAATTACTTCATTTTTATAAGCGAAAGAATATGAAATTAAATTTTCTGAATTCAATGCTATCTTTGTGATCTCAGCATTCGCAGGCCAAGAATTGCATCCTTTATGGGACCATTCATACATTATATATTTGTTCTCTTGTTTAAGGATATTGAATTTTAAAGTGGGACAATCTTTAGAAAGGTTTTCTTTCGTTAGATTTAAAAAATCTTGAGCATTTACTTCGTTCAAATTCTTGAATATATTTATTCTATAAATTTCCTTCCAATTTTCTATTTTATCACCAGATGGAATCATTTCAATTAAGATTTGATCATCGTTCTCTCCAGAATTCTCTATATACCAACGTCGACCGTCCAAATTTTTATAATAGGGAATATTAATTTCCTTTTCAGAAATTTTTAGATTTTTATCTAAGAATGTTCTAAGCGTCGTTTTGGATTTGTAGGAAAAATTTAAAGGAATATTAAGTTTGCTTAAATTTCCTGCGTTATCTATCAATTCGATACTAAAAAATTTACTTGAATCTCCACTTTCAAAGATCCATTCGTAATCTTTTTTGGTCAGATATTCGCTTGTAAGATTAAGAATTCCTGGTTGAAATTTTTCTGATTTAGTGAATCGAAAGATTTTCTTATTACCTTCGATTTCATAGCCATTTATTTTGGAAATGGAATTTAATTTAATTTCAAGAGTAGAAATCCATTTAACTCCATTATTGTCTAAAGTTGGTCCTAAACTTATTGATTTAGCCCATTCATTTTCAATTACTGGCTTTAGTTGAGCTGAGACGCTTCCTGAAATTAAAAATAAAATAACTAGAAGATTTTTGTTTAGATTTGTCATATTTTTTTCCTTTTTATGAAAATTGCGGATAACGAAATAGCCTTAACGACGTAGGCTGACCCTGAGTCCCGGAACGGGACGTTAGGGACTGGAACGACACTTGCGTAAGCAAGGGGAGTGCCAGAAGCCTATGTGTCGCAGACCGAGCGAGGCCTTGTGCCGAAGCGAAGCGTTAAGGCGCTGTTATCTGCAGTGCCCTATGTGATAAGCCCGTTTTCATTGATTTCTCTTCCTAAGGAATTTAATACCCCAAAAGAATGTCAGTTTTAAGCAGCGAGCTTCCTGAATAAGTCTTCAGTAGGCGGATCCTTTCCAAATTTGATGTAAATAATATTAGGAACCGCATACTGGTCAACTTTTTCTGTAAGAATCATCTTATCTTTACAGACAGGACAAATCTTATGAATTAAATGTGGATCAAAATGAGAAT
>JARJFC010000117.1 GCA_029310945.1 Leptospira sp. 96542
CGCCCGCTGGTCGACGGCTCAATGGGAGGTTTTCGGGTGAATTGCCCGTTTCGGGCAGTAACCGGGGAAAACTTGGGTGGCCAAGTCTGGCCGCGATCGCTACCACCAGACTCTTCGCCAAAGCGATGGCAGCTCCAGGCTGATCTGAGTCGTTCGCGGCCTAGGGCCTGAGCAACCGCTCCTGCCAAGACCGGCCACTGAGAGCGGGCGGCCTAGCCGGAAATTTAACTGATCGCCTGGCCGAGCACCCCGCGCCACCTTCTTGACTACTTGAACGACCGCTTTAGCGCGGCGCGGCCTGCTCATGTCGACCCATTGCAGCCCTTCACTCCCGGAAGACCGGTCATTCACATCTGTCTCAATCCGATACGATCTGCAAATTTAGTTGATGGATTTCCAATGACATCGCAGATCAACCTTGCGCTTCTTAGGATCGCAAAGCGCGCAGAACGACAAGACGACGCGACCCTTGCTCGAACTTTCGTTGACTTCGGAGCGGTGGTCGCTGCGCTGTCTTCGGTGGATCACCACATCATCTTCGGCCGACGCGGGACCGGGAAGACGCATCTATTGACTGTCCTACGTAAGGGTCGAGAGCAAGACGGTACGGTCGCGATGCAACTCGACATGCGCAATCTTGGATCGACCGGAGGCGTCTACGCGGATCCATCGATTCCTGTTGCGCAGAGGGCGACCCGGCTCCTTATCGACGTGCTCGCCGCTATTCACGGGCAACTTTTCGAGCAGGCAGTCGCTAATGATGGGCGTGTGGACTTAGGAGTTGCAGGCCCGGCACTTGATGAATTCTTTGAGGCTCATCGGGCCGTAAAGGTAGTCGGAACGACGACTGTGGAGACTATGGCCGCAGCGGAGAGTTCATACGGCGCAGAAACGAAGGTTGGCGCGACCGTGTCGTTGTCTGCAGCCAATCTTGTCGGCGAGTTCAAGGCAACAGATGGGAGCAAGGAAGCTGTTACTGCGAAAAAGACTGTGACGGGCCAAGAGATTCTTCGCGTCAATTTCGGAAGCGTTGGGAATGCACTGCGGAGGATCGTGGAGACGCTGCCAAACCGGCGCATGTGGCTTTTGATCGACGAGTGGAGCGAAGTACCACTAGACCTTCAACCTATGCTTGCGGACCTTTTTCGGCGTGCTGTGCTGCCGATTAAAGGGGTGACGGTCAAGATTGCGGCCATCGAGCAGCGAAGCCGATTCATGGTCCCGGATGCAGGTGTAGGCCACGTCGGAATCGAGTTGGGCGCAGATGTGTCGACCACTGTGAATCTCGACGACTACATGGTTTTCGATAATGACGAACAGAAGGCTGTGGCGTTTTTCCGGTCGTTGATCTACAAGCATGCGTGCGCCGAACTAGAAGACGCAAAAGCTACTCCTCCAAAGGACGAGGTTTCATTGATCTCGGCAGGCTTCACTCAAAGCAATGCGTTCGAAGAAGTGGTCCGAGCCTGTGAAGGCGTGCCGCGAGATGCTATCAACATCCTTAGCGCTGCTGCCCAGCGGGCGAACGATGCGACGATTTCAATTGGGGACGTGCGAAATGCAGCACAGGGCTGGTATCTCGGCAGCAAGGACGCTGCCGTGTCGGCACACTACGACGCCAAGCGCCTGCTGACGTGGTTAATCGACAAGGTGATTAAGGAACGGCGCGCAAAGGGTTTCTTGCTTGAGAGCGGCGTGCGCGACCCATTGATTGACTTTCTTTACGACGAACGCGTACTGCACGTCCTTCGGAAAGGGATCTCCGCAAAGGATCAGCCCGGACGGCGATACAACGTCTACGGCATCGATTACGGCTGCTATATCGACTTGATATCTACAGCGCGGGCGCCGCAAGGCGTACTGGATCTCGGTGATGTAACAGCGGACTATTCCGTAACTGTCCCTCACACGGACCTGAGATCAATCCGGCGCTGCATCCTCGACCTCCCTGAGTTCTATCAAACAGCTTCGACGGCGGCGCATACGCCTGCCGAAGGACGTCTGAGCTGAGGACTAGGCGATTAATCGCCGGATGTCTGCTTTCAGGATGTTTAACGTATGTCGCCTTCTGGCCGACAGTGTGATTTCGACACTGTGCCCTGAAGCTGTCTTTGAGTAAACTGGTTTTCGCACTGAACGAGAGTCATCGCAAATTCTTGCCAATTGGCGATCTCGGCCAGAAGCGGACACCGACTCGGAGCCCGGAAGCGGTCGCTCCGAACATCAACTACGAACTGACGAAACTGCGGGCGGTGGCGGTGGTGTTATTTCGCGCGTTTCTGGATTTCACGGTTTTTACTAGCCCGGCGCTTAGCTATATTGGCAGAAATTCTTTAAACTAAATAATCACTTAGCTTGTAGCAAGGGAGGCTCAGTGATGAACATGCATCCATGTTATTCCGCACTTTTGCGGTCTATATCACGTTAGAACGCACGATGTCCGACGCTCCGCGGTGCCTTGTTGAGTATCACCAGTCCGGTAAGCCTCTTGTGTGTGAGCTTGAGGCCAATCCCTATTGCTGCGAGTTCTGGGCACTTGAAGATTTGGAGCAATTCAACCGCGAGTATCAGGTTCCCGAGTACGCGGCTGGTTTCCTTGGCTTTGCCACCAGTGGCGGAGGTGAAATGTTTGCCATCTCCCCCACGGGTTCCATCGTTTGTCTGCCCTTCATTGGCATGGAGCCAGCGGCCGCGGTGGAAGTTGCTCCGAACTGGCAATCCTTCGAGCTAGGGCTGCGAAATGTGCTCTAACAATTCCATCGACACGAACGTCCTCTCGGCGGGCTGTCGCCCGCCTACCGTCCGCCGGTCATTTCTACGTTATGCAGCTTGAAACCCAACCCTTCGACGCGTCGACGACCATTGACCACGGATCGGACATCGCGGAAGTTCATTTCGTGGGCGGGCATCTCGAGGTAGTGGTTGCATCCTCGTCCATAGGCGAGGGGCGCTTCAAAGGCTTACGAATCACATTTCCAAAGGCTTCCGGCTTTCGGATGCTCGATGAAGGTGATCTCGCAAGGTACTGGGCTTCGCCGGGCTTTCGACCCGGGCATCATGTCCTATCCGTTGTCAGTGGTGGCTGGCGCGCGGAAGAGTCTACTCTGCAAGGCTTCGCACGCAATGAGGGTGACGAATGGTTGATAGTCACGGGCAACCGTTGCCTCAGCGTTGTTTCTTCAAATGCACCGCAAGTCTTGCAGGGTGAGTTCGATGACGCCGCATAACCTTTTGGTCAAGCGGATCTGCGCCAGCTATGCTGGCTGGCCCGCTTAACGCGCACGTTGACGTGCGGCTCTTCCTGGTACTGAGCGACCGCTATGTAGCCGCAACCGGAGGCTCAGAGCTCCAAAGTGACAGACGGCAATCGCTGCACAACAGCCGTCCACCCCCATGTTCCAGATCATCGTGCGCATCATTGGCGTGTATGCGCAGGTTGAAATCAGGGACCGATGCGCTCGCCATGCTTGATGCGGTAACTTGGGCGGTACATGGTGACCAGTTCCTCTGTCGCCGTGGGATGAACGGCCATGGTGCGATCGAAATCTTCTTTCCTTGCACCAGCCTTCAGCGAGACTCCAAGTAGCTGCACCAACTCGCCGGCACCGTGTCCGAGAATATGCGCGCCAAGAACTTTGCGGCTCACGGCATCGACGACGAGCTTCATGATCATCTTTTCCGCGCGACCAGAGATCGTCGCTTTCATCGGTCGAAATTCGGTGCGGTAGATTTCCAGTTCCGAATACTGCCTGACAGCCTCTTCTTCAGATAACCCCACCGTCCCGATTTCCGGTTGAGAGAAAACGGCTGTCGGGATCAGTTCATGGTCTGGTGCAGTCGGATTGTTCTTGTACTCGGTCTCGATGAAGCACATGGCCTCATGGATCGCGACCGGCGTCAGCTGCACTCGGTTCGTGACGTCCCCCAGCGCGTAGATATGAGGCACATTGGTACGGGAATACTTGTCCACGATGATCGCGTGCCGTTCGTCCGTCTTGACGCCGGCGGCTTCCAGTCCGAGGCCCTGCGTGTTGGGAGAACGACCAAGCGCAAGCATGACGGCATCGACAGCAATGGAGTCGCCGTTCATGGTCTTCGCCACGAGGCCGTGATCGGCGGCTTTCACGACGCTCTCGATGACATCGCTCAACACGACGCGTATGCCTTTGTCCACCATGGCCTTGTGCAGCCCCTGGCGCATGTCGTGATCGAAGCGCGACAGGATCTCCTTGCCACGGTAGATCAGCGTCACTTCCACGCCGAGCCCATGAAAGATGTTGGCGAATTCAACCGCGATGTACCCGCCACCCGCGATCAGGATGGAACGCGGTAGCTCGGGAAGGTCGAAGGCTTCGTTGGAGGTGATGCACAGCTCATGGCCGGGAAGCGCAGCATGGAGATTCGCTGAGGCGCCCGTGGCGATCACGATCTTTTCCGCGGTGACGGTCTTGCCGGAGCTGAGCAAGCGGATGGTGTGCGCGTCAACCAGCTGTGCGCGGCTTTCGATGATTTCCGCACCGTTGGTTTCAAGACCCCGGCGGTAGAGTCCCTCCAACCGCGTGATTTCCTTGTTCTTGGCGGCAATCAGCCTGTTCCAGTCAAACGTGGCGATGCCGACGTCCCATCCGTAACCCACCGCATCCTCGAAATCCTCGCGATATTGCGAGGCGTAAACAAAAAGCTTCTTTGGAACACAACCTCGGATGACGCAGGTTCCGCCGAATCGGTACTCCTCGGCAATCGCAACCCGCTTACCAAGCGAAGCAGCGAGGCGCCCTGCCCTCACTCCGCCCGAGCCACCTCCGATGACGAATAAATCATGGTCATAAGCGCTCATTGAATTTTCCTTTTGGTTTGCACTGTTCAATTCCGCCGAAATCGCCCCACTTGGAACAGTAATTTCCATCCAAAGTAGCCCCACGTGGACCATACCCTCCGAGCTTTGAACGCGGAGGGAAATCTGGAGTGCCACCTGGTTAGCGATCGAGGCAATACATCTCGGAAACTGCGGCGCAATCTAAAGCAGGCCTGTACATCCTGTCCACTACTCGGCAATATCAACAACGACCTTGCCATTCGCTTTTCCCGACGCCACAAGCGCGTGGGCCGCTTCGATGGAATCGAAGTTGAAAGTCGCAGCGTTCATGAGCGGGCGAAGCTTGCCGGCTTCGACCATCGCCGTGGCCACAGTGAGAATTTCGCGGTGGTGCCCCCGCCCGCGCCCCGTGATCATGGGAATCAGCGTGAAGACGCCGGAGTAAGTGGCCGCGCGGAAGGACAGCGGCGCCAAGCGGTGCGTTCCCCAGCACAGCGGGCAGTGGTTGCTTTGCGTGCGCGGCAGCACCCGCCCGGATCTTGGTGTCCAGGGGGTTCACGCCGCTTGCCCGGATCTTCACCAGGGCCTGACCGTGCTGGGGAACAGGCCGCTCCAACTGTGTGAGTTTGAACGGGGTGTTTGCGCTCTCGACGATCAGCGCGTTCACGGAATTTGGCAGGAAGTTTCCGAACGTGGTGGTGGAGCTGATCACGGACAGCAGGCTCTACAGCTTGGCCAGGCGCGAAGCGGACCTGGTCTTCCGGATACGGCCATTCGATGAACCGGACGTCATCCAGCGCAAGCTCATGCACATTCCCTACGACATGTACGCCGTTGCGGGCCGAAATGCCGTGGTCCGACCGCAAGGTGAAGGTCTGGCCGTTGTGACGATGAACGAGGCGTTCGGTGACATGCCGGACGCCACTTGGTTGCGCCGCACACTGCCCCAGGCACGGATCGCATTTCGCAGCAATAGCCGCGATGTTCAAGCCAGGATGTGCATGGCTGGCGTGGGCTTTGCCATCTTGCCGCGCCCACTGGGCGACAGCTTTAGCGAGTTGCAGCGCATTGAACTGGAGGAAGGGCCGCCCGGCAGGGATGTCTGGCTGGGCTATCACCAGGACACCAAAGGATTGGCACGGTTGCGGGCGCTGCTCGACATCACGTTCGCCCAAATGTTTGATCGCCCCTGAACCCCGGCGTGGAGTTCAACATGATTCGGCAGTGAGTCGGACAGCGTCCCCAATTGACAGCGACTACCCGCCTGGTCCGCCCAACGCTGTGGGCCTGGCGCTGTCCCGCCTTGTGCAAGTGGGTTCTGTCTCGTCCAACCGCAATTTGCGCGGGCTGCGCTCGGCGAAATAGAACCATTCGTTG
>JARJFC010000118.1 GCA_029310945.1 Leptospira sp. 96542
ACGAACCTGATATGGCTCGCTTCACTGCCTGCTCTTTAAACTCGGGAGAGTATTTTCCTCGTCTGCTCATTTGCACCTCTTGCTTTTTATACGCAAAAAAGGTGTCCGTTTTTATGTATTCAGGCTAATATATCTGCTTTTAAAACTCGGCGTTATTGTTTTATTTCATATATTTCGGTTATCAATAAACATTATAAAATGGCTTTTTAGTGATTACAGCGGAATAACATACATTGATAAAAATGGATATCGTAGATTTAATGATAGCGATACTCCTGTTCACAGATGGGTTGCCGAAAAATATATACGAAATGGGAAATTAAAAAATGGTGAAGTTGTACACCATAAAAACAGAAACAAACTTGATAATAGTCCTGAAAATTTATTTATTTTCAAAAACCAAAATGAGCACGATCGAGCTCATAAGATAGATGCCAAAAGATTTGGCAAAAAAAATAGTTATAAAGGATTTAATAGCTAATATCAGCACTGCGGCTAACAGCGTGTAAACGCTACGCTTCGGCACTTACGGCCTCGCTTGGGCTGTGCCACATTCCCCTTCTGTCACTCGTTTGCATTCGCAAACTCCGTGCCAGTCCCTAACGTCCCGTTGACTCAGGGTCGGGGAACGTCGTTTACACTAGTTCGTTATGCGTAATTGACCAAATCTAAGCCTCAAGACATGAGTAACAATTTGAATTTATGAAGAAAATTAGGACTAATTTTATCTGATATTACTGCTTGATTTTTTCATTTATTGTTCTATCTTTTGTCTATGGAAAGAGAGTTAGAAATTTTAAAAACCCAAATTATTTCTCTCGTTAATCCATTAAAAATTATCCTCTTCGGATCAAGAGCGACTGGAACGGCAAGCAAGAATAGTGACTATGATCTTCTAATTATTATGCCTGACGGTACCAATAAAAGAGAAATTGCACAATATCTTTATAAAAAAGTAGATAATATCAAAATCTCTTTTGATATCGTTGTGGCTACTCCACAAACACTTGAAAAATATTCAAAAATCCGTCATTTAATTTATTTCCATGCCCTTAAAAATGGTTTAGAACTCTATGCTGCATGATGACCCAGGTTCTCCAGAAGCTTGGCTTATTCATGCAAAAAGCGACTTACTCCTGGCAAAACTAGGAGATAAAAATGATATTTTACTAAATCAACTTTGTTTCCATGCTCAACAAACTGCTGAAAAAGCATTAAAAGCTGTCTTGATAAAGGAAAAAGTTGAATTTACATTTACTCATAATATTAAAACTCTCATTGGTTCATTACCGAATAGAATTGAAAAACCTAGTTTTTTTGATGAACTTGCTATATTAACCGACTATGCCGTCTCTACTAGATATCCTGGTGATTATGAAGAAATTCTTATTGCTGAATATGAAAAAGCTATTGAATTAGCTGAACTAGTCTTTAGTTGGGCTTGTAATTTAATCAAAGAGTAAATTTTAAAAGTGGTCAACTACGCATAACAGCGCCTTATCGCTCCGCTCGGGACTTGCGCCCTCGCTCGGGCTGCGACACATAGGCTTCTGGCACTCCCCTTGCCTTCGCAAGTGTCGTTCCAGTCCCTAACGTCCCGTCACCGGGACTCAGGGTCAGCCTACGTCGTTAAGGCTAGTTCGTTATGCGTAATTGGCAAAAATCAGGCAGAAAAAATCGCGCCTAAGAGCTGCGCAGCAGTGAAGAGAAAGAGAAGAGAAGAAGAGTTGGAAAGCGCTTCTCGTTTTGAATTTCCTGCTCTGGATTTACGAGCAAGCTAGTGAGTGGGGCGCTCCAATTTTCTACTCTTCGTTTTCAAATTCTATCGGAAACATTACCAACTCCGCATAACAACGGCTTACCGCTGCGCTTCGGGACTGATGCCCTCGCTTGGCCTAAAGGCACATTTCCCTTCTGGCACTCACCTTGCTTACGCAAGTCTCGTAGCCAGTCCCTAACGCCTAAAGGCTCAGGGTCGGGAAACGTCGGCAAGCCTGGTTCGTTATGCGCAATGTCCAAAAAATGAATTAAGAAAAAATACGATAAGATATCTTGAATCTTAGATCAATTTCACTATTTAAGCAAAAGATTAAGCTCGCAATAAATCATTATATATATATGAACCTTTACGATTCCTTCGAAAAAAACTTAATAAAGTATATCGAATCTTACAAATTTGAACTTGAAAAATATAAATTCAAATTTTATTCAAAAACTGTGGGTCCAGGAATGGGGGCCATTGTTGAATTGTCATATAAAGATTATAATTTAATAATAACAAACGATAGAGGACAATTTTTTATCGATTTAAAGTCTAAAGCGGATTTCAAAAACCTGAATTTTCAATTGGATTCAATATTATCTTATATTCTATTTAAAAAAATGGAAAATTTGGATAAAGTTAATAGAAAGCAAGTATTACTTGGTGAAGAATTTCCAGATTTACTGACTGATCCATTGAAATATTATTTCATCTATCGTAATGAAATAAATGAAGTAGAACTTAATACTCAATTTAACAAAATAATTAATAAATTGCAAACTGAAAGATCGAAATATTTATTTGCACAATGAATATTTCATGATTAACCAGAATATCAAATTAAACAAATGAAACTCAAAACTATAAAAATTTGAAGAATTAAGTTTTAAATATCTAATTTGTATTTATTCTTATAAATTGGACACAGCGCATAACAGCATGGAAACGCTGCGCTTCGGCACAAGGCCTCGCTTGGGCTGCGCCACATTTCCCTTCTGTCACTCGTTTGCATCCGCAAACTCCGTGCCAGTCCCTAACGTCCCGCTTCCGGGACTCAGGGTCGGGAAACGTCGTCTCCACTAGTTCGTTATGCGATATGTTCAAAACTAAACTAAAAGGAAGAAAAAATGAGTATAAAAACTGTTGAAATAACTTTTGAAAAAATCGATCAAATCTTCAAATTTCTTAAAGAATTGGATAGTGATAAACATGATTTCTCAATCACAATAAAAGAATTTATGAATGCAAAGGAAAAACTAGATATTCTTAAATATTTGGTTGGAAATAGAAATTATAGTGATTGGAATACTTTTAAGCAATCATTCATTGAGTTCAATACTCAATACAATATAACCTGGCAGACAGTTCAAGGAAAAGGCGGACCAATAAATCTGTATAATATTGAATTTCCTTCCTATTTAGGAGAACAACTAGCAAAAACTTTGTTAGATTCAACAGAATTTAAGAACGCAAGTACAGGAATAGAATATAACATTTTTGATTTTCTAAAACAGAAAATTCCCAATTTATTCTCCTATCTAGAAGATGATACTCGATATATCTCTCTAACTTATTTCAAAGAAGGATTTAAATCGGTCAGCAAAGGAAGTTTTGGTTTTAAATTTAAACAGGGAAGAAGCCCACTTTTTTCAAAAACTATTAATGAATATACATATTTAAATAAAAGTGAATCACAGGATGAACTTGAACTAGGTAATCAGATAGTTGAAAAAATTCAAAGTTTATTAACTCTAGATGAATTAGATCATATTCAATCTGAAAGGAAGGGTGGAAAATATCAAAATTATGATTTCGTAGGCTTTTCTAAAAAGAAGAACCCTTCGGGGGAAATTTTAGAAATTTATACTTTTGAGCTTAAAGCGTCAAATAAAGTAGCATCAATTTCAGAAGCTATAAGTCAGGCTACAAGTTATAAATCCACAAGTAATTATACTTATATAATAATTCCCATGTTCGACAAAAAGCTTTTTCACGATGAGGATCGATTTGACTCTTTTATAGATTTGTGCAAAGAAAACGGACTTGGCATTATTACCGTTGAAGTAGATCCTAAAAAACATACTGTATTAGATGTCTATGAAATTATCGGACCTAAAAAATTGGAAATACTTGATCATAGTCTTTATTTCAGTATTTTAGAAAACAAAAACTTAGAATACTGTCAACTTTGTAATGCAATCGTATCCAAAGAATCAGATCGAAACGGATGCAATTGGATGGTAAACTTAGATACTGATTCAAAATGTATGAAAATACTCTTTCAAGAAAAAATGGCAAAATAAACATCTGAACACATCGCATAACAGCGTGTAAACGCTTCGCTTCGGGACTTACGCCCTCGCTCGGTCTACGACACATTCCCCCGTTTGCCTCCGCAAACTACGTGCCAGTCCCTAACGTCCCGTTCGGGACTCAGGGTCGGGGAACGTCGTTTACACTAGTTCGTTATACGCCATAGGAAAAAATGATAGAAAAAATTTACGAAATTTATAGATTAATCATCAATAATGAACTCATATTAACTTTCTCTAGTGTTATACAAACATTAGGTTCATTCTCAATTGCTGCATTCGGTCTCTACTTTATATTTCAGAAAATTGGCTATAAAATCATCGCTTTATATACAATTCATAGTGACTCGCTATCAATTACCAGAATTAGCGAAATTGTTCTTATAAATAAAAAAAACCAACCTGTAGTTATAAATTCGATAGAGGCAATTTTTGACAAAAAATATCGATTAGAACTAGAAAAATTTCATAGCCCATTAATTTTAAAACCTCTAGAATCAATTCACATCACAACTGAACCTATTTCTAATACTTATCTTGAAGGAGAAAAATATGAAATTCCATATTATGATCGAAATAGAATTGAAATACAGATAATTTCTGTTAATAAAAGAATTAAATGTAAGCTATTGAACAAAAAAAGAAAAATCTTTTTTCCAAAGAAAATCAAATATATTTCAATAAAAAAAATATCTAAGATATTTAACAATATTGTTTATAGCGATCAAATAATGTTTGCAATAGTCTACAGTTATAACTCTATAGAACACACTGCCTTTGTACACAAAAATGGGATTATTACTGGAGATTGGATATTTAAATATAATATGATTCCTAATAATTACCTAATATCAGAAAAAACAATTTCTTACTATATAGATTCATTAAAACTAGGAAAAAGTAATTTCAATTTTAGTGTAGAAGAATTAAATTAGATTTTAGATCTTTCCTACGGCGTATAACTGACGCTTGCCGTTCCGGGAGGGACTAGCCCTCCCTCCAGGCTCCGCCAAATTCCCCTCCGTCACGTCTCTTGCCTTCGCAAGATTCGCGCCGACGCTAACGCCTACTCCGTAGGCTCAGCTCCGGGGAACTTCGGCAAGCTAGTTACGTTATACGACATCTGAAAAATTACACCTAAAACTAAGAATAAAGATTGACTTAACATCATAAATGATGTATCATGGATTGTGTTAAAGAAATGGAAAATTATATATTTTTCGGAAAATAAGGACATTCCTTCTGAAATAGAAATTTTCATAAATTCAAAAGATGATAGAAATCAGGCAAAAATATTCGCTTGGTTAGATAAACTTTCAGAATTGGGACCTAACCTACCAAGGCCATATGCTGATTTATTGATTGATGGAATTCATGAATTACGAATTAAGCTATCTGGTTCGCAAATAAGAATTCTCTATTTCTTTTGTTACAAAAATTATATAGTTCTTACCAATCAATTCGTGAAAAATACTGATAAAGTTCCAAAAGCAGAAATCAAAAAAGCTATTAATAGAAGAGATTATTTCCTAACTAAATATTCAGAAAAAAACTTAAAGGAGTTTAATTTATGAGATCTTTCAAAACACATTTAGACACTAAGTTAAAGAATAAATCTTTTAAGGAAAAATTTGAAGAGGAAAAGGAACTTGTTAATATCTCTATTGAGCTACAAACTTTGAGAGAGAAAAAAGGATTATCACAATCTGATTTAGCAAAAAAGGCTCATGTTACTCAGCAACAACTTTCTAAGATAGAAAATGGTGTGAATTGCAACTTATCTACATTTTTAAAAGTTTGCCATGCTCTTGATTTAGAAATATCTATTAAAAACAGAAAACTTACGGCTTAGTTTCAGACGTCGTATAACATCGGCTTACCGCTGCGCTTCAGGTCTTCGCCCTCGCTTGGCCTTCGGCACATTCCTCTCCGTCACACTCCTTGCAAGGCAAGGAGATGTGCCGACGCTAACGCCTACTCCGTAGGCTCAGCTCCGAGGAACGTCGTTT
>JARJFC010000119.1 GCA_029310945.1 Leptospira sp. 96542
AGGAAGCCGAGCTGTTGCAAAAGGAAACCCAGGGCACGGTGTTCCAGGGGGAGCACGAACTCGCCCGTGGCATGACGGACCACGTGCTGAAGCAATTGCTGCCTGGGCACGCGCGCGGGCACTGACTCGGCTTGCGCGCCAACCGCGCAGGTCGTGGCACCTTGAAGAAATCTTCGCTGGGAGTGAGTGGAAGTACTCCGTATCCCTTTAGGTGTCCGGTGAATTACCAATGTTTGGGTGGCGCAGATATTGCATATTCCGCGCTTTACAACTTTCAGGTGACACCCGATGAAATTGAAACTAGTTGTACTGTTTGCCGCCTGTGCGATTGGCATGAGTGGCTTGCACGCCAAGACGTTCAAGTGGTCCAGCGCCAGTGACATCGCGACCTGGGACATTCATTCCCAGAACAATGCGTTGCAAAGCGGCATCCATGCCGCCGTCTATGAAAGCCTGGTCTATTACAACAGCCGCACCTTCAAGGTCGAGCCCGTACTCGCCACGGCCTGGACCCAGGTCACGCCGACCCAGCTGCGGGTGACTCTGCGCACCGGGGTCAAGTTCCACGACGGCTCTGCCTTCACGGCGGACGACGCCGTGTTTTCGCTCCAGCGTGCCATGGCGCCCACATCCAAGTTCACCCCCTTCATTCAGGGGATTGATCGGGTGGTCAAGGTCAACGCCAACACCATCGATGTCTTCACCAAGGCTCCCAATCCAGTGCTGCTCAACCAGATGACCGAGTTGCGCATGATGAGCAAGGCCTGGGCCGAGAAAAACAAATCGGTGGAGCCCAAGGACATCACGGCACCTGAAGAGAACTATGCCCACCGCAACGCCAACGGCACGGGGCCCTACACGCTCAAGGAGTGGGTGCCCGATCAGCGCCTGGTCCTGAGCAAGAACCCGAATTGGTGGGGGACCGCGCCGACCAATGTGACTGAGATCGTCTACACCCCGGTGCGCGCCGTGGCCACCCGCATGGCCGCCCTGCTGTCGGGCGAAGTGGACTTGGTTCTTGATCCCAGTCCTCAGGATTTGCCACGCGTGCGCGGTCAGACCGGTCTGAAGGTGCTTGACGGGGTGGAGAACCGCACCATCTTCTTCGGCATGGACCAGTACCGTGATGAGCTGGTGGGCAGCAATATCAAGGGGAAAAACCCCCTGAAGGATTTGCGCGTGCGCAAAGCCCTCTACCAGGCCATCGACACGGCCGCCATCTCGCGCGTGACCATGCGAGGCCTGGGCGAACCCACAGGTGCGCTGGTGGCGCCGCAAGTCGCCGGCTGGGCTGAATCCGTTCACAAGCGCATGCCCTATGACGTCGCCTCCGCGCAGAAGCTTCTGGCCGATGCGGGCTACAAGGACGGATTCGAGGTTGACCTGGCGTGCCCCAACAACCGCTACATCAATGATGAAGCCATCTGCCAGGCGGTGACCGCCATGTGGGCGCGCATCGGCGTGAAAGCCAAGCTGCGCACCCTGCCGCTGGTCACGTACTTCCCGATGATCCAGCGCAACGAAGCCAGCATCTACATGCTGGGCTGGGGCGTGCCGACCTTCGACGCGATGTATTCCCTGCAATCGCTGGTGCGCACGGTCGGCGAAGGCGGTGACGGCAACTACAACCTGGGCCGTTACAGCAACCCCAAGATGGATGCGCTGATCGACAAGGCCAAGGTCGAGATCGACCTCAACGCCCGCCTGCGCCTGTTGACCGAAGCCTTGCAGTTGCAGAACGACGACGTGGCGCACATCCCGCTGCACAACCAGGTCATCCCCTGGGCGATGAAGAGCAACATCGAGGTCGTGCACCGCGCGGACAACCGCCTCGACTGGCGCCTCATCAAGGTCAATTGATCTCGACGGGACTGTCGCGTGTTCGCGTACATCGTCAGACGCCTGGCCCAGGCGGCGGTGGTCATGGCCGCCGTCGCCTTCATCTCCTTCCTGCTGTTCCAGTATGTGGGCGACCCCATCGTCTACCTGCTGGGTCAGGACGCCACGCCCGAGCAGGTGCGACGCTTGCGCGCCGAGCTGGGCTTGGACCAGCCGTTCTTCGTCCAGTTCGGGCATTTCCTGGCGAATGCCATCCAGGGTGAGTTTGGCGTGAGCTTGCGGCAGGGCGTCCAGGTCTCCGGCCTGATCGCCGAGCGCCTGCCCGCCACGTTGGAGCTGGTCTTCGTCGCGGGCGTGCTCTCCTTGCTGGTCGGCGTACCGATGGGGGTGTACGCCGCGTTGCGGCGCGGCACCTTCACAAGCCAGGTCTTCATGACGATCTCGCTGCTGGGCGTGTCGTTGCCGACCTTCCTGATCGGCATCCTGCTCATCCTGGTGTTCGCCGTCACGCTGGGCTGGCTGCCCAGTTTCGGACGCGGTGAGGTGGTGCAGTGGGGTTGGTGGAGCAGTGGCCTGCTGACGACCAAGGGGTGGCGGCATGTCATCCTGCCCGCCGTCACCCTGGCCATCTTCCAGCTCACGCTCATCATGCGCCTGGTGCGCGCCGAGATGCTGGAGGTGCTGCGCACCGACTACATCAAGTTCGCGCGCGCCCGGGGCTTGAGCAACCGGGTGGTGCACTTCGGTCACGCGCTCAAGAACACCCTGGTGCCCGTGATGACCATCACGGGCCTGCAACTGGGTGGGCTGATCGCCTTCGCCATCATCACCGAGACCGTGTTCCAGTGGCCGGGCATGGGCCTCCTGTTCATCCAGGCGGTCACCTTCGCCGACATCCCGGTGATGGCGGCCTACCTCTGCCTCACCGCGCTGATCTTCGTGATCATCAACCTGATCGTGGACCTGCTGTACTTCGCCGTCGACCCGCGTCTGCGTGTGGACAAGGCGGGTGGCCACTGAAAACGAATCTCCGCATGAAAGCTCTATTCCTGCGTTGGCTGGACAGCGACATCGCCTACAGCTTTCGCACCTCACCCGTGGCCATCGTGGCCGCGTTGATCGCCTTCGTCTGCCTCTTTTGCGCGGTCTTCGCGCCCTGGGTGGCGCCGCACAATCCATTCGATCTGAGTACCCTGGAGCTGGGCAACGCGCGCCTGCCGCCCGCCTGGCTGGCCGATGGCAACGCGGCTTTCCCCCTGGGCACGGACGACCAGGGACGCGACATCCTCTCCGCCCTGATGTACGGCGCGCGGATCTCGCTCGCGGTCGGCCTGGCCTCGGTCACACTGTCGGTGGTCATCGGCGTGGCCCTGGGCCTGCTGGCCGGTTTCCTCGGCGGTTGGGTCGACGGTCTGTTGATGCGCCTGTGCGATGTGATGCTGTCCTTCCCCGCCATCCTGATCGCCTTGCTGATCGCTGGCGTGGGCCGTGCCTTGTTTCCCAACGCGCACGAAACGCTGGCCTTCGGCGTGCTCATCGTCTCCATCACGCTCACCGGCTGGGTGCAGTACGCGCGCACAGTGCGTGGCTCCACGCTGGTGGAACGCAACAAGGAATACGTGCAGGCCGCGCGTGTGACCGGCGTCGCGCCACTGCGCATCATGCGCCGCCATGTGCTGCCGAATGTGATGGGCCCCGTGCTGGTGCTGGCGACCATCCAGGTGGCCACGTCCATCATCACCGAGGCCACGCTGAGCTTCCTGGGCGTGGGCGCGCCACCCACTTCGCCCTCGCTGGGCACGCTGATCCGCGTGGGCAACGACTACCTGTTTTCGGGGGAATGGTGGATCACCATCTTCCCGGGCGTGATGCTGGTGCTGATCGCCCTGTCCGTCAACCTGCTGGGCGACTGGTTGCGTGACGCCCTCAACCCCCGACTGAGATGAATCGCGCATGAGCCTCTTGCAAATCAAGAACCTGGTCGTTGAATTTCCCACCCGGCGCGGCACCTTACGCGCGCTGGACGACGTTTCCTTCGACATCGCGCCCGGCGAAATCCTGGGCGTGGTGGGCGAGTCCGGCGCCGGCAAGTCGCTGACCGGCGCCGCCATCATCGGCTTGCTGGAGCCGCCCGGTCGCGTGGCCGGCGGGCAGATCCTGCTCGAAGGCCGGCGCATCGACGACCTGCCGCCCGACGAGATGCGCAAGATCCGCGGTCGTCGCATCGGCGCGATCTTCCAGGACCCGCTGACCTCGCTGAATCCGCTGTATTCAGTCGGGCGCCAATTGATCGAGACCATCACCACCCACCTGCCCCTGAGCCGGTCCGAGGCGCGCCAGCGCGCCATCCAGTTGCTGAGCGACACCGGCATCCCGGCCGCCGAGCAGCGCATCGACCACTACCCGCACCAGTTCTCGGGCGGCATGCGCCAGCGCGTGGTGATCGCGCTCGCGCTGGCCGCCGAACCGCAGCTGATCGTGGCCGATGAACCGACCACCGCCTTGGATGTGTCCATCCAGGCGCAGATCATTTCGCTGCTCAAGACCATCTGCAAGCAGCGTGGCGCGGCCGTCATGCTGATCACGCACGACATGGGCGTGATCGCCGAGACCTGCGACCGCGTGGCCGTGATGTACGCGGGGCGGGTGGCCGAGATCGGACCGGTGGACCAGGTCATCAACCATCCGTCGCATCCCTACACCGCGGGACTCATGGCCTGCATCCCCGACATGACCGAAGACCGCGAACGGCTCAACCAGATCGACGGCGCCATGCCGCGCCTCAACGCCATTCCGCGCGGCTGCGCCTTCAATCCGCGCTGCCCGCGCAAGATCGACCGCTGCACCGTGGACCGTCCTGACTTGATGGATGCTGGTGCCACCCGCGCGGCCTGCTGGTTGCACGCCGATGCCGCGCAGGCGCTGGCGGGGAGGGCGGCATGAGCGCGGTGCCATCCCGTCCCCTGGTCATCGCCTCCGACCTGGCGCGGACCTTCGATGTCTCGGCGCCCTGGCTCAACCGCGTGCTGGAGCGCAAGCCCCGGCAACTGCTCAAGGCCGTGGATGGCGTGAGCTTCGAGATCGAGAAAGGCAAGACCCTGGCCTTGGTGGGTGAATCGGGCTGCGGCAAGAGCACGGTGGCGCGCCTGCTGGTGGGCCTGTACGCGCCCACGCGCGGTGGTTTCGAATTCGACGGCCAGGACGCGCACGCGGCCTTCAAGACCGCCGAAGGCCGCCAGTTGCGCCGCCGCATCCAGATGATTTTTCAGGACCCCTACGCCAGCCTGAACCCCCGCTGGAAGGTGGAGGCCATCATCGCCGAGCCGCTGCGCGAGCACGGCATCCTGAACGACGCCCCAGCCATCAAGGCGCGCGTGGGCGAACTGCTGCAGTCCGTGGGCCTGAGCCCGCTGGACATGGTGAAGTACCCGCACCAGTTCTCGGGCGGGCAGCGTCAGCGCATCTCGATCGCGCGCGCCCTGGCGACCCAGCCCGATTTCCTGGTCTGCGATGAACCGACCTCGGCGCTCGATGTCTCGGTGCAGGCGCAGGTGCTCAACATCATGAAGGACCTGCAGCGCGCGCGGGGCCTGACCTACCTGTTCATCAGCCACAACCTGGCCGTGGTGCGCCATGTGAGCGACCAGGTGGGCGTGATGTACCTGGGCCGCCTGGTGGAACTGGCCGACAAGGCCACACTCTTCAGCACCCCGCGCCACCCCTACACGCGCATGCTGCTGGACGCCATCCCCGACATGCGCAAGACCGGCAAGTCCCGCACCCCGGTGTCGGGCGAGGTGCCCAATCCGCTGAACCCGCCCACCGGCTGCGCCTTCCACCCGCGCTGCCCCTTCGCCAATGCGCGTTGCAGCAGCGAGCGCCCCGTGGTCCAGCCCATCGGTGGCGTGCGCGTGGCCTGCCACGCGGTGGAGGAAGGGCGGATCTGAGCGCGGCGCGGCGGTGTCTCAGACCCCGCGTGCCCGCTCCGCGTGAAAGCGCGCGGTGTAGGTGGCAAACGCTTAACGAACATGAAGAGAAGCCAAAGATAGGGCTTGCAAAAGCCATTCACGAACATTGTATCAATTCGAAAACGGGCGAAGAAACTTGTAATGTGTGTTTTGTTACTTGCCCAATCGAAAAAACAGT
>JARJFC010000011.1 GCA_029310945.1 Leptospira sp. 96542
GTTGTTCAACTAGGAATTGTATATTTTCGTTTCTCGCATCCCCATTCAAACAAAATTCTTCCAAGTTGGATGGAATATTCCATACACTACCTAGTTTTGCTTCCTGGTTTATTGTTGATTGGAAAATTTTTAAATTTATATCTTTTGTAATTTTATCAGGTTCGATTTGGAGTAATTTTCTTGCATTGCCTTCACCAAGCAAAGACCAATCTAAAATCTCTTCAAATTCAGAATAATTTGTAGGACTGTTGTAAAGATTCAAGAGAAAGCCGAATGTATTCGTCATAAAGGGAAGGATTTGATTTCCACGGGCAATCAGTTTCTTCACCATTTGAATTGGTTGTCGGCATAACTTTTTGGCAGCTAAATATTCCTGTAAATTTTTATGAGAAAATTCAAATGTTGATGAAAAGTATGGAAGAGATAAGAATTCATTAATTTCTTCGAATTTTATACTCGTTTTTTGATTTAGAGTTAAATATAATGCAAGTGACTCTAACGATTTTTGAGTTTCTGTGAAATTTTCATGTTTGCGAAAAACTTTACGGATTTCGTTTTCAATTAAAAAATCAAAGAGTTCAATGATACTATTTGCGAGAGTTTCTTTTTGTTCAAAAAAATCCAATAATTTGCACACATAGAAAATATTATCTTTAAATGAAATAAAAATTGGAGATTTTGTAAAAAGTTCTCTTTTTGAGGTTGTTATCCCTCGCGTATCCAAGAGAGATTGTATATCATCATCGTCTAATGGTTGCAAATATACGAATTTAAAGTCTTGCCAATCATTGTTAGTGAATTGGGAAGAGTCATATGTATTTTCTCTTACGCTGAGTATCACTTTACGAATATAAGGTGATTGAATCGTGATTTGATTGATTTCTTTTAGAAGAGCAGAACGATCGGTTTCTGAAACTTCATCAAATCCATCAAGGAGCAACAAGGCATCTTTCATTTGGAAATCACCACTCGATGCCATACCCGTTTCTATCATATCCATTAGTTTACCAGGTAAATAATAGCGTAATTCAATGAAGACTGGTGGGATAGTGATATCAGTTAATCGTTTGAGGATAGCCTGATGCAGAGATTTTAGACAATATGTTTTTCCATATCCAGCACGTGCTTCGAGTATTGTAAATTGGGGAAGATTTGAAGAATAGTCTAATAATGTATGGTTGACTTTGGTTCCTCTTTTAACATCGGTTTCATAAACCTTTCTTTTTACATAAGTTAGACTTTCGTCTAATAATCGATTATTACTTGCTAGATAGTCAATCATGATAGCATTCTCTGCCGCAGGAATGCCTATGATTCGCCCTAGAGTATCGTCCTTTGAAATAATCTCTTCCAGATTTTCTGCATCAAATATTTTAACGACTATATTTGTCTCCAACCTTTGAATCTTTGCTTTTTCACTTTGTTTAACATTTTGATTTGTGAAAAAATTTAATTCTTTAAATGGCCCAAGTTTGGTTTTCTCAATTTCTTCCTTTAATTTCTTTTTCCACGCCTTATTGATTGAATAAGCAACATTGATCAAACCATTAGTTGACTCTGACCAACCATCTGTTCCACCATCGCCTCCCGCATCTAGTCCAGTTGAAGGAAGGAACAATTTATCGAGTCTATTTTGATTTATTTCATTGCAAAGTGATTCAAAAAGAGAATCTCCTTTATTTGTAATATTCAATTTTTTTAGTGCAGTGTGGATGAGAAGTTTACGATTCATTTTTTTTGTTATTTATTTGTTCAATCCCTACTCCCAATAGAAATTTTTCATTTGTATTCAGGACACATGCTGGTGCGTTTATAGGTTTTCGTTCATATAAAAAGCCAAAATAAAAATTGATTTCCTTGCATCTATCTAGTCTACCCGGAGCCTAGGACAATTTACAAAATCTAACGGTGATTCCATTAGAGAAAAGAATAAAAATTAGAAATTTATGCCGATTGGATGGCAAAGTTTCATTTTATAGGAGAACTTAAAAAATTGTTTACACTCATTCGTTTTGAAAGCGTAGAATTAGCGCATATCCAGGTGGAGAAGGGGGGAGTAAAATCGTTTCCCTGTGGGTTTGACTCATCAAAACATACAATGGAAAAATCATCACAAAGGTTAGACCTAAAAAAAATCCGAGTGGCTGTGGCTAAATCTGCCAATGCTGATTCCGATATTTGTGCTGTTTGCGTGGGTGCATTGTATTCACATTGATTCCACAGATTTTGATTTTGTTTGGGTCATTTATAATATAGTTAATCGTAGTTTCTATTTTTCTATTCAAGTATGGTTTCCATTGGTTTCACCTAACGTTAAAATTAGCTTAAAAAGGATTTAAATTTATCATTCGCCATTGAAGGGCTCATTTCATAAATTTCATACGTAACAATATTTTCTGTAACGAAGGGGTCTTCGTTTATTCTTCGTTCTAATTCTACGTATGAATTACAAGAAGCGATGATTCCTCCTCCTTGGTTTGGTTGTAATGAACCAACGATCATAAAAACATTGTCTTCGATTCCTTTTTTTATCCACTTTTTATGATCCGCCATAAAATCACCCGCAAGGTTTTTATTCTCTGAAAATTTTAAAAATATGATAAACATTCAAATATCCTTTTATTTTTTTAGATTTTGCAACCAATGAATCAAAAGTTTCACTTCGTAATGAACAAACTCTTCGTCATGGTAGGTATTTGCAAGAGTCGCTATCCCTTGGCTTCTTGAAAGCACATGCATGGCATAATTATCTGCATGATTTTTGAATCCTAATTCATTAAATTGTGATTTAAGCCACTCTCGAAATAGACTAAATATCTGCGTTGCCTCACCACGTGAAGAATGTTGAAGTTTATTTAGTTCAGTTGTTAAAGTTCCAACAGGACAACCATAGAGTTTAATTTTTGATAAATTAACAATTAATATATGAATAAAACTTTGGATTCTTTCAAAAGGACTTTTTCCCTTCAGTTGCCATGTCTCCAACATTTTTTCTGTTTTCTCCAATCGGTAGGCAATAACAGCACTCAATATCTCATCTTTAGATTTAAAATGATGATAAAAATTTCCCCTTGAAATATTCACTTTATTGGCAATGTCTGAAAAAGATGTCTTCTCAAATCCCTTTTTGTAAAACAATTGATCTGCGCTTTCTATTATTTCATCTCTAGTAGTTGTGCTTTTCAATGGAACCTCGTCGATTTGTAAATTAGGACGAATGTCCTAATTTTAGTTTTTTAGGACTATTGTCCTAGATCAAGAATTTTTTAGCTTTTGAGTGTAGATATTTCAATTTTAGAGATACATAGATTTGTACTCAAAATTTGATTAGTGAGTAAATATCCTTGATAAATCCACTACCAATACCCCCTATCTCGAAGATAAACAATCCAACGATCAAGGTCCTGCGACACAACGAACGGTAATGTTTTCGCTTTTAGTAAAATAACTATTATAACCGTTATTGAAGCTAACGATCCATGCATTGGCTTGATCTCCAACAAATGTAGACGACGACCAATAGACACCAACGACTATGTTTGGAAACATCGCAGTATCAATTGTGGGAGAAGAGTAACCGGCACCACAATTTACATTGTCGGCAAGTGGAGTTGGCGTACCATTGGAACAATAAACTAAACCCATAAGTTCGGATTTGCGAGGAATGCGCCACGATGTGATGCCGTAGGTTCCAGCCCCCGAATTCGCAGTGTTCAATGAATGGCAAGCGTTCCAAGCACTGGAAGTTCCAGCTCCATTTAAGTGACCGTAAACAGTAGAGCCCTCTCCAAGGGGGCTTGCATCATTGCAGGAATTATTTAAACTATTACAATATTGCACTCCTGTTGCACCATAACTTGATGGAGATCCGGTACCTGTACAATCTCCAGTTGCTGCGTTCCATAATTGTCCATGGATACATCGCATCCAGGAAAGACCATTTTTAATTGCCACAGGGCATGTAACAATAATATTCGTTACATTTCCATTCACAGTGCCCGATCCATTTTGCACAATACAACGTGTGTTTGTTGGCTGTGATTGTATTGTGACATTATAATTGGCTCCGTTGGATATCGGTAGGGAAAAAGAATAAGCACCATTGGTACTGATTGTATTGTCATCTGTCCCATTATTTCGGATGATGATACTGGTTCCTGCTAGAAGTCCGGTGACAGTACCACCAATCGTATGAGCAGTACTTATGGAAATGATGATCGTTGTTTCCGCTCTCCCAATGGAACTGTTTGCTGTGATTGTATAAGAAGTTGCAGGCTGTAAAGTATCTGGTGTTCCACTAATTGCACAAGTGGTTGTATCGAGAATGAGTCCCGAAGGTAATTCTGTATCGGAGGAACAAGTTTCGATAATTCCTGTGACTGTAGGTATGATTGGCGAAATCGGAAGATTTTGAGTCAAAATATAAGGACTACCAGTATAAATTAAGTTAGGTGTGTTTTTCGTTCCAGGCATATCGGAAAAACAGAAATTACTTTTTAGCAAACAGCTTAAAATTTGGGTTTCATAAAACCCTTTGCTTTCGAAATCACCTGGATTGTTGAAATGCAATGGCTGGCAAAATATTCCAGACGATAAATAGAATAGAAGTAACAAATGAATCCCCCACGGATAGCACGAAGATCGGAAGGATCGAATTTTCTCCATGAAGAGAGTATAACGGATAGAAAGGATTCCGTCGTTCTGGTATATATTTCGGAGCTCTTTTTTGGGAAAGGTCTGGGCGATCCGAGCCTAACCTTGGAAACGAAACTAGACCTAAAGAACGAATCCAAACAAATAAATTCAGATCCTCCTCTTTTCAATTGAATGAATTCCTGAATTCTTTCGGAGTGAGCGTTGTTTTGGTTTTGAAAAGTCTACTGAAATACTGTGGGTATTCAAAACCCAACTGAATTGCGATTTCATTCACAGAAAGTGAAGTTGTGGCTAATTTTTCTTTTGCCCTTTCTATGACCCAAGTGTGAATGTGCTGTTGGGTATTTTGGCCTGTGCTTGTTCTCAATAGATCACTCAAATAGTTGGGTGAGACATTCAATTGAAAAGAAAGATATTTCACTGTTGGTAATCCAAGTTTTTGCACCTGATTACTCTCAAAATACTCATTTAACAAACTTTCCAATCGAATCAAAAGATCGTCACTCGTATGTTTTCTGGTGATGAACTGTCTGTTATAAAATCGATTGGCATAATTGAGAAGAACTTCTATATGAGAGATCATTACATCTTGACTGAATGTATCAATCGGTGTGAGATATTCCTCTTCCAAATTTTTCATGATTGTTTCGATTACTGCTTCTTCTTTGTCGGATAAGTGCAGCGCTTCGTGAGTCTCATAGGAGAAAAAACCATACTTTTTGATATGTTTTGCTAGATGGGAATGGCGAATAAAATTGGCATGAAAAATCAAACCCCATCCTGATAGTTCGGAAACATCTGTTGACTCGTCAAAGGAAAACACTTGTTTGGGGGCACTCAAACTCATGATTCCTTCACTAAAATCATAATTTTGCCTCCCATACCGTATGGTACCTTTGATATTTTTTTTAATGGAAACCATATAAAAGTCATAAACGAATTTATGTTCCAAAAAATAGGGACTCATTTTTGAACCCTTAAATTTTATAATGGATACAAGTGGATGTTGCGGTTTTGGTAAATCCAAGGCTTTAAGATAAGCACCAATGGAATCAAATGTAATGAGTCCTTTTGTTTTCATAACCTTTTCCTGTAATTGGAAGCGGGAGTAAAAATAAAAAATGAGTTTGATACTCCCACGAGTTCTTTTTAACGATCTAAGATAGTCATGGAAGCCGCATCATAACGATCTCCAGTAGTTGTACCGAGAGGAATGATCGATTCGAGTTGGTCGAGTTCTTCTTTGGTTAAAACCATATTGGCAGCCGCAATGTTTTCCTCTACATATTTGACTCGTTTCGTTCCAGGAATGGCAACTGCATCTTTTGCAAGTACCCAAGCAATTGCCAGTTGGGAAGGCGTGATCCCTTTCTTTGTGGCTAATTTTTTGATTTGATTTACCAATTCTAAATTTTTATAAAACTGTTCTCCTTGGTAACGTGGGATATTTCTTCTAAAATCGTTTGCATCAAAATCTTCAGGGGTTTTGATTTCTCCCGTTAAAAATCCTCTACTAAGAGGAGAATAGGCAACAAGCCCGATTCCCAGCTCCTGCATAGCCGCTAAAGTCCCAGAACTTTCAACTTCCCTTTCAAATATAGAATATTCCGTTTGAACAGCTGTTAATTGATGAATGTTATGGGCACGTCTGATCGTGGCTGAAGAAACTTCCGAAAGGCCAATATAACGCACCTTTCCTTCTTTGACAAGTTCCGACATGACCCCGACCGTATCTTCGATCGGAGTGTTGGGATCGAGTCTATGGAGGTAATATAAATCAACATGATCTGTATTTAAATTTTTTAAGGAACGTTCCAGAGCTTTTTTTACATACTCAGGTTTTCCGTTGATTTGCCAGGTGAGTTGTTCATTATCATCTACTTCAAAACCAAACTTGGTTGCAAGAATGTATTCATTGCGATTGCCCTTGATCGCTTTTGCAATCAGTCTCTCGTTTTTCAAAGGACCATATAGATCCGCTGTATCTAAAAAGTTAACTCCTAATTCAAAAGCGCGGTGTATTGTCGCGATGGATTCTTTTTCGTCCGCAACACCATAAATATTCATTTCTGCCATTGTAGACATTCCCATACATCCTAGTCCTTCTATGGGAACAACTAGTCCTTGTTTGCCTAAATTGATTTTTCTTATGTTTGTCATAAATTAATTGTAAACATTCAATGCAGAAGAATTCAATTTACTTTTAAACTGAGGGTGTATACTGATTCAGTATAATTGTATACAAAATGAAGGATATAATTTTGTATAATTAGAGTTAGTTTGTATTTTGAAATTCCGCAATCATCATTATCCCGTAGTGCTACCCCTCGAATAATCAACATACCATGCTACCCCAGTGTTTTGTGAATTGGCCGTCCAGTACATACCGATGACGCCAGACCCTGCCAAAGGGAATATAGTTGTATTGAGAAAGTAACGTTTTATTCTTCCGCAGCCTGCCGAATCATTGTCTACAGGTATATCCGTTGGATTTTCTGAACAGGCAATCGTCAGTTTTAATTCATTTTTTGGTGTTACGCGCCAATTGGATATTGAAACTAACTTCAGTTAATTGAAGTATGCATACGCGCACTTAATGAATTATTCAATAAAGTCGTATCTATATCATTACAACTAAAGCAGTAAAATACTTGAATGGGAACTTCAGGAGAACAGGAATTATTTTCAGGGAGCCATATTTGCCCAATGGAACATTTTGCAAACGTAAGTGTTTTCTCCGTATGCGTTTGTCCACCAAAGGTTCCAGCATTGCCTACGAATTGGACAGTTCCATCGCGGTTGTCGGTTAACTTTCCAATTTCCGATCAAAATGTATGGATTGAATTATTGCCTGAGGATAACCGCCATATCAAAGTTAGCATGAAATCAACTTGGGTCGACTCTACTCTGATTTTGTTTATTGGGTCACTTACAAGCATTAGCCGAAAGGAAGGCAGATCGAAGTTTGTGAGTTTTAGAAAATTCGTCACTATTATAATTTGGCATTCACTAGCCGCCAAATTGTAGACGTAAGTTTTTGACTGTTGATGACTCCCCCATGACATGGAATGATTGTCGTCGGACTATCTTTCTCAATCTGGCGCTTCAACCATTCAAGATAGACCACGCGATCTGCAACTCCGAATTTTGGAAAAGTTTTAAGAATATCTGGTTTAGCGATTTTTGTTTTGCTATTTTCAATTGATCCACAGAACGAGTCGACAACCAACCACGAATGGGATTTAATACCGCGAATAGAAATCCAAACTTCTCCCGTTTTCAATCCCGCAGGTTGCAATAATTTCATATTACTCAAAAGTCGGGAACGAAGCTTATCTATGTCTTTAAATTGAAGACCAGTCACATTTTTAAGTCTTATACCAGCTGATTCAGATGCGCAAATTAAGGCTTTAGGAAAGGCTTTCGCATACTCTTTCAAGCCTTTATTATGATAGTGATTAGGTGCTATCAATATCTCTACTTTTCCTAAGTCAGTTAAACTTGCAAGGGCTTCATCACCAAGTCCTTCCACTGGACTGAACAGGCACACCCCACCCGTGCTCAGACGAATTGCCGTACAACGAAGTTGGTCCCTAGACGCAATATAAATGCCGTCGAAGCCATCTAAGGCAACAAACTCAGACAAAAATTTACTCATTCACGAGGCTCCAGTTTTGAATTTGTTGTTTTACCATTTTAACCATAGAAGCACCGGCTTTATTTGACCTTTCGGCGCGGTTCATTGTGTGGATTCCCATGACAGCAATAACCAAAGCCTTAGAATATTCTTTTAAACTCATACTTGGGTTGATTTCTTTGTTTTTTAAAGAAAGTTCTAGGGCTGAAGTAAAACACTTTTGCAAAGTGCGCCAATAAGCACGACACTCGGCTTCAACTTTAGAGTTACCGATGATAGCGTTTTCAATTCCAGCATTTACAATCAGGCATCCCCACTCACTTGATGTGGGCGATTTGTCTGCAACCAATCCTGTAAAAAAAGTTGAAATTGAAGCTATCCCGCCCGTTTTTATAGGCTGCAATGCACTTGCAAAAGCGGCATTTGCATAAAGCTTTATAACTTCAAGGTATAAACCTTCCTTTCCGCCAAACTCAGTCTGAATTGCAAATTGATTAAGTCCTGTTTTTTCTTCAATACAACGCACGCCCGAACCAGAGTAGCCCCTAGACCAGAATACTTCACAAGCGCGTATCAATGCATCGTCACGGTTATAAGACTTTGGTCGAGCCAAATTTATATTCCTTTATAGTTTCTATACAATTGCATAGAAATAAAAATCACGCAACAAATAAATCATGTAATTCAAAAAAAGGAGCTCGAATGAGAACAGCAATTTTTTTCTAGTTTTATGTACAACTCAGGCGAACGGCTGTTTTATTCGCAGAACAAAACAGCACCGATGGAAAAATCTACGGAATCCCATTTGCTAGCGATAGCGTATTAATCATCAATCCTGATACGAACGAAGCGGACATTACCTCCATTACTGGCCTAACTACATTGGCAGGGAAATGGAATGGCGGAGTCCTCGCTCCAAACGGGAAAATATATGCATTACCCTATTCAAACGCAGAAGTTGCCATCATTGATCCCAAATCAAATGGTACGTACTGTCCAGCAATCACAAGATCGGGGTATTTGAATAAGTTTTAAAGATCCATCGAATAGTAATACCTTATCTTTTGGATTTCTGAAATTTTACTTTGTAGAATTCAAATCTTTCATGTCTCTATTTAAATAATTTTTGCATTATAAATAAATCATTTGAGAACAGTAACCATTTCTTTTCGTTCTTTTCTGATCCGTTCAATGGCTACTTTCACTTTCATTTGGAACTCAATCGGATTGGACAAAGAGAGAGTTTCATTTTTAAAATCAGTGAGTCCCAGTGATTTTGATGTCATTGTGGCTATAAAAATTTGAAACTTTTCACCACTTTCCTTCATAAACCACATTGATGCCGTTCTTGAAGATTTAGCAAAATCTCCCAAAAATAAAGTCATCTGATTGAATTCGGCAGTGGATGCAATTCGATCCACTTCATTAACCAACTCTTCCACTTCTTTTTGTTTTTCCCTTTCTTTTTCTCGGTTCCCATTTTCCATAGTAGACAACTTCAATAAATGTTCCGATATTGCGAGTAGAGTGTCTAAATAAACATTCGTTTGGTGGATTAAAAATTTTTGTTTTTGGAATGTAGATTCCCTTGGTTGAATTTGGTGTAGGCGTTCCAAAGCTGTGGATGTCAATGAGATAAATTTTAACCTTGAATCAATCGACTGATACGTTTCTTTGTTTAGTTTTGTTTGTAAAAGTCCACCACTACGAATACTTGTTAGTACATTCATTTCTATTTTTTTTGTATTATCAGAACTTCTAACTCCAAAGTAATTACTGATTGCAAAGCGGACTTTAACGATTTGTTTTCCTATTAACGATTCCCTTATTGAACCAAATATGAGATGTGGATGGTAGCTGATTTTCATAAAGTTTCCTGCATAAATAATTTCTTTCGTTCTTCTTTTAGGAAAAGGATTCCTTCTTGTAAGTTTTTAAACGTATATTTGGCCGACATTCCTGTGGAAACAGAAATGATCCCACCATATGAGTTTTCCAATTTTAGATTCCGAAACAAATCTTTTTCGCTCCCAGTAATTTTTCCCAGATCTTTCATCATCATTACAATTGACGAGACAACCATCTGTTGTGATTGTCGATCGATATTATGATAAACACCACTCTGCATATGATAGGCTCGATTTTGAATTGTCTCCAGTCCTGATTCAAAACTATAAGAGCGAATCAGATTTTGGTAAGCCTTTGGTTTGGATTGAAACTGCTTGAACTTTTTTTGTGCAAAGGCCATATAGTAAAATCTTACTGCATATTGGTGCCACCTAGCACGCATACCGTCGATATTATATTGTAAATCTTTCGTATAATGAAAAAATTCAGTAGAATCGAGAGTGAATTCAGATTGAGTTGATTCCTGAAACTTCTTAGGATTCAAACTAAAAATTTGATCCAAATTAATCTGATTCGATATAAATTTTTCTGTTTTAATTCCACCAAACCAAGGTAAACGAAGTGAAACTTCCAAGAGGTTCCACCATTTTTCTTTGGCTCTGAGCCCAAAAAAAATTGGGATTTTTCGATTTTGAATTTTTTTTCCAAATCCAATCATCGTAGTTTTTATAGTTTCAGAATCAGTTTTGAAATCTCCTATTTTATAACCATCCAATCCGATTTGGATGCATAGATTTTGCCAAATACCAATGAGCATGATGGTGAGCTCACATAAAATCTCCATTTTTACGGAAAACGAATACAATTCTTGGTATGATGTGATTTTGTTTTTATGTTTTAAAGGAAAACGTAGTTCGAGCTCTTTTGCAAAGGAGTCCAAAAATAAATTTAATTCAATGTCTCCAGTATAAACTTTTGCTAGGATAGAGGAAAGGATTTCGGATGTTCGTTCGATTGGATAGTAAGGGATTTCAAAATGTAAATCTTCTCGATTCGAATTAACTTTTGTCTTTTTTGCGATTAAATTCTTGTGAAAACACGAGACCAAAATAGCAGTGAGAGAAATCCGACTTAAAAATTCAATTCTTTGCATATTGTTTCTATCCTTTAGGAAAAATTTTTTACTCTTCCTCTTTTGCACTTACGATTCTATGTAAGGATTGATAAAAATTTTCAATATAACGATCCGAAAAATTAACCTTCCAATTGGGATTTCTTTGGATTTGGTCTTGGACATGTTTTACAACGGAACGCACAAAGGAAGTCCGTTCTGACAAAGCGCTGATTTCTAAAAGTTCTAATGTAACTTTTCTTGAATTCAATTCCTGTTTGATGGCCTTTGAGATAACGCCTATTGCCTCTTCGGTAGTCAGTTGGAGTTTTTTGACAAGGATGGCCACCGATTCTTGTATCAATTGTATTTGGATTTCACTTGCTGCCATAAATATATTTACGGAGTGTATCAGTTCCCAAAACAAAAAATCAATCGAAATCTATCAGTTTGGGATATGAATTCAGGGAAAACTAAGCTATAATTCCGACCCAAAATGTGGAGCCTAAAACTGCCATAGTCAGGGGAGTCGCAGGAAAAAAGACACGACCCCGCCCAAATAGCAAAGTAACGCGAACATGATGCCTCTGAAAGGTTAATTGGGCGGTTACAGAGTTACAGATGGAGTTGCTGCTTTATTAATTTGCTCATCTATTTTAGAACCTGGAGAACCCTTCCGCTAGATTTACCAATCTGTTGTAATTGCTAATGAAACAACAACGATTCAGTATACCGTAAATTTATTTATTTGGCTCCCAATTTGGATTTTCTTCATCCCAAAATGGCATACTAATTTCACTCATTGAAACCCATTTAAGATTTTTATCTACACCTGATAATGTTTTTTGATCCCAGTATTTTGTTACTGCTTGGATCAAATCTGCCATATTCTCACTATTTTCAAACTTATCGTTCGGTACATTAAAAGTTTCATTTATTTCTTCCCAAACTGCATATAGGTTATCTCCATCAAAATCTTCAGAATCTGCAAAATCCATTAACATCAATTGGTCTTCATCTAAAGATAAATGATAGGCAAAAACTTGTTGTAGTATTTTTGTAACAATTTGTTCCTTGTTTTCCATTTTAATAGTTTGTTTAATTTTTAGGTTCTAAAATACGAAACTTTTTTATAATTTTTTTTGATGCAAAAAACACTATTGAAGTGATATGATTACCCATTATACACTAGTATTAAGATATACGCATTTTATGTAACTCTATTAAAATAAATGTTGCTTAACCAATAAGTAATTTAAATTTTGCCAGATAAGCTAATATTTGTTCGTTGTGTGTCATTTTTTTATTAAATTAAATTCTTTACCACTTAGGAAAGTCCTTCCCCTTTTGAAAATATCCAGTCCCCAATTTCACTTTATGAAATAGTCCGAAGGCAATGTATTGCGCGAGACGATAAATAGAATCGCTTTCTACTATGTTGCTTTTTTCAAAGTATACATGGAAGCCTCACGGATAACTTTTCATGAAAAGTATATTCTCCCTTACTTAGAATTTTTTTCTTAAGTAAGTATTTACAAACTGTCCTTTGCCAGTCGAAGCGCATGGTTTTATAAGGCATAAAAAGTATTTGTTTGATTTCACCTGAGCTCGAATGAACAATATCTCTGGTTGCAATCGCATGAACATGAGGATTGAAATTAAGATGATTACCTGCTAGGTGAAGGGTGCTGAGTATTCCGGGTTTGTAGTGTTTATTTGCCTTGCCAATTTCCAATCTTGAATTTTACCAAATTTGAATTCGTATTTTTCTGTGTAACCAGCAATAAATTGTCTATAATGATTTTGCCATAATGCCTTATAATTTGACTCCCGAGTGAGGGCTGGCGAATCAGTGCGCTTGGCGTTAGCGAAAGATTGCAGCGTAGAGCTGGAACTGTGCGCCCAAAAAAAAGGGAACCGAAGTTCCCTTTTTTTCAGCTTACGATGTAACTTGTGTTTACCGAATCCCTGGTTTGATGTATTTCAACTCATCCAAGTATCGACCCGTTCCGAGCACAACACAAGTGAGTGGGTTTTCCGCCCGGAATACGGGAACTCCCGTTTCTTTTGTGAGGTAGTGTTCGAGACCACGAAGGAGGCATCCACCACCAGTGAGGACGATCCCACGTTCTACGATGTCGGCGGCAAGTTCTGGTGGCGTGCGTTCGAGAACGGACTTGATTCCGTCGAGGATCTCGTCTGTTGGTTCTTTGAGGGCTTTGCGGATTTCGTTGGAATCGAGTTCGAGGGTGCGTGGGAGACCAGAGATGGCATCCCTGCCTTTCACTTCCATGGTGTCCACGCGTTTGTCTGCGAAGGCGTTGCCGATGGTGAGTTTGATGTCTTCGGCAGTTCTCTCGCCCACCACTAGGTTGTATTGGTTACGGAGGTATTTGACAATGGCTTCATCGAATTCGTCCCCACCAGTGCGGATGGACTCGGCGATCACCATACCACCGAGAGAAATCACAGCAATTTCTGTGGTTCCTCCCCCGATGTCCACAATCATGTTTCCTGCGGGTTCGTGGATGGGGATGTTGGCTCCAATGGCGGCAGCAAGTGCTTCTTCAATGAGGAAAATTTCACGGGCACCCGCTTGTTCGGCCGATTCCCGAACGGCGCGGCGTTCTACTTCGGTGATTCCCGAAGGAACTCCGATGACGATGCGCGGTTTTACAAAGGTAGTGCGGTTGTGGACTTTGGCGATGAAGTAACGGATCATCTTTTCTACGGTCTCGAAGTCGGCGATGACCCCGTCTTTCATTGGGCGGATGGCCACAATGTCACCAGGAGTCCTTCCGAGCATTCGTTTTGCTTCTTGGCCCACAGCAAGGACTCGACCAGTGGAAGCTTGCACTGCCACGACAGAAGGTTCGGAAAGGACAATGCCCTGTCCCTTTACATGTACTAGGGTGTTTGCGGTTCCGAGATCGATTCCCATGTCGTTTGAGAAGAGTCCGTAGAGGTTATCAAATATCATATAAGGTCCTGGTGAAAGTATACGAAACGGGAAATTGGTATGGTTTTTAAGAAAACCTAAAGAAACGAAACAATTCTACCCGTTCCCCATAATTTTCGGCTGGTTTTTGCTTTCAACCGTAAAAATTTTCCTTACTCTTGGTACTTAGAAAATGCTACCATTCACACAACTTTTGAAAAAACGAAGTGGGTCTCTCACCCGCGAAAAGATCCTTGCGGCCATCGATTTGGGAACAAACTCCTTTCATATCGTCATTGTACGACTACGACCGGACGGAACCTTTGAATATCTCAATAAAGAAAAGGAGTCCGTTCGTTTGGGAAGCGGTAGCGGAGATTATGCGGTCATCCAAACCGAAGCCATGGACAGGGGCATTGCCTGTTTGAAACGATTCAAAACACTCGCAACTTCTTATAACGCTGAAATCAGAGCCGTTGCCACAAGTGCCCTTAGGGAAGCCGATAACCGCCAAGAGTTTTTGGACCGGGCAGAGAAGGAAGCGGGCATCCAAATCCAAGTGGTTTCAGGCAATGAAGAGGCTAGGCTCATCTATTTGGGTATACTGCAAGGTCTACCCGTCTTTGACAAAAGAATCCTTCTCATTGATATTGGGGGAGGGAGTACGGAACTCCTTGTGGGAGAAAAGGGAGAGATCCTTTTTTCCACTAGTCTAAAACTGGGTGCCATAAGGCTTACAGAGAAATACCTTAAAAAAGATCCCATCTCACTCACCGATTTGCAAAAATGCAGGATGCATATCGAATCTGTATTGTCTTCGTTTTTACCCCAAATGGAAGTTTGGAAACCATTCACCCTTGTGGGGAGTTCTGGCACAATCACCTCGGTTGCTTCCATGGTTTTGGAGAAAAAACAAGAAAAAAAGGACAGATTGAACGGTACAGAAATCACCACAGATCAATTTAAAGAAGTTCGTAAACAGGTGTTAGATGCGGATAGCTTAAAAAAACGTCTAAAAATCCCTGGGTTGGATGCGAAACGGGGCGACATCATTGTGGGCGGAATTTTGGTTTTGGACGAGGTCATCCAAAATTTAAAACTACCGAGTTTTTTGGTTTCTGAATTTGCTCTCCGGGATGGGATCGTTTACGACACAATCGATTCTTGGTTCCGCCACGCCGAAATTGATATTCCGAAACTTGATAATATCCGGGAAAAGGCAATTCGAACTGTTGCCAATTTATACCCAGCTGGCAAAAAACATGGAGAACAAGTTAATGCTCTCACCTTACAATTATTTGATGATTTGAAGGACTTGCATAATTTGGGAAACCTAGAAAGAGATTATTTGGAAACTGCCTGCCACCTCCACCAGGTTGGGCTTTGTATTTCACACCACTCCTACCACAAACACAGTTATTATATCATTAAAAACTCAGAGGCAATGGTGGGATTTTCCAATGCAGAAATCGAAATCATTGCCCTCACTGCCCGTTACCACAGAAAGGGTGGACCCAAAGGCAAACACGAAGAGTTTAAAGTTTTGCGCCCCGAAGACCAGACCCTTGTCAAAAAATTAGCGTCTCTACTACGGATTGGTGATGGTTTGGACAGATCCGAAAAATCCATCATCACCCGATTGGATGCCATTTACGCCGGAGGAAAGGTGGTTTGTCGTTTGTACCACAAACTTGGTTATGACCCCAATTTGGAAATTTGGTCGGTTGCAGAAAAAAAGGACCTATTCGAGGAAACCTTCGGCGTAAAAATGGAATTCGAAACCATAGCTGTATGAAATTTTTTTTCCAATGTATATTCGTTTTCTTTTGTTTGGTGGGGTGGGGTTCTATCTTTGCACTTCCCATAGACATCACTAAAAATTGGAATGTAACCAAAGGTTTTTACAAAAGCGAATCACCCATTGGCTCTAGATGGATGCGATTGGAATCGTTACCTCTCTCCGATGTGGTTTCAAAACTTGAGTTTGGTACTGGTGAGTTAAAAAAAATCACGGTTCAAAAAACCATTTTGGTATCGCAGTCCGATTTTGATGAAACAGATGATGATGCGATCAGTCTGCACATCCCCAATATTTCTAATGTTTATGAAATCTATTGGAACGGAAAACTTATATCCGCAAATGGTGAAATTGAAGGGGAACATATCAAACGGAGTGGTTATAGGCGCCATGTCCTTGTTCGGTTGTCGAAAAAAAATATTAATTTGGGAACTAACGACCTCCGGGTTCTCATTGCCGCCGAACCAGGCGAAGAATTGAATTTATACAAAATATTTAACGACAGACCAGCTAATATTGATAAGTATTCAAACCATATCCGCATTGAGCAAGAATATGTAACCTATATGTTGCTTTTTTTGTATTATTTTGTTGGAATTTATCATGGTTTGTTTTATTGGAAACGTAAAAAGGAAAAGTACAATTTATACTTTGCTTTGTTTTCGGTATTTCTTGCCACATATATGATCTTTCGTTCTCAACTAGTCTACCAATTGGGACTGGATCCTTTCACACAAACCAAACTTGAATACTTTACCGTGTTTTTAACTCCCGTTTGGTTATTACTTTTTATGGATGTGTTCTTTCGAAACAAAGCTAGTTTGTTTTCTAAAGTTTATTTTTATTTTGCAATTTCACTCGGTTTTATTCATTTTTTTGTCAATCGTTCCATTTCAGTTTCGGTTTTGCGCATTTGGCAATTATCAGTTTTGGTCGCTGGGGTGGTTCTAATTTATCTAACAGTAACTGCAGTGATGCGAAATAATAAAGATGCACGGAGGTTGTTACTCGGAATCGTATTCTTAATTTTTACTGGTACTTGGGATATTTTGGGTGCTTCTGGAATTTTACCCATCCAGAATCTCAACTTATTACGGTTTGGTTTTTTGTTTTTCGTGCTTGGAATTGCAGTGGTTTTGGCCAATCGGTTTTTGCGTGTTCACAAACAAGTGGAAGAACTCAATGCCAATTTGGAGCGTAAGGTAGAAGAACGCACCACTGAGTTGCAAAAAACTCTCACCAAAGTGCAAGAATTAAAAGTACAACAAGATGGGGATTATTTTTTAACATCTTTACTTTTGGAGCCGTTGAGTGAATCCCAAGTAAGATCAGAAACTGTAAAAATTGAATCTTATACCAAACAAAAAAAGGAATTTGAATTTCGAGGCCGCAAACGTGAAATAGGTGGTGATATCATCATCACCGACCAAATTGATTTGAATGGCAAACGGTATTTGGTTTTTGTCAATGGTGATGCAATGGGTAAATCCATCCAAGGTGCTGGCGGAGCCCTTGTTCTTGGTGTGGTGTTTTTATCGTTTATCAAAAGAACACAACTCATTCCAGAAAGCCAGAGAAAATCCCCCGAACGCTGGTTAAAGGAATGTTTTTACGAATTACAAACCATTTTTGAATCGTTTGATGGGTCTATGCTCGTTTCCGTTGTACTTGGACTTGTCGAGGAAGATTCTGGAATTTTGTATTATATCAATGCCGAACACCCTTGGACAGTTTTGTACAGAGATGGAATCGCTTCTTTTATCGAAGACGAGTTGGAACTTCGCAAAATTGGAACCAAAGGAATGGAAGGTGAGGTTAGGATACGCGTTTTCCCTCTTGAAAAAGATGATGTTTTATACATAGGTTCAGATGGAAGGGACGATTTGATTTTGAGTGAAGATGCATATGGTAATCGTATCATCAATGAAGATGAAACTAAATTTTTAAGTTTAGTGAAGGAATCAAAAGGTGAATTATTACCCCTCGTCCAAAACTTAGAAAATTTAGGAGCTTTGTCTGATGATTTGACCCTCATTCGTTTGGAATGGCTTGGTTCGTACAAACGCTTCAGTGAAGTGCAAACTGGAAATTTGGAATCTAGTTCCTTTATCCAGTCGGAATTGGTATCGGTTTTGAATTCTGGCAATGCAGAAGAAACACTTCTTCGCATTGAACAAATGTTAACTAGCGAAAATTTGGAAGAGGACGTCAAAATGGGTTTACTCAGAGAAAAATCGAAAATTGCCTTACTCTTAAAAAAGTTTGATTCTGCTCTGGAAAGCCTCGAAGAAATTTTTCCATATTGTATCACAGACAATGAAATTCTTTTACAACTCAGTTATGCGTATCGTAAAACTAAAGAAATGCGAAAGGCAATCGATTTTGGGGAAAGGTTACGAGCAAGGGATCCAAAACATGTTCGTAATTTAATTAATTTGATTGAGTGTTATCGTTTGGATGGAAATTTGGATCGGGCAAACAAAATATTCAAGAAACTCAGTTTGGTTCAACCAGATCACCAGCAGATTTCAAAAATTAAACAATCGTTAGGGTTTTAATGCACTTTCAGTTGTAGAATGAGAGTGTATTTTTTATCGTAGCAAATAAGGAAGTCAGATGGATTTTAAATTTTCAAAGTATCATGTATTTGTAGTTGGTCTGCTTGCATTTTTACAATTTACGGTTGTGCTCGATTTTATGATTTTATCCCCATTGGGTGTTCTTGTTATGAAAGAACTAACTATCACAACAAAAGAATTTGGATTTGTTGTTTCCGCTTATGCGTTTAGCGCAGGGGTTTCTGGCGTTCTCGCTGCAGGTTTTGCAGACAGGTTTGACCGCAAAAAAATGTTATTATTCTTTTACATTGGTTTTGTGATTGGAACATTCCTTTGTGGTATCGGAAATAGTTATTTGTTTTTACTTTCTGTTCGAATTTTCACTGGGCTTTTTGCGGGGGTTCTATCTTCCATTTCCTTTGCCATTGTTGCCGATTTATTCCCTCTGCAAGTGAGGGGGAGGGTGATGGGTTTTATCATGACAGCGTTCGCTGCAAGTCAGGTGCTTGGTTTGCCAATTGGAATTTATATTTCCAATCTTTGGGGTTGGCAATCACCATTTTTGATGATTGCGGCCTTTAGCGGAGTTGTCGGGTTTTTAATTTACTTTTTTTTGAAACCCCTCAATGCCCATTTGGATGACAAAATGGAAAAACAAGCATTTTTACATTTGTTAAAAACAATTTCGCAACCAAGGTATTTTCCTGCATTCATCGTAACCACCTTACTCGCAACAGGTGGATTTATGTTGATGCCATTTGGTTCGGCTTTTTCTGTTCATAATCTTGGTGTTCATTTGGAAGACCTACCCACTGTATATATGGTAACGGGGATGGTGTCCATAATCGGTGGTCCAATTATGGGCAGGTTGAGTGATTCAATCGGAAAATACAATATGTTTGTGATTGCATCTGGTTTTGCGGCCATCACCATTCTTTACTTTACCAGACTACAAATTACACCGCTACCCATTGTGATTTTGCTCAATTCGATACTGTTTGTATTCATTGCAGCAAGGATGATTTCAGCCAACGCAATGACTTCTGCTGTACCAGAATTACACGACCGAGGCGCCTTTATGGCAATTAGTTCGTCTATCCAACAGTTGTCAGGTGGGATTGCCGCCTCTGCCGCAGGCTTCATCGTAGTACAAACAGAAAGTGGATATTTAGAACGTTATGATATTTTGGGTTATGTTGTGGCTACAGCCATCGTGATCACCATTGTGCTTATGTACAATGTAAATCAAATTGTGATTAGAAAAATGGCGAAATGATAAGTGAATTGGAATGTAATTCAGGAAAGTGAGATTGTATCCAAACCCAACACCAAATTTTCGTATTCTAAATACATGGTGTTAGGTTTGAATTTGTTTTTTCGTTTGTTTTGGATTTGACTTTCAATTTTAACTAATTTTTGAAATCGTTTTTCTATTTGATTTCGAAATTTTTGCTAACCTAAATAAGAATCTATTTTCCAGCCAATTCCTTGGCCAAATCCACAAGCAATCGTACACCGTAACCAGTTGGGCCATTTGTTTGTGTGCCTGAAGATTTTTTCCTCCAAGCGGCACCTGCAATGTCAATGTGAGCCCATTCGATTCCTTCGGTAACAAACTTGGAAAGAAAAATTGCTGCCGATATTGTACCTGCACCTTTTCCTCCTCCAGTGATGTTTTTTAAATCGGCAATGTCTGACTTTAAGTCTTCGCCGTATTCTTCCCAAAGGGGCAGTTCCCAAACACGGTCGTCAGACTCGTTCGAAGCTTTGTTCAGTGCATCACGTAACGGTGATGAGTTGGTCAGAATGGCCGCTGCTTCGTGACCAAGTGCCATGATAACAGCTCCTGTGAGGGTAGCAAGATCTACCATATAATCTGGTTTGTAGTTTTTGGAAATATAGGACAATACATCGCCTAAAACCAAACGACCCTCAGCATCTGTGTTTTGTACTTCGACCGTTGTACCGTTGTACGCTGTGTACACATCACCTGGTTTGATTGCTTTTCCGTCTGGCATATTCTCGGCCACACCAATGGCGGCCACAACATGGATGGGGAGTTTTAGGGCAGCTATGGCGCCAATTGCATGTATGGTGGCAGCAGCCCCGCACATATCGTATTTCATTTCGTGCATTTCGCCAGGTGGTTTCAAAGAAATTCCGCCTGTATCAAAAGTGAGACCTTTTCCAACGATGGCAAATTTCTTTTTGGCTTTGGCCGGTTTGTATTCCAAAACCACCATTTTTCCTTTGAGTTCAGAACCTTTTGCTACGGCAAGAATGCCACCGAGGCCTTCTTTTTTGAGTTGTGGTTCGTCCCAAACTTTGACTGTTAGTTTTTGTTCTTTGGCAATTTCTTTTGCACGGGATACAAAATCGTCTGGTGTAAAATAATTTGCAGGAAGATGGGCAATATGACGAGCACCATTTACATGTTTTGCGACAATTTTAGCTTTGGATAATCCATGGTTTGCGATTTCTTCTACTGATTTATCGGCAAAATGGATAAAAACTGATCCGAGCTCTTTTTTGTCCTTTTTTTTGGTTTGTAAAACTGAAACTGGGTAGTTTCCAATGAACAAAGCATTGGCGATTTGGTAGGCAATTTTATCTGTTGAAAACTTTTTGGAAATCGATTTTGAAATTTGGATTTCAAGACCCATACCATCCCATTTTAAAATTCTTTCTCCAAATTTAAAAAATAAAGAAATGAATTTGCGGAATTGTAGTTTTTCTTTTTCACCGAGTCCGAGGTAGATGATCTTTTCGGATTCATCTTTGAATTCTTGGCCAACATCTCCCGCGAATACTTTGGCTTCGATTTGTGAACCAAATCGTTTTCCTAAAGTTTCTTTTACTTCTTCTTGGAAGAGGGGAACCAATTTATAGTGGTTTGCGTGTTTGGATGATCCAATTTGGATTTGTAAAGCGGAGGTTTCTATTTTCATTTGCCAAATAATTCCTGAATGTCTTTTAAGATTTCGTCAACATGACCCTTTACTTTTACAGGGTCGTAGATTTTTTTAATTTTAAGATTTGGGTCGAGTAAAAATGTACTCCGAACAATTCCGAGTGCCCTTCTTCCCATAAAAACTTTTTCTCTCCAAATTCCATATTTCTCACAAATTTCACCAGTTTCGTCAGAGATTAAATCAAAGTTTAACTCTTGTTTTTCGATAAATTTTGTATGAGATTTTGGGTTGTCTTTGGAAATTCCTACAACGTTAAAACCAAGTTTCTTCAATCGATTGAAATTGTCTCTAAAATCACAGGCCTCCGTCGTACACCCGGGAGTCATATCCCTCGGATAAAAATACAAAACCAGTCCATTTTTGCCTGTTAGATCCGCAAGTTTGACCTTTTCGTTGTTTTGGTTGACTGCTGTAAAACTCGGTGCCTTTTTTCCCACTTCCAACATGAGTGTTCCCCTTTTATTTCCAATCTTTTAGACAATTTTCTGTTGTAAAAGTAGGAAATTGGTTCGATAGTTAAATTATGGATTCCAAAGTAAGAGTGGCACTGATCCGAGAGGCAAACCAAGCCTTCAACGCAGGTGACATTCGCAAAGCTAGGGAACTTTTCCTCAAAACCGACTACAAAGATGGGCTCATTCGTTTGGGAGACCATTTTATGTATGACCGCAAACTACCTATGCTTGCTTTCGGTTATTACAAAAAAGCTGGCAGACAAGATAAGGTGGATGAAATCTTCCAAAGGATGATTTTTGCGCTTTCGGAGTTATTAGGAAAGGACAAATGGAAGGCTCCGAACAATCCGAACTCTAAGGAAACCATTTCGGACACTGCCCCACTCAATCCAGATGATTTCCAAATACACCCCATTTTACGTGCCAAAGCCCTTGAAATTTTGGCGTCAAAACGGTAGTCCGTTTCGTCTAATTTCGAACAGGTTTTATGGTCGATAGTTTCACTTTACAGTCCCTTGTCATTTCTGCTCTTATCATTTTTTCCATACTTTCTAGCAAATTATTCTTCCGGTTTGGTTTTCCCATTCTTTTGATCTTTTTGGTCTTTGGAATGATGTCTGGTTCGGACGGCCCTGGGGGAATCGAATTTAGCGATTACGCGATGGCGCAGTCCATTGGGATTTTTGCCCTCATCTATATTTTGTTTTTGGGAGGCCTTGAGAGTGAGTGGGATTCATTAAAAAGTTTTCTCGCAGTGGGCATTCGGCTTTCTGTACTCGGTTCGATTCTCACAGCACTCATACTTGGGGTCATCATCCATTTTTTGTTTCCAGTACTCGGGTATTTGGAATCTTTTTTACTTGGATCCATCGTTAGTTCGACAGATGCCGCTTCTGTTTTTAATATTTTTAAAACTGGTTCTTCGAGTATTCCCGTTCATTTGAAAAAAATCATCGAATTTGAATCTGGCTCAAACGATGCCGTCGGTGTTCTTTTAACTACCATTTTTATGAGTTTGATTGTTGCCAATACGAAGTTTGATGGTTTTCAATTTGCCCGTTTTTTTGTGATGCAAGTTCTTGTTGGTGTGATGATGGGATATAGTTTTGGAATGGTCATTTTATATCTAATGAATTCCGTCAAACTTGGGTATGACGGTCTTTATTTAGTTTTTATCATAGCTTCCGTTCCTTTCATTTATGCTGTATCAACCGTTTTCCAAGGTAATGGATTTTTGTCAGTGTACATCGCAGGTATCATTATTGGCCGAAAACGATTCATTCACAAAAAATCAATATTAAGGTTTTTGAATGGTTATGTTTGGATTTTGCAAATAGGAATGTTTTTGTGTTTTGGCCTTCTCGTTTTTCCAAGTCGACTGACAAATATTTGGCTGCCTGGCCTTTCGATTGGTGTTTTACTCATCTTAGTTGCAAGACCCATTTCTGTCTTTCTTTCATTATGGGGTGTGAAACTTCCATTCCGAGAAAAACTATTTATTTCTTGGGTGGGTTTACGTGGAGCATCTCCCATCATTTTAGCAACTTTTCCCATTGCCCAAGGTTTGGCATGGGGGGATTTACTATTTCATATTGTATTCTTTGTGGTTTTGGTATCGCTTCTCATTCAGGGATCCCTCATCCAAAAAGTTGCAAAGTGGCTTGGCATTGCCAAAGAAACAAATCCGCAGATTTTCCAACCAACAGATTTTGATAACATCGAGTTTCCTGGAATGACTTTACAAGAGTTGATTGTTCCCTATGAAGCCTTGGTTGTTGATAAAGCTTTGTATGAAATCAAACTCCCTGGAGATTCACATATTCTCCTCATTGCCCGTGGAGAACAATACCTCATCCCTTCTGGTAATACACAGATCAGGGGTGGAGATGTGATTTGGGTACTCGCAAAAGATGAAGTGATGGGAGAACTTGGTAGAACTTTTATGGCTATCGTTTAGGACGCAATGTTCATTGTTTCTGGAATTTTTTCCGAAACCTTAACTTTCATTTTTTCATTCAAACCAAATAAGTAGTATATTGGCAGTGCTGCCAAAGTGATGAGAAGTCCCCAAATGGCATTGGTTGGTTTTTCTATGAACAAAACAACCATTACAGCTATGTTTGAGATAATGTATAAAATAATTGGCAATGGATAGAGCGGAATTTTATAATCGGTTGAGTATCCCAGTTGTTTGAATCGAAATGGTGTTGCGGCCGTTAGGCTAGAAAGAAGTAAAATGGAACAAGTGATCATATAGAGCAGTGTTTCGATTTCTTTTACAAATAAAAATAAAATGGCTACAACTGCTTGGAAAAAGATAGAAACATAAGGACTATGGAATTTGGAATGAACTTTTGAAAACGAGGGTAGAAAGGCTCCATCTCTCGCCATTGCAAAGTAAACTCTGCTCCCACCGATGAGAATGGCAGATAGCGAACCAAGAATCACCCATACGATGAATCCAGTTGTGAGTAGAGAAAAGCCTGAACCAAAAAGACTTTGGAAGGCAATGGCCCCGATCCCGTCTTGCCCTGACAAGGTTTCGAGTGGGGCGGAAACAACAAAGAGCAAGTTGATGGAAAGGTAAAGTCCACTCACCAAAAAACAAGCAGTCACTGCCGATTGTAAGATCGTTTTTTCTGGGTTTTTTACTTCTTCTGCAATGTAGGTGATCATATTCCAACCCAAATAAGAAAACGAAACAGGCACAATCCCAATGAGGACTTTGGATAAAAATGACATTGATAAAAAATTGGGAAGTGGGCTATCCCATAAATAATGGAAATTTGTTTTTCCAAACAAAAACCCAGCCAGAACGAAAGCAACTAAACCTAAAATTTTGAGGACAGCGAATACGTTTTGTACTCTCACGGCGGACTTAATTCCATAAAAGTTCAAAACACTAAAGAATAAAATGGGTAGAATACCAATGAAAGTTCCAGTGCTTACCTGAAGATCAAGGCCTAGTACTGAAAATGTAGGTGATTCCCAATTGGGAATGGAAGGAAACAAAATTAGTACATACTTACCAAATGCGAGAGCAAGTACAGATACACAGGCAGAAAAATTGGTAAGGAGGGATGACCAACCACTCATAAAAGCAATGGAAGGAGAGTAGGCAACTTTTAAATAGACGTAATCACCACCAGCAAAAGGAAGTAACCTCGCTGCGTATGCATATGTGATGGAGCCAGCCATTGCCAACATTCCACCCAAAATCCAACAGAGTAAAACAATCCAGAGATTGCCAGTTTCTTTGATTAGATACCCAGATGTAAAAAATATCCCTGATCCCACCATGGAAGAAAATAAAACGGAGATGGAATCGAATGTAGAAAGAGAACGTTTTAGCTGCAGACTAACCGCCAAGCAGTCGTTTCACGACGACTTCAGAAATTGGTTTCATGGATTGGGTAGAGACGGAACCAATCTTTCCTTTGAATTCTTCTGGGCTTAACATCATCCCAAGTGAAACTATGTTTTCACTTTCCACTTCTTTTTTTTTCAATTCTGAAACAATGGATTGGATTGTGGCTTTGCTTGTTGTTAATATTTCTTCTTTGGATGACTGGTTGCCCGAAAGTTCAGGGAAGAGAGGTTCACTTTCGAAGAGCATTTCTTTCAAACCTTCTTCCGTTGCCTTAGGATCTTCCAAAACACCAAGCCTTGCCTGTTCTTTCGAAAGGAGTTTTTGCAATTCAGTCAGTCTAGATTGTATATTGTGGAATTGGACAGGCAAACTCACTACAAAATCGGTTTTTGCATCGGGTTTGGCCGCATGGGAATCCTGTTTGGACAAAGAAACATCCTTAGGATCCTTTTTGTCTTGGATTAGTTTTTCAGCAGAATTGAGGAGACGATTGAGACGAACATCCATGTCCTTACCTTCCTTGGTAAACCAGTTTATGTCGCGAGCAGATGGCAGACATAAATCCTGTTACTACCAGTCTAATTTTCGGTCTGGCCGTACAATGAAAATAAACTTTTTTTGAAAAAAAGTAAAGAATTATTAAAGTTGACTCTGCCTTTTGCACAACTTTTCTTTGAGGGAGTCCTTATGGAAAGAAACCAACTCCTTCTTTTTCTCTCCTTCCTTTTCTCGACCGTAGCCACCGTGCTCGGAATTGTCATTTTAAGTTCAGGTGCAAGCCTTGCTAGGTTCTCTTCGGGTACTGGGGGCGGGTTATTCCAAGCCAGTGAGATTGGCGCCGCCGTCATCCCCATTGTTGGAGAGATCCATTCGGGAGAATCTAGTTATGATTCTACAGGCTCTGATTCCATCTTACGAGAGCTACGTGCTTTGGATGAAGACCCCAACATCAAAGGAGTGTTAATCGAAATCAATTCTCCTGGTGGAACGGTGGCCGCTTCGCAAGAAATCTTCAACGAACTTTTACATTTAAAAAAGACCAAAAAAATTGTGGTGTCAATGAAGGACGTGGCCGCATCGGGAGGGTATTACATTGCCGCAGCTGCCGATTATATTTTTGCTCAGAACGGTACCATCACTGGTTCCATTGGAGTTATATCCTTTAGCCCAAATGTGAAAGGTCTTTTGGAACGGTATGGGGTGGGAGTCAAAACCTACAAAGCAGGAAAGTACAAAGATATGCATTCCCCATTTCGTGATTCTACTTTTGAAGAAGACGAAATGATCAACAAACAATTGCAAGACACCTATCGTAAGTTTGTTGAGGATGTTGCGAAAGGTCGAAACCGCACCGTTAAATCCATTGAAGAACTAGCCGAAGGTAAAATTTATTCGGGTGAGGATGCATTTCGTAATAAGCTCGTCGATGACATCGGCGGTAGAAGGGAAGCACACCAAAAACTTTCGGAACTATGCCAATATGAAGGGCTCATTCCGCTTTTTGAAACAGAACTTTCTTCTTTTGATCGGTTTTTGAGGTCAATGGGGGTTCAGTTTTTTGGTTCATCGCTCCAAACATCTAAGATCAAAAATCTCATCCAATCACAAATACTTGTTATTTTACCATCTCATTTGGGTAAAATTTTATTATGAGAGATTTGTTTTTTGATTTAGTGGATGTTTTGGAACTTGTATTTTTGGATCCTCTGCGTTATGCGGAGGAAATAAAAGAGATTCCTTTTGCTATCGCACCAGTTTCGAATTGGTTGTTTTCTATTTTGGCGGCTCTATCGCTCGCTGTGGGGATGAGTATTCTTTCGTCTCCCTATACGATAGCCACACTTTCTTTTTTGGTGTTCGGGTTTTTTGCAAACTTGGTGATGTTTCGATTTTTTCCATTCTTTTTCGGAATTTTGGCAGATTATTATGTTCAGAGAAAAGGAAGAATGTCTAAAATAACCTATTTACTGTTATATGTTCGTCATTCGGTAGTTCTTTTTTTATTATTTACACCAATTGCCATTTTGATGCAAGCTTTGGGCTTTTCAGGTAGAGGGTCTGGTTTTTATCTGCTTTTGTTATTTCTCTTATTGTTTGGGTTGAACTGCGCACGCGGGATCAAGTTTATCTATGAATTGAAAAGCAGGGATAGCATTCTGTTTGCATTTTATGCACTTGGGCTTTCGATTTTATTTCCGTTTTTATTTAATTTATACACTGCTTCTAGTGTTTTACAATCAATTGCGGGTGGTTTTTAATTGAACATTCTGATCACGAATGACGACGGTATTTCATCCTCAGGAATCAAAGCATTAGAACACACACTTGGTAAAAAGTACAACACCTACCTGATTGCACCACTGAAAGAACGGAGTGTCACTTCGATGGCACTTACAGTTTTTCAACCCATGCGTGTGGAAAAAATCAATGACCACCATTACATTGCAGATGGGTTTCCCGCTGATTGTGTGAACATTGGTTTGTATGGAGAGATATTTCCTAAAATCGATTTTGTTATTTCTGGCATCAACCGCGGAGTGAATATGGGGTACGATGTGCACTATTCAGGGACCGTAGGGGCTGCGAAACACGGAGCTTTGCACGGCATTCCATCGCTTGCTGTGAGCTCAGGACGTATCGATCCAGAGGACGGTTATGAAAGAGAGGCTATCCTTGTTGCGAATTTTTTAGAATCGTATAACAATCAGATTAAGGCTGGTGAAGTATGGAATTTGAATTTTCCGGAAGAAATTTCGGGAACAGGAACCATGAGGGAGTTAGCGTTTGTTAGGTTAGGTAGAAGGCGTTATACCGAAAAGTATGATAAAATCCAAATCATTGGGGGGGTGAGTGAATTCCAATTGAATGGAAGTTTGCTTGGGCACGATGATGAATCAGGAACAGATTTTGAAGCTTATCATTTAGGAAAAATCCCTGTGACTCCAATTCAACTGGATCTTACTTCCTACACCCGATTGGAATCGCTATAGGTTTAATTTTTATGTCCGAAACCAATGAATATTTGAGTTATATGAATAAGGGCAATTATGCAATGGCTTTGACATTGCTTGATCAGGAAATTCTAAGAAACCCTGAAGATCCTGTTTTATTGTATAATTTTGCACTTTGTTGTTTCCAAACGAAAAACTTCAAAAAATCCATTCAGATCCTTGATCGTATCACAACCGAATATTCAAAATTCATTGAAATGGACAATGTGTACAGGTTGAAAGTGTTCGCCTTGATCGAACTGAAAGAATGGGAATCCGCCGAAAATTTAATTGAAAACCGTTTGCAGATTGCGGTGGATGATCCAAAATTATTATCATTTTTATCCCATATTTATGAATACACACACCGATTGGACATGGCAATCGAAGTTCATAGGCGGATCCTTCGGAACATTCCTGATTATAAGAACAGCTTGAACTCGTTAGGTTATCTGCTCGCATTAAAAAAGAAACTCACTCCAGAAGAACAAAAGGAAGCAGTGGATTGTTTGAAAAAAGCTCTCGCACAGGATCCCAACAACCCAGCCTATTTGGATTCGTTCGGTTATTTTCTCCAAACTCTGGGCAAACCAGAGGAAGCCTGGAAGGCCTACCGAAAAGCTCTGCAAAAGAATCCGAATCACCCTGTACTTTTGGAAAGAATTAAGAACTTGAAGAAATAAAATCCTCCCTTTTCTTGACACAGCTCCATCCACCAAAAAACTGGAGATTCAAGGACTTCTTTCGGGATGTAGCGCAGTGGTAGCGCATCTGTTTTGGGTACAGAGGGTCGCAGGTTCAAATCCTGTCATCCCGAATCAGTTGGTTCTATCTGACCCGGTAGCTCAGCTGGATAGAGCAACTGCCTTCTAAGCAGTTGGTCGGGGGTTCGAATCCCTCTCGGGTCGAAACAGTCTTTAAATGGTGGATGTAGTTCAGCGGTAGAGCCCCGGTTTGTGGTACCGGTCGTCGCGGGTTCGAATCCCGTCATCCACCCATAGTATAATTTCTCCTTCATAGTAATATATATCCATCGAAATGCTTAGCCGCCTCACGCTCAACTGACCCTCCTGGTCAGACTTCGCGCCCGCATTACGTCCTGTATGCTGTTCGGCGTCCAAGCATTTCGATGGATATTACTTTATTTCAGTTGGGAAATTGGGTAGAAAAACTAATTAACCTAAGATAGTAAAAAATGGGATTCGAACGATTTTGCGAAAGAGTTCGAGTAGTAAATAAGGCAAGACACCTTGCCTTATTTACGTTAAGCGAGAACGACCGAGCGCAAGGATGTGCGAGGGCTCGCAAAAGACGGCCTGGAACGAGTTCGACCTGGATGGGAGAACCGCGTAAGGCGATATCCCGTCATCCACTAATAGTGTAATTTCCCACTCAACGTATAAAGGTACTCTTAAAATGGCTCGGGCCACCTCGCGTTCGCCTGGCCCTCCATGGCCAGAGCTCCCGCACGCACCCATCCGTGGGTGCTGTTCGGCGTCCAAGCCAATTTTATGAGTAAAGAAACGTACTTCGTTTGGGAAATTTGGTGAAAGACAGCTTCACATTTTTTTATTTCATCTTCTTTATAGCAAACTTAGTAATCAATTTTTCGATAACGTAGAAGTATCCCGCTGCAAAGTAAGGCGATTATGATACTAAAACTGATTCCTGCTTTGGCTAAACCAACAAAATTTGCAAAAAAACCAACTCCTAAGATCGGAATCGATATCGCTAAATACATGATAAAGAAAAAAGATGAGACCACTCCTGCTCTATCTTTTGCAAGAGTTACTTGATTCACTGAAGCTAATCCAGCGCGAAAAATAACACCCTGTCCAACTCCCGAAATGATACCTGACATTAATATTAAAAAAATTGATTCAATTCGTAAGGAGCTTCCCAAAAATACCATACCAGCAATTAGAATTCCACAACCAATCGGCATTGCCCTTTTTCCAAATCGATTCGTTAGTGTTAGTTGCCCGAATAAGGATCCTATAAAAAGAGTAGAGGCAAGTGTTCCTGATAAGACTGGTTCTGTATGTCCTAGGATGCCAGAAAGAAAAAGCGGGGCAATTGCGGTAAACAACCCCATGACAGCAAATCCAGCAAAACCGGGAGTAACATTCTGAAAGAAAACTTCTCGGACTGATTGGGGTAGGATTAGTTTTGAAACACGGAAAGGCGTATGTTTAAAGTTTTCCACTGTTTCAGGAATAAGGTTTATCGAAATTATACTTATGACTAAAAGCGAAAGATGGATAACGAATGGTATGTGGAGAGGGCCTGGTGTTAGTTGGGCAAGTGAACCTGCGACCAAGGGACCAAGTCCAAGACCGCCCATATTGGCCATTGTAGCGACTAATGTTGCTTTTTCTGAGTTTTGATTTTTGTTTAAATCTACAATTGTAGCCGATGCAGTACCTGTGAAAACTCCAGCTGACAATCCAGACAAAATTCGTCCTACAATAAGGAAACTTAGACTATTTGCATATAGGAAAACAATCGAACTTAAGGTCGAAAAAAGCAAACCAAGTAATAAAGTGGGACGTCTTCCAATGGTATCAGAAAGGCGTCCTAATATCACTAAAGCAACTAATACTCCTATTGAATATGCTGAAAAAATAATTGAGCTTGTGAAGGTAGCGAAACCAAGTTTTTTTTGATATAGTACATAAAGAGGAGTAGGAAGCGTTGATCCAAACATTGTAATTGTGAAAGCAAATGCGACCAATTTAAAACCTAAGTTTTCGGAAACTGTCTTATGTATGTTCATTTTATAATTTGGCTTTAAAGATTTGAATTGTAATTCAGGATTCATTTTGTCCTAATTGTCGTTTTTGTTTTGATAATCGATGATGAACCACTTTTCTTACGATTCGATTCTTAACGTTCGTTAATAGGCCTGTTTGAGTTGCATGCTTAAACAGTCGATCTCCTGATTGTTTTAATTGGTTTCTAATTGATTCAATGTCAATTCCAACTAATTCGTGATTCCGTTTTTTCCAATTACCAGCAATCATGACACCTTCTATATTAGCAGAATTTGCATGTAGAACGGCGGCCATCGGTTCAAAAGCTGGCCACAAATTCAAACATCTTGTATCAATAATGGTTAAGTCAGCTTGCATTCCTCTTTCAATTCGACCAACGTGATTTAATCCTAATGCTCGAGCTCCTTCTACCGTTGCCCATTCTAGTGCCTGTTTGCTTGTGATGGTCGGAGAAGGGGAAGAGATTCCTTTGTGAGTACGATGTTTCTCATGATCGATTCCGCGTTGTTGTGCCAAGGCGATTCTGGCAGAAGTTAGAATTTCGCCTGGAGATACTGCATCTGTATCGGTACCGAGTGAGGGTGCTGATCCAATTTGAAGCAGTCGCCCAGTGATTGGAAAACCATGGCCTTGGCCTAGTTCATTTTCTGGGGTAATACTGAATGTTGCTCCATGATCTGCGAGTATTTTTAACCAACGGATACTTATATCAACACCGTGCACAATATTTGTGTTAGGACTAATGAGTTTTTGATTTAAGACTGTTTCCCAGGCTTCACCAGGTTCACCACCACTTTGGTGCATCGAGACGATGATTCCTCTTTCTATGGCAGACTGGAAATCTGAAACGGCAACTTTTGCTTTAGAATATTGAGGACCGAGGATCGCCATTCCTATTTTGAACAGATTGTTTGAATAGATGGCACTTTTCATTATTCGATCGATTTCTGCAATAGGATGAATTTGGTCAGTGGCAGCGTAAGGTGCCCCATGAAAAAACACGGTGCGTATTCCAGACTCCACCAAACCTGCTATAGCTGCATCAGTATGCTCTGGCGTTCTATTGTTATGACACCAATCTCCTAAAGTTGTAACGCCATTGTTGATTTGATTCAACGAGCTATAAAGAGCTGCAATATGAAGATCTTCTGGTTTATAGTGTTTGGCAATTTTACCATGCAAATTAGAAAGATAGTCCAAAAGAGTCCAATCAGCTCCAATACAACGAAGGCCTGCCTGCCAAGTATGCAAATGCGAATTAATGAGTCCTGGAATGATTATTCGATTTTCTAAATCGATTATCTCGGCATTCACTTCACTTAATTGTTTCCCAATCCCAATGATTTGATCTTTCTCTATCAAAATATCACTTCGTTCAATGTCCGGACGATTCCGAACCATTGTAATCACTTTTGCGCCGCGTAAGAGTATTCGATTCATTTGAATTCTCCTTTTTTCGAATATTCTTTTGTTTGATGAACAGAATGATTATCAGGAGGAGTAAACATTCTGATTGCCTTTGTCATAGAGTATACATTCTCACTATTAGAAATATGTCCTATATATCCATCCGGTCTTACAAGAATCAGTTGTCCGTCTATTGGTTGATAAGCCTTGTGGAAACTTTTGTGTAAATCATGGAACGAAGGATAATCAATTTCTTTTTCATTCGCATCGATGATAATTATTTTAAGCGCAGCACCTATATTTGGCCAATTAATATCAGGTAAAGAGTGAACACTTTTTTTTCCGTAAGAGATTAATGTGAAATGGGGACCACGAAAGATTTCAAAAAGTCTAATTCTACTTCCGTATATATCTTTTAATTCTGCATCTGGTGCTCGGTCACCATCCTTCAGTGCTTTCTTTCGACCATCATCAATTGAGGACAAAGGTCCACCGCAATATGTTAACGCTAACTGTTGTTCATCCTTTCCTCGACGGATGCTATTAGGATTCAGTTTTGCGATGCCTTCATATTTTTTTGTTGATAAACCGAGTACAGCAGCGGCAATCGGTTGTCTTTCTGCCTCATAAGAATTTAATAATACATCACTTGCACCGGCTAATACCTGTTGAATTTTCCATCCCAAATTGTAAGCATCTTGAATTCCCGTGTTTAATCCCTGTGCACCTGCAGGTGTGTGCACATGCGCTGCATCTCCTATGATTAAAGCACGATCTTTACGATAACTTTGGGCCAATCGAATATTAGGTCGAAATACAGATTTCCATTGTATATCGTTTAAAATGATACCTTTATCGCCAGTATGTTTATGAATCCGTTCGTTGATTAGAGTTATATCGGCGGGTGGTTCTTCACCTTGTGCCAGTCGAATCATCCATTGAAACAAATCACTATTCGGAAGAGGACAAGCTCCAACAAATTTACCACCTCGACCTGGCCAAATATGCCAACGATTTCTAGATAGGCCGGTAGTTACTGCGTCTACAATTAAAATTCGATCTTTTTCATCGGTAGTTCCATCAAAAGGAATATCGAGTTTTAGTCTCACTGTGCTCGCACCACCATCTGCTCCGATGATAAATTTGGAAAGAACCGTTTCTTGATTTTCTAATCCAACAATCGTAGCCTGTGCAAATTCGGAATTTTGACTAAAATCAATGAGCTTATGCCCAAACTCGACTTTGACTCCTAGATCCTCTAATCTTTTATGTAATGCAAGATCTGTAGAAAACTGAGGAATTAGCCATGTATTCGGATAGGGTATGTCAGAAGTCGAAGGTTTATTTCGAAACATCTGCCAAGGGAGAGTGAAAGGACCCAAATGAGCCCCAAGCAAAGGGTATAAACTTCCTTGTTTCAAAATGTCCTCAATCACTTCCAAATCCTCCATTATCTCCAAAGTGCGTGGCTGTATTCCCTTCGCACGTGATCCTCTAAAGGAATGAGGGGACTGATCAATAATCCGAACACTTAACCCTCGTCTAACAAGATCGATCGCGAGAGTTGTGCCAGCAGGTCCCGCACCAACTATAAGTACATCAATGGTTTGATCTTTTTTCATAACTAATTCCTTTTTGTGATTGTTGATATGATTGAATTGACTGGTCACTTATGTTTTCCTATGAATAAAGGATTCAGAAACCTAACTATTTCTTTTGCAACCCAAACTGGATCTTCTTCCGGCAACAGATGTCCTCCCGTTTCGTGGATGACTTCTTTGCTATGTTTTATATCGCGAGAAAAATTCTGACCATCAACATGAGCACTTCGCAGTACAAGTGTAGGAATCGATATTCTATGAATTTCATTGCTTCGATCGATTTGATTCGTATTGGCAAAATCAACAAAAGCTGATCGATTTCCAGGTCTACTCATGAGTGCGAAAACTCGATCGACCATCTCTTCGGTTACAATTGTTGACCCAGAGCCTACGATTGACTTAAGATTTTTTTCTATTGCAGAGCGTGGAGTCCACCTTCGAAGGAGAGGACGTAAGAACGGGTTACGTGCCAATTTTAATCCTTGAGGTATTGATTTTTCCGGATAGCCAGTGGCATTAATTAATATGATTGCATAGACAGCTTTTGGGTAATCTAACGCAAGATTCCAAGCAATATTTCCTCCGAGTGAATTTCCCACTGCAAAAAAATTACGATGCCCAATGCTCTCCATTAACTTTACCAAAGTTGATGCATATGTTTGTATTCTATAATCTCGATCAGGTCTTGGACCAGTGAGTCCAAAACCAGGTAAGTCCACTCGAATACATTGAAATTTCTGAGAATTTAATATCTTTGTGATTGGATCAAAACAATGTTGGGACGAACCGCTACCATGTAACAGTAGGACAGGATATCCCTCACCCGTGCGTTTATAGTGAATGCGCATTCCATCGATGTTTTGAAAAAAAGAGTCTTTTCCGGGTTCAAGCCAATCATTCATTATGGATACAGTGTATCCATAATGAAATAATCGTCAAGCTTTTAAAAATTTGCGAAACACAATTTTATATTTATTCGAAGTTTAATTGTGTGAATGGAGTCTGAAAATAGAGAAATCAGAACAGATATAGAAATTACTTGGGAAGAATATACTAAAACTAATTTCGTTATTTTAAATTTTTGAAAAATTTTAAAACATGTGGAGTTGCAATCTCGACACCTTCGATCAAAGGCATGTGACCAACATTAGGCAATAAATGAACTTCTGCTGTATTTCCAAGCCAATCATTAATCATTTTTGCCCCATTAACTGAAAGTATGTGATCGTCTTCGCCCCATATAATTTGAATAGGAAGATTTGATTGTTTGAGTTTTAAAAACAATGTCTCTAAATTTGTTGCTCCGAAATTAATGATAGTCTTAAAAACAGCATTTCGATATCCATAAAAGGATGCACTTCGTCGAATTTCTTTTTCCAAAAAATAAATTTTAGATTCGTTTGGCTTGGAATAATGAGCGGAGATACGTCCCAAAGTGAATTTATCCTGAAATAGCCAAAATACATAAGAACCAATGAATGGTATTTTAAGAAAAGATATTACTAATTCGGAATCTGGCGCATACCCTGCGCTACAGTGCAAGGATATAGCTTTAACCCGATGAGGGTTTTTCCCCGCCCAATCTGTAACAATTCCACCACCTAACGACTGTCCAATTAAATAGATAGGACTTTCTACCTTTAATGCCTCTAAGAGCTCATCGATTTGGCGTGAATATGTTGCCGTATCATAAGTAAATTCATCAGACCGCTCCGATGCACCTCGTCCAACTAAATCGTATCGAAGAGTTTGATACCCGTGAGCACGAAATTTTCGTGCAGGTATCTCAAAAAAATCGGTGCCTTCTGTCGTCAACCCACCAACAAACAGAATTAAAGGTGCATCTTTTTCTCCTTCCAGGATATAACGCGTGACTCCCATTTTTGTCTTCACGAAATCACCTTCAAATTCTTTTCGAGTTTCATCATTCAAAACTCGATTCTCAGACAATGGCCTCCCCTTTGTGATACCAATTAAATTAAGTAGCGAGTAACAGCCTATGGAAATCATTATTGCGCCTTTTTTATTCATATTTTTTTTGGATTGTTGATAAAGCTTATAATGGATACAGTGTAGCCATTATTTGAAATGTCAAGTCTTAGTTAAGAAAATTTGAAAAATTTATCATCAAAGGATCAGGAAGTTCTCAAGCTGCTTGCGTATCTAAGTGTGCTTGGGAGTTTTGATTATGGCCACTATTCGAAAATCGAAACCAGCACCAGGAAGACCTTCACTTCCAGTCGATCAAATTCTTGCCACTGCACTACAAATCATCGATGAAGAAGGTACGGAAGCTCTATCGATGCGTAATTTGGCCGATCGTTTGGAATCTGGAACGGCAACTCTTTATCGCCATTTTCAGAACAGAGCCGATCTCATAACTCAATTGATCGATCGGATGTTAGGTGAGATAGACTTCAATATCGAAAATTTAAAAACCATTTCATGGCAAGAAGCATACCGAATATTGGCTGTAAATTTCTTTAAAGTCTTAACGAAACATCACCGAGTTGCACCATTATTAGCAGAACATCTTCCTATTGGACCAAATGCTATGGCACAAAGAGAAATATGTATATCAGTTTTGTTATCCCATGGCTTTCCTCCAAAAATGGCCGCCCATGCTTATGCAACTCTTGGACGTTTTGTTTTAGGATTTGCGCTGCAACTTTCCAGTACTGAAAATTTATCAGATCAAAATAAAAAACAAATTGAGGTTTTTTTCCGACGTTTAGATCCAAAACGATTTCCTTCAATTGCAAAAGTCGCTCAGTCACTCCCGATTCCTTTGCAAGATGAATTTGATTTTGGACTTAACCTAATCCTAAGTGGACTTAACCAATTGAGGGAAGAAAAAGACAAACGCGCCTAAACTCCCGGCAATTTAAAAGAACTTGACAGATACTTAGTTATGGATACAGTGTATCCGTTATGAAAAATTTTAGTTTTTTCTCTAGTTTTTGTTTGGGTATTTTGAGTTTTAACCCTGTTTTTGCCAATGAGGCAGATATCGTTTTGGGGTTTTATATGCCTCCAGAAAAAAAATCGATAGTTGAGATTTTTAAATGTGAAGAGAAATACTGTGGTAGAACTGTCTGCCTAAAAAACAATGTGTATCTGGAAACGGAAAAAGATAAAGGTGTCCCTGGAACTCCTTATCTTGACCACAACAATGAAGATCCAAAACTTAGAACCAGACCTAGCTTAGGAAAAGTAAATCTAATGAGGTTTGAATATATTGGGGAGGGTGTTTACAAAAATGGCAGAGTCTACAATCCGCATGATGGAAAAACTTATTGCGGGAGGTTGACTGTCTTAGAAGGCGGAAAGAGATTGGATTTAAAAGGTACGCTTTGTTCTGTAACGTTTCTCGGAAAAACAATGACTTGGAGCAAAGTAGAAAATTTGAGTGAAGTTACATCTAGTTGGTACTGTACATTTAAAAAAAAGAAATAACTCACTGAATTTAAATTTTAACTGCAGGACTCTTTTATAAATTATTTCACCAATCAATTTAGCGTATTATATAAGTATCCATAAATCATAATTTCTTTTCACTGTTAATTAAAAACTTAATTAGAAAGGAATACGGAAATGATAAACTTTATTTAGCTCGGTGTAATTAGATTTTTATTTGTAATTATTATTAAAATCAAATATTTTTTCTCTGAAGTTCGATCGAAATCGATAAGTCTGTGGCAGTTTTAAAGCGAATACTTCTTCTCAGATTTTTGAAATATAAAAACTCATATGAATACTGGAGAAAATTCAGCTTCGCATTTTTACGTTAAGCGAGAACGACCGAGCGCAAGGATGTGCGAGGGCTCGCAAAAGACGGCCTGGAACGAGTTCGACCTGGATGGGAGAACTGCGTAAGGCGATATCCCGTCATCCACTAATAGTGTAATTTCCCACTCAACGTATAAAGGTACTCTTAAAATGGCTCGGGCCATCTCGCGTTCGCCTGGCCCTCCATGGCCAGAGCTCCCGCACGCACCCATCCGTGGGTGCTGTTCGGCGTCCAAGCCAATTTTATGAGTAAAGAAACGTACTTCGTTTGGGAAATTTGGTGCAACCAAACATGTTACATAAGATAGTAAAAATTGGGATTTTTTCGCAAAAATATATTTGGTTTGGAGAAACTCTTACCAAGTTTCTAAGTGGTTAAATACATTTCCTCTTGCAAGATGAAGCTAACATATGTTACAAGATAATTATTACGTTATAGAAAGTGAGAATAACGATCAGTATCCAATGTTCTCGTGGGATCAGGCAAACGATGACTTCGGTATTGGTGTGCCTGCGATTGGGAGCGGATCAGTTATGTTTCGTCTAGGTGAGCCAATCCCACCCAAGGCCGAATGGGTGGATTACCATGTTGCGCCGTCGCCAGTTATTTCTTCGTTAATTGCTGACGTATTAGCACCGAAAGATATTTATGGCGTCCAGCTAATACCAGCAGTGGTGCGCAACCCCCGTGATCCTTTTGGAGAAATTCGGGACTATTGGTTTATGCATGTGTGGAATCGTATTAGTTGTTTGGACAAGCAAAAATCAGTCGTTGAATATTTTAAAGATGGAAACATATTTTCCATTGACGAGCTGGTTTTGGATGATGGCGTATTAAGCAAAATTGAATTATCAAAAAGGCTCGTGTTTGAATTGAGCGAAAAGAATTCTGTGTTGTTGGTTCACGAGTCGATCAAGAATTTAATCCTTTCTGTATCACCGCGCGGTTGCCGCTTCTTCAAAATATCAGATTGGAATAGCGATTGTACGTTTGAGTGACGGCTGTTCGGCGTTTTTGCTTTTGCTTGGGTTTTACTTAAATTCGATTGGGAAATTTGTCGAAAATTTATTAGATAATTAGATGTTTAGTATTTTGGAAGCAAGAAGTATCAATTCCATTAGTAAAAAAACTTTAATACAGTAAGGGATGCATTCCATCTCAAAATGGATTGTTTTGGCTGAAGCCTGTAACGTCATTAACCAAATTAAAGAATATAATATCATAAAATCTTAAAATATAAGTCGCCTTAATGCTGACGGGCTTCGTATAATGGTGAATCTGTTACGAGGTTGGGAGATCTCAACGTATGAAACAATGGTTCGTAATCGGAGCGGGCGCGCTGATCGCCATCGTTTGCTGGATGGTTATTGTAGTCATAGCCGGAAGAGAAGGCTTGTTTCGACCGTTGCCAGTCGATAAAAACGATACGGCTGCCTTATTGCATTGGGCTGAAAGCCGTTATAAAGCCCAATCTCAGGGTAACATTGCCATCATGCTCATTCAAGATGGCATTGTCAAAGAATCCTACTTTGCGTCGAATGGCCGCACTGTAGACGACCAATCACTCTTTCAGGTCGCATCACTTAGCAAGTGGGTCACTGCCTGGGGTGTGATGACACTTGTCGAGCAGAACCGAATCGATCTCGATGCTCCCGTATTACGCTACCTGAAGCGCTGGCATTTGCCGGAAGCCGCCCCGTTTGACAATGACGACGTTACTGTACGCCGGCTACTCGCTCATACGGCAGGTTTAACAGACGGTCTGGGTTTTCTGGGGTTTCCACCTGAGCAGAATCTGCCTTCTATTGAAGAAGAACTTACCAATACGACAGATGCAATGCCAGGAGCGAGCGGCGTGGTTCGCGTTGGCGCCGAGCCAGGATCCCATTGGCGCTATTCGGGAGGAGGTTATTTGATTCTCCAGCTTCTCATTGAAGAGGTAAGCCAGGAACCATTTAATACTTACATGCGACGGGCAGTACTTCTACCTCTTGGCATGGCTCAATCGACATACGTTGACCCTGACCCCGCCCACCTTGTTGATTTTTTCGAGCCCGATGGATCATTGGCGCTTCACTACAAGTTTACAGCACTTGGTGCCGCCTCACTTTACACATCTGCCGCAGACCTGACGCGATTCTTGCAAGCACACCTGCCTGGACCAAACGGCAGCTTACCAGGACGAGGTGTACTTATGCCAACAACGCTAGGAGCCATGCACAAACCGAATGCCTTCCTTTACGGTTTGCCTGTCTGGGGTTTAGGCCCCACGCTGTATGCTCCCGACGGCGGTGGAGGGTATATTATCGGACACGACGGGACAAACTTTCCGGCAATTAATACATCAGCACGTACCAATCTAGCTAATCGTGATGGCATCATCGTACTTGAAACTGGATCCATTAGCTTGGCTAGAGAGATCGCTGGTCAGTGGACCTTCTGGCAAACGGGAATTGTTCCTCTCGACACGCTTGTTCTCATTGATGGTCTTAGTATTCTGATCACATGCGCAGCGGGATCCCTATTGATTCTTCTGGGTGCCGGGTTTGTTATACACTACAGATGGCGATGATTCGCGATATTTAGAAATTGTCCAGCAACCAGAACTTTACTTCTTCAATAGAAATGAATCAATTCTTCCGCAGATTCTCGTGGTGTGTGGAAACGATTGAGGTTGGAATCCGGCTTTGGATACCCTATACTCAAACCCAAAATTACTTTTTCCTCGGCGGGCAAACTAAGCGAATTTTTAACAACATTTGGAAAGGAGCCGAGTGATGCTTGTGCACAAGTTCCCAAACCTTCCTCTCTTGCCAATAGAAGAACCGATTGGAGAAAACATCCTAAATCAATGCCCACATAATAATTTAGATCAAATTTGGAAGTAATGAAAACAGCAGTGGGTGCTCCAAAAAATTCAAAATTACGAAGCATAAACTGATTCCGAGCATCTTTGTCTTTCCTTTCAATCCCTGCCATTTCGTAAATTTTCATCCCCAAATCAAACATCCGTTTTTTCGCATCACTCGGGTAAGACTCTGGCCATTTTGTTTCTGGATTGGGTGTGGACTCGTATGCAGCTTTCACTAAATCTTGTGAGAGTTGGTTCCGTTTCTCTCCATTCACAATGTGTACCTTCCAAGGTTGGGAATTCTTCCAACTTGGTGAACGAAGTGCCTTTTCGAAAATCTTTTGAAGGATTTCTTTTGGAACGGAATTGGGAAGGTATTCGCGGATGCTATGCCGTGTTTCCAAGGCATCAGTAACAGAGGTAGCGATTTCATGGATGGATATCATTTCTAAATTCATGGGATTTTCTCCTGAAGAATATACATACCAGTCGGTATGTATATGGCAAGTATTTTTTATACAGACCAGTTGGTATAATGTTTGCCTAGTTTTGGTAGAATGAGATTCTGTAGGGTATATGAAAAAGGAACCAACCCGAGTCCGCCTCTTACAAGTCAGCCGCAGTCTCTTTTTAAGACAAGGTTACTCAGGGACTGGACTGAATCAAATTGTAGAGGAAGCAAAAACGGTTAAAGCCAGTTTATACCAACATTTTGATTCCAAGGAGATGTTGGGTAAGGAAGTGCTTCGGATCTATTCCGAAGAAAATTTAACTTTACTTAAATCCTTAATGAAACGAAATCCCAAACCATTGGATTTTGTAAAGGCCTGGGTTCGTATACTTTCGAGGGAGGCTCGGTTGTCCCAACTTTTTGGGTGTGGAATGGCCAACTTCCGTGCACAGATTGCATCCCATGAATTGGAAATTCAGAAAGAAATTGAAGAAATTGCAATTAAGACCATTAATTGTTTGGATGAATATCTAACAGAGTCGATCCAAAATGGTCATTTAACTTCCAAAGTGGATAGTCGATTGCTCGCAAAACATTTATTTTTTGTGTATGAAGGGGTCTTGCAAGGATATCGTTTATTAGGTGATAAAAGGTCATTAGAGGAGTTGTACCGAATTGCCGAAAGTTTGATCCCATCATAATTAAGAATTAGGGCATAGTTCTGGAGAAACTTTAACCATTTTAAAAAGAGAATTTGAATTAAAAGCAGCAAAGAAATTTTTCTGAAACAACGTAAGCAGGCTAGTCAAATGAAATTTAATTTAATAGTATGATAGAAATAAAAACAATCTCAGAGAACACTCCCAAAGTAGAGGCTATGGATCATGAAAAAGTTGCCATTGCACTAGAAGATGGATCAATTGTTGTGGTCTATTTGGATTCAAATAAAATAATTTCTTGTTCCTTAGAAGAAAATCCAGTTCAGATTGCCTTATATGGATCCAGAATTTATGTTCTGACCAAACCATATCCAATTGAAATAAAGGATGATGAAGAAAACGAGGAGTTATTAGGCATCAATATGTTTGCGCAAAAAAAAACGGGAGTTACATTATGGCTATTAGAAATTGAAAACGATAAACTAGTCGTTGTTAATAGACGTGATAAAACAGGTGGCTTTGGAATTTACAATGACAAAATATATGCTTGTGATCCAATTCAAGAAGGATTCTATGCATTAGACCCGAATTTGAATCTGATAGAAAGAGTAGAAATTAAAATTAAACCCACCAATCGCAAACCCTGGTATTCATCAATTTACATATTTGATGGTATTCTGTATCTAATACAGGAAGATGATATGATACGATGGTTTAATATAGGTGTTAGTATTACAGAAGGCGGTATTTTGAGTACAGAAAACCTACATGCATCTGATTATATAAGTATAAATAACCCTGTCGAAAGAATGGTCAAAGTTGGGTCGTATGTTGTAGGCGTACTCGCCTCGCCTCCCTTTCTTATTCACATCCAAAACAATATTCCTCACCTTGTGAGTGATCCAAACGAATGTATCAATCTGAAATATAAAGAATCATTTTCAATGACTAAAAACTTACGGGTAAATACGGGGAAGTATGCTATTGCCAACAATCGATTTATAATAAGCATCGCAGATACCAATCTAAAAAAAATTGAGTATGCTTTTTCAGTGGAAGACTCAAGTGAAACCTTGAACATAAGTTCAAGGTTTCTAGCTTATGAAAATTATCTTTTGTGTTTTGCCTGGACAACTCATGATAAAAAATGTCCAATCATTATTTTTGATATGACTGAGTTAAGTAACCCAAAGATTAAGATGATTGTTAATTTTAGGGGTGATGTAAATAATCTTGCGGTGAAAAAAGAAGATATATAATGAATTACTACGATTTCACTACAAACAATTATGAAAATTATGGTGTACAAGGTTATGCCACACCTTCTACAGAAATCTCATTTATTTGTGGCGAAAAAATAACCGAAGATGTACCTTTATTGACATTTGAAGTGAATTTTCCCAAAGGCTATAAATTGCCCCAATTTTTGGGCGATGTGATACCGATCATAAGTAATCGGTTGTTAGATGTTCTAAATGAAGTTGGTGTAACCAACATTCAAACTTATCCTGTTGTATTACAAAATTCTGAAACTGGTGAGGTCTGGAATAACTATCATGCGTTGAATGTAATTGGACTTGTTTACAATGCAGTTGACATAGAACGATCGAACCATGAGACAATCATGGAAGGATCAGATAACATTCCAGCTCTATTAGCCTTTGAAGAAATTGTATTAATAAAAAACAAAATCCCTGACCTACTCATGTTTAGAATAGCAGAAAGTCCTTCAACAATCATTGCTCATGAAAAAATATTAGATCAAATAGCAACTAGCTCTTATAAAGGATGGGGCATCGATTTTACGGAACTTGAGACTGTTTAAATCTTTTCCAAGTATGGGGACTTGTTCTGGGAAATAATCTTAACAATTTACTATTTAGGCAACATTAAATTTTTCTTTCTATTAAAGGAGAACATAGTATTTTTTGTAAAAAACAAAACGTTATAAGTAAACGGTAAACACCGTTAATCAAATGACTGTATCGAAATGAAACTTTCACCAAAAGCAAAAAATATACTGACACAAATCACAGGCAAGAGTACCAAACTTGGTGACTTGAGAAACATTGCTAAAGGCATAAAAAAAGACCACCCATTGGCAATTGAACTCTGGTCGTCGAAACAATTTTTTGCCCGACAACTGGCAATCCTCATTATAGATAAGAAACTTCTTACCGAAGTTTTGATTGAAAACCTAATCGCTGAAATGAACCTACACAACGAAGATGAGAAACTCCAGCTGATTGACTGGCTTTTTGCAAATCAACTTTCAAAAGATAAAAAGACGATCGCATTGATTGAAAATTGGGAAAAAAGTAAATCATCACTCCAAAGGCGAACATTTTGGTACTACCAAGCCCGTTTGCGTTGGACAGGACAAACACCACCAAACAGCGATGAACTACTTACCAAAATTGAAAGTAGAATTGAAAATGAAGCACCAGAAGTGCAATGGGCAATGAATTTCACAGCAGGCTGGATCGGGGTTTATGAAAAGAAATACCGAAAACGTTGTATAAAACTCGGTGAGAAAACAGGTTTATACAAAGGTCAAATGGTTTCAAAAGGATGTACTCCTGACTATTTACCTGAGTTCATTACAATTGAAAGTAACAAAAGAAATTTATGAATAATATTGGTAATATAGTAGTGTCGTCATCATTGACAAAAAAATACCCTTCCTTCTTGCGGGATCCACAGAAAGGAAAGGTAATGATGGAATCGGGTCGTTTGAGGTTAAATTACGGGTTCATCTCGTAGGTATCAGCCAAACTAAGGAGTTTTTCTTTGTAGATGCGTTCAAAACGTTCCTCATTTAGAATTGGTTTTTTTAGCATCTTTAACGCGAAGTTTTGTTGTTCTGTTGTGCTTTTGGCTTTTGAATAAAGTTGTGTTGCATACTTAGAAAAATCACGAATCAAAAAATCAAAAATCTGTTCAATTGTATCATTGTCAGTTTTCTCTAGTTTAGCACTTTCTAATACCAATTGTCCATAGGCAACCAGTGTAAATATTTCACCCACCGTTAACATAAAATCAATATCAGATGATTGTGTTTTGTCTGGAGGTGCCGTTTCTAACATAGATTTGAAAACAGCGATTTGTTCTTTGAATATTTCTATGTTTGGAAGTGAAAACGAATTGTACACTTTGCTGTAATCATGAAAGAATATTTTATCAAAACCTTTGGTTGTTGCTCCTTGGTTGAATAGATACGTATCATCTTTTGTATCGTATACTCTTGGAATTTCAGGTAATTGGTTGTCTGGTTTGAAAAAATAATTTTGCATAAACCGCATGATGAGTATCATATTTACATGTACTGTACCCTCGAGCCTTGGCAACATTTGGATGTCTCGGATAGCCATTTCAAAATAAACATCTTTATTTAGACCTTTTGCGGCAATGATGTCCCAAAGTCCGATGACCACTTCCTCACCTTGGGTAGTTACTTTCATTTTTTCCATCGGATTGAATAAAAGGTAACGTTTGTCAGTTGCTGATGCAGTTCTCATATAATCTGTTGCACGCATAGAAAACAATTTCATTGCGTTCAGTCGCATGAATGAATCCATAAATATTTGTTTGATATGCGGAAAATCGGTTACGTATTGATTGAACAGTCGCCTATGGGATGCATGGTTCAAAGCTTCATAAAAAGCATGTGTACAAATTCCAACAGAACCCCAACCTAAATTAAATTTACAGAACGCAATGGTTGCAAGGGAAGTATCCCATGCCTCTCTCCCTTTGGAGATGATGTCATCTTTTGTGATGGGGTAGTCGTGTAATTCAAATTCAGCTACATAATTTTGAGATGTAACAATGTTTTGTTTCAGTTCGTAATTTGGGTGTTGTGAGTTCACTCCAAAAAATACAAATTCGCCTGTATCTTTCATTTTTCCAAATGTGGAAACGATGGCCGCTTTGTTTCCATTTCCAATGTAAAACTTATCCCCTTGGGCAAGATAGGTTCCGTCTTCTTTCGGAACAAGCATCATATCACTTCCGATAAGGTCGGCACCATGTTCTTTTTCAGAAAGCCCAAATGCAAAGATCTCACCATCTTCCAATAGTTTGGCGGCCTTATTTTTGATTGTTTCGTTTTTACTGATCCAAATGGGTCCCAGGCCAAGCATGGTCACTTGCCAAGTATACCAATAACATAAACCATAAAATCCTAAAATTTCGTTGAAGGCCATGATCCGATTACAATCCCACCTTGAATCGGATGCACCGTAACCCTTTGGAGTCATGAGGATCGAAAATGCTTTTTCTTTTTTTACAAAATCCAGAAAGTCAGAATACCAAACTTTGTCATGGTCATCTTTCATTAATTTTTGTTTGCCCTTGGTTTCAAAAAACTCAATGGTTTTGAGCATTAGGTTTCTGGATTTTTCGTCCAAGTGTGAATAGGTTTCTTTTTTGGGATTGAGTAGGTTCATAAATACTTCTCTTAAATCAAATCAAACTGTGGTTGGAATTTGGAACAAAAACACAAACTGTAAACCTATTTTCTTCCTACAGGAAACAATATCCATTAAGGAACATCCTTCAGAAATAAGAGAACGATGTTAGTTACAGAGTATTGTCGTTGCCATTGATTCTTTGAAAATAAATTCTTTGCCATGATTTTAGCGCCTAACGAGTGATAACAAGCTTTATGCTTTCTTCCATCCAAGCTTCCTTCGCATCCTCAAATTTTGCCGTTTGTGTAACGATTTTTTCCGGTGTAAAAACCCCAGATTCGATGTATGGAAGAATCGACAGTATTGAATGTTTTGATTCAACCCTACCTAAAAAAATCTCTGCTCCTTGGTTGTACATTTCCAAATAAGGGATTTCCAATTTGTTCGTCCAAAATATGGAAGCAGAACTTAGAATGGCATTTTTGCCCATGGATCTTGTGGCAAACTCCCAACCTTCTTTGGAGGCAGACGCATCACAGATTAGATCAAATTTAAGATTAGGTTTTGGAAAGTTTTCAAATTCCAAAACAGGAATCCCCAATTTGTTTGCAAGATCGATTCGTTTTTTATTTGTATCTGCGTAGAAAATTTCACCTTTTTTTGTTTGGTGGATAAACAACGCCGTATACAATCCAATGCTTGCTGCCTCTCCGCCAACTACCAAAATTTTGGCATCTTTCCTTCTTTCTAAAAATTGACCTGCTAGTTTCCAAACTTCTGCGATGTTATCACTCAGACTTGCAAGCCCCACCAAGTTTAAGTTTGGTTGAAGTGCATGTAACATGTGATCGGCGTTTGGAATTAGAATTTCTTCAGACAAAGCTCCGCCAAAATGTCCTGCACCTGGAGGCATTCCGAATGCTGAAGTATAGGGAACCGATTCGCAAGAATTCGTATGAAAGTTTGAGCAACTTGGACAGATCCCGCAAGAAATTTGAAAAGGCACAACCACTTTTGTGCCCACAGGAAACGAATGGATGAGGTCGTCAGATATAGATTTGATTTGTCCAACAAACTCGTGTCCAATGGGGAAGGGAGCTCTGAATAAAGTTTTACCATGGATGATTGGTAAATCTAAATCGCAACGAGCGATGGCCAATGGTTCTACGATGGCTTGGTTTTGTGATTGGATTCCAAGGTTTGGTTTTTCTTCCCACTCAAGCACAGATTTTTTCTTGAATACCAATTGTTTCATTTTAAACTCCGTAGACCAAACGGTCTAAGTGTTGTCTAAAAGAATTTAAAAGCAATTAAAAATTTTTAAAAAAACTGGGTATACTCGGCATATTTTTTTCAAACCAAGTCCAATCACCAAGTACTGTGACAATGGGTTCTTCCATTTTTAAAGCTTCTTTCAAACCACGGGAAAGATCCTTTCCTTCGGTGGGTCGGTACTCAGAAGTTTGGCCATAACCAAATTCCTTTTTTTCATGTTCCCAAGCATAACTCAGAAAAAAATCAATAAACTTTTGATTGGATTTTTCAAACCGTTGTTTCAATGTTAGGAGGTCTGGATTTTTTGTGGTTTTCATTGTCCTTTGTAAAATGAGAGAAATACCTCTCACACTTTTGGAAAAGAAAGTTCCTGCACGGATGATTTTTCGTTCTTTCGGTTTTTCCAAACTCCATAAATCCGATTTGTATTTAACCACACCCATCGATCCATAAAAAGACAGGGTATGCGGCAACCAATAAAAAGCCGAGTACAGAACCGAAAGTTCTGGTTTGAAAGTGGTTTCTATCTCGAGCATTGGGTCAAATGAGATTTGCAGAGCTCGATTGATTTGATCTTGTGTGGATTCTTGGATGGGAAAACCAACCTCACCCAAGGCGGGCGTATAAATCACCACATCAAAGTTTGTCGTAATTTTTCGCGCCTCGAGGTCTTCTTTGATTTTCTTTGCCAAACCCGGCTCTGCATTTTTACCAAAAAGAGTAAGATCTGCACCTACAATGGGACTTTCTGTTGTGGTAGTTGCCACCACTAAATGATCGGGATTTTCAGCTTTCAATTGCTGTATGGCACTCCTACCCGCTTCGCCTGACCCGCCAATGATAAGAAAGGATTTTGATTTCATAATTTTTTTTTAGATCCAGAATTGAAATGAATTTTGGATTGATCCCTCCAAACTATCGCTGCATATAATAATGAAACAAGCGAAATATGAAAACAATCCTAGTTTGCAAAATTTGTAATAGTGCCCATTCCATATCTTCTCACAAAGTGAATGGCAAAAAAGGTAAATTCCATTGTAAAAATTGTTCGAAGTGGAATGAATTTGACTTACGTGCGGAAAAAACTGCAAATAAGACCAACGCACTAGTGTTATTTGATATGCAGTTTAATGATACAATTCCTGATCATAAGCTGCAAGGTCAGTTGTTTGGAACCTATGTAGATCATTTGGAAGTGAATTGGGTGGATGATCGGATGGCCATTTTTTCAGCTGAAAATTCAGAAAAAACACCACCACTTTTTATATCCGGGTTACCAAATTTTAATCGATTGAAGGGTTTTGTTTATGATATTTTTCCAAACGATTCCGATTCGAAAATTATCATTGAATTTGAAAATTCTATAAACCAATCAAACAATCTACGATTTTCACTTTTTATTGAATCTGTTTCGGATGTTTCCATTGAAGGGAAACTTTATATTGCCGTTGCAGACGCGTGGAATACGTTTTTGCACGGGAGTTTCAAAGCAAACCGAATCACAACCATTCATTTCGATGAAAATGGGAGTTTTGATAAAGCTCTGCCGATTTTTACTTCCAATCTCTTGAGTGCTAAAGTTTTTGCTTTATCAGGAAATATTTTACACCTACAAGAAAGTTTTTCGAGGTTGTTTGAGGAAGAAAAATTAAGTTTACTCACTTTGATTTTGGAACATTGGCCACTGGATGGAAACAGAAATTCAGAGGTGCATTTTAAAGAAGATCATCTTTACTGTATTTTTCAAATCAGTGAACGCAAGTTAAATGAAACATTTATTTTTTTAATTGCAAATCAGGTAATCCCACAAAAACAAAATTGGAAATCCATTTATGAAATCATTGGTCATACTGAATCTGAACCACTGTTTGTCCCGATCTTAAAGAAAAAATTTCCAGATATATACAGCCAAACCACGGAGGTTGTGCAAGTTCCAGAAACCTCGCTAGAGGGTTATGAATGGATGGAATCAGATGAACCATACCTTTTGGATGGTTTTTTGCGAAAGGTTGGATCTTTGGATTATATATTGCAAGATGAAACATTAAACCCACTTGGTTTTACTATTTTGCAGGAAGCGTTGGTGCGATCTAAAGTGAAAATTGTTTCCAAACTTTTGGAAAAAGGTGCAAACCCCAATATCAGAGATGCAAACGGAGAAACAGCTCTCTTTAAACTATGCCAAGACAATACAATGCGTTTGCAGAATAAATTAATTTTGATGGATGAACTGATTAAAAACAAAGCCAACGTTAATTTCCAATCTGTCAATGGTTTGACTGCCTTACATTGGTGTTGTGTTTTCGGTGAACCAAGTTTGGCGCAAAAACTCATCAAAGCAGATTGTAATGTACATATTGCCGACACTTGTGGAAACACTGCTCTACATGAATCGTGTAAGTTTGCCAATTCAGCCGTTTTGGCTCTCCTTTTAGAATCTGGCAGTAAACCAAACGAAAAAAACTCAGAAGGAAAAACGGGTAGAGACTTGGCATTTGAAAGTTTGGAAATTGCAGAGTTAGAAGGAGATAACGACAAAGTGGAACGTTATAAACGTATTTTGTCGTTACTCGATGTTTATGGTGGTTAATACCGCTGTTTGATTGTGCGCATAACAAAGTATATTAGTAAGCCCATAGGCCCAAAATAGAAAGTCAAAAATAGAGGTAGGATCATGATCCATCTGTTGATTCCCATCTCTCTGGCATCTTCTGTTTCCCAAATACCAATAAACAAATCAAACGCTAAATAATGCACCCAACCAGCAAGCAAAGCATAATCATTCTGGAAGAGAAGTTTTACTGATTTTAAAGTGGAAAAATTTCCTTCGGAGTTTTGTAAACCTATTGATATTAGGCCTGAATACAATCCACCAAACAAAAATACAACGACAATGTATTTTAGAAATTTTCGAACTTTCGGTGAGTGCGAAAATAAAATGAGTGTTATCCATGAGGTGGCCGCAAGTCCACTAACAATTGAAAATAAAATTTCCAGATTCATACAGTTTTACCTTTTAATAATAATATAAAAATCAAATTGAGAACAAACACAAACGAAAGAACTAGGAGTGAAACACTATATACATTATGCCATTGGAATAAAGATTTTCCGGCTAGCGCCTGGATTGTTAGAACTAAGGTGATACAAAAACTAACAAAACCTAAAATTCGAATCCTTCCCATGGTAATGTTATCTTTCCCAGTGAAATGATAATAAGCGGCAATGGCTGTAAAGATTTGCATACAATGCATCCCCACAAAGTGAGCTATCCGCATGTCACCATATTCTGTACTCCAACCTAAAAACGTGATTCCTTGACCGCCGTCAGATCCTCCAAAATTATGACCACCACTCAGTAAAAAAACACCAGCTTTCATTTGTTCAAGTTGTTCTGGTCTAGGTGTGGTCATAAAAAAACCTAAGATCATTCCAAAGCCAGATACAAACAATCCCCATCCCAATATTTCTTTGTATACATTCGTTATAGATTTATTTTTCAAAATTAAATATAAAATCCAAAGATGGAACACCCAAAATATAGAAATACTCGTTCCCATAACAGAAAATATAATTTGGTTGAGTGGGGTGCTGATATTAAAATGGCTCGCCTCTCCCCTTGCTGCCTGGAAAAAAATCAAAATAATTTCGATAAGGGAGGTGATGGTGAGTGCCCACTGGATCCGAACATTCTGTTTCCCGTTAGTGACAAAGGCTATCAGTATCCAAATCGTTGTAAACGAATAGAGTAGGACAGAGACCGTGAACTTAAAGGGTTTGATCCAGGCGTTTGCTCCCGTTATTGTCCGCCCATCCAGAAAGAGGAGTGGGATGACAGAAAGGGTGAGAAAAAACATGATTACCCCATTCCAAAAAAGTGGTTGTTTCCAGTAGAGTTTTAGATTCATGATGTTTACGGTGTATATTTCGATGTGGTCTTTGTCAACATCGAATGTTTGCGCTGTAAACATTTTTAGAGATTTTTATGAATATTCCCCTAAAAAAGAAAAAGATTTCAAAAACCCAACCTAAATCCGAATCCGACCGAGCGGAAACGGGCTACCACCACGGAAATTTACGCGAAGCCGTTCTGTTACGGTCACGCAGAGTTCTTGAGGAAAAAGGATCCTTTGCTTTGAGCCTCAGAGACATCGCGGTGGATTTAGGTGTGAGCCATACCGCACCTTACCGTCATTTCCCCAAAAAAATAGACCTACTCTACGCCCTGGTTACGGAAGGTTTTTTGGAATTAAAACAGGGCATGGAGAGAGCTTGGGCAAAATCGGAGGATCCTTTGGAAAAATTACGAGCCGCTGGCGAAGAATACATCTACCTTCTCCTCGGCCACCCGAGGCGGACAGAGCTTATGTTTGGAGGTGAGGTGTTTCTATCGGGCTCTCTTCCAAAGGAACTAATCGAAGCAGGTGAAGAAGCTTATTTAGGAATGTATCGGATTGTGGAACTGGGACAAACTTCACTCAAATTGAAAAAAGCCATCCCCACAAGGACACTCATGATGGCGCACTGGAGTTGTGTCCATGGGTTTGCCGTTTTGAATGAAAGGCGTTGGAAATTGTTAAAAACAGAGGAGGACAGGTCTCTTTTCCAAAAGGAAATAGATGGTATTTTGGATATTATGATCGAAGGGACGAGGTTGTGATTACTGGGGTTCCGTAAAATAAAGGATACGGCTTGTGATGGTTGTGTCCACACCTTCCGATTCGATTTCAACTTCCATTTCGACAGGGTAGTCTTTTAAAACCATAATGAGTCCGATTCCAGAGTGGTGCGGGTCATTTTCATTGGTTTCTAATTTTTCAATATACAATTCTTCTAAATTAGGAGCAGAAAATATTTCTTTTAAACTTTCTTCATAGGCGGCAACGTTTGTTTCGTTTGTTCGGTTTTTAACGATCATTTCAAAAGCCACACCACGGTTTATGAGGCAAATGTCGATGTCGGCTTTTTTATCGTAGGAATATTTGGCAGCATTTTCCAAAAGTTCGTTGAACACGGTGGATATGGAATTTACAATTTCCGAATTTCTCATATCCTGCGATTCGGTCGGAACTTCGGGCAAAAAAGAAAACCCATAAAAATAACCAATAAAATCGGAAAGGATTCCGATTCGTCGCCAATACTTCATTAAATCCAAAGGTTTTAAATGGATTTCAATTCTGGATTCTGGTTCTTGTCGTAGGGCGGACGAGTTGGTTAGGTTTCCGTATTTTCGCATATTCATAGTTCGACTCGTTAATCTAGCCGATTTATTTCAAAGCCGCAAGCGCTTTTTCTAAAGCAAAGCGCATTAAAAGTTTTTCTTCTGGGTCTGTGCTCAATTTGTCAAAATGAAGGGGTTTGAGTAAAAAACCTTCGTTGTCAAATTTAAGGAAGGGGTTTTCTTTTTTTTCCTGTTCGTTTTTTAAGCTGATCACTTGGAAGGTTTCGATGGGTGTGTGGACACCTTTGACAACGATTTCTCCTTTGGGACGAGTGTCTATGAACTCGTCTACCAAAGATTTTGTGGCATTGGAAATCAAAATACCACCTGGTTCGGATGCGTGTTCAAGCCTTGAAGCTACATTCACTGGTCCACCAATGATCGTATAATCCATACGTTCGTTTGTACCAAAATTACCTACGGTCACATAGCCCGTGTTAATACCAATTCTACAAGTTAGGTTGTGGTTGATACCAGATTTTCTCCAATACTCATCTAACGCTGGTAGACTGTCCCGCATCTCAATGGCCATTTTGACGCAATTCAGAGCGTGGGCTGTGTCGTTTTCGAATGTGGGAGCCCCAAAAAAAATCATAATGGCGTCACCAATGAATTTGTCGATGGTTCCGCCGTATTTGATCGCAATGCTCGACATCACATCCAAATATTTATTCAAACAATCGGAAAGAATTTCTGGCTCGATGGAATCAGTGATCGTGGTAAAACCCACGATGTCGGAAAAAAAAATGGTGAGTTTGCGTCTTTGGTGGGAGATCGCTGTTTCCACCTCAGCCCCAGCTATCATCTCATACAACTGCGGAGAAAGGTAACGACGCATCCGATCCATATACATTTGGATCTTTTTATTGTTTTCTAAAAGTTCATTTTCAACTTCTGTAGAATGGTCGATGATGTTTTGGTACAACACTTCCAATTCAGCATACTTGGCTTTTTCTTCTTCGAGAGTGGATTCCAAATCTTCCGAACTCATCTAATTTTAACCCTTCTTTCTCATGACCATGATGGTTATGTCATCATACAATTGTACACCATCGATGAATTCATAAATATCTTTAAAAATTCCGTCCAACATTTCATCGGTAGAACTGAGTGTGGCATAACGTTCTAAGGATTCAACCAACCGTTTGGACCCGAATTGTTCGCGTTTTGCATTTTCAGCTTCTGTGGCACCGTCTGTGTAAAGTAATACGATGTCATTTTGGTTTAATTCAATTTGTTTTTCGTGTAAAAACTCATCAATGGACTCGGTAAGACCAACGAGCATTCCATTGTCGACAGTGTCTATGATCTCAGTTTTTTTCTTTGCATGTCGGTAAACAAGAATGGTCTCGTGTTGGCCAGCTGTTGTGAACACCCCATTTTTGTAGGAAAATAAGGAAAGTGTTAGGTTACGGATGTCTTTCATCCGGATATGGATGTTGGCAAATAGGATGGTGTTTATGGCAATGAGTGATTCACGGAGAGAAATCACTTGTGAACGTAAGGTTGTGACAAAGGCAGATTGAGTCATGAGCATGACCACACCCGATGCCAAACCATGGTCTGTCACGTCACCGATGCCAATGTAGATGGATCCGTCTTCATGTGGGATTACATCGTAGTAATCCCCACCCACTTCGTTGGCAGAATCCATCCTTGCCGAGATTTCTAAATCTTTGACTTGTTCGAGTTCTTCTTTGCGGGGGAGAACCATGGCTTGGATCTGCCTTGCCACATCTAACTCCATGCCCAAACGCATATTCTCTTCGAGGATTGCTTGTTTTTCCGTATTAAAAATTAAGTCTGCTTGTTCTTGCGTGGTGCGAGATGTGTTGACGATGGCATACAAAATGAGACCACCTGTGACTACCATGTACAGTAAGATGAGAAAGATACCCATCGGCACTGCATTGACAAGGAAGAAAGAACTGTTCGTTTCCAAAAACTGTGGTTTTAGATACGAAGACAAGTCCATCAACCTTGTGTTGAACTCAGTCATCTCCGGATAAAAGTATATTGTTAAACTGGCATATTCGATAATCAGGACAACAACGGCGAAAATAATGGTGGTAGTGTTGTTTCTGATGGATGCGAGGGCGATCAGGATGAAAAACACATAGATCATCGGTGCCGCATACACTAAACTCGGGTTTTTTTGTGAGTAAGCACTATACCCAGTAACAAACGTTAAAAGAGTGATTTCTAAAAAAGAGGAAAGAAATTTAAAGATATTGAGGTAATTCCCCGATTTCTTTAGAGAGAAGTAGACAATAAAATTGTAAAATAATAAAACGAGTATTGCCGTGACCTGGAAGTAGAATTCTATTACTGGTCTGCCAGAGAGCCTTCCAAGTGTGGCAAAAATGACAAGGAACCCAAGGAAGAAAAATCGAAACCGCGTGGCGAAGGTTTCGGCTCGGAGTTCCCCTTGGTAGGCAATCTCTTTTAATTGTTTTTTGTAGTAATCAGATAGGACAAAGCGATTTTCAGTGGGAGAGGATTGCGGCATAGGTTCTACTTTATATTTCGATACAGAGAATGCGGAAAATTAGCTATTAACGTCATACATTTTGCATAAATTGCAAATGATTTTTCATTTTTTTGCGGAGGAAACACAAAATGGTTCACATTAAGGTACGTTTGGCAGAGTCCCCTGAAGACAGGGAAAAAATTTACCAGCTCCGTTACGATATCTACGTTCAGGAAATGAACAGAAAGCAATCTTTTGCGGACCATTCCAAATTGCAAATAGAAGAACCCTACGATGCCACTGGCCATCTTTTTTTGGCCGAAACCGATGAGGGGGAGGTGATCGGCACCGTCCGCATCAATTTCCGCAAGGATGGACCTCTGGAATGTGAAGAGCTCTACGATATGGAAGAGTTTCGTCCGTACTATCCGAACCAAGTGTCCATGTCTACAAAACTCATGGTCAAAAAAGAATACAGGTCTTCTGCCGCAGCAAGCATGTTATGTATGAAAATTTACGAACACGCCAGGGAGAACGGAATTGTTGCCGATTTTATTGATACCAATCCTCATTTGGTACGACTCTACAACCAAGTAGGGTACAGATTGTACAAAAAAAACATCGACCATCCTGATTATGGAAATGTGATCCCTATGGTTTTTCTTTTGGATGATAATGTTTATTTAAAACAAATCCACTCTCCCTTTTTGCGATTGGCAAAAAGATACCCTGCGAGCACGGGGCTTGCGGAACTCTTCCAAGTCAAATTTCCGGGTTATAAAGACATCCGGCCACTCTTTGCGATGGGAGGAGACGAAGTTTGGAGTTCCATCGCTCACGATATGTTCCTTCCACCAGATCAGGTGTTGTCTTTTTTGCGTGGTTTCACCCCAGAAGAGTCAAAAAAACTCCTCTCGATGCTTGACCTCATTGATTATGAGCCAGGGGCAATTGTTTTCAAACAAAACCAAGAAAGCCAAGGATTATTTTGTGTTTTGGAAGGGTCGGTGGAAGTCGTTGTGAATGGAGAGGAAGGAAAAAAATCTACAATTTCCATTTTGAACCAGGGTGAAATCTTTGGAGAACTGGGGTTTGTTGCCAAAACCAGCCGCAATGCCGATGTCATTGTCCGAGACCGTGCCAAACTCCTCGTTCTCACTCCCAACGAATTCCAAAAATTAGAATTACAAAGCCCGAGCCTCGCCATCAAACTGCTCACCAATTTGTTTGTGATACTCGCACAAAGGTTCAACGAAATGTCCCGCCGCATGCTCACATTCCGTACGTTATACGAGACAAGCGGGGAAGGTGTAAATTTAGGAAATTTCTAAAACCACTTGGTCCCAAAGTTTTTTGAAATTCGAAAGTGATTTCGATTGCCAAGAAACACTGAGGGAACCTTGGATTTTGATTTGGTATGACGCACTTTTTCTGGAATCAATGATGAACATGGAAAGGGTAGTGATACCCGAACTGTTCACAAATTGCAGGTCGGTGAAATCCATGGTGAGAAGTGTTCCCTGGCAAAGTTTTGCAACATCTCTCAAAAAAAGTTTTATGGGTTCATAAGCGGGCAAATTCTGCAAACGGATGGAGCCATTGAATTTAACAGTTTTTGTCGCTTCGTCGTATTGAATATTGTAATCTAGATCTTTGATTTCCATGAAGCTTCGCCTATATCTCTTCTACGTTAATGATGGCTCTCACCGTTATTTCATGAGTATCGGCATCGATCTCATTGAAACTGTAGCCAAAACGGACAGGGTAGTCTTTCAACATCATTAAAAGTCCGAGACCCGATTTTGTATCCCCATCCTCTTTGGTTTCTAAGGTAGAAAAATACAATTCTTCCACATTTTCAGCCATGAGTTTGTTCACAAAGGATTCAAAACTTTCCCGTAAGTTTTTGGAGGCTACGTTCAAAACATCAATCTTTAAAAGATTTCCGTAGTGTTTCAGTTCCACATTGATCCGGCCTTCCCTTGCTTTGGAAAATTTGGAAGCATTTTCCAAAAGTTCATTGATGATGGTAGAAAGAGAATTGGCCTTCGCATCGCTCGCTTCATAACAGTAAGAATAAAAACCAGCCACAAAATTGGCAGTGAGGCCACAGCGCCTCCAATAAGTTGTCATATCGATGGGTTGAAAGATGAGTTTGAGTTGGCCGTCCGCCGGAAGATTTTCCGGGATGGTATTGAATTCTCCAACTATTTTTGGTACCTTCTGGTTCAATGTTTCCTCCGTTATTTTTGGTAGAGATGTGTCTCTAAATTCAACGTGAACTTCACGCGGTTGGACATGTACTCTGATTGGCACTTTGAATACAATTCTTGCATCCCGTCTGGATGACCCATAAAAGACATCATCGACCAGCCTGTCATCATACCCAGATGGATTTTTGGATACTCCAAAACGGGTCTGTCATCAGAACCTTCGTTTGTGGCGATGAAATCGGTGCGAGCCAGGAGCGAAAGCCCAAGGTCTTTTGCAATGCCTGGAACTTTTTCCATTACATAGCGGTCGGCTGGGTGGATTTCGGCATGTTTTTTGACCATATCGAGAAGCACTTGCGGACCTGTGAAGGTTTTGTCATTCGGGCAGGTGACAAGGAGTTTGCCGCCTGGTTTCAAAACTCGAAAAAATTCCTTCATCGCTTTTTCCGGCTCTTTCAAATGGATGAGAACCATGGAATTGAAAATAAAATCAAAACTTGCGTCTGGGTAATCCAGCGCCCGCACATCGGCAACTTTCCAGTCCACTTTAGGGTAGGAAAGTTTGCAATACTGCACCATTTCTTCGGAAATGTCGCAGGCCGACCATTTCAGATTGGGGTTTTTTTTCATAAGGAAACTTGTGAGGATACCAGGACCCGCACCAGCATCCAAGCCAGTCCCCACTTCCTTGTCGAATTGAACGGAATCCAAAAATGGGTCCAAGAGGAGACGGAAAAGATTCGCCTGCGCAGAAAGCCGCGGCATCTCGTCATGGATGGAGATTTTTTGTGTGTATAAATTTTCGCTCAAGTGAATGTACCAGGAGAGTAGTTCTAAAAAAGAATCCGCTTTTTTAAATTTGGTCAACTGAAATACGAATCTTTTTTTGCTGTTTTTTAAGATCGGACAGCTTTTCGAGCAGAAACCGACATAATGGAGGTCAATCTACTTGTTTGGCCACCACTCCATCAATATCACTTCCGTTGTACGAACCCGCAGGCCATGAAAAACCAAGATCGGCTGCCGTCCGGATGCGGATGTAATGAAAACCGTTCACTTTGATTTGGTTACGCAAGGCCGTGTTACAACCGTCGGCACCAAGGTCTGCATTGTCGCTCAGGTCTTCCAGGTCAAACCCGTCTCCCCCACCTAACAAAAAACCATTTCCGTCTGGGGTAAAAAGTTGTTCCGCATTGAAATTGGCACTTAGCATATTGTAGTACACGGGCCTAAGTCCTGCGAACCTTTGCCAAACTGAAATTTGTGTGATGGTTGAAGAATCGCCTGAGTAAACGGGGTTGAATCCACAAAAATTGATTCCATCCTGGGAGACTGTGACAACGGCAGGATCCACATTGTACGTACTTGACTCACCTGAGATTCTGAATGTATTGTCGTAGACCACAAAGTCTACACTTCCCGCTACATTTTTGACTGTTTTGCCACCGAAGGACAAAGTGATTTGGGCACTTGCTCCTGTGATGTCCAAAGCATACACGTCCAGTGAACCTGAAAATTCGCCCGTTCCACACACACCATTGATGGCTTTTGTTACGTCATCAAAACCACCGACGCTGGACTTTGTGAGATTCACCACTGTGTTTGCTAAGTGGATGTTGGATGGTGTTTCGCCTTTGGGGCAAATTTGGTTCGAGTTTGAAATTTGGGATAGAAGTGGCAGGAGCGCCAAAATATTGTTATTTGGGGATTGAGTTTCACATCCAAGGAAAGTAAAGTAAAGTAAGGCCAGAATTTTCTTTTGTATTTTGAAATTTTGGTTCATTTTACTTTCCATGTCAGAATTAATTTTTAGGTTTTATATTCCCGTCCAAGTTGAGTTATCACTTCTAAAAAGTGCTCTGTTGAAAGAAAAACCATTACAACCGTTTGACGCATACTTTGTACTGTCGCTTGTGGATGTATCGTTATACACTTCATTCAAACTAGCTTTTCCTGTCACTCTCTCACAGATGTAAAAACATTTGGAAGCCCCCAGTTCGCACCCAGTTGTCAGGACAGGTGTCAAATCAAATCTACCATAGGTAGAAGGTGCACCATTATTGGTTCCTGGTGTGTTCTGGTAGTATATATTTCGATTTGATTTATTGACGGCAACGATTCGATAGGTAGTGTCTCCCCAGGCAGCAGGCGAATTTCCAGATATGATGCTACCGCTTCCATCGGGATTGGTAGCTACGATCATACGTCCTTGGGGAGTGCCAGTCATTGTTCCATTTGCATCATAGGTAAAACCAACATTCCAGTTGCCGTTGTACTCAGTTAAGAAGTTTGTGGATTGTACTACTCCGGTTAATAAACCAATGAATAGGTTTTCATTTGCTTTGGATTCTTCTACTTGTTTTTCGCCTGTGCAAGCAAACATAGTACTCAGAATCAAGATTAAAACTGTAAGTTTGGTGGTTTTCATAAACTCTCCTAAATGGTTTGGATTTAGGGGAACTTGGATTCATCTGTTTGAAATTGGTAGAAGGGAAGATTGATTACCTTCCCAACTGTACTTCCTATAGGGAATCGTCGGTTGCCCCGAAACCTCCGGGGCCCCTTTCACCTGAGAATTCAGATGTCAGTGTGTAAAGACCGTATACCGCGCGGCTTACTTTACGGGGAAGATCTGGCTCACCAAACATAGGTTTGGATTACAGTTGCGGGTCAGCACAGGAGTTGCACCTGTTTCCTCCCTGAAGGATAAATTCAGGTTTTTTGAAATGGACATTTTTGTCAAATTCAAAGAGGAGAAAATTGATTAGAGAAAATCATTACAATTTGGTTTCTTTTCTATGAATTCGATTTTTGGACAAGATTTATGAATCGAATTTTGCAACCAACTTGTGACAATCTGTTCTAATAATAGTGAGGGATTTATGTTTTATTTTTTAGGTCGATTGATTGGTTTTGTTTTTATGTGGGCTTTTGTAAAACCCATGCGCCAAATTTACGGTAGGAAAAAAGTTACACTCGAAAACGAACCTGTATTACAAGAGTTCAGCGGTCAATCGGTGATTCTCATTGCCAATCATATCAAACCCCGAAATAAATTTTTAAGACTCATCACACTTCCTTATGATGCATTTGTGATTCGTGGTGTGCTGAAACGTTATGGAATTTATACAACAGCGCTTGCGAGTATCGACTCTGGTAAAAAACCAAAAGATAGTTTTGGGAAGGCAAAGAAAAAAAGAATGGAAGCCCTTATCAAAGGCATTGTCACCTCCATCGATTTGATTCCTGTAAACCGGAATGAATCTGATCCTCGCACAATGAAAGAAATGAAACAAAGGATAAACAAAGGCAGTTTGGGCATTGGCATTTTTCCGGAAGGCACTTGGTTTCGGGGCTTTCGTAATTCGCGTAAACTTCATCCTGGTATGGCGGTACTTAGCAAACGTTATAATCTCCCGATCATACCAATGTATTTGGATGCATACAATTTGAATAAGCCCATTCGGCTATCCATTGGTAACCCTGTCAGAGAACCGATGGATGCACATTTAGTTGTGGATTATATACGCAAGGAATTACTCCGAATGAAATATGGAAAACCCGTGGATGCGGAGTCGAATCAAAATTTAGAAATTTCGAAAAAAGAAAGTACTTCCGCAAAACTTTAATTAGGCTTTTTTCTGAGAAGGGATTGGAAATAAAAAATCCCTTCTTCGATGGGGTTTTCTGATCCTTTGCGTTTACGGAGTAACCCTGTCATATCTAAAACAATGACCCCATACATCCAACTCCACATCATACGGGCAATGGCGGGGTATTCTTTTTTAGGGTAGGGGATCTCACCGCTCTCAAAACCACGACGGATGGTCTCTAAAAAAAAACGATAACTTTTGGGAAGTTGTGGAAACGCCTTTCTGTGCACGCCGCCATAATCGGTCACAAACATGACCTTGTGTAGTTCGCGGTTGGTACTTGCGAAGGAAAAATAAGCGCGGGCGATGGCGGCCAATTGTTCAAAGGTAGATTTTTGTAAAATGCCTTCGGTGGCTTTTTTTAGCATAGACAGAAGTTCGTTTTCACCTTCACGGATTAGATCCTGGATCAGATCAATCTGGCTTTCATAATAAGAATAAGGACTTGCCACACTGCAACCCAAACGGTTGGCAATTTTGCGCATAGACAAACCTTCGAGACCTTCCTCTTTTAAAATGAGAAGGGAAGTGTTTCTGATTTCTTCTCTGGAGAGGGAATTGCGAAGCCGTCTTTGTTTGGTGGGAGTTGCCAAATTTGTTACCAAATCCATTCCTCCCACCCAGATTACAGGGAGATGCATAAAAATCGAACGTTTTTCTCAAAAAGAAGCGTTGATTTGAACGTAGGCCATCCCTGCCTGTTTTGCCAATTGGTTTTTGCCGAGTAAGGCATTTTGGTTCCATACAAATTGGTTGGAACCAGAATCAAAAACGAGGAGGGTATTCCTATAGTTTTTGACGGCCTCACCAGCAGAGAGATACCCCACTCCAAGCCATAAAGAAAGATTGTCATAAAAATGACCCATCCAAGTGAGATCCACTTCGTTATAGATTCGTTTGCCGAGTGAATATGGTTGCGTATAGCCATTGTTACTGTAGTTTTCGGTGCTGCCTTTGTCAGCTGATACTGGCGAAGAATTTTCGACTCCAATGGTATTTGTGGAATTAGCGGCACCGCTTATGGCATACCAAGCATCTTGTTTTTCGGCTTTATCATTTTGGAAGTAAGTGATTTGAAACTCACCCCATGAATTTGATTTGTAAGTCAGACTCACCGATTTTGACAAAAGGTTTTGGGCATTGATATTTTCTGAAATGCCTGCAACGGAATTGAAATAGGGAATGACTCCAAACCTTGGGTTGGCAAGGGTTTGGAAGGTGGAAACACTCCCATCGGCTCTGTTTTTATCGCCAGATGCATACAAAACTTGGACACCGAGCCTCAGTTTATGAAAAAAACTGTAGCCTGTTTGGAAAACATGCATTTGCCCTACATATCTTTGTCTTTCTGTCACAAAGTCATCGTAAGGTGGTTCAAAGTATCTGCTTTGGTAGTATTCATTGATTCTGATTCCACTTGTGCCTGATTGGAAGGCCGATTCCCATGTGAAATCAAATTGTTTTCCGTCTGGCAAAAAATTTGATTTGGTGCGGTTTGTGATCCGAAAGCCCGTGGTGATTAAATTTTGATTTTGTCTGCTCCGAGTGGTGGCAAGTGGGTCGTCAATCGAGTCATTTGGTAAACCTGAAATGGGATTCGTTGTATTTTTTTTCCATTTTCGGAGGATACCCAAACTGTAAAGATCTACCGTTACCCAATTGGGAATGGTGAAACTATTATAAGTGCCAAGCAGGGTGGTGTCTGTTGCCGTTGAAGCTGAGTTGAGTTTGGGATCGTTCGCTGACACCACACCATTGGTTCCACTCTGTGTCCAAACAGGTCGAGAAAAAAGAAAATGGATTTTGTAGTTTTCGCCACCAAACATAAGTCTTGCGCCGTCATAAGACAAACCATTGATGGTCCAGTTGCCTCCACCAATCATCCTTTGGTCTCCATAGGCCCAAATTTGGCGTCCAATTTGTATCTTCGCACCGAGTGGAAGTTTGTTTATAATAAAAAAGGCTTCTCGGATTCCTGTTTGGTTGAGAGAAACAGAATTGGTTTGGTTTCTGACATACAAATCAGGAGTATTATTAAAAAAATTTGCCCGTAAGTCGCCTGTATTCGCAGGTGTCCCCCCACCCCAAACCCTTGCATCTTGCAAACTGATTTTGGCTTGGACATAGGGATTTGGATCGAATAAGAGATAGATCGTACTTGTTTGGATGGTTCTGTCCACATAAGCTTTGTCTGAGGCATTAAAATCCAAATTGTATCGGAATTCTTGCCGTGGTCGCAAATACAATCCAAACCGCAAAACATCGTTTAACCAAAATTCAGGATTTGTTGCCGATTTTTTTGCAAGTTCTGGCTCCACAAACATATGCCGGTTGAATTCGGGATCTAGTCCCTTTTCTTTCATGGGTGAAATGTATTTGGTTACTTCCTTTGCGTTTGGATCTTTTTCTTGCGCAAATAAAGAGGGGAAAAAGATTAAAATCAAAGAAATAACAAAAGCGGTAGGATAAAACGATTTCTGTTTATTTGGGTTCATTGTTTCACCTCATTGGATTCCAAAAATCAATTTGAGAGTATAAAAATACAAAGGAATTCCTACTATGATGTTGATTGGGAAAACGATAGAAAGTGCAACCGTTAAATATATGCTAGGTGTCGCTTCGGGAATTGTATCTTTGAGTGCTGCGGGAACTGCAATGTAGGATGCAGAAGCACAGAGTACGATAAACATAAGTGCATCCCCAATTGGCATTCGAATGATTTTTATGATTAAGATGGCGATGGCTACGTTTATGATCATGATAAGGAGGGAAGATCCCAAAAGAAAAAAACCTACTTTCCTTAGGTCTCTCATTTGTTTGGCGGCATCTATCCCTTTGTCCAAAAGAAAGAACGTGAGTAATCCTTTAAATATATCCTCAGTGAATGGTTTCGTAGTATTCCATCCTGATTCGCCTGACAGGTAACCCACGATCAGTGAACCAATGAGGATGTAAACAGATGAGCTAAAAAAAGCTTCGTGTAATAATTTTTTCCAATCGATCTTTTGTTTCTCTTTGGATTGGATTCTGTTTTTTCCAAGCCTATCCATGATGACGGCTACGACTATGGCGGGTGATTCCATGAGTGCCATTCCAGCCACAATGAATCCTTGGTATTCATATCCATAACTATGCAAAAAGGCTCCTGCTGTCACAAAGGTAACGGCACTGATAGAACCAAAACTCCCAGAAAGTGCGGCCGCATTGTGATGGTCCAGTTTCAAACGAAAAATAAAATAAGAATATACCGGCACAAAGAAAGCCATGAACATACAGGCGATCAATGTGTAGAGGTGTTCTTCTGCAAAGGGGGATTTGAAGAGCTCATGCCCTCCCTTAAATCCAATGGAAAACAAAAGATAGAGAGATAAGAATTTGGAGACTCCCTCCGTGATCTTTAAATCCGATTTAAAAAAAACAACACCCATCCCAAGGAAAAAAAACAAAACGGGGGGATTGAGTAAGTTGTTGATGGTCGCTTGTATGTCCATGTTTATACCTCTGATTTACCATGATTTTAGACGAGCCAAATGTCCAAAATCATAAAATTGGACAAATAAATTGCCCCAATCCACCTAGAGACAAAACAGAAATGGGATATATCCGAAACTCGGCTTTTGGAAACTTGCCTCTATGCGGGCAAAATTCTGGTTGGTTCTCGTCCTGTTGGCCTTTTTTGCATCCAACGGTTGTCTTCACAAACCAGAAGGATTGTATGGGGAAAATATCAGTGGAACTGTGGAGGTTTTGGGTTCTCCCCTGGCAAATGATTCCTTCCATTGTGATCTTTCTTCCTTCGCATTGGTTTCTGACCTCCACTGGGCGCCGAATCCTTCGAAGGAAGCTGTGAGAGCTTCCCATCTCACCCAAGGACGGTGGGTTCGGTTTTCACTTTCGAATGGCTCTGATTTGCCCCGGAGTTTGACCATCCTCGTGCAGTGGGTGAACTTACCGAAAGTTGAGATCTGTTCGGAGACATCGAAAGGGGATTTGCTGCTCTCCGACAGTGGGTATGAATGGGAAGATTGGCTCTGGTTTTTATCGCCGTTCCCTCATTTTAATGCGACCCTGAATCCTCTTGAAACTCGTACTTTCTATTTGCGTTTGGTTTCGAATGAAAACATCAACTACCCCATTCGGATTGTGTCAGAAAAAATGTTTAGGGGGATTGTTCTTTTTCGTATTTTGACCTTTTTGTTTTTTGTAATGGTCGCTTTTGTGTCTTTACTTTGGGCTAGTTCTGAGTATTTGCAATCCAAGCAGGTTGTGTATCTGACTATTTTTTTCCATAACCTAATATTCTTTTTACTCGTTTATTCAGTGCATGGGAAGGAACTCGTTTCTTTATTTGGAAATCAAAATATAATAATAAAACGCTTATATTATTTTTTTCTGTTTTTGAACCACTTCGTATTATTTTGTTATATGGCAAGTTTTGCAATATTTAACGAAAAATCCGATTGGAAAGATTGGAAGTTTTGGATTGTAGCTGCATCAGGCATTTTTTACCTATTTGTGCCTATATTTCCGCAAGTATATGAATATCGAATATTTTTATTATTGATTCTGTTTGGAGGTGCTTATTTTTATTTGTTCCAAACGCATAAAGTTCTACTCCAAAAAGAAAACAAAGAAGAAACAACATACTTTGTGAGTTGGATTTTGTTTTTGACTTTGGTTTTTTTTAAAACTTTATATCATTTTGATTTTTACCCATACCAACCATTTTTTATTTACGCTTCAGTATTTTATCTTCCCTTTCTTACAGCAGGTTCCTTTTTATTTCTGCGAAATTTTGAAAAACGCACCCCTAACAAATTGCGTTTTAGAAATTCAATTTCCCAGATTGAAATTTCAAAATATTTGGAAAATTTAATTCAACTTATGGAAGTAGATAAAATTTATCTGGAAATCAATTGTAATGAGGAGAATGTTGCAAATCGTTTGGGGATCACATATCATCAGTTAAGTGAGCTTGTGAATTCGGAATATAAAATCAATTTTCCTACTTTATTAAACCAATACCGGGTCAAAGAAGCGACCAATTTGCTTGTTCAAAACAAGGAAATCAATGTCGCCGATATAGGCAAAATGTCTGGTTTTGGATCGAGATCGGCATTTTATTTGGAATTTAAAAAACAAATGGGTACAAACCCCAACGAATATCGTAAATCAATGAAACCTGAATAGAATCATTCTAACGCGGGAAACTAAATACTCGAATTAGAATTTACGAAAATCCGATCGTATATTTTCAACCACTGAGTTCGAATTTTCTTTCGTCAAAATAGATTGATTAAAACTTAGTCATATACGACTTCCTCGGAGATACCAATGGGAAATGAATCCTCGCCAAAAGATGGAATTTTAGGTCTAAAAGAAAATTGGCGGTCGGACATTTTGTCCGGTTTTGTCGTCTTTCTCATTGCACTTCCTCTTTGTTTAGGAATTTCTTTGGCTTCGGGGGCACCTCCGATGGCTGGAATATTTTCAGGAATTGTCGGTGGAATTTTAGTGTCACTCTTCAGTGGTTCACACCTCACCATCAATGGACCAGCAGCAGGCTTAATTGCGGTGGTTTTGAATAGTATTATTGTGTTAGGTGGTGGTGATGCCAAACTTGGATTTGAGCTCACTCTTGCCGCCATAGTATTTGCGGGGGTTATCCAAATTTTACTTGGTTTTGTCCGTGCGGGTAATTTGACAGTTTATTTTCCAATATCAGTGATTCATGGAATGATGGCGGCCATTGGGATCATTATCATTTCCAAACAATTTTATGTAGCCCTTGGAATTTCCCCAAATGCAAAAACAATTGCTGGATTGATTTTGGAAATGCCGAGCAGTGTGGTAAACCTAAATCCAAATGTGGCTTTAATTGGCATTGCGACAATTGTGGTGATTTCTCTATTAACAATAGTTAAATCGGAAAAGTTGAAAAAAATCCCGGCTCCTCTTTTTGCCGTTATCATTGGAATTTTTTTAGGATACATTTTTGATTTAGAAGATGAACATTCCTATACATTGCTTGAACATACATATAAAATTGGTCCTAAAAGTTTAGTGACACTGCCAGACCATGTGACAGATGGATTCACATTGCCTAATTTTTCAAAATGGAATGAAGGAATTTTTTGGGTGATGGTTGTGACAATCGCCCTCATTGCAAGTATAGAATCCTTACTCACAGCGGCGGCTGTTGACAAATCGGATCCTTATTTTAGAAAATCGAATATGGATCGTGAACTTATCGCCAAAGGAGTTGGAAATTTTTTTCTGGGTTGGATCGGTGGGCTTCCTATCATTGCGGAGGTAGTTCGGTCTTCGGCAAATATCAGTAACGGTGCTAAAACAAGGTGGTCTAATTTTTTTCATGGCATGTTTTTGTTGCTGTTTATTCTTCTACTGCCTGGCCTTATCCATAGAATTCCGTTGGCATCGCTTGCGGGAATTTTGATTATGGTTGGTTTTCGGTTGGCATCTCCTTCTGTGCTTTTGGAGACCTATCATAAAGGTTGGGATCAGGTTGTAATATTTTCAATCACTGTAATTTTAACAATCGTTGAAGACTTGTTAATTGGAGTTATGTTTGGAATTTTGGCCGCTCTCATCATCCAATTGTCGTTTGGAGTAAAACTCAAACATTTGTTTTTGGCGGACATTTCTTTAAAACATAGAAAACAAGTTTATTTGTTAAAAATAAAAAAATCATTACTCTTTTCGAATATGATTTCGTTAAAAAGAATGTTAAACAAAATTCCACAAGGAAATCGTATAGCCATTCGTTTTGAAGATGTGACAATGGTTGGGTTTTCCGCTATCGAATTTTTGCAAGATTTTAAGAGGGACTATGAAACCAGGGGTGGTTTTGTCAAATTATACGGATTTGATAGTCTAAAACCGATCTCCCCCTACCCAGGTGCCACGCGGATCCATAAATAAGCGTAAATTTTTCTTGTAAGTCAAACCCAACCAACAAAGATTTTAACCATGTTCCGATTGGTTATTGGTTTTTTTATTTTTATCAACCTTTCATTGGTGGCAAGAGAAGTGCCACGTTTGTCGTCTCGCATCACGGACGAAACATGGACCTTGTCGCAAGACTATCTCCAATTTTTAGAACGAAAATTATTAGATCACGAAAGTAAAACTTCTAACCAAGTTGCAGTGCTTATGATTTCCAGTTTGGAAGGTGAAATATTGGAATCTTACTCGATGAAGGTGGTTGAAAATTGGAGACTCGGTAGGAAAGGCAAAGACAATGGAGTTTTATTGTTAATTGCAAAAGATGATCGTGTTCTTCGGATTGAAGTGGGTTATGGATTGGAAGGAAACCTAACGGATATTTTGTGTAGGCATATCATCGAAAAAGAAATCAAACCATTTTTTAAACAAGGTAAATTTGAGGAAGGCATTTCCTCAGGTGTCAATGCCATCTTGGGTGCGATAGACGGAACATATTCAGTACCTGAACCAAAAGATTATTCTTATCTTGGTCCGCTTGAATTTTTGGGAGAGATTGGCGGGGGTGTAGAAGAAAATCCTATACCCTGGGCTTTTTTAGTGCCTATTACTTTGTTTGTTCTAACCATTTTGGGAGTATTTACATATGTGGCGGCTCATACTCCGTACGTGGGCTGGTTCATTTATTTTTTTCTATTTCCATTTTGGAGTATATTTCCGACGGCATTGTATGGGCCAAATATCGGAGCTTGCGTATTTTTAAGTTATGCGGTTTTTGTTGGTTTGTATAAAATTTATCATCTAGTAACCCCCCACGGTCGAAAACGAATGAAAAAAATTGGGATTGTGACAGGTGGTTCGGGTGGATCTCGCAGCGGGAGCGGAGGTGGGGGATTTTCATCCTCAAGTTCTGGAGGTTTCCGAGGGGGCGGTGGCAGTTTTGGTGGCGGTGGGAGTTCTGGAAGTTGGTAAAAAAAGAAAAGTTTTGGAACTTTTCGTTACTTTCATCGGTTTAGTATACAGTGAAGTTATCCAGTCTCATTTTAATTTTTTGTTTTGTCCAATTTTCTTTGCTGGCAGAATCAATCGATTTGAATCGATTGTGGAAAGAAGCAGGAGCAACTAATCCTGATTTTTTGTATGCTAAGGCGGAATTAGACAGAGCTATTTTTGAAAATGAAAAAAGTTATGCAGGATATCTCCCAACAGTAAATGTTGTAACGTCTGCAAGGCGGTCGTCTTCCAGTTTTAGCGGAGCAGGTTCTGTTTCAGATCCAGCATTAACATCCTCTAACCAAGGTGGAAACAATACAGATCAAAATTCAGGATCAAGTTCTCGACCTTCAGAGGTCAATCGGTATTCGGTGGGACTAACAACAAACCAGAACCTATTTGCGGGTTTTCGTGATAAAAGTACGATCGAAAGAACCGAAGCTCTGGTAGCAGTCGCAAAGCAAACGTTAAAAGATACGATGGTTCGGATTAGTTTTGAACTTCGGACTGCCTACGCACAATTATTGTTTTCTAAACAATCTTTTATTCTTGCTAAAAAAATTTACGAAAGACGAAAAAAAAATAGAGATTTAGTGGGATTACGATACGAAGTAGGGCGTGAACACAAAGGAAGTTTTTTACTGAGTGAATCATTCGTAAACCAATCTGATTATGAAGTAAAAGTTGCAGAGAGATTATTTGAATCCAATACCAATGAGATAGAAAGAATTTTATCATCTAAATTATCACTCAATTTGAATATTGAATTTTTCGAAGAAACACTGCCAACAAAAGAGATTGTTAGTAGTAAACTCGAAGTTTACATCGCAGAACACCCAGCGCTTATGGCCGAACAAGCAAAAGTACGAGCCGCACAAGCTGGGATTGGTGTTGCCGAAAGTGGTTTTTATCCTGATTTGAGTTTGAGCGCGACAGTGACAAGGCAAGACGATGTATGGTTACCAAAACCAAGAAATTATAGTTTTGGTCTTAATTTAACCTATCCCTTGTTTAATGGCGGGAGAGATTATTATAATGTTAAAATTGCTCGTTCAGAATACGAAAAGGCAGTGCATACAAGGGATTCAAAAAAAAATTCACTCCTTTATAGTTTACAACAATCTTTTTTTAATTATAAAAATAGTATAGACCAACTAGAAGTATTGAATGGTTTTTATTTGGCAGCGGAAACAAGGGCTGTGATTGCGAGGTCTCAATATTCGAATGGACTCATAAGTTTTGAAAATTGGGATATCATCGAAAATGATTTGATTAGTCGTGAAAAAAATCTTTTACAAGGTAAACGTGAAAGTTATTTGAATTTTGCAATTTTACAAAGGAATATGGGTAAAATTTTTGGTGAAGAATAAATGGTTTTGGATTTCCATTCTACTAATCATATCGGTTGTTGGGTTTTTATTTTTTAATTCATCAAAATCAGAAAAATACACAATCGAAGAAACCAAGGTGATAAAAAACGATTTGGTTATACCCGTGCGTGCAAGTGGCATTGCTGTTCCTAGAAACCGTTTGGAAATCAAACCACCCATAGCGGGCAGGGTTGAATCTGTGCTTGTTGCAGAGGGGGATGTGGTTCCTCGCGGTCGGATCATTGCTTGGATGAGTTCAACGGAAAGAGCGGCTTTGCTCGATGCAGCCCGCACTAAAAGTGCGGAAGAAATTAAACAATGGGAAGATTTTTATAAACCAACACCTGTTATATCGCCACTAAGAGGTCTTGTCATTGCTGCCAACATACGTGCTGGCCAAACTGTGACCCAACAGGATATACTTTATGTTTTGTCTGACAGTTTGATGGTGCAAGCAAAGGTAGACGAAACTGATCTTTCTAAAATCAAAATAGGCCAAAAGGCAAAAGTCAGCGTAGATTCTTTCTCCAATGTCATTGTGGCAGGTAAAGTGAGTCACATTGCTTACGAGGCAATCACAGAAAACAATGTGACCTTATACAATGTAGATTTAGAATTAACTCCAGTACCTGAATTTTTACGAAGTGGAATGTCGATTACTCTCGATTTTATTTTATCTGAGCAAAATGATGTATTGTTGTTAAAGTCAGAGTTTTTGAAACAAAACTCTAATAAAAACTTTGTTTTGGTAAAAGATAATGGAAAGTTAATCGAAAAAGAAGTTGGAATAGGAACTTCTGATGATATGCATACAGTCATTGAATGGGGGTTAAATGAAGGCGAGGTTGTGTTTCGTAAGAAAAAAAATGTGGATAAAAAAACAAATCCAAGTTCGAGTCCTTTCTCCACCCCAAGAGTTCCTAAGAGATAAAATTGATCGCTATCCAGTTAGAACAACTTTCAAAATTTTATAAAATTGGAAAAGAACGGTTCCAAGTTTTAAAAAACATTTCTCTCACGATTCATGAAGGTGAATTTGTTGCCATCATGGGTGCCTCGGGGTCGGGTAAATCTACCCTATTACAAATTTTAGGATTACTCGATGATGCTGATACAGGAAGTTATCATTTGTTTGGTGTGAATACTCGAAACCAAACAAATGATTTTTTGGCAGACCTGCGAGGCACAACAATTGGTTTTATTTTCCAACAATTCCATCTATTGCAAAAAACCAATGCTTTGAACAATGTATTACTCCCCACATTGTATTCATTAGTCAATGAACCTATACAAACTGCGAAACAACTTTTGGAAAAAGTGGGTTTGGCGTCTCGTTTAGAACACGCTCCCAATGAATTGTCTGGTGGCCAACAACAACGTGTAGCCATAGCCAGATCTCTTATGAATGATCCAAAAATTATTTTTGCGGATGAACCAACAGGCAATTTGGATTCTAAAAGTAAAATTGACATTATGAGCGAACTCATTCGGTTGCATGAAGAGGGACGAACCATTGTTATGGTCACTCATGAGCCAGAAATGGCAAAGTATTGCGAACGAATCATCCAATTTTCAGATGGCGAAATCATTTCTGATAAAAAACAAAAACCCATAAAACCAAAACACTTAGACACTAAACTCAGTGTTCGCAAAAAACGGATAGAAATCATTTTGGGAATTTTTAAACAATCGGTGATTTCGCTTTTGGCAAATAGGTTACGATCGTTTTTGTCTGCTTTGGGCATTTTATTTGGTGTCGCTTGTGTGATTTGTGTGATGGCTCTCGGTGAAGGAGCTAAAAAAAATATTGAGGATCAGTTTTCATCCATGGGAGCAAACCTACTCATTGTTAGGACGGGTGGAATGAGGAGCGGTGGAGTTTCTTTGGAAGCCGGTTCGGTCAATCGACTGGATTTATTCGATTTGGAGGCAATCAAAAGGAAATTTCCATTTATCCAAAATATAACAGCAACTGTCAATGCTCGTGGGCAAGTAGTTTATGCCAATAAGAACTGGAATAGTTATATCATGGGTGTTTCACCTTCTTACGAACAATTACGAAATTTACAACCTGCCGAGGGTCGGTTTTTTTCTGAAACCGAAGTGAATCATAAATCATTGGTATGCCTTGTGGGCGCAACTGTTCTAAGAGAGTTATATGATAACAAACAAGCAGTTGGAACATATATAAAAATCAATCGAATTCAATTTAAGGTAATAGGTGTTCTGCCTGAAAAAGGGAGCGCTGGATTTCGAGACCAAGATGATGTGATTCTTGTTCCCATCACGACTGCTATGCGGAGACTGATGAATAAAGATTCGGTGGATGGGTTGGAAATGGAAGTGTCCGAATCAGAAGATAGAGAAAGTTTTATATCCGAATTAAAATCTCTATTGCATGGCAGGCATGGTACTAACGAGTCAATGGGAAATATTTACCAAATACTCAGCATGGCCGATATCCAAGCAGCAGTTTCTGAAACGAGTGAAACTATGTCCTCACTCCTCATTGCACTTGCTGTTATTTCCCTTGTTGTGGGTGGGATCGGGATTATGAACATTATGCTTGTATCTGTCAAAGAAAGAACCAAAGAAATTGGACTCCGAAAGGCATTGGGTGCACGGGAATCGGACATTCGGATGCAATTTTTGATCGAGTCATCACTCACCAGTCTCAGCGGTGGAATCGCTGGTGTATTCTTTGGGATTTTAATCGTATATTTTTTACAAGTGTATTTTGGATGGACAATTGTATTGTCCTTTCCTTCTATTGGTATTGCTTTTTTGTTTTCCATAAGCATTGGAATTTTATTTGGATGGTGGCCTTCCGAATATGCTTCAAAATTAAGCCCGATCATTGCGTTGCGTTCAGAATGAATCCAGACATTAACATTAGAAAATTACCAAAACAAAAACGATCCAGAGAACGATACCAAAAAATTATGGAAACTGCATTCGACTTGTTAGGTGAAGTTGGTTACGATGCACTCACAACTGATTTAATCGCAGAAAGGTCAGAAATATCAGTAGGTTCTATATACCAATTTTTCCCAAATAAAGAATCGATCATTTACACTCATGCTGAGATTTGTTTTATGAATTTGCATGATTATTTTTTTGGTTTAATACAAAATGAAGTGAATCAAAGAAAAGAATTTGATGATAGTTTTGTAACATACACATTGAATTTATTCGAAAAGTCGCTTCAGGAAGTGAAAGGTTATCATTTGATAGGTTCTATCATTTATACAAATGCAGAACTTGCAAGACTCGACAGGGAAAGTAACAAACGTTTTGCGGAATCGTTATCCAAGATCGTAATCCTTCCTTTTTTTCCCAATGTGGAGAAAACCCGAGCCTATTTTATATCCGTAATGATTGTAGAAATTGTAGACAGTGTTTTTAAAAAACTAATCCAAATCCCCACACAGATGGAAAAAAAAGGAATCATGTTTGAGTTGGAATCTTTGCTCCTCATATATTTTTCTTCCATGAAATGATTTACCGTTGACAAAGTTTTGCCGCAAGTTTATAATTTCTAAACGTGAGGCTACCCTCATATTTTTGCGTGGGGACTATGAAACAATCTATGAAGACTTTTTCCATCGCTCTGGTCTTTCTATTCGCAGCCGCATTTGCGGGCAATTGTGGATCGGAAGACCCAGCCAATTCGGCTTTTGTCCATGTGACCATGATGGACAACGCCTTCCATCCGCCTGTCATCCGCACCTTTAAGGGTGGAAAGATCCGCTTTGTAAACGAAGGGAACAATCCACACAATGCGATTGGCATCGACAAGTCTTGGACAACCGAAACCACTTATGGGAATTTAGCCATGTTCCGTGGAGCCCATACGGATGTTTTTTTTCCAGAAGAAGGCGTGTATCCTTATTTTTGTTCTTTCCATGCTTCACCAGATGGGAAGGTGGGTATGACGGGAGTGGCTGTGATCGGGGATACGTCGTTCAATCCTCAGACGAATCTGTCAAAATCCAAAAGCACAAAAAAACATAGCGGTGTGACAAGGCGGGTTCCTGCCCAGTACCCTACCATCCAAAACGCTGTGGATGCTGCAAGTCCTGGGGATTTGATTCTCATCGCAAAAGGCATTTATAAAGAAGAAGTCATTGTGACCACTCCGTCTCTCATCATCCGGGGTGAGGATAGGAATGAAACCATCATCGATGGGGAATTTTTACGCGGCAATGGAATTATGGTTGTGGGTGCCGATGGAGTTGCTGTGGAAAATATCACCACTCGCAATGCCACATTGAATGGAGTTTATTGGACAGGAGTAAAAGGTTATAGAGGATCATACATCACTGCGTATAATAACGGAGATTATGGGATCTATGCATTTGATTCTGTCGATGGTTTAATGGAAGATTCCTATGCGTCAGGATCACCTGACTCTGGAATTTATGTTGGTCAATGTAATCCATGTAATGCGATTGTCCACAATGTAATTTCAGAAAATAACGCTTTGGGTTATTCGGGAACCAATTCAAGTGGTGAGTTGTATTTATTATCATCCATTTGGCGAAAAAACCAATTGGGCATTGGACCAAACACTTTAGACAGAGAGTTGTTACCTCCTCAAAAACAAGTTGTGATCAAAAATAACATTGTGTATGACAATAACAATCAAAACGCTCCCTCAAAAAAATTAGAATACCCATCCATAGGAAATGGGATCGCTGTACTTGGTGGTCTCGAAAATGTCATCGAAGGTAACTTAGTTTATAATCATAAAAACTATGGGATCCTTGTGGCTATGAACATTGATGAGAATATTTGGATTTCCAATAATAATGTTGTAAAAGACAATAAAGTATTTCATTCGGGACGAGGTGACTTGGCACTCAGCGGACCTGTGAATGTTGGTAATTGTTTTGAAGGAAATGAATATGGAGTGTCGAGCCCTCCGCTTCTCGAATCGTTTCAATCTTGTTCGGGGATTCGTTACCCTTGGGTTGGGGATTTATCCTCTACCATCGGACTTTTGGCTTTGTTTGTCCAAGCCAACTTAAAAGAGTTTGAGCTTGCTTCCTATAAAAACCAACCCATTCCGCCAGCACAAGAAAATATGCCAAAGGAAAAATTGGCGAACATTTTGCCTGCACATGATGTGTTTGATACAAACAAACATTTGATTGTGGATTCAAAACTTCCAGTATTATCGAAAGAAGAATTTGCTTCGTCTGACAATCATTTGTATACGAATGGTTGGAGGGTTCATTTTCCTTCTACATTCAAAACTTGGTATTTCCATATTTTTGGATTTTTGTTGCCGTTTTCAATTTTTGCCATTTGGACGGGTCTTGCACTCCTCGATCGTATCCAAATATGGAAAACAAGCAGCACTGATCTGTATTTTTGGCTGGTACTCTGCGTCCCATTCATCGGTGCTTTGGTATCATTGTATTCAAAGGATTCCAAAATTACAAAAACCGTGAAAAACACCGTAGTTTTTGGTGGGATATTCTTATTTTTAACAATTTTAGCTTATGCTGGTTATGCGATGACAGCTGTCACCGAACCTTCACTTACACCCAATTAGGAGAATTTTTATGGAAACAAATTTTGCAACACCTGGATTTTGGACTTACTTCATTGGTTCGTATGCGTATTATTTACCATTCGTATTGACGACCGTGTGGGCACCAATCGCACTTTACGATTTATCAGGAAAATCCAATTTAGAATCTTGGAAAACAATCCTCTGGGCACTGGTTATCCTCATCGTACCTGTGTTTGGTGGTGCAGCTTACATTCTTTTGGCTGAAAATGGGTTTAGTAAAAAATTCAAACAAACCGCAGTCGGTGGTGGATTAACAATTTTAATCCTTGTTTGGGTACTCAGTGTAGTTTCCCATATTTAAGGCAAAGAACGGTGGATAGAAAAGGGTTTTTAACCACTCTCGGATTTGGAGCTTTCGGATTCATCGGGGCTCTATTTGGGTCAATGCGGTCAGGTGGGGGTTCTCGTAACGCAGGTGAAATCTGTTCTACGGGAGATGTGCCTGCTGATGATAGGTCAGCCATCCTCACCACCGCAGACAATTACCAAAATTCGATTGGTGCGGGTGGGAGTTTACGTGCGACCAATAATTATGGGAGTATGGCTCACCCACCTTTTTTTATAAAGGAAGATTATACCTCTCGGTTTTATTATCCACCTAACTATAAAAATACGAATGAACGTGTGAAGAATTTTAATCTAAATATTTTTCCACTCAATGTTGATATAGCCCATAGTGTCAGTTATCCTGCTTGGACGTTTGATGGTGTTGTGCCAGGTCCTGTGCTTCGGGCCAATTTGGGTGACACCTTAAAAATAATGGTAAAGAACTCAAGTCCCGATCCGCATAGCCTTCACTTTCATGGGAGCCATGACCCAGGTGAAGATGGATGGGAACCAATCCCTGCTTTTGGGGAGAGGTTGTACACGATTGAAGCTGGACCCATAGGATTACACCCTTACCACTGCCATGTTCCCCCGCTCATGCTTCATACCGCCAAAGGTTTGTATGGTGGCCTCATTGTGGATCCAATCCAGAAACGCCCCCAAGCTCATGAATTTGTCCTTACTTTTTCGGGTTGGGACACAAAGGGTAAAGGCAAAAATGACTTTTATACCTGGAATGGCGTGGCTGGTCTGTATGACAGATACCCAATGAAAGTCCCAGTAGGGGAGAGAGTTCGGTTTTACATTCAAAACTTGATGGAGCGTGATCCAGTGATGACCTTCCATCTTCATGCGCAAACATTTGATATCTTTCGGAGTTTGGGTTCGGTTCGTCCTGATGGACATTCCGATGTGGTTACAATCGGACAAACAGAACGAGTTATCATCGAATTTTCGTTGAAGAAAAAGGGACGTTATATGTTTCACCCCCACCAAACACATATGGCAGAAAACGGCGGTATGGGTTGGATTGTGGCTGTATGAAATATTTTATTTCCTTTGTTTTTTTAATTTTAATATGTGCTGGTTGTAGTTCTAAAGAAGATAAAATCAAAGAAATTTGGAAGGATCTCCATTTTGTGAATCCTAGTGGTGAACAAGTAAAACCAGAATTTTGGTCGCAGAAAAAATCGGTTTTGTATTTTGGGTTTTCCCATTGCCCAGATATGTGTCCACTTGCTCTCACAAATTTTGGTCGAGCTTCACTGATATTAGGTGAAAAAGCAAAAAATTTCCAATTTGTATTTATTAGTTTGGATCCAGAAAGAGATTCTCCATCCACATTAAAAAATTATATTCAAATGTTTCCAGGTAAACAACTAACAGCAGTTTCTCCTGATTTAGAAACAATGAATCATTTAATAAATCTATTTGGTCTCGTACGAAAAAAATCAAATGATACTGAAAAATATATGATAGACCATTCGAATTTTATTTATGTTTTAGATAAAGACCTGAGTTCGCTTGGCAATTTTCCAGGAGGAACGAGTGCCAATGTGCTCGCCACTAAACTAAGGGAGATGGAGATACCTTAGACAATACATTGATGACGATAGTGGTTCTCGTTCCACTAGGAAAATTTTTACCCACGTCAAAACTAAATTCAGAATAGGTGTTTGACAACCTTTCTTTGATGTTACCAAGAGATCGCATAAAAAGTTTTTCTTTGTCTGCTAATATATCTTCTGGGATACCTGAACCATTATCATAAACAGTAAATTGAAATGTTTTGTCTTTGATCATCTTTGCATGGATGAATACCATCCACCCTGTATCGACCTGCGTGCGGAATCCATGTTTGAATGAGTTTTCGATGATGGGCTGAAACAGTAACGGTGGTATTACGACGTCGCTAAAATCGCCAGTCTTTTTAAATTCAATTTTGATTGTATCAAAAAATCGAAGCCTTTGCAAATGGAGGTAATCATCCAAAAAATTCCATTCTTCTTCGAAGGGAATCACTTCGCGGTCAGTTCTATCAGAAATGAACCGGTAATTATTTGCGAGTCGGAGAATAGATTCAGGGATTAAATCAGGATTAATTTTATGCAAAGCATGGATTGTATTAAGTGAATTAAAAAGATAATGCGGGCTCATTTTTGTTTGTAAGGTTTTTAATTGACTTTCTTTGAGAAGTTTTTCTGCTTTTAGTAAATCCTCTTTATACACTTGCGCATTTTGCCTATGAGAAAACATCAGTCGCTCTAAAGCCAATCCTTGCGAGATTACACCGAATAACACTCCCCAGAATATCACTCGGTTGAGGCCTGATTGGGTTTGAATAGAGAGATAAATTTCGATTAAAACCAAAACAAAAGTGATTGAAAAACCAATAAAATGACCAAAGGCAACCTGATTTCCTTTGCGCCATGCATCAAAGGCAACATAGACAGGTCCTAAAATATTACTGATGCTAAAAAGGATAAAAAAGAGTCGTAACTCTACCAACATTGTGTGGATGCCTTGATAATAAGGCAAGAGTAGTAGTAGGAAACCAATCGAACATGCAAGAAATAAATTTGTGTATATAAGTATTGTTAGTATATGAAATCTTTCGCTGCCAAATAATCGGCGTAGCCCAGACAACATTGGAATGAAAACAAAATTAGATGAAATGATATCGAAAATAAAAAACAATTGTTGTTTTGAAAAAATATATTTTACGAAAACGTTTGTAGATAAGCCTATCATGCCGAAAAGAATTGCAAATAATGCAAAGTCTAATACCATATTGTATCGTTTTTTGAACTCAATAAAATAGACTACTGCACAAATAAAACCAATCATCAAAAAGAAGGAATGAAACAGAATAGGTGTGAAGTTTCGAATTGCTATTTCCTTATAGACTGCATGTTGTTGGCCAACCAAGTCTTCAGCAATGGATATCGAAAACAAATATCCTTTTTTGTGATATATTCTAAGATAGTAATATTCGCATTCAACTGAAGGGATTTTTACCCAGTGAAATTTTGAATCAAAAATATGAGTGATTGGTTCAGCATGATCAAAACTCCCATACCTAAAAAACTTTTCTCCTGTATCTGTAAAAAGTTCAAATTGTACAGCTTGGTGTTTTAAAAGGGAGTAAAGTTCGTTTTTTTCGTGGTTTGGTACAGCTGGAATTCGCATCCATATAAATTCTGAATCAGCAACCTGATTCAATTCGTTTGAATCGATCCAACCAGGATTTGTTTTCCAGTTTACTTTTTTCATCTTTGGGAAATCGTAATTTCCGTCCTCTAAGGGAGGAATGTCACCAAGGAAATAATCCCCATCCTTTAGAAAATAATATTCGGTAATGGAACTATCTTTGGATTTTATTTTGTTGTAGGCGATGGAAACTAGGGCAGAAGTAAAAACTAGGGTGAAGATACTGATTGATAAAATTGGTTTATCAATCCAACTGTCAAATCCACCCTTCATGGAATGTTATTCTTCTAATGAAAATGTAATGGGCATGCGGTGTGACATTTTTTTTGGCTGACCTTGCACATAACCAGGGCTAAAACGTGCTCGCCTTATGATTTGCATTGCAGCTTCTTCAAAACCGTAGCCAATCCGACCAGAAACCACTTTTGCAGATTGTAAACTTCCATCCTCATTTACTTGCACCAGCATAATCACTTGTTTTTCTGTGATATTTGCTGCTTTTGCTTGCGGAGGAAAGTATTGTTTTAAATCAAAATCAATAATAGCCGTGGGAGTTTTATCTCCATTATATGAGAATAAATATCCGTCTTTGTCGGTTCCATTTCCAGCTAGTTGGTTTGGATTAATATCCGAGTTGTCTGGTTCATCCGCCTTGTCTTTGTTACTACCTTCTACCCACTCTTGTTTTTCGACGGGAGCAGGCGAAGATGTGCCGCCAATCAGTTCTGGTGGAATCTCTTCAAAATTAACATCCATATCTTCAAATTCTGAACTGTCTTGTACCGAATCATCTTGCCTAAGTTGGCTTATGCGGTAACCGGCATAAGTTGCTGTGTGGACGAATAAACTAACAGCCAAACAAATATGGAATATCCTTTCTTTATTTGCTCTGACCGAATTTCCAAAAATGTTTAAAAAATTGAATAGAGGTTTCATTTTTTTACACTTAATGCAATTTTTGTCACCCCTGCCTTACGAATGATTCCCATAAGTTCTGTGATTTTACCGTAAGGTAGGCTTTCGTCTGCTGAGAGAGTTAAACGCATGTTTGGTCTGATTTTTGCTTCTCGTTCTAAGTTTTTGATCAAACCTTGGACATCCGTGTCTTTGCCTTCGAGGAGAATGGCTCCCGTTTTCGTGAGCGCTACTTGCACCGATTCAGCAACGTTTGGATCTGCCGCCTGAACTTTAGGCAAATTGATGTTTAAACTTTCTTTTTTTAGGAAGTTTGCAGTGACCATAAAGATAACGAGTAAAACTAAAATCACATCCACCATTGGAGTGATGTTTATACTTCCAATTTCTTCGTCTTGAGAACCTGATGAACCAGCCATAATTATACCTTTGTTTTATTCATTTGGAATGAAAGTAATTCTTTTTTTAGAATTTCTAAATTTTGCAAAATTACCTTCGCTTTTCTTGAAAAATAATTATTGGCCATTACCACTGGAATCGCAACTCCAAGGCCAGCAGCAGTCGCAAGAAGGGCGGTTGAGATCGAACGCATCACCACTTCGGCACCAGAGCTACCCAAAGTTCCGAGCCCATAAAACGCTTTGATAACACCGAGAACTGTTCCAAGAAGACCAATAAAGGGGGCATTGTTTCCGAGAGTGTTTAGGATGGGTAAACGTTTTTCTAATTCTAACTTTTCAGAGAGGATTTGGCCTTCTAGGCTTTCATCAAGTCCTCGCCTACCGAGACTTAGTTGTCTCATCGCAAATTGAATGAACCTGGAATAGATCGAATCTTCATTGACATTGGTTTTCCAATTGATCTCTGGTTCTTCCTGGAGTGAATTTCTCACTTCATCCAAATAACTTTCGTTATTTTTTCCTAACGATTTTTTAAAGTAAATCAATCTTTCTGCGAATACCGCCAAAGCTACTACGCTTGCAATACCCATCACAAAAAAAATAAACTCTTCTCCGAATTCTACATATTCTAACATTTCAATCTCCGTTTTGAATTATATTAAATAACAATAATTGTGCTGCGTTTTCGTTTGTAACAATGTTAGACGTTGGTGAAAAACAAGATCGTATACAAGAAAGAACAACATTATTCGATAAACTAGAAATCACAAGTGAGGTGATATTGGATGTTTTGCATTCACCAGAACTTTGTTTATAACTCCAGTCTTTAGACTGGCAGTCGAATACACATGTTTGCGAAATTGTCGACATCGTATTGTATTGGGAGGATGTTCGCATGGTCGTACATTGTGCATTTTTTTCCGCTTCCGTGGAATTTGTGGCAAGGCCGCTCGTTGTGAAACATGTATCTTTATTAGCAATTAAGTTTAAACAAGTGCCTTGAGGATTGTTTACGGTTGTAAGGTATTGAAGTAAAATTGTTTCCGCATAACTATCATCATACTGTTTATTTTGTTGGTTACAGCTAAGTGTTAAGGCAAACATACATCCAAAAATTATGAATGATTTTTTCATTAGAAATGTACCTCCATACCAACGTTAAAGAACGGGATGACGGTTCCGCCAGGTAGTTCCAAAGTTCCAAAGGTATCACTTTCGCTTGGGTTTGTACCAGAGAATGGTCGCGAGTTATTAAAATCGTAACCGTTTTTATTTTTTCGTAAATATACGTTTACGATTTCTAAATACCAGTTCATATAACCCCATGAATAGTTTTCGAATTTATCTATACGAATGTCTAAGCGGTGGAAATCACTACCACGTTTGACATTGCCGTATTCTGACGTATAAGGATTGTTAGAGTATGTTGGATTCCAATAAGTCAATCCATTCAAAGGGTTGGAAAATTTTCCACCGTCATCGCCTATGATAGGGCGAGAAGGGGAAGAAGTTAAATAACTCCACCTTCCTCCAATTTGGTATTCTTCCGTGACTCTCCATCCATAAATTACGTTTGCCACATGGGTTCTGTCCCAAGGAGCCAATTGTTCTTTCGAATTTGGAAAATACTCTGCCAAAATTTTTCTTTCGATCGTGCTAAGTTGGGAATTATCACCTTCGTAAATTTGATAAATATTAGAATTTTGGAATGATTGAGACCATGTATATGAAATCCAACCAAACCAATCCCTCATCCCTGCCCTAGAATTTTTTCGAATCATGATTTCATAACCGTGAGACCAACCAGATGCTCGGTTAGAATAATTTAATGGACGATTTGCAACAACTGGTTGGCTCATCCATTGGGTTTTATCTGGGTTTAAACCGATAGGTGTGGAAATATAAGGATCACTCACAATGGTATCTGTAAATTGATTTTTAAATACCTCTGCTTTGATTTGCCAAACTTGGTCGATTTTTTGGTCAATTCCTACGCTCAATTTGCGTGCTTTTTCGAAACGTAAATCAGGATTTCCTGTCTCTTCGTTAAACACAGTAGAGGTGGGAAAACGAGCGACATCACCACCACTTCCATAAAAGGTTAAACCTTTTCCGATTTCAGGAATGGTATAAGAGGCAGTGGCTCTTGGAGTGAGTGCCCCGTTGCGAGTGACTTCAATATGGTCGTAACGAACTCCTGGTTCAAATGCAAAGTTACCAAATTTAAAGTGTAATGTAGCGTAACCATTGTAATAGGAAGATAAACCTCGGATACTGAGTGGGCGACTTACGAAATCTGGGTTTGCTGTATTATAAGGGTTTGGATTTGGTTTGGTAGGATCACTGAGCGCAATGTCTGACCCGTAATCACGATATGCCAATCGTCTATATTCAGATCCAAAATCTACTTTCAAAAACTTGGCTGCCGTCCAGAAAGCGTCCTGCCTCACGCCAACATAACTAGGGCGAGTGTATTGTTTGCCCTGGATGGTTCCTATACCAACATTGTATTCGTTGATAGGATCAAAGTTAATCAATGTAATGCGGTTTTGGAATTGATCACCTGGAATCCAGGAATATCTAATTGCCGATGTGCGAAAACTCCTACCAAAACTTGCTTTTGCACCGGCGAAATTAGAAATGGAATCACTTGTTGGGTCGTTCGCTGGTTTGTTCGGAAGATCAATTGCAAAATTGTCTTGGGCTGTAAGATTATAGAATGAAATTTGGTGTTCCGGAGTAAAATTGTGTACAAACTTGATTTGAGAATCGTTGTATCTGGGTAAACGAATCCCTTCTGGTAGCAAACCTGTGGCTCCCAAGGATTTATCTAGGTAACCAATTTTCCCAGCAATTGCCACATAACCTTTGCCGCCAAATGTGGGGGTAGCAGCGTAAGCTGTGGTATTCCACAAAGAAACCTGAAAAGCTCCTTTTGTTTTTTGAATGGCATCCACAGTTTCGATTTCAATGACACCACCAGTCGCATTATTAAAGTTTGCTGGGTATGCTCCAGAATATAAATCTATTGATTTGATTAAATCGTTATGGATAACGGAAGTTAAACCATCCAGGTGGAATGGGTACAAAATCGGAAGGTCGTCGTATAAGTATGTGTTTGCGTCTGGGTCTGCACCGCGGACAATGATTCCATTGGCACCACCGCCAAATCCGATATTGGGAATAACTCCTGGTAAAGTTTCTATAGATCGTAATGCTTCACCAAAGGTTCCAGGCATACGTTTGATTTCTTCGTAACGTACTTTAGTTCTGGATGAGATTGTTTTTTCTCTTTCACCTTCAACTACTATCCCACCCTTGGCAGCTTGTGCTTTTTTTTCAGTATAGATCGTTCGCGTTTCGTCATTCGAACCAACAGAAATTTTTATTTCTTGTATCCCCGTGTCACGCAACAATCGTAATGTGTAGTCGCCAGGTGCAGGAAATTCTAAAACTACATTGCCTTCTGCGTCAGTCTGTGCAAACTTTTTCGTTTCAAAAATCAAAACGGAAAGATTTTTTTCTGCAACTTCCTTCTTTGGATTTATCAATTTTGCACGGATTGAAACTGCAAAAATCGGACTTCCAATGAAGAATGAAACGATTCCGAGTAGGATGAATTTATTTGATTTGTATTTTACTGAGTTCATTGAAGTTTAAATACCAAGGTAGATCGCCAGAATCTTTTTCTAAATAGATTAGAAGGCAAGGGAGAGGATAACCATTGAACGGACATTCTGTTCGGGTAATGGCAATTGTACAAAGATCCAAATTTCTTTGGATTGGGTCATGGATGACAATTAGTGGGGGTTGCGGGATAGGAGTTCCACATTTGTCTGCAGCAAATTTTGCAGCAGCATAGATTTGACTTTGTGCATCGTTTGTATCGACCTTATCAATCGGTGGAGCACAATGTACCACAAGTAAGCAAACTAAAGTTAAACTAAAGAAGGATTTCATTTAGTCTCCTTAAATTTTGCACTGTTGTCATTCGGATCTCCCACTACATCTGCTTTGACAGTGAGAACTGTGACCAGTCCAAGAGGAAAATATGCTCTATCTTCTCTTTGGATCCTAATATTGATTAAAGTTTTACCTTCAGGAAATTTTTCCATCACCTGACTCAATGCTAGTTCCACACTGGGTGCTTTGGTGACTGGGAACATACCGAGTAGGTAAAAACTGGAATCTTGTCCTGTACCAGTACCCAAAATTTGGTATTCTGTGGATCTCACAATAGTGGCAGAATCAAAAACTTGTATGTCCTTCGAAACGTGGGAGCCAATACAATTGATGCTGGATAAAAATCCTAAAATCATCACTCCCTTAAAAAGAAACTTTTTCACTAACATGTTCAACTTACCGTTTTGGTTTGCCATTTGATGTTTGGAATTTCACTAAGTCACCTTTGATTGAAAATCGGTAACGAGTGAGGGGTCCAAAGATAGATTTATCGTTCCAGTAACGAATGTTAACGATTGCATCTCCCGATTCGCCATCCATAAGTTTTTCATATAAACTATCGATCGGAGGTTCAGATGTGGAAATACCAAAAACTACGAAATCAATTGCATACCAAGTGAATGTTTTTTCTACAGTTTTTAAAGTATCGTAGGGAACATTTGGAACTGGTTTATTGCTTGTGGCAACACCCATCGAGGAAGATGCACAACCAAAGGCGAATAAACTAAATAATATAAAAACAAAGTATCTTTGGAACAGTTTCATTTGAGTCACTCCAGTTTCCCAGTTCTATCGAATTTGTTTCTTGGGTCAATGGATAATTTGCGTTAACTCATATTAGCTATTCGGGAAGGAATGAACGCTACTTCATTCGGAGTGAAATTAGAAAATCTTATAGTTTAAGCGCATCTTTCAAACTTTGGGCGAAGGATCTACCAACTGGTAAAGTGGTCTCATCTTCGTTTTTTAACTGAAGAGTATAAGCTCCTCCTTTGTCGTAACGTAAACTTGATACAAATTGTAGGTTGACTAAAAAACCTTTGTGGATTCTGAAAAAATGATCGGAGGGTAATTTTTCCTCAATTTCTTTCAGCAATTTGGCAGTTTCATAGTCTTTTGTATTTGTATGGATCACGCAACTTTTGTTATTTGCAGAGATGAATTGGATTTCGTGGATAGGTAATAAAAACGTTGCGGAGTCAGATTGTATTTTTAAATGTGTTTGTTTTTCGATTGAATTGAAATTGGAAGTTTTTTTCTCTTTTAAAAACCTGAGCGCCTTGTCTACTGATTTCCGAAACCTTTCGAACGCAAATGGTTTTAGCAAATAATCAGTCGCATCCAATTCAAATGCTAAGACCGCAAATTCACTGTAAGCTGTTGTTACAATAAAAAATGTATTTGGACTGGTGTTCGATTTAAGAATTTCTAAACCTGAAATTGCAGGCAAATTGATGTCCATAAAGACAATATCAAATTTTTTTTCACTCAGGAGTTTGGTTGCCTTTTCGCCGTTTTCCGCAATACCTGCTAACTTTAATTCACTGCAATTCATGACATAATCCATCATGAGCATTCGTGCAGGGTATTCATCTTCAATGATAAGGACGTTATAAGGCTCAAACTCACTCACATCCACAACGGAACGTAAGAAGCCAAATTCCTTCAATCTTTCTTTTTATCATTTAAAACTTTTCGATATGATATTTTTCTTGTCGTTTCGAGAAAATCTCCCAAGATTCAATTATGTTCTCTACCCGAATTGGCAATATTACCTACAACTTCCCCGATTTGAGAACACTAATGGCGAAGGCAAGTCCACTTAGGTCGGGAGATGAACTTGCAGGTCTTTGTGCAGGTTCACAAAAGGAAAGAGTGGCTGCCCAAATGGTGTTAGCTGACCAACCTTTGAAACGATTCCTTGATGAATCTTTGTTCGATGAAAAAGATGAGGTTACTGATTTAATCCAAAAACAACACAATGTTTCATATTTTGAAAAAATTGGGCATTTAACTGTTGGTAGTTTTCGCGAATGGCTACTTTCGGAAACAACGAATAAGGATGTATTAAGAACCATTCAATATGCAGTTACACCTGAAATGGTAGCGGCTGTTTCAAAAATCATGTCTATCCAGGATTTAATTCTTGTGGCAAAAAAATGTTCTGTTGTAACGGGGTTTAGAAACACAATTGGACTGCCAGGCCGAATCTCCGTTAGGTTGCAACCAAATCACCCTACAGATGATTCAAAGGGAGTGCTTGTGAGTATTTTGGATGGATTATTACTTGGTGCGGGGGATGCTGTTATCGGAATCAACCCTGCCACAGATAATTTACATTCGGTTGGAAAACTATTGTCTTTGATGGATGAAATGATCCAACGTTATAAAATCCCCACACAATCTTGTGTTTTATCTCATGTGACTACCTCGATGGAACTTATGAATTTAGGTGCTCCTGTTGATTTAGTATTTCAGTCCATTGGTGGCACTGAAAAATTAAACAAGAGTTTTGGGATCAATTTATCTATGCTAAAAGAAGCAAATGAGATGGCATTGGCTTTGAAACGTTATACAGTTGGAAAAAATGTATTTTATTTTGAAACGGGGCAAGGCTCTGCCCTTTCAGCAAATGCTCATTTCAATGTGGACCAACAAACTTTGGAAACACGAGCTTATGCTGTTGCTCGCGAATTTGACCCTTTGCTTGTGAATACTGTTGTTGGTTTTATTGGTCCAGAATATTTGTTTAACGGCAAACAAATCGTACGCGCAGGTTTGGAAGATCATTTCTGCGGCAAATTATTAGGAGTGCCAATGGGGGTTGACGTTTGTTATACGAATCATGCGGACGCAGACTCCGACGATATGGATTTATTATTAACAACATTGGGAGTAGCTGGTTGTAATTATATTATGGGAGTTCCTGGTTCGGATGATATTATGTTATCATACCAAAGTACATCGTTTCATGATGCACTTTATCTAAGACAGGTTTTGGGGTTAAAACCTGCACCCGAATTTGAGAATTGGTTACAAGAGTACGGAATCATATCCGAAAATTCACTTCCAAAAATTGATTGGAACGGAACTCATAAGATACTGCAAATATTAGGTGATAAATTTTAATGGAAAATAAGTTTCGAACGAATGCCGAAAATTTTACACAAGCTAGAGTTGGGCTAGGTTATTCAGGCGGGTCTATTTCTACTAAGGATGTATTAAAATTTCGATACGACCATGCGTCCGCAAGAGATGCTGTTTGGAAGGATTGTAATTGGGATTTATTTGCAAATTTTTTTATTCCCACTATTAGATTGCATTCATTAGCAAAGGATAGGTCAGAATATTTATTACGACCAGATTTGGGTAGGAGACTAGACAATCTATCCATACAAAATTTACAGGCATTTAAAAAAGAAAAATTTCAGGTTTCTATCTCTTTGGCAGATGGTCTTTCTCCTTGGGCAGTGGAACGAAATGGATTTGAATTTTTAGAATTAGTTTATCATAAATTAAAATTATATAAACTTTCCCCTTTGTTTTTAGTTTCGCAAGGAAGAGTTGCTCTTGGAGATGAAATATCTGATATTTTAGATTCTACTTTGCATATACAAATCATCGGAGAAAGACCTGGACTAACGAGTGCTGATAGTTTGGGAATTTACATTACCTATAGTGCAAAAATTGGAACTACGGATGAGAGGAGGAATTGTATTTCCAATGTTCGACCTGATGGATATAGTTTTAAGGATGCGGTTGAAAAATTGGAATATTTGGTGAATTCCGCGTTCATCAACAAAGTAACTGGAGTTATGTTAAAAGATAGGATGGGTGCAGAAATAGAAGAAAAGGAAATTTCAAATTTGTTATCAAACAATTTCGATGATGAGAAATGAAATGTCGTCTTTAATTTCTTCTAAGGAGTATTTCGAAATTTCAACCATGATTTCTTGAGATAATTCGTAAATACTCATTTTGCTAGATTTTTTTAGAATTTTTAACAACCTAGATTCACCAAACATTTTTCCTTCCCCGCGAGCTTCGGTTACGCCGTCGGTGTAAAAGAAAAAACGATCCCCCGATTCAAATTTGTATTCCCAATCGGTGAATACAAAACTTTCTTTCCAACCAAGGATTGGTCCTCGGAGTTTGATAAACTCAATGTCGATTTTATTTTTATGGATATGAATGGGGTTTGGATGTCCTGCCGATGAAATTGTAATGGTATTCGTTTCGGTATCGATTAGTGCACAGGAGGCTGTGATAAAATATTTACTGACGAGTGAAGTCAAAGCACAGTTCATATGAAAGAGAATGTCTTTGGGTTGTTTGAAAAGTTTTCCACTTTCGCGAAATTGAACTTTCACCATCGAGGATACAAAGGCGGCAGGAACTCCATGACCAGCTACATCGGATATTAAAATCAAAACACGTTTTTCATCGATCTCAATCCAGTCGTATAAATCACCGCCTACCTGTTTCATTGGGAGGTAGGTGGCACTGATTTTTACATCCGCAATTTTAGGAGCTTCCTTCGGTAAAAGATAACTTTGTAATTGAGCCGCAAAGTATAAATCAAGTTCAAGATCCTCATTTCTTTTTTGAAGTTCTAACGTACGTTCTATGACTCTGCCTTCTAAATCTTTTGTGAGTATTGATAATTCTTTTTCATTTTTTGCATTTTTATAAGAAATTGCAACTCCAGAAAGAATCATTAAAGATAAAAAACCGTATTGACTGAGGTAGATATTTTTACCAGTGGTGATGTCGATAAATATATCAATTGTTGCTCCTAAACTAAGCGCAAAAAAACCGAATGCTAAAAAATAAGCTTCCGTCTTTTTTTGTTTGGCGGCTCTATAAACTGACCTTAAAACAAAAAATAAAACAATGGGCAAAGAAACTTCCCAAAATCTTAAAAACAGAATGCGAGTGTACATTGTGATGCTAAACATTTGGACTATTGCAAAAAATACCAATATAGCCAGGATAAATTTCTCATTAAAACCTAGTATGGTTCGGAATAAAGAATAGTTGAATAGAAATAGAGAAACGGGTAGTAAAGTTTGCGAAACAAAAAAGACTCTTAGCCATGTATCAAATGAAATGTCTGTAAAAGTATAACTTATGTTAAGAAGTGGTAACCTCCACAAAACAAAAAGTACGGTTGATAATAATAAATAAAAATTGGTTTTTGCCTGCCTTTTTAAAACAATTGAAAAAATTTGGTATGCCCCAATTCCAAAAAAAAGCATAATAAAACAAAAATCTCTACCATCTTCAAAAATCAGAATTTTTTCTAGCGAATTTAAATTACCAATTTTAGGGATAGAGCGGAACAATCCACCTTGGAAGGTTTGGTTGCGGTATTCAATTTTAAGTTCGATGGTATTTATTTTGTCTTCAAATAAAAGGGAATCTGGAATGTAATAGAGTCTTTTGTAATACCAATTTGGTTTGTAATTTCCCGTATCAGATAAGGCGCCGGTGTTCGCGACAGGATGACCATTGACTAGAAATACATCCACCTCTTGGACTCTATCCAAATAGATACCTAGCGGTTTGTTTGATCTTTTATAATTGAATTCATAGGTATAGGAGCCCTTCATTGGCGGAGGATAACCTTGGCTTGCTAAGGCTTTACCAACTGAAACTGCCTTTTTTTCAGGACTAAACTCAGATTGAAAGAACCACCCATCTTTGATTTCAGTAACAAACCCAGCAGAAATGACTGTAGGATTTGCGGTTAAACTGGGAATCCAAAACAAAAATAAAAAGAAGAAAGTAGCGCTCTTCATAAAAATGATCTCTAAAGAGTAGCTAAAATTTATGAAATTGCAAGTTGAAATTGATTTCTTACTTCCCAAATATATGTTTTTTTCTTAGGGTTTCTCTAAATGACGATTACACAACTCAGGTATATAGTTGCTTTGGATCAATTTAAGAGTTTTGCCAAAGCCGCAGAACATTGTTTAGTTGCACAGCCGACTTTGAGTTTACAGGTTCAAAAAGTGGAACAAGAGCTTGGTTTTGATCTATTTGACCGAAAAAAAAATCCAATTGTGACGACTAAACTTGGGAAAGAAGTTGTCGAGCAGGCAAAACATACTCTTCGCGAAGCAGACAAATTGTTTGAAATAGCAGGTTTATGGAAAGATGAAGCGGCTGGAAATTTGTCCATTGGTGTAATTCCGACAGTCAGTAATTATTTGGTTCCGACTATCTACAAAAATTTACAATCTGATTTAGCAAAAGTGAATTTTCGAATTTCAGAACTACCAACTCTTACGATCATTGAAAAACTCGAATCCGAAGAAATTGATTTAGGAATCCTTGCAACTCCATTAAAAATTCCTAATATTATTGAAGTTCCCTTATACTACGAACCTTTTGTCGTATATTATCCAAAAAATGCAAAGGAAAAATCAAATACTGTGAGTATGAAACATTTGGAACAGTATCCCTTGTTGGTTTTGGGTGAAGAACATTGTTTTAGACATCAATCTTTAAAAATTTGTAACAGGAGTTCACTTGCGAAAATTGAAAGTGGAAGTGTAGAAACTCTAAGGAGAATGGTTGATTTGGGAATAGGTGTCACATTACTTCCAAAACTAGCCATTGATAAGAATTCGGATCGCATTGTTCCATTCGATTCTCCAGAGCCAGCACGAGAGATTAGTTTGGTTTACAAAAAAGGTTTTTATAAAAATAAAATCCTGAAAAAACTTTCAGAACTGATCCTTTCAAAAATACCAAAAGAATTTCATAAAAAGGATAAATATAAAATCATTGGAGTTTCTTTGAATCAAGATTGATAGTTTTTATAAATCTTGGCATTTAGTATATTTATTTTACAAATGAGTTGATTCGGGTTATATTCTTACTATCAACATTAGGAGAATATAGATGTCGAATATAAATACACAAATTCCTGACTTCACCGTAGAAGCGTTTCACAATGGAAGTTTTAAAAAAATCAGTAAAAAAGATGTACTCGGTAAATGGTCCGTTTTCGTTTTTTATCCAGCTGATTTTACTTTTGTTTGCCCAACAGAACTTGGTGATGTTGCCGATTACTACGAAGAATTAAAAAAAATGGGAGTTGAAGTTTATTCAGTATCAACTGACACACATTTTGTGCACAAGGCTTGGCACGAAGCAAGTGACACAATCAAAAAAATCAAATTTCCAATGCTTGGTGATCCTGCTGGAAAATTAACTCGTGGGTTTGGGGTTATGATTGAAGAGGACGGGCAAGCTCTCCGAGGAACCTTCGTGGTCAATCCAGAGGGTTTTATTAAAACTGCGGAAATCCATGACCTTGGCATCGGTAGATCAGCAGAAGAACTTGTTCGTAAGGTTCAAGCAGCGCAATACGTTGCACAAAATGATGGCGAAGTTTGCCCAGCAAAATGGAAACCAGGTTCTGTAACCTTAAAACCAGGATTGGATTTAGTAGGAAAAATCTAATCTGTAAATCGGGCGGGAGAGTCCCCGCCCATCTATAGGAGAAATGTATGTTAGATGATGCAACAAAATCGCAAGTAAAACAATATTTTGAGAGGATCCAAGAGCATGTGAACATTGTGTTATACGATGGAGAACATGAAAAAAGAAAAGATCTTGAAGAATTCCTAAATGATGTAGTTGGTCTAAGTGATAAAATCTCCCTTGAGATCTCGGAAGAAAAAAAGACTGGAGTCAGCTTCGTTCTACAAAACAAAAATGGAGATACAGGCATTCAATTTTCTGGGATTCCTATGGGGCATGAATTTACATCTTTCATCCTTGCCATTTTACAATCGGGCGGAAATCCGATCAAATTGGAAGAGGGTATGCTCTCTGCGATTTCCAATATCGATGCAGATTTGGAGTTTGAAACTTATATTTCGCTTGATTGCCATAACTGCCCAGAAGTAGTTCAAACATTAAATAGTTTTGCTTTAGTCAATCCAAAGATAAAAAATAATATGATTGATGGGGCATTGTTTCCAGACCTTGTAAAAGAAAAAAATATACAAGGTGTTCCTGCAGTGTATTTGAACGGCAAAAGATTTTTGTCAGGCAAAGCGGAGGCTTCGGCGATATTTGATAAAATTTTGGAAATCCATCCAGCGAATCTAACAAAGTCCAAAGATGAGGGTAACAAACCTCAGGTGATTTATGATGTAACTGTGATAGGAGGAGGTCCAGCAGGTGTAACTGCAGCTGTTTACACCGCACGAAAAGGTCTAAAAACGCTTGTCATTGCGGATAGACTCGGAGGCCAAGTTAAGGACACAATGGGAATTGAAAACATAATTTCAATTCCATATACAACTGGTCCTGAATTATCGAACACCCTTGCCTCTCAATTGAATACAAATGGCATTCAGAAAAAAGAAAATGTAAGAGTACAAAAAATTGAAGACGGAAAACACAAATTCATTCACTTAAACACAGGTGAGGTGATAGAGACCAAAACAATCATTCTGTCCACCGGTGCCAAGTGGCGAGAACTGAATGTTCCTGGCGAAAAAGAATTTGTTGGTAAAGGTGTAGCCTATTGCCCACACTGTGACGGGCCATTTTTTAAAGGAAAAGACGTGGCAGTAGTCGGAGGCGGAAACTCTGGCGTAGAAGCTGCTCTTGATTTAAGCGGGATCGTAAAATCAGTTACCATCGTAGAGTTTGGTGATAAACTTAATGCCGATCAGGTACTGCTCGACAAAGTAGGATCAACAAAAAATATCCAAACGATAACCAAAGCTCAAACTACAGAAATTCGAACGAACTCAGAAGCAGTCACTGGTTTGACATATAAAAATAGAGATACCAATAGTTTGGATACGATAAGTTTAGATGGGGTATTTGTACAAATTGGACTTGTACCAAACAGCAGTTTTGTGAAAGATCTAGTTTCGACCAATAAGTTTGGTGAAATTATGGTCGATGAAAAATGCAGAACGAACATCGAAGGAGTTTTTGCTTGTGGCGATGTGACAAACACTCCTTATAAACAAATTATTATTGCTATGGGAGAAGGTGCGAAAGCTGCGATCAGCGCATTTGAATATTTACTGCACGCTGCTTAAAGGTGACCATCTTTCGAAAACTTCATAGAGCTGGGATGAAGAGATTGGTTTTGTTAAAAAATCATCCATCCCAGCTTCTATGGCTTGGTTTTTAATTTCAATGAAAGCCCCAGCTGTCAAAGCTATGATCGGGGTTTTATTTAAGCCATAAATAGTTCGAATGTTTTTTGTGGCCGTATAACCGTCCATATTTGGCATTTGGATGTCCATAAAAATGATATCAGGTTTTTTTATCTGCACTTGGCTTATAGCTTCAATTCCATCTTTTGCATATTGGATTTGAACATTAGGATATTTTTTTAAGAGTAATTTTGTAACTAATATCCTATTCAGTTCGTTATCCTCAACAACCAAAACATCTTTTGTGCACCGTGGATTTACTTTGTGTTTAAGTTCACTATTAAAATTATCTTTTTCATGAAACAGGTTAGAAGCGACGGAACCAGTCATAGTAATTGGTAATTCTAAAATAAAATAGAATTTGCTACCTACACCAAACAGACTTTCAAATTCTAATTTTGAATTCATTTTTTGTAATAATTCGCTAGTGATCGTTAATCCAAGACCTGTTCCACCATATTTTCGGGTAATTGAACTGTCGGCTTGTGCGAATGATTCAAAAAGTTTTGATTGTGCAGTAAATTCAATGCCAATGCCTGAATCTTCAATGGAAAATAGAATGTTTGCTATGCCATCTTTGGTTTCTAGTAGGTGGATCTGAATTGTAATTTGACCAGAGTTGGTAAATTTAATCGCATTGCCGATCAAATTGGACAAAACTTGCCTAACACGTAAAGGATCCAAGTAAACATATTGTGGAAGGTTCGTGTCTAGGGTCGAAGTTAAATGCAAAAACTTTGCTTTTGCTTGAGATTCGAATATATGAATTGTCGATTTTATTAAATCTACTAAATCAATGCTAATGTATTCAAGGTCAAATTTACCAGAGTCAATTTTTGAAAAATCTAATACTTGGTTTACCAAGGATAATAAATTTTTTCCTGAAGAGAAAATATTCTGGATGTAATCCTTTTGTTCCAAAGTCAAACCCGATTGCAAAAGTAATTCAGAGAAACCAATGATACCATTGAGTGGAGTTCGGATTTCATGGCTCATATTGGTTAAAAAAACACCTTTTGCCTGGTTTGCTGATTCTGCCATTTCTTTGGCTTCTCGTAGTGTATTTTCGAGTCGTTTGCGATCGGTTAGGTCTATGTTCGATCCAACCATTCTGATAGCTCTCCCATCTATATCTCTTTGGATAAAACACCTGGAAAGAACATATACGTAATGATTTGATCTATGCAACATACGAAAACTTACGTCGAAGTTTTCATATTGTGAGTCAAACATTGTGCTTACATATTCTAATACTCTATTTTTATCTTCAGGATGAATGAGTGAAATCCAGTAATTGGGAGCTACTTCATTTGGATTTGTGTCGTCCCCGAAATTTAACCACCATTTCCTAGAATAAATGACTTCATTTTTGATTAAATCTCGATCAAACCATCCATCGGAGGATGCTTCTAAAATTAAATCAAATCGTTCATTCGATTTTTTTAATGTTTCTTTTGCTTTTTTCTGTTCGGTTATATCTTTACTTGCACCAACAATGTACCGTATTTGGTTGTTGATAAACACTGGAGATAAGGCAGTTGTCCATGTTTTGGAGGATGCTAAATTTTCAACGGACTCTTCATAAGATATCGGAATACCTTGATTTATACAATTGATGTAATTGTTTATAATTTGTTTACCAACTGTTTCTCCAAGTAAATCGATCGGAGTTTTGCCTTTGACAAATTCCTGGGTAATGCCTGTTGCTTCTTCATAGGCTTTGTTTACACGTCGTATTATATATTCTTGTTCTTGTGTTACTTCAATCAAAAACATAGCATCCTGTGTGCCATGAAAAACCATTTCATTTTCTAATAACAGGTTTTGTATTTCTGTAGATTGGTTTTTTAAATCCGTTTTGATATGTAAAAGTTCGGTGATATCATTGATCAATCCGTCCAATCGAATAGGTAGATTGTTTTTGTCTTTGATGACACGCCCACGATTCTGAATGTATTTAATTTCATTATTTTTTGTGACTAATTTATACCGCACTTTATATTCGCCAGAAATCTTGATTTGTTCATAGACCTTATCGATTAAGTGTTTGTCTTCTGGGTGAACTAAGTCAGTCCAACGAATTTTTTGATTAATGAATTCTTCAGGAAGATAACCAACAAGTTGAAAAATAGACGGCGTTACGTAAAAAAGTTTTAATTCTGGATAGGACGCAGAATAGACAACATCCTCCAAAGAAGATAAAATATCTGCCTCAAAATATTTATCTGTCATCCCGTGGGATATGACGAAAAAAATTCAAATTTTTGGATTTTTAACTTGGGTGAATGAGAAAGGGGAGCGCCAATTTTGGCAAAAATTTGGGATAGTTCATTCCTAAAAAGGATCCATTTGGCAGAACTCTAAATTCATCTACGAATAAAGGCCACGGAAATGGTGAATTCTTACCATACTCCAAAAAAAGGCAAGGTTTATTGTCAATTTTTGAAAGCCCAATATAGGTTTTCATTGGGTATTTTTTTTCTAAATCCAAACTCTCTTTTTTAGTAAATAAATTATAGGCAGTTTCAGTTCCGTCAAACGATTTGCCCCACCAGTTTTTAAAAGATAAAAAATTCAAACTTATTTTGGCAATTCTTTGAAACCAAATTGGTCCGACCCATTCCGATTTAAAATTCGTATTTGGGATTGTTTTTGGGCTTTCTAAGGAAACATAAATTTTTTTGATTTTTGATAGTGAGTTTGGAATATCATTCATTTTGTTTGTCCAAGTATAAGTGTAAGTACAGATCGTTTAACAAACTGTACATAATCAATCATAAAAATATTTAGTGATTGTTCGTTTAAAGCTTCTTTTACATTTGCTGAAGGGAAACCGTGCGACCAAGAACCGACAGCGAGCGCATGGCATTGCATTAAAAAAAAGAAGCTCGCCTCTTCATTTGGGAAATTCAAAGAAGAAATGAGAAGTGGGATTACTTCCAAAATCTGATTTCTCAAATTGGTTTTGAACTCACGAATTGTTTCTATGCTGGCATTTTTTTCAAGGATAGTTGGTACAATTGGCAACAGTTTTAAAAATCGCGGATGATTGTTCATCGAATCAACAAACCAATTTGCAAACTTTTCTGGTGTTACTTTTGGATTTGAAACTAAGTAGTCGATGAGGTCGCGAAACCAAGCTTCATAATCTATATTATGGACTCGTAAACATAAGTCTTCTTTGGTTGGAAAGTATAAATAAAGTGTGCCTTTCGCAATTTTAGCACGTTTGGCAACTTCATCCATTGAAAGCTGAGACCAATCCTTTTTCTGGAGTAAAAAAGCTGCTGCATTGATGATGGAGCTCTTTTTAGATAATTTATCTTTTTCAAGGACAGCTCTTTTTTTTGGGGTTCTTTCTATAGATGCAACTCGGCTCATGTCCCTAATATGCAAAACTGAAAAAATTGTGCTAGAAAAAAAATACTTTCTGACTTCTAGTCAGACCCAAATGACGATTAGTCATTAGTTTTCCCCTAAAAAAGATACAAATCCTAATTTTAACTTAGAAGATTAACACAAAATCATCGTTAGTATTTATCAAAAAAGAAAGTTTACAAGCTGGTAATAAATTTTACAATGAATTTGTGAAATCTATTATAAACCCTTTGGCTATAATTTTGACTCTCAATTGGGTTTTGTATGCCCAGCCCAAAAATTGTGAGCCCCATAGCGAAAACAAAAAAATTGAAATTCTTCTTCAAAAGATTGGAAAATTGGAAGGAACAGTTGTTCGGAATGGATCGGAACACACCGCTCAAGATGCCGAAAAACACCTTCGTTTCAAATTGGAGGAGGCTAAAAAATCAATTTTTGCCCCAAAAGAGTCCGATTGGACAGCTCAATTATTTATTGATCGAATTGCAACCAAATCTTTTTTAACGGGCAATGAATACACAATCAAATTAAAAAATGGCAAAACTGAAAAATCGGGAGTTTGGCTAAAAGAAGAGTTGAAAAAAATCGAAACATGTGGATTATAAGCGCCTCTATATCACGAGGGTGTTGTAATGAAAATTTTTTTAGTTTTATTTTTCATATTATGTAACTTGGTTCACTCCCAAACTATTTTGTCTGAATTTTCGTTCACAACGAATTTTGAAACAAGGCCAACATTTTATGAAACTGATAGTCCCTTTTTTGTAAACAATGGTAAATGGGTCTACATAGGCAAAACAGCTGATTTTGACGAGCCTGGTTTGTATTTTTTTGACCTGGAGTCTTCAGAATTGGTTTTCAAATCAATCCCCTTGGAGACTTATTTTAACGAACACCAAGCAGAGTTTTTAGGAAGTAGAGAATTAAGTGGAAAACAAGTTCCATTTAACATTCATCAGTTTCTATATTTAGAAAATGATTCAGGTAGCGCTGGTTTGGTTGTTGAGAACAAAACAAAATCGACGGCAACAAAAAGGTATTATTATTTGGGTTGGAATATTCATACTGGGAAAGTCGAACAAATGAATTTATTGTACGAAATTCCAGCCGAAAATTCGAATGCTTTTGCAATGAGTTATTCTGTTGGAATGGATAAGCAGGATAAATCTGCGTTTTTTATTTTCGCTGTCGATTCCAATATACGCAATAAAAATTTAGAAGACGTTGATGCATCAATTTATAAAATCCAAAATAAAAAATTAGACAAACTGTATGAGTATAAATTAAAAGAATTTCCATACACTCCAATCCTCTCATCAAATTCTAAATTTATTTTTATCGCAACTTACGCTGAAAGTTACCAAAAACTAGATCCAAAAGGGTTTCTGTTTCAATTAGAAAATGGATCGATGAATTCTTTTCCCATTCCTTCTGTTCCATACGGTATTTGTTTTAGTAAAGATGATAAGTTTTTGTATGTATCATCTGGCGAGACAGGGGAAGTGAAGAAGTATAATACAAATGATCCAAAAGAATTTATAAAATCAAAATGGGGAACACATGGTCACAAGTTGGGTTTTTGGAACGAGACCGATTTATTGTGGGTAAGAAATTCAGGAATTCATATTTATGATGCAAAAACACTAAAACAAAAGAAAGTGATTCCTACCAAAAAATACTATAAGGGGCATGTGAATGTAAGTGGTTCGGAATTTTATCCGTTCCAAAAATTATTATTAAGGAACGGATTAGAAAATCCAAAAGGTGGAGCTTCGATTAAAATCTTAGCACCTTAAATTATCAGTTCCAAGCTTTAGCATTCTCATTCACATAATCTGAAAAACTATTTGGTTTTGAACCTGTAATTTTTTCTACTGAATCTGTAATCGCTTCCGCATGCCCATCTTTCAAAGCTTGAGCGATCATTCTCATGAATGCTGCATAGTCTTTCGATAGACCAGCATTTATTAGTGAATTTTCAAACGCAGAAGGATCCACATCTACATATTCAATTTTATTCTTGGTTACTTTCGAAATTTTTTCAGCAACTTCTTCATGCGATAATGATTCATTTCCTGTAATGGTGAAGGCTGTGTTATTGTATTCGTTCGTTGTTAATAAAACTTTGGCAACATTCGCAATATCTTTTACATCAATAAAACTAGCCTTCGCTTTGCCGCCTGGAAAATAGAGTTTTGAATCTTTTTTGATACCTTCCAACCAGTAAGTATGAAAGTTTTGCATGAACCAGTTGGGTCTAATGATATTCCAATTTAAACCAGAGTTCTCGAGTAAAATCTCTGTTTTGCGAAACGGTGATTCTTGTGGTGCAAATTCAACTCCCATAGCCGTCATTAGCACAATTTTCTTTAAATTTATATTTTTTGCTTTTTCAATCCATGGGGCAAGTATCTCATACTGATTTGTTAGTCCTGGCGGACTCATTAAAAATACAGACTCAACAGAGTCTAAAATCTCTAAACCCTGGGATACTTGTTTTGCGTCTGCAAAAACCCATTGGATTAAGTCCGAGTTTGTTTCTGATTCTGGATTTCGCGTGCCAGCAAAAACCTTATGACCATCTTTTTGCAATAATTTTTGGATTCCGCTGCTCACAGAACCTTTTGCGCCATATAAAAATACTTTCATTATTCTAATCTCCTTTATTCCGATAGTATAATTATATACATAAAAAATAGACTGTCTATGCACATAAGTCCAAAAAAAATATCTAAACGTATAAATATATGGACATTTCTGCAAAAATAAAAAAAATTTAGCTATGGATCTACTTTCCGATATAATCGCTCAATCTGGTTGGAAACATGACCTTTTGGCTAAGGAACATATCTATCAATCCTTTGGTTTTTATTTCCCATGCGAGAGAAGCGGTGGGTTTCATATTGTTACCCAAGGTTCTTGTTTTGTGCGAGCCAAAGGTATATTATTAGAATTAAAAAAAGGTGATCTATTATTTATCACTCGAGGTATTCATCACGAATTAATTTCTGATGAAAAGGCGAAAGTTGTTGGATTAGAAAGGTTTAAATCTAGAATTAAAAATCAAAAACAGAAAAACAATCCTATTACTACCTTTGTTTCAGTGCGATATGAAATTCCAGCAGGCCCTATGCATCCGTTGTTTATGGAAATTCCAGATATCATCCATTTGCCTTTTGAGGAAGTTGAAGCACATCATGCGTTAACGAATGTAGTGTTGATACTTTCTCAGGAACTCGATTTGAATTTGGGTTCTGATTTAATTGTTCAGCGATTAACCGATATATTATTATACTATTTATTAAGAATATGGTTAGAAAAAAACAAATCCAAGTCTCCAGGTTGGATACAGACATTTCATGATAAAACTATTATGAATGCTTTGGAGCGCATACATTCTAATATCCAATTTGAATGGACTATCGATTCTCTGGCAAGAACACTCGGAATTTCTCGAGCAAATTTAGCTAGCCGATTTAAAGAAGTATTAGGAGTTCCTCCAATGGAATATTTGACAAAATTAAGAATGGAGAAAGCCACCCATCTTTATGCTAATGAGAAAATGGGTTTGGAAGAAATTGCGCAAAAAGTTGGTTATTCCTCTGCGTTTTCTTTTTCAAAAGCGTTTAAAAGAATTTATGGTCATGCCCCATCCTATGTATGGAAAAAAGCAGTTTAGTAATCTTTGTCGTTCAAAAAATAAATTCAGTTTATTTTAATATTCTGAAATTAAATTTGGTATATTATGGGGATTTTGAAAGATAAAATGATTTCTGATATGATGGTTAGTGGTTACTCACATAAAACGATAAAACTATATACAAGTGTTATCTCAAATTTTTCGAAATATCATTCTAAATCTCCTCTTGATATGTTACCGGAAGATATTTATGATTATTTTTTATATCTTAGAAAATTGCCTTTATCTTCTGCTTCTATTTCGATATATTATAGTGCTTTGAGTTTATTCTATAAGTTTGTGAACAAAACAAATTTAATGCATATGGTTCCTGTTCCTAAAAGAAGTAATCGAGTGGCAGCCGTATTAAATAAGAAAGAAATTAGTATACTTTTAAATCATTGTGCAAAATTAAAAGACAAGGCAATCTTTACATTAATTTATTCGTCAGGCATAAGAGTCGGTGAATTGGTGAATATAAAACTAGAAGATATCGATTATATTCGAAAATCAATTTATATAACCAAAGGCAAAGGTGACCAGCAGAGGTATGCAATTTTGTCAGACCAAACTGCAATATTAATCAAACAATATATTGAAATATACAAACCCACTAGTTTTCTATTTTATTCTTCCCTCGGTAAAGAAATTCCTGTTGGTTGTCGTTGGATTCAGGCTAGCTTTCAAAAGTTGAGAAAATCTGCTGGAATTGTTAAACGAGCGACAGTCCATACCTTGAGGCATTCCTTTGCGACTCATTTGCTGGAGGATGGTTATCATTTGTTTTATATTCAGAAATTACTAGGGCACGCTGATATAAAAAGTACATTGGTCTATCTACACGTAAATCCGAATACTTTGTTAAATATTCCAAGCCCATTAGAAAGAATTAGTTATGTTAAAATGGGGATATTTGAAACGCATAATGAGCGAGGCTTGGATTTTTCTGAGTTCAACTTTGAAAGCGAATATAAAAACTATATTTCTCAATGAACATTTTTAGGTGGGATAAATTTTTTTAGAAAATTTTCACTCAATCTAAGATTCGAATTTAGTATGTGTTTCCAGTCTGTCAAAATTTCTTCTGAAGGAATGGAGATTATTTCTTTCAGAATCGATTGTAAATTGTCATCTAATAATGAGTCCAATACATCTGGTACAATGTATTTTAACGCATGTTCTGCTGGTAATTTTGCATTTTCAAATGAAGAAGGAAAATGTTTGGACAGATATGATTTTGATGATAATTGTTCGTCATTCTCCCAGCGATTACATTCGGTAATTCCTTTTTCTTTGGTCCATAAAGCATTACCGTATTGATAAGAAGAGAAATACAAACTGTTCAATTTGTTTTGGGAAATTGAAATTTTTAAGTTTTTTTCGACGAAGTCCTCTCTTAAGTAGGATGAAAACTCCATGCTGATATTTTCATCATCAATGAAATAATCTTCCAAAAATACTTTTTCAGTAAATGAAACTCCCATCTTATACCTCTTGCGGATTCAAACCAATTGAATATAAAACCATATAAAAGAATAAATGAAATTTCAAAAATATATACTCTATAATCAGAATTTTATCTAAGAAAAGAATTAGAATCCAACAGATTTATTATAAAATAGATGAAGAAATAGCAAAATTTTTGACAAACTTAAGGTGTATTAACTTTTCCAATATTTCACTTTCTTTTTGTACAAACGCCAAACAACAGGATTTTCTAAAGTGCTGATTACGGATTTTTCAATTTGATTTGTATCGGTATCAAAATAGATAGAATTTTTTAGAATTGTTGGATTTAAATATTTAGAATCTAAATTCAAATTGATATTATCAAATGAATTTCTATTTGCAATGATAAATCCCCATTCACCAAATGAAGGAATATAAATGCGATAAGGTATGGTGTTTTTGAAAACCGCCTTTAAAGTATCGTTGATACACCAGAAAATTTCTCGTGCGTAGTATGGTGAGCTTGCTTGCGTAATGAGTAATCCTTCCGGATCCAAACGTTTTCGGCACAAAAGATAAAATTCATGAGAATATAATCTTGCGATGGTCTCTGTACGAGGATCTGGAAAATCTAATATAATTAAATCATATTTTACTTTAGAATTCAATAAAAACCGATAACCATCGGTGTGAATGATATTTACTTTTTTATCGCTTAAGGAATTTCGATTCAATTTTTTTAATAATGGAAAATTTTTTGCTAAATGAGTTATTTTTTCATCTATATCCACTAATGTGATGTTTTTGATTTGAGTTTCTTTTAATAATTCTCTAACGGCTAACCCATCTCCACCTCCAATGATCAATACCTCAGATTTCTTTTTTAGTAGTGCCAATGCAGGGTGTACTAAACTTTCGTGATAGCGATACTCGTCTCTACTTGAAAATTGTAATTCTTTATCTGAATAAAGTCTTAGATCGTCATCAAATTTTGTGAGTACGATCCTCTGGAATTTTGTTGTCTCCGTATATAAAATTTCATCCTTATAAATTTTGTGCTCAAAAAATCGTATGCTCTTTTCTGAATAATATAACCCAACTATGAGTAAAGAAGTTACAAAAATGATTAAGCAGTCTGCTAATTTCTTCTGAGTTTTGGAAATAAAGTTACGTAGTAAGATTGGTGATGTTAAGTTGATAAGTCCAACGACAAATGCTGTTTTCACTGTTCCAAAAGTTGGTAATAAAATGAGAGGGAATACTAACGATCCGATCAAAGAACCAAAGTAGTCAAATGAAAGTGTTTTTGCAAAGGCATTATTTTCCTTTAGCGATTTTCTTAGTAGTTCTGCTAAAATAGGAACCTCCATGCCAATTAGTATGGAAATCGCAGCGAGAATAAGGATCATAAAAAGAATAAAACTATCAGAAATTATGTAGTAAGATGTATATAACATTAAACCACTAAAACCACCAAGTAAAGATGTTGAAATTTGTATGAAGATTAATTTGTTTGTTAGTTTATGTTTGAAATTTTTTGTTTGGTAGGCACCAATACCCATACCACCAAGAAAAATTCCAACCGTAAGTGAAAGTTGAAACCCTGCATCTCCATTCAGATACGTACAAATTGTACCAATTAAAAGCTCGAAAACAATAGCAACAGAAGATGCTATTAGGATGATTGTGATAATTCGAATATGTGTTAGGTTTCTATTTTGTAATTTCATTTTCCTCCCCATCCTCCAGTTCGTCTACCAATGATATGTCGAACTGTACTTTCGTCGCAGACCGTGTCATAAAATTGGGTAGTTTCATTATATTTTTCGACACAATTGTATTCCTCATCGCTATTGGAAGAAAGAATGGTTAGGACACCAAAAATAATTATAAAACAGAAAACTACCCTAATTAATTTTTCTCTAAGTCTGATTTGATCTGTTAGGTTATTGAGTCGGTTAGAAAATTTCGGACGCCTTTTTTCTAAATTATATCCAGTAGCTAAAGCTCTTTTATGAATTTCATCGGGGGTAATTTTTCTACCAAGGAAATAACTCTCTGCGTCTTCATTCCATTCTGCAGTTCCAGTTTCAAGTAGTCGATAGTTGACACCATTCAGGATATAATTTCTCGCATTACCTTTAATTTTGATATTGCTTAATGT
>JARJFC010000120.1 GCA_029310945.1 Leptospira sp. 96542
CGCGGAAACAGCGGCGCAATTTGAAGCAGATCTACACAAAAGACAGCCGAAAATTCAAAGTTAAATGAAAAATTAGTTCAGTTTTGACCTAACAAGGTACTTCTAACTAGTTGATTTTTAACGGGACTGAGTTCAGTTTCTGGTGCAACTCGACAGGTGGTCAGAGACAGACCAAACAAATACAATACGAATCATTATCAATAAACCCAGGGTAAGGGCCCGCAGCTCTCACTGAATAGAGGACGTCAACATGTCGGCCAGCGGACTCGCACTCAACCAGCAAGTAGAAGCCCTGTACGGGCACCATCATGGTTGGTTACGCCAGTGGCTGAGCAAAAAGCTTGGCGACAAGCACCAGGCTGCGGACCTGGCGCATGACACCTTCATGCGACTGCTGGTTCGGGACGATGAGATTACGCTCCATGAACCCCGGGCTTTTCTGACGACGGTGGCGCAACGTGTGCTGTCCAACCACTGGCGCCGCCAGCAACTGGAGCGCGCGTATCTGGAAGCGCTGGGGGAGTTGCCCCCTGCGGTTGTACCGTCGGAGGAGGATCGTGCCATCCTGCTGGAATCGTTGTTCGTGATCGACCGTCTGCTTAACGGGTTGCCGACGCCAGTAAAGCGCTGTTTCTTACTGAGCCAGCTCGATGGTTTGAGCCACGCAGAGGTCGCACGGGAAATCGGGGTGTCCATCACCACCGTCAAACGCTACCTCGTCAAGGCGGCTCAGCACGTTTATTTCGGTGAGATGTCATCCGTCTGATTCCATGTCTGACCATCCGCCTCGCGGCGATCAAGCTTCCTCGCCCAACCTTGACGCTGCCCCCATCCCCCCGGAGGTCGCTCAACGCGCCGTCGAGTGGCTGATCCACCTGCAAGCCGAACCGGAGTGCCCGGCACTGCGTTCCAAGTGGCAACGTTGGCATGCCGCGCACCCGGACCATGAACGCGCCTGGGAACGAATTGAAACCGTTCGTGGCCAAGTATTGGACCCACTGTCCAAACTACCGTCACCACTCAAATCCGCACTGGTCCGCGCTAGTCTGACTCCACCGCGTTCACCCGCACGTCGAAACGCGCTTGCCAGCGTGGCCGTGCTGCTATTCGCAGGCGGCGCGGCCTGGCTGACGCGGGAAGAGGCGGGTTGGGCCGAATGGGTGGCCGACTGGCGTACGTCCAAAGGGGAGCGCCGGACGGTCACACTCGCGGATGGCACCAAACTGACCCTCAACACCAGCACCGCGGTCAACATCAACTTCAGCGCGCACGAGCGGCGAGTACGCCTCGTCACCGGCGAGGTATTCATCAGCACGGCACACGACCGGATGCTTCGTCCGTTCCTGATCGAAACGCCCGAGGGTGAGGCTCAGGCGCTGGGCACGCGCTACACCGTGCGTTTGCACGACAAAGTGACGGAAGTCAACGTGATGGAGGGGGCGGTGCAGATCGAACCACGCCACGCTGCGGGACGAACACAGACCTTGCAGGCCGGTCAGCGGGCGAATTTCACTTGGCATGCCGTGACATCCCCATACGCGATGGACCCGAACAGCAACGCGTGGACCGATGGCTTCATCGTGGCCAAGGGCATGCGGCTGGCCGACTTCTTGGCTGAACTGAGTCGTTACAGCCCGGATGCACTGTCATGCGACCCCATGGTGGCGGACCTGCGTGTATCCGGCTCTTACCCGGTAGCCGACATCCACCAGGTACTGGACACGGTGAGTGCCATGCTGTCGTTGAAGGTTGAAACCGTCACCCGTTTCTGGGGTTGGCAGACCGTACGCGTCCGTCTGGTGCCCCGTCTGACGGCGCGTGGTTCACCGGTATCTTGATTCACTGCAAAAAAATATCCGTCAGGGTGGTCCGTTTTTGTTTTTCGCGAGACATGGAGGATGAGAGATCTCATCTTCAACCTCCGTACCCAATCTCGCATGGACCACACACGAATCACGGCATCCCGGCAGACGAACGCGGCAGAGCTCAAACGCAATGCATTGGCTCGCGCCATCAGCCAGGCGACCCTTTGGGGTGCCGCCGCTTTGGCAAGCGCCGCCCTGCCAACGATGGCTTGGGCGCAAGCGACCGAAGCCCAAGCCCGGATCTACAGCATTCCGCCCGGGTCACTGGAAGACACTTTGAACCGTTTCGGGCGGGAGGCGGGCATCCTCTTGTCCTTCACCCCCGAAAACACGGCCAACCAGCGCAGTCCAGGCCTGCAAGGCAGTTACTCCGTGGAAGCGGGGCTGGCGAGCCTGCTCGCAGGCAGCGGCTTGCAAGCCACACGCCAATCCAACGGCAGCTACGTGCTGACGAGGGCGCAAGGAGCAACAGGAGCTTCGGGTGAGGCCACGCTACCGAGGATAACCATCATTGCCAGCCGCGAGCAGGAAAGCCCCTGGAAGTCGGCTCCTGGCTATGTGGCCAAGCGCACGGCAAGCGCCACCAAAACCGACACGCCGACCATCGAGGCGCCCCAAGCCCTGAGTGTGGTGACGCGCGATCAAATGGACGATCAAGGCGCAGCGCCGGCCCTGCAAGATGCCTTGCGCTACACCCCTGGCCTCATCGGCACCCGTGGCGTCAACCTGACCGACGATTCGTTCAACCTGCGGGGCTTTGCCGCCGGCCTGGCGACATCATCGAACACACCTGTGTTTCGCGACGGCCTGCGTGAATCGCCCGCCATGTACGCGTCAACCGCGGAGCCATACGGTCTGGAGCGAATCGACGTGGTGCGCGGACCCGGCTCGGTCCTGTTCGGTCAAGTGGCACCGGGTGGCATCGTCAACGTGACCTCCAAACGACCAACCGATGCACCGCTGCATGAGCTTGAGGTGCAGGCGGGTAGTCACAACCACAAACAAGTGGGCATGGATCTGGGTGGTCCGTTGGAGGAGGAAGGGGTTTGGAGCTATCGGCTCACCGCCATGGCGCGTGATGCCGACACGCAGACCGACCATATCCCCAACGATCGGGAATACCTCGCGGCGGCACTGACCTGGCGACCGACGGTCGACACCTCTCTCACGCTGCTGGCGAGCTATCAGCACACCCTGACCGCCTACAACTGGGGCCTGCCCGTCGCAGGCTCGGTTCTGTCCAATCCGAATGGTCAGTTGCCGCGCAGCCTCTTTACAGGTGAACCGGGATTCGACAAGTACGACACCGAAACCACCTCCGTCGGCTACCAGTTCGAGCATCGATTCAGCGACACATGGCGTCTGCGGCAGAACGCACGCTATTTCCACTCAGACATGATCTGGAACTCGGCCTACGGCTCGGGCCTGCAGGCGGCCAACCAGCAGTTGCTCAACCGATTCGCGTTCATCCGAGCCGACGATTACGCGTCCTACAACGTCGACACCCAGGTGCACGCCAGTTGGCGCCACGGTGTGTTCGAGCACACCACGCTGACTGGGGTGGACTATTCCTTTGTGCCGTGGACACGCAATGAGCGGCGGGGCACGGTTGCAGCGCTGGACCTCTTCAATCCGAACTACGGCGCCACGATCACACCCAACGCGCAGCCCAGCCGCGTCCTCCAAACCGACACCACGCAGATCGGCATGTATCTGCAAGAGCAGATCAAGATCGACAAACAGCTGGTGTTGGTCGCTGGACTTCGGAGCGACCGGGCGCGCAGCGATATCAGCGGGTACACGACCAATGGATCCGCTGGCAGTGCCAGGACGCCCGTGAACCTCCAAAACGAGGTCACGGCGACGACGGGCCGCGTGGGGGCCGTTTATCTGTTCGAGAGCGGTTGGGCACCTTATGTGAGTGCCGCCACATCGTTCGAGCCCGAATCGGGCAGCGTGGACTACAACAATCAGCCGTTCAAGCCCACCAGGGGGCTGCAGTACGAAGCCGGCCTGAAGTACGAGCCAGCGGGCCAGCCGCTGTCCGTGACGGCTGCCGTTTTTGACCTGACCCGGAACGATGTGCTGACCGCGGATCCAAACCACACGGGTTACTCGGTGCAAACCGGAGAAATCAAATCGCGCGGCTTCGAATTCGAAGCCAAAGGCAAACCCACCCAAAACTGGGAGGCCATGGCGGCTTACACGCTGACCGACGTAAAGATCACACGCAGCAACAACGGTGATGAAGGCAAGTCCCCGGCGGGTGTGCCACGCCACAACATCGCCCTTTGGGGCACCTACCGGTTCCCGCAAGAAGCCCTGCGAGGCCTCAAGACGGGTGTGGGTGTGCGCCGGATCATGGGGACCAGCGGCTATGTGCTTGGCTCGACACCCACACCCGCTGAACTGCCAGATTACACCGTGGTCGACGCCATGATCGGCTTCGAACGGGACGCGTGGACCTACATGCTCAACATCAGCAACCTGCTCGACGAGACCTATGTGCAGTCCTGCTACTACGCGACCACCACCTGCTTTTATGGGGATGGCCGCAATGCAATCGCTCGCGCCATCTATCACTGGTGAAGCCCATGATGCGGATTCGTCGGTTGCACTTCGTTCTGTTGCACCGCTACGTCGGACTGCTGATTGCGCTGTTCCTGGTGATCGCCTCGGTGACGGGCGGCTTGCTGGCTTTCAAGGACGAGCTGGATGCCTGGTTGGCACCGCAGCTGTTCGTCGCGGCATCGACGCCGGATGCACCTCTGCTCGATCCCTTCGACCTTCGCCAGAAAGTGGCGCAGCAGGTCGCCCCAAAGGGGCGGGTTGACGCGGTGGTTTTCAATTTGAAAGCAGGCTACACGGCCCGCTTCCCGATTGCACCGAATCCTGATCCGGAAACCGGAAAATTCTACGAACTGGACTATGACGAGGTGTTCGTGGATCCGCACACGGGTCAGATACAGGGCCGGCGGGCCCGTGACGCGATCAGCCTGCGCCCGGGGCAACTCATGCCCCTGGTCTTCCAGATCCACCACTCACTGGCCTTGCCTGGCGTCTGGGGTACCCTGCTGCTCGGCGTGGTGTCACTGCTGTGGACGCTGGACTGCTTCGTCGGCGCGTACCTGACGCTGCCCAAGGGCCGGCCATGGATGCCCAAATGGAAACAGGCGTGGCTGATCAAGTGGCATGCGGGTGTGTATCGCGCGACGCTGGACGTGCACCGAGCGGGTGGGCTGTGGCTTTGGGCGGTATTGCTGCTGTTCGCCTGGTCCAGCGTCATGTTCAACCTGCGCGAACCGGTCTTCCGACCTGTCATGGGCATCGTCTTTCCGTTTGACGATTCCTGGCGCAGTGTGCCCGTGCGACCGAAGCCGGTGCTGTCACCCGCACTCGGTTGGCGTGAGGCACACCTGGCAGCGCAGGTCGCGATGCAGGACATGGGTCGATCGGTCGGTTTCAGGGTCGACCACGAAGAACGTCTGATGCTGGATCGACGCCGAGGGGTCTATGCCTACATGGTGCACTCGTCGGTCGATCTGCGGGACACCGTGGGCAACACCGCCTTGCTGATTGACGCCGACACCGGCGCTCCACGCGGCCACTGGTTGCCGACCGGCGGGGCATCTGGCAATACCGTCAGCAACTGGATGGGCGCACTGCACATGGCGCATGTATTTGGCTTGCCCTACCGCATCTTCGTCGCCCTGCTGGGCGTGGCTGTTTCTGTGCTGAGCGTGACCGGTTTCATGATCTGGTGGAAGAAATGCCACGCACGCGCACATGCCAAGACGACAAGCGAATTCAAACCGCTGCGCGATGAGCCTGTGTAGGTGGGCTGGCTGATCCCGTGCGACCGGGGTGAGCTCAGATGACGCCCGTCGGCTGGCTTCCTGCGTAAGATGCATGCATGACCTTGTCTCCTCCCGTCTCCAAAAGTTTCAACACGCTTCCCCTTTCTGCCGCAGCTCGGGAAAACCTGCGCCGGCTGGGCTACCTCGAAATGACGGCCATCCAGGCGGCCAGCCTGCCTGCCGCGCAGAGCGGAAGAGCAC
>JARJFC010000121.1 GCA_029310945.1 Leptospira sp. 96542
CGCATCACCCCCGAGGAACTGATGCGCCGCCTGAAGCGCGACACGCCCCGGCCCTTGCTGCAGACCAGCGACCCGCTGCAGCGCCTGCGTGACCTGTATGTCCAGCGTGATCCCTTGTACCGCGAGACCGCGCACTTCGTGGTCGAGACGGGGCGGCCCTCCGTGGGCAGCCTGGTCAACATGATCGTGATGCAGCTGGAGCTGGCGGGCCTCCAGGTCGAGGGCCTGGCGCCCAGTCCACCGTCCCACTGACCCGGGGGCGCGTGGACGAGGCGTCCGCACGCCACGCGCTCATGCCGTCCTGGCCCCACCGCTCGCGGCCAACCGCTTGCGGATGCGTTCGACGAATTCCTGCTCGATCGCCGAGCCCGGGAAATTGGGGTTGCGGATCGCGTGGACCCGGTAGGCGGGCGCCCGCTTGATGGGACGGAACGAGAGTTGATCGCCGGGCCAGGCGCGCGCGGTCAGGCTGTCCACGATGGCGATGCCGCCGCCGGCCGCGACCAGGGCGCAGGCCAATTGCCCTGAACGCACTTCGATCTGCGGTCGCGCGCCCCGCGTGGCCGCGGATGACGATTGCGCCAGAAAGCGGCCTTGCGGCGTGTCGGCGCTGAAGGCAATCAGGCGTTCCTGCCAGATCTCGCTCAGGGAGACCGAGGCCTTCCGCTCGAAATGATGTCCCTGGGGGAACACGCAGCTCAGCGTCCACCCGCCGATCTCCCGCGACACCAGGGGCGCGTGGTCCACCGGCAGGTTGCTGAGCCCCACGTCGGCTTCGCCGGTGGACAGCAGCCGGGTCATTTCCCGCGCCAGTTGGGATTCGACGTAGATCTTCGCCTCGGGGTAATCGCCAGCCAGCGTAGCGACGACGTGGGGCACCACCTCGAGCAGCAGGCTCGGACTCGCGAGGACCTTGAGCGTCTGTCCACCCCCGGAGCGCAGCGCCCGGGCCCGCGCATCGATGCGCTTGACGCCGTGGTAGACCTGCTCGATCTCGGCGTGCAAGGCATGCGCCTCGGGCGTCGGCCGCAGGCGGCCCTTGCTGCGCTCGAACAGCCGCACGCCCAACTGCAACTCGATGTGGCCGATCATCCGGCTGATGCCGGGTTGGGACACATGGAGCAGCCGCGCCGCGTCCGTGGTCGAGCCCGCCAGCATCGTGGCGCGGAATACCTCAATCTGCCTCAGGTTCATCGCCTCGCCTCCACGCGGGTGAATTCGTTCAATAACACGATGTTATTTTCTATCAAGGTATTTGTATTGGATTGTTAGGACTGGCCTGCCTACGATGCGCACCAGATCCATGACGGGTCATGGACATCGCCAGCCGGCAATCGATTTTCAGCACAGGAGACTTCCCCATGAAATCTGCATCCCGAACCCATGCGCGTCGATCTGGCCTGGCCTTCAGCCGCCGTGCCTTCCTGGGCACCGCGGCATCCTTGGCCGCCACGTCGCCCCTGTCCACGGTCTTGGCGGCCACGCCGGCCTGGCCCAGCCGCACCGTGCGCATCGTCGTGCCCTTCGCCCCCGGCGGCGGGGCTGACAGCTCCGCGCGGGTGCTGGCGGAGATCCTGGGCCCCGCGTTGGGCCAGGCCGTGATCGTCGAGAACCGGCCAGGCGCGGGCAGCGCCATCGGCGTCACCGCCGCCGCCAAGAGCAATGACGGCCACACGCTGCTGATGGGCAGCAACAGCATGGTGATCAACCCGATCCTGCGGCCCAACCTGGGCTACGACGCCACCGCGGACTTCGACGCCGTGGGCATGGTGTCCGCGCAGCCCCTGGTGCTGGTGGTCGCCGCGTCGTCGTCGATCAAGTCGATCAATGACCTGATCCGCGAGGCGAAGGCCAAGCCGGGGCAACTGACGGCCGGCAACAGCGGCAACGGCACGCTGGCGCACATCGCCACGGAGATCTTCGCGAGCCAGACCGGCGTGTCGCTGACCAACGTTCCGTACAAGGGGGAGAGCGCCTTGCTGCCCGACCTGCTGGGCGACCTGGTGTCCCTGGGCTTCCTGAACCTGCCCAGCGTGCTGCCGCACATCCGTTCCGGCCGCCTGCGCGCCATCGCCGTGTCGTCGCCCGAGCCGGCCCCCGAACTGCCGGGCATTCCGACCTTCCGTGCCTTGAACTATCCGAGCATGGAAGTCCAGGGCTGGGCGGCCTTGTTCGCGCCCAAGGGCTCGATCCCGGCCGCGGGCCTGGCGCGACTCGAGTCGCAGCTGACCCTGGCCCTGAAATCGGACACCGTGCGCGGCAAGTTCGCGACCATCGGCGTGATGCCTGTCATCCAGAGCCGCGCGGACACCGCGAAATTCATGCAGGCCGAGGTGAATCGCTATGCGGCGGTGATCCAGGCGCGTGGCATCAAGGCGGAATGAGCGCGGTCCTGATGCAGCAGACGAACGTGCAAGCGCCGCGGCCGGCCATGGTCCCCGCCACGGGGACGGTGCCGACCCAGGCGGAACTGAGTCCCGACGTGCTGGTCTGCGGCGGCGGCCTGGCCGGCGTCATGGCCGCCATCGCGGCGGCCCGGCAGGGCGCGCAAGTGCTGCTGGTCGAGCGTTATGGTTTCCTGGGTGGCAACGCCACCGGAGGCGCGGTCGCCCAGTTCAACAGTTGGCAGACGGCCGGCGGCCGGCGGGTGATCGCCGGCCTGGCCCGGGAAGTCGTGGAGCGCCTGCGCGCCTATGGCGCGGCGGGTGAGCACCAGGTGTTCGTCATGTCCACGGGCCACAAGATGGACCGCATCGAGTACGCCCCCGAGGTGCTCAAGTTGGTGCTGGACGACATGGTCCTGGACGCTGGCGTGCAGCCGCTGCTGCATGCCAACGTGCTGGACGTGGAGACCGAGGCGGGACGCATCCGCGCCGTGCGCGTGCTGACCAAGAGCGGCGTGCTGAGCCTGCGTCCGCGCGTGGTCGTTGACACCACGGGTGACATCGACGTGTTGCACCGCTCTGGCGCGCGTTTCCTCGCGCTGGAGGAGGGCGATGCCTTGCAGCCCGCCACCATGATGTTCCGTTTCGGTCCGATCGACTTCAGCCGCTTCGACGCCCTGGGCGCGCCGGAACTGCAGGCCCTGGCCCGCCGCGGCTACGAATCGGGTGAGCTGGCCCGCGCCGCGCTGCACGCCGCGCGCGACCCGTACTCCTCCGACGCCTGGTTCAACATCAGCCGCCTGGGCATCGACGCCACCGACGTGAGCGCGCTCAGCCGCGCCGAGATCGAAGGGCGGCGCCAGGCCTGGCGGGCCGCGGCCTACCTGCGCCGGGCCGTGCCGGGCTGCGAGGCGGGCCGCCTGCAGGCCTTCGCCACCCAGGTGGGCGTGCGGGAGACCCGTCGCGTCCACGGCGACCACGTGCTGACGGCCGAGGAACTGAGCCAGCCGACGTCGTTCGATGACGGCATCGCCGCTGGCGCCTACCCCATCGACATCCACCCGGCTTCCGGGGGCGAGCTGATCTACACCCCCCTGGGGTCCGACCACGCCTACCAGATTCCCTACCGCAGCCTGCTGCCCAAGGACGTGCGCAACGCCCTGGTCGCGGGGCGCGGCATTTCCGCCACCCATGCGGCCCTGGCCGCCATCCGCGTCATGACCATCTCGATGGCCGTGGGGCAGGCCGCCGGCATCGCCGCGGCCCTGGCCTGCGCGGCCGATGGAGAGGTGCGTGCGGTGGACACCGTGGCCTTGCGCCACCTCCTGCTGGCGCAGGACGCGGTGCTGGCCTGAGCGAGTCCCCGGGCCCCGCACCCCGCACGCAGAAGCAAGCCTTGCATCCGAGGGAGTCAGATCCATGCGCATCAACGGCCACACCGAAATCCTGCCCCTGCTGGGTTACCCCATCCAGGGTGTCAAGGCACCCAGCATCTACAACCCCTATTTCGCGTCGGCGGGCATCAATGCCTTGCTGGTGCCCATGGGCTGCGCGCCGGGGGAGTTGCCCGCGCTGATGCGCAGCCTGCTGGCCCTGCAGAACCTGAGGGGGATCTTGATCACCATGCCGCACAAGGTCGCCACCGTGGACCTGCTGGATGAGGCCAGTGTCGCCGTCCAGGTGGCCGGGGCCTGCAATGCCGTGCGCCGCCGGGTCGACGGCCGCGTCGTGGGCGATCTGTTCGACGGCGATGGGTTCGTGCGCGCGGCCTTGCGCCAGGGTGCCAAGCTGCAGGGCAACAGTGCCCTGGTGGTCGGTTGTGGTGGTGTGGGCTGCGCCATCGCCGCCGCCCTGGCCGGCGCGGGCGTGGCCCGGCTGGCCCTGTTCGACGCGCGATTGCCGCAGGCCGAGGCACTGGCCCAGCGTCTGCTCACCCATTTTCCGCACCTCGACATCACGATCGGCGACAAGGACCCCCTGGGCCACGGGATCGTGGTGAATGCCACCCCCCTGGGCATGGAGCCCAGCGACCCCTTGCCCCTGGATGCAAACCGGCTGCAGCCTGGCACCTTCGTCGGAGAAGTGGTGATGAAAACCACCCTGACGCCGCTGCTGCGCGCCGCGCGCGCGCGCGGCTGCGTCATCCAGTTCGGCACCGACATGCTGTACGAGCAGATTCCCGCCTACCTGGAGTTCTTCGGCTTGCCGACCACCGATGGGGACCGGCTGCGCAACCTGGCGGACGAGCCCCTGGAGCGCGCGGCATGAGCGGGTCGATCGCGCACGCGCCCCAGAGCCACGGCCAGGATGCCGACCCCTGGCAGGGACGCGAGTCCCCGCACACCTCGCGCGGCGAGTCGCGCAACCCCATCGGCCTGGTCGGGCTGGAGTTCGTCGAATACGCCACGTCCCGGCCGCAGGCCCTGGGGCAAGTGCTGGAGATGATGGGCTTTTGCCTGGTCGCACGCCACCGTTCGCGGGAAGTGCTGCTGTACCGCCAGGGTGGTTTGAACCTGGTGGTCAACGCCCATGGGGCCGAGCCCAGGGCGGGCGATGCACCGGTGCTGTCGGCCCTGGCCTTGCGGGTGCGCGATGCCCGGGCCGCCTGGCGTCACCTGCTGGATCGTGGGGCCTGGGAAGTGCCACCCCGCGCCGAGGTGATGGAACTGCACCTGCCCGCCATCCACGGTCCGGGTGGCAGCCGCATCCACTTCGTGGACCGCTACCGCGAGTTCAGCATCTACGACGTGGACTTCGTGCCCGTGCCGGGCGCGGACCCGCATCCGGCGGCGACAGCGGGTCTCCACTTCTTCGGCGTGGTGCAGTACATCGGCCCCGGCCGTGCGCACGACTGGACCGAGTACTACGGCGAGCTGTTCGGCACGCAAGCCATTCCCGACGAGCGGCGCTTCGGCATCATGCCCAAGGGCAAGCTGTTGCGCGCTCCGGCCCTCGAAGCCAGCCAGCATTTCATGCTGCAACTGATCGAACCCGAGCCGGAGCTGTCGGACACGGGCGAGCGCTTGCAGCGCATCGGCCTGGGGGTGCCCGACGTGATGGCCGCCGTGCGGGCGCTGCGCGCGCGGGGCGTGGAGTTCATCGAGAACGACGCGGTGCACCCGGGTCCGCGCGGCGCGCTCACCCGGACCTACCTGGGCTCGGTCGTGTTCGAGCTGGTGCACAGCGCGGCGGCGGGAACCTGAGGCCATGGACGCCGCCTTGCCTCGGTCGTTCCCGGCCGATCCGGTCATCCGCGCCTTCGGCATGGACACCATCACCCTGGCCGGCCCGCTGGAAGCCAAGCTGGAGGCCATGGCCGAAGCCGGTTTCGATCAAGTCATGCTCAAGGCCGGTGACCTGGTGGGCCACCCGCAGGGCTGGCAGGCCGCGGTGCGCGCCGTCCAGCGCAGCGGCTTGCGTGGCACGGGCTTCCAGGTGCTGCGTGACTTCGAGGGCCTGTCGGGCCACCTGCATGGCTACAAGGTGGACATCGCCAAGGGCATGATCGAGAT
>JARJFC010000122.1 GCA_029310945.1 Leptospira sp. 96542
AAGGTCACCTGAAAACAAGGATGAAAGAGGAGCGGGCATTCTAGGGCGATGCTTGGCCCGGCGCACTCCGCATAAACGCGCGCCAGGCTCAAACAACCTCGCCCAGTAAAGTCCCCAGCCCCAGCGCAGCTGGCGTGGGGTGCTGCGGTAGCAACTGAAACAGCTCCACCCGAGTCCGCCGGGTGAGGGTCGAGAGCGGACGATAGACGATGTAGCGGAAACGGTGATTCGCCACGCTCTCGGGCACGAGTGCAACGCCTGCGCCTGCGCCTACCAGACCCAGCAGCGAGGCCATGTCCCGTGTTTCCACCGCCACGTCAGGGCGGCGCGCCAGTGGCGCGAGCACATCGTCGATCAGCTCGTTCAACGCAGCCCGCATGTCGCGGGCCAGGGCGACGAAACGCTCGCCCTGCAAATCGGCCAGAGCCACCCTCTGCTGCTTCGCCAGCGCATGGGATTTCGGCAGCGCCAAAAGCAAAGGCTCCCCTGAAATCAGCCGCTTGCGCGGCTTGCCCCACTGTGCGGCGGGCGCGGGCAATGGCCCTCTCGCAAAAGCCATGTCCAATTTGCCCGCCTCGATGTCCGCCACGCAAGTGCGCGTCGTGCCTTCCTGCAAACGTAGTTCCACCGCCGGGTGGCGCTTGCGGTAGAGCGTGATGGCCTGCAACACCGCGTCCACATACAACGCGGAAGCTGAATAACCGATGCGCAGTTCGCCAAAGTCCCCTGCCGCCGCGCGCCGGGCCGCGGACGCCCCGTCCTCGGCAGCCTTCACCGCAGGATAAGCATGCTGCAAATACACCTGCCCCGCCGCCGTGAGCCGCACCGAGCGCCTGTCCCGCGCCAACAGTTGCACGCCCAGCGCCTCCTCTAGCGTCTTGATGTGCTGGCTCAACGGTGGCTGCGAAATGTGCAGCCGTGCCGCCGCCTTGCCGAAATGCAACTCTTCGGCCACCGCGATGAAGCAGCGCATCTTGTGCAGGTCACTCATGTTACTGATATGAAATTCGTTTCACAGGGAATGAAAAAAAGTATTTCTCAAGATTATTGAGATTACCTATCCTTCTGGCAAGGAGATTTGGAATGAGGGAGGAGTTTGAACGCGCTGGAGCCAGCATCATGCGGCCCGAGGAGACACCAAACTGGCAAGCCGAGGCGAGCCAGATTCTGGAAACGCTGGCTTTTCATCACGCGCAAGCAGGTCAGTATCAACAAATCAGCGCGGGCGGGGCCGACTCAGCGGCCTCGCTACAGGCTGATTTGCATGCGGTAGCACCCAGGCTCGGCCACTTCGCCGAAACCTTGAAAAGTCGCTTGCAACAGGCGGGCTGCGCCGTCTATGTGCCGCAGATGGGACTGACCGCGTTCGACACGGAGCAACGCGCCCGTTTGGTCTATGCGCTGACCGCCTGCATCGGTGAGCCGTCCGCCACCGACGCCAGAAACCGACAAATCATCTGGGACGTGGCAGCCAGGAAAACCGAGGGCGACTACTACGCCTCGTTTTCCGAGCATGACGGCGAAGCCGCCTTCCACACGGACGCGCAGTATTACCCCAACCCGGAAAACTACTTCGCCCTCTATGTGATGAACGCCGCCCGCTGCGGCGGCGGCCTTTCCCAACTGTGCGACGGGCAGGCCCTGCACGCCGCGCTGGACAAACCTCAAACCCGCTGGGCCTTGCGCTTGTTGGAAGAGCGGGCGCTGCCCTTTCGCGTGCCCAGCGCCTTCGTGACGGACGAGCGGCCCGGCGTCGTCCAGGCAATCCTGGCCCCGGTGTTTTCCGATGCGCCGGGCATCCGTTACCGGCGCGACACGCTCAAGTCAGGCTTGGAGCTTTTCCCGGAGCACGCGGATGAAGATGTGGAGCAGGCCATTAAAACCCTGGAGCAGACGCTGAAGCAATTGCCCGGCACGCTGGAGTTTCTGATTCCGACTGACAGCATGCTGCTGGTGAACAACCATCGTGCGTTGCACGCGCGTGGGGCATTCAAGGATGCGAAACGGCATTTGCTGAGAGTTCGGATACATGACGTCGAATATGAAAGGAATGAATTGAAGATGATCACACTCGCTCACAAAGCGGCGGAATGCGCTATCGAAAAACGGAGCATCCACCATGAGATTTGACGTTTTAGTGGTAGGGGAAGGATTGGCCGCACTAACGCTGCTCATGCACTTGCCACCCACCTTGAAGATAGGCGTTATCTCTCGGAATAAATATGACGAGCCTTCCAGCTACTGGGCCCAGGGAGGCATTGCCGCTGTATTCTCAATGGACGATAACTACGAGAAGCACATTGAAGACACGCTGGTGGCCGGCGACGGCCTCTGCGATCCAGCTTCAGTTCGCAAGATCGTTGAAGAAGGTGAGAACACACTAAACTGGCTGATCAAACAAAACGTGCCGTTTACCCGAGAAAGCGGTGAAATCCATTTGACAAGGGAAGGCGGACACAGCGCACGTCGCGTGGCTCACGTAGATGACATGACTGGGCGCGGGATCATGCAGACACTGCAAGCTAAGGCTGCCCATTTGCCGAATGTCACTTGGATAAAGCAGTATGAAGCGCTAGAAATCATTGCCCAAGGCGGCATGATCAACGGACTGATAGCGGAGAGCCTGGTGGATGGTGAGATCAGCGTCTTTACCGCCCCGAAGGTAGTGTTGGCGACCGGCGGATTGACTGGGCTATATCAGTACGCCACAAATCCTCATGCCAGCAAAGGAGAGGCGATTGCCATGGCTGCCAGAGCAGGAGCTGCAATCGAAAACCTTGAATTCATACAGTTTCATCCAACAACGTTCCAGCACAAAGGCGAAGTTATTAGCCTGATCACCGAAGCGGTAAGGGGTGAAGGCGGGTTTCTGTTTAATGCGGAAAACGAACGTTTCATGGCGAAATACTCGCCCCAGCTCGAGCTGGCTCCCCGAGACATCGTTTCACGTGCAATTTATTCAGAAATCCAGAAGAGCAACTCTTCATTCGTATGGCTGGACATCACCCATCAAGGGGAAAAATTCGTCAACCAGCATTTCCCAAACCTCGTGCATATCACCAAGCAGTACGGCTGCGACCTTTCTCTGCACAAAGTACCTGTTTCTCCTGCCGCTCACTACACATGCGGTGGTATCGCTGCCGATGTGTCGGGTAGAACTACCGTGAAAGGCCTGTATGCCATTGGTGAAGTGGCCTGTTCGGGCCTGCACGGCGCTAATCGCCTTGCAAGCAATTCACTGCTGGAATGTGTCGTAATGGGCAAAGCATGCGCAGATGCCATTGGAGACGAGGATTTGCGGCTGCCGAAATTTCTTGCTGCCATCCCTCTGACCCTTGAAAGCCCCTTTCACCCAAATCTCTTGAACGATTTGAGAAAGATACTTTGGGATCATGCGGGCATTGTCAGAAATAACGAGAGCATCAAAACAGGCCAGATGAAACTGGAACAACTTCAGGAGAATCGGCGCACCTTCCTATCCTATGGCCAGGCGCTCCGGGCGCAGAATATTTATGATGCGGCTTCCCATGTTCTTGCGTGCGCAGCCGATAGAAAAGAATCTCGCGGAGGTCACTTCTCGACCGATTACCCAAGCAAGGTGAAACCGAAACCCACCCGGATTACCAACCAGACTAACCATTTCTGGACGGAAAGAACGCCAAGCCAGCTCAATGCGGATCAGTACGTCCCGGCATGAATGGGAGGCATTGATCATGTTGGCATCATTTTTGATGGCCGGAGTGCTTGCGGGCTTCCTGGCCGGAATGTTCGGCATTGGAGGCGGCGCCATCGTTATCCCCATCTTGGCGCATGTCTATGTGTCAGCCGGAATGGATGCGACTGAATCTATCCGGCTCGCTTTCGGCACCTCGCTGGCGACGATGGCGTTCACGGGACTGTCTTCATTCCTGAGTCATCGCAAGAAAGAGAATGTAGATTACCACTGGCTTCAGAAAATGGCGCTACCGGCGGGGATCGGTGCCATGGTCGGCGGCGTCATTGCATTGCGTGTGCCCGGTTCATGGCTAGCCTTGGGATTAGCGCTCATGCTGGGTTATTTCGGCGTCAAGCTTCTGATACAGAAGAGCGAGCATGTGCATCCCTGGCCCTGGCTCGAAAGCTATGGCCATGCTGCCGGTTTCTTTTCTGGCCTGACGTATTCACTGGCGGGCATGGGCGGCGCATCCGTGATTACCTTCTACGTCACCAAAGTCGGCGTGCCGCTCAAGAAAGCCATCGGCACGGCAACCGGCGTCATCCTGCCTATCTCGGTGGGGGCCATCATCGGCTTTGGTCTGACGGCAGGAACTCCACATGGCTGGCGATGGGGATATATCGACCTAGCCGCCCTCCTGCCATTGGCAGCTTGCTCCCTATTTGCGTCCAAGCTCGGTGTACGCGCGGCTCATGCACTGCCTACCTCTGTATTGAGGAAATGTTTTGGCTTGTTCATGTTTCTCCTAGCCGGCAAGACATTGGTGAATGCGCTGACTTAGAACCTATCTCAAAATTGATTCATACTTGATCAAGGCGCGTTGGTCACCATAGTCCAGCGTTGTCTCCCGAAGAAAAACAGCACAGGCCTTGATGTGTGCCGAGCCTCTCAAGCACCGAAATTTGATTTTTAGATATGTTCTAGTGTCCCAGGTTAAAAGTTCAAAAAAAATCTCTCGATGCTTTCGAGGATATCGTCAGCGGTCTCGGTCCAATTGAATGGCTTCGGATCGGCGTTGTGAGTTCGAAATAGTCTCTGATGGCTTGCTCCAGCTCCTTGGTGGAGCCATGCGTACCGTGCCGTATCCGCTTGAGGGTGAGAGTTGCATTGGCGGCAGTGGTCAATCTTGACATCAACTGCTTTTTTCTCGAGTTCGACAAGACGACTGCAGGGGCAAGATGAATAAAATTCGGCGTAATCCATTTGCGATACAGGAGACGCTCATGCGCCGGACCAACACAGCACCCGCGAAGCCTTCGACCCCAGCCAAGCCCCCCCTGCGCGCGCGTTTCCGCCAGTTTTCGTGCTGACTTGGACAAGACATTGAGCAAAGGCGAGACCCTCACAGCTGTGGTCGAGCAGGCCATCTCCCGCGAGGTGGCGCACCGCAAAACGCAGGCCGAGTTCGTCCGGCGCGGGCTTGCGGCCATTGCCCTGACGGAAAAGGCGGGCGACGGCATACCCTCCGCAGCGATCATCGCCACGCTGGATGCGCGTTTGGCCGAAGCACGCAAGGTTATGCCAGCCTGTGCCGCGGCCTGACTCGCCACTGACCGCCTCCATGCAGCGCGCTGTCTACAGAGTCGTCTTCAGCCGCGCCGCCGAAGACGACTTGCTTCGCCTCTATGACTACGCCTGGAGCGCGAGTTGAGCAGCGCCACGACCGAGTTGAGCATCCCGCAACGTGCCATTGAAGCCATCCGAAATGGCTGCGATTTTCTCGCGCGTGGCCTTTTCAGTTGCCCCAAAGCGCCGCCCCGGGACAACAGTTTCATGCGGGAACTGCTGATTTCCTTCTGCGCGCCCGGCAATGTCGCGTTGTTTGAAATCAGGAATGCCAACTCCGTCATCATCGGCGCGGTTCGCCATCATCGCGAGGATGACTACACGTGAATTACCCCGAAAGCCCCGGGGCTGGCAATCCTGGCTCGGGCGTCGCAGAATTGAAACCTCCTTTTCTTCATCTCCTTCCTCCTTCCCATGTCCACACAACTCGACTCCCAGGCCCTCAATCAGCTGTTTCTC
>JARJFC010000123.1 GCA_029310945.1 Leptospira sp. 96542
ACGAACCCGACATGGCTCGTTTCACTGCCTGCTCTTTAAACTCGGGAGAGTATTTTGATCGTCTGCTCATTTGCACCTCTTGCTTTTTATACGCAAAAAAGGTGTCCGTTTTTATGTAATCAGGCTAAAAACCCTATTCAATATAATTGAATTGTATAATCATTACAAAGAAAAAATTCTTAACAAACATCAAAAAATAGCTAGAGCAGGTGTTATTGATACCATGTTTTATTCACCAGTACGTTCGCCCGTCAGTTTAGGCGAACGTATTGGAGTCCACTATACTACAGCGACACGTTATCTCTCCGAATTAAAAGACTCTGGATTTCTAGTTGATTTAAATTATGGAAAATACCATTTATTCATAAATAAAGCATTATTAGATATTATACAAGAATAAGCGAACTACGCATAACAGCGACTACTCGCTGCGCTTCGGCACTTGCGGCCTCGCTCGGTCTGCGACACATAGGCTTCTGGCACTCCCCTTGCTTACGCAAGTGTCGTTCCAGTCCCTAACGTCCCGTTGGGACTCAGGGTCAGCCTACGTCGTTAAGGCTATTTCGTTATGCGAAATTGGGCAAAAATATGAAAATTAAAAAACTTTTAATATTAATTTTAATATTTGGTTATTTCTTAACTTACTTTATTTTAGAAAGTGAATTCACAAACATTCTACCAAATAGCTTACTATTTTTAAGTAACATCAAACATATTACCATTGTGGTTCCAATTTTCTTATTTTTAATACTTTTCAAAAATAGATCGATTGCGCTTATACTTTCCACTCTATTATCAATTTTTTCACTGTATAAACCACATCTATACAATTTTGACAAATGCTTTAATTACACTAATAACCAAAAAGAAAACGTAATTAAAATCGGTACTTTTAATCTAGCTGGAAATTCGATTCCACAATCCGAAATTGATAAATTGATTTTTGTCGAAAACTTAGATATTATTGCATTTCAAGAAGTGCCAGTTTCTTTTGTAAATTCGAAATCTTTTGAATATTTAAACAGATACCTAGCTCATAGCATTTATAATCAAAATAAAGATGGATTCTGGACTCAGCTAACTTTAAGTAAGTTCAAATTAACTAAAAATAAATTTCTTGATCCAGGTGATGGTTTTACAACTCGAGATGCACGAATTACTATCGAAAGTGAAATAGTTATAAATAATCGAATCGTCAAAATACTCAACAATCATTTGAGTATCCCCTTCAATCGTTCATCTAATTGCTCTGGATTGAATTGTTTACTTTCCAATTACAACCAGCATGATCGATATAATCAGTTAAATTTTCTGAGTAAATATATTGAAAATAAAAAAGGAAATTATATTCTTATAGGTGATTTCAAATTAAGCGATCAAAATTATTCTTATATCAAGTTTTCAGAAAAACTGATTGATACAGGAATTTGTTCTGCTCACTTAAACTACACTTGGTCTAATGAATCCTTTTTTCCTATCATTAGATTGGATTATATTTTTGTAAAAAGTGAAAATAATAAATATTTGTTACCTATTTCTTCTAAAACAGTAAATTTTGGAAAGTCTGATCATTTAGGAATTGTATCTGAACTAAAAATATTATAAATGCCCAACTACGCATAACATGCGACACATAGGCTTCTGGCACTCCCCTTGCTTACGCAAGTGTCGTTCCAGTCCCTAACGTCCCTTTGGGACTCAGGGTCGGGGAACTTCGGAAGGCTATTTCGTTATGCGCAATGGGTTAAAATCTAATTTTTAATAGAAAAAAAATAAGAATTTTCACTTGACTAAGTGGCCATAATAGCCACAATAATAGAATGAAATCTGTGGGTATTAAAGACCTGAAAAACAATCTCAGTAATTATTTGGATTTTGTACGAAATGGTGAAACAATCATTGTTATGGATAGAAATACTCCAATTGCTGAATTGAAAAAATTAAGCAAGTCATTAGATTTAACTCAGGCTTTTATAGATGAATCTGTCGCAAATAATTCAATGATTCCTGCCAAAGAAAGGAGTATGATCACTTTCCCTAAATCTTTGCGTATAAAAGAAAAAGATAGAGAAGAACTATCAAAATCATGGAAACAAGCTTATATAGAGGATCGAGAATAGTTTGGCTTTATATATTGATACAAGTTTCCTATTAAATATTGTTTATTCAGAATTTGGTTTCGAAAAAAATTTAGAAAAATTAAATAAATCTAATAATCTTTTTAGTTCTATATTAATAGAAATTGAAGCTTATCGAAGTTTAAATTATACTTTCAGTCGAAATAGGAAAAATCTTGATAATATCTGGTATCAGGATACTCACAATTTCATTGAAAAATTAATCTCAAACATTAACCTTAAAAACTTAGATTCAGAAATAAAAAATGAATTCAAAAAACAAAAAAATATTTCTGAATTGAAATCGTTAGATGCTATCCATTTATCTACTGCAATATATGTTAAAAAATTAATTTCTGAAGATTTAATATTTTGTACCTTGGATGAAAAATTAAAAGAAGCAGCTTTAAAAAATAACTTTAAAGTTAAGTAACCCACAGCGCATAACAGCATGTAAACGCTACGCTTCAGCACTTACGGTCTCGCTCGGGCTACGCCACATTCCTCTCCGTCACGCTTCTCGCTCCGCAAGAAGACGCGCCGACGCTAACGCCTCTTTCAGAGGCTCAGCTACGAGGAACGTCGTTTACACTATTTCGTTATGCGACATGGCACTAATTTAAAACGGATTAAAAATAAATTTAATTTAAAACACTAAAAAAGCTCCGAAAATTCAAAAAATTTCGATTTAAAAATATTGAAAAGTTCCAAGGAATTGTTTACTCTTAACTGAGTGATATCTGTTGGGAAAATTAGAAGAGCTTTTTTAGACAATAAAATTTTCTATTCTAAGCATGCCAAAACCGAGATGGAAGGTTTCGGAGTAATAACTGACGCAGAAATAGAAGAAACCATATAAAATGGGGAAATAATTGAGGAATATTTAGATGATAAGCCTTACCCTAGTTTCTTAGTATTTGGACTAACGAGCAAAAATCGTCCTATTCACATTGTTTCTGCCTTTGATTCAGAGAACGAATTTGCAATTATTGTTACTGTTTATGAACCAGATCCAACATTGTGGATAAATTATAAAGTTAGGAGAAAAAAATGAAATGCATCGTATGCCATAGTCAAAGTATTGAATCTCGAGAAATAAATGAAGAAATTCACAATGGTAACGATATCATTTATGTAAAACTTAATATTCCAGTTTGTTCTTCTTGTGGAGAACGATATTATGATAGAAAAACAATAAAGCATTTAGAAGAAATTCAAAAATCTGTGACATTTGATTCTAGCCATTTATCTGAAATTGGAAAAGTTTTAGTTTATAAAGAATAATTCCATCTCTCATTAAAGTGCCACTTCGCATAACAGCGCCTTAACGCTTCGCTTCGGGACTTACGCCCTCGCTCCGGCTTCGCCAAATTCCTTTCCGTCACGATTCTTGCATCCGCAAGAATTCGCGCCGACGCTAACGCCTCCGCACGGAGGCTCAGCTACGAGGAACGTCGATAAGGCTGGTCGATATACGAAAGTTCGCAAACTTCTGTTTAAAACGAAGAAAAGCATAAAATTGAAATTTTTCGTCTTGATTTTTCTGAAAGTAACCATTATCATATAATTGTAACCACAATTTCGGAGTCAAAAGAATGATTTATGTCGGAGTAAGAGATCTAAAAGCGAAACTTAGTGAATATCTCGATAAAGCCAGGCTAGGAGACGAAGTAATCGTTACTGATCACGGAAAACCTATTGCTAGACTAATAAAAGAACCAATCAAACAAAAATCTACTATTGATAAAATGTATCTTTTAGCTGAGAAAGGTTTGATTCAACTACCAAGTAAGGGTAAGAAAAATAAAACAAATACTCCGCTAAATACAAAGTCAAAAATGACTGCATCCGATATATTACTTAATGATCGTTAATGTTTTACTATTTAGATTCAAGCGTTCTTGTAAAAAAATACTTTGATGAATTTGCTTCTGATATTGTATTAAAAATATGGAAAGATAATCAATATCTTGCGATATCACAAGTTGGCTACTCAGAAATCCTAGGCACAATTAACAAAAAGCAAAAAATTGATAAGTTCTCAGAAAAAGTAAAAGAATCTATCATTAAACAATTTAAATCTGATTGGGATCAACTTGTCAAAATTAACGTAGATAATTCAATAAATTCGGAATTAGATAGAATTCATTCAAAATATTTACTTCGAGGATTCGATGCTATTCACCTCGTTTCTGCGATTCTTCTATTCAGAGAATTAGAAGAAGAAACTTTCTTTCTTAGTGCGGACGATAATCTGGCAACTGCAGCTAAAAAAGATGGTTTAAATATCGGAATTTATAATTGGAAGTAAATGCGAATCTTCGCATAACAGCGGATACACACTGCGCTTCGGGACTAATGCCCTCGCTTGGCCTCCGGCAAATTGCCTTCCCTGGCAGGCTCAGCTTCAGGCAACTTCGTGTAGCCTGATTCGTTATGCGACATTACAGAAAAATATATATTGGAAATAAAATATGAATAAATTAAAAACAATTAGCCTATTCTTTATTCTAACTTTGCCTTTTGCTCTAATGATCACCTTTCCTTATTATAGCAAAATACTTTTTAATACATTTAGAAAAGATTTGTTTCTGTATATTGCAGCAACTTTTGTCTTAACTTTTCTATGGTGGCTGCATTCTTTAGCAATTTTCTTCGAATCAATTAAGAGTAAGGAAATTTTAATAAAACTAAATAAAGCGAAATTCTTTATATATTTTTCTGCTTTAGCAATATTACTATTAATAATCCCAGAAGTAATACCAAAAATTTTAGAAATTTTTCCACGGATCCAGCTACTTAGCTTTTTACTTTTAATACCATCTTCTTTTACAAATTTTTATATCATTATTAAATTAGCCACTAGCCTAAATTCAATTGAAAAAGGAAAATATGTTACAACATCTGAATCAGTGAAGGAAATTCTAAGTTTTTGGTTCTATCCGCTAGGAATTTGGAATATTCAGCCCAGAATTCTCAAATTAAGTTCAATAAATCTAAAAGATAATAATAATTAATATGATAAATTCTCATTGGAGAAATCTGTATCGCCGCATAACAGAAACTAACCGCTGCGCTTCGGGTCTTCGCCCTCGCTTGGCCTTCGGCACATTCCTCTCCGTCACACTCCTTGCAAAGCAAGGAGTGTGACGACGCTAACGCCTCCTCCGGGGAGGCTCAAGCTCCGATGAACGTCGGGAAGGCTAGTTCGTTATGCGTAATGCCTTAAATGTATACCTCAGCATATATGTTACAAGGGAGAATCTGAAATAAATTTGTAAAAATAAACAAAAAGAGGTTGATAAATGGTTATACCAGGGTTATACTTTTTATATGAAAACAGCAATATCTATTCCAGACGATCTTTTCGTTTCTGCTGAAAACACTGCTAAAAAATTAGGAATACCGAGAAGCCGGCTATTTGCGATAGCCATCGAAGAATTTATACAAAATCATGCGAAGGAAAATATTACAGAAATACTAAATAAAGTGTATTCTAAGTCTTCCAATAATACTGATAATTTAATCTCAAATAACTCCGTGG
>JARJFC010000124.1 GCA_029310945.1 Leptospira sp. 96542
AGCCGCTCAAGTGGAACGCTGAGGCTGCGCGGCTGGGCGTTCGCTATCGGGTGTTCTGCGCCAGCCTGGCCGATGTTTTCGATAACGAGGCGCCGCAACGCTGGCGCCAAAACCTCATGTCGCTCGTGGCGGACACGCCGCATCTGGACTGGCTGTACCTGACCAAGCGCATCGGCAACGCCGGCAAGATGCTGCGGGATGCGTCCATGCACGATGCGCGCCTGCTCACCGCGCACGATCACTACGCCGCGCCGGACAACCTGTGGATCGGCGCGACGGTTTGCAACCAAGAGGAAGCCGATCGCGACATCCCCAAGCTGCTGCAGGTGCCGGCGGCCAAGCGGTTCCTGAGCATAGAGCCGCTGCTGGGGCCGGTGGATCTGACCCAATTGCTGTATCACCCTTGCCCGCGCGCGCACCTAGCAGGAATAGATCCGGACACAGGGACGCAAGAGTGCTGCAAGGCCTGCGATTACAGCGGCATCAGCGAAGAACTTGGCATTGACTGGATCATTGCAGGCGGGGAAAGCGGTTCCGACGCGCGGCCCATGCACCCGGACTGGGCGCGCAGCCTGCGCGATCAGTGCCAGGCGGCCGGCGTGCCGTTCTTGTTCAAGCAGTGGGGCGAGTTCTTCCCGAAGAGCAATCACCCCGGCCTGACGGAGCCCAACCAGAATCCGAACCTGATGATCCGCGTCGGCAAGAAAGCCGCAGGCCGCCTGCTGGACGGCCGCACCTGGGATGAGGTGCCAGCATGAAGGCCATTGCGCGCATGCAGTGTGCTGGCCCGCGAGTCGCGGACATCGATATCTGCGCTGCGTTCACCATCCCATTCGTGCCCACGGTCGGCATGATGATCGCAGTCACTCCAGAAGGCGACTTTGTCGAAGTCACGGATGTGTATTGGCACATCGACAAACCGGAGGCCATCGACATCGGTGTCAAGGATGGCGGCGTCAAGGGCAGCGAAGAAATGCGCCCATTCTCGTACTGGAAGAAGCAAGGATGGAAACGCGACATCGGTGGGGAGCTCTGATATGCGGAACATCAGCTTCGCCCTCACAACCACCCAGATACTGGACCAATCCAAGGACGTAACGCGCCGCCTCGGCTGGCAATTCCTCCAGGCGGGCGATCTGCTGCAGCCCGTGAAGAAGTGCATGGGCCTGCGGCCTGGCGAAACCGTCCAGCGCCTGGGTCACCCCATCCGCGTTGTCAGCCTGCGCCGTGAGCGCCTGGACCGCATGGTCACGGACCCGGCCTACGGCCGCGAAGAAGTGCGCCGCGAGGGCTTCGCCCACCACCCGGAGTTCAGCGAGCCCGCCGCCTGGGTGGCCATGTTCTGCGCGACGCACAAGGGCTGCTCGCTGGCGACCGACATCACGCGGATTGAGTTTGCCTACACCACAAGCCTAGGACCAGCATGAGCACCTGTTACTGCGACTACGAACAGCCGACGCTTTACAACCGCCGCCAGGTGCGCGCAGCCCGCAAACCCCACAAGTGCTTTGAATGCAGCCAGCAAATCCAGCCAGGCGAGCCCTACGAATGCACGTTTGGCATTTGGGAAGGGCGCGCCGATACCTACAGAACCTGCACTCACTGTCAGGACTTGCGCGACTTCGTCAAAGCGCATGTCCCATGCCTCTGCTGGTCCCACGGAAACATGCGCATGGACTCCATCGAAGCCGCCGAAACCTGGGCACATGAGGCACCAGGCCTGCTGTTCGGCGCACTGCGCCGCGAAGTGCAGATCCGGAAAGCGGGCGAAAGGGGCAGCCCATGATGCGCGAACTCCAAGTCATCGCCGCCGCCCTCGCCGGCGGCTACCTGGTTGGCCTAGGCTGGTGGGCCGCGCATGCCGGCATCGTCTACCAGTGCGAGCACATCAACGCCTTTTACGTGGGCAATCAGGTGTTCACCTGCAGCCCGCCGGCGAAGGCCAAGGCAGCGCCAGCAGCACAGGGCAAGCCATGAATCCAACCAAGCCGGCGTTCTTCGACAAAGAGCATGCGGCGGCCTACTGTTGCATTTCTGAAACGACGCTGGAAAAAGGCGTGCGCGAAGGCAACTTCCCCAAGCCCCGCCAGTTGGTGGGGCGACGCGTCGGGTGGCTGGTGGAAGAGCTGGACGAGTGGGCCAGGACGCGGCCCGTGTCTGAGCTACTCCCGCCGCCCAATACCGGCGCAAAGAAGCCCCGCGCTACTTCGCCAGTTGCTCCAGGTGCTTTGCAAGGCGCGTGAGCCAGGTACGCTTTTCCGCGTCATACCGGTGTGTGTTGTAGACCCCGACGATGCCGGTCTGCAGGTGCCCCAGGATCGCCTCGCCGATCTCATCGATACACCCAAGAGCCGACAGCATGGTGCGGCCCGTGCGCCGCAAGTTGTGCGGCGTCCAGTTCGTCACGGGCAGCACCGCACCCTCCGCCCTGCGCGCGGTCGCCTTGTCAGAATAGGGCTGCAGGTGGTAGATGTAAGTCGAGAAGTCGTGCTGCGTGTACTGCTCGCCGCGTGAGTCTTCAAACAGGAAGCCCGACTGCCCGACGCTGGCCATGCGGCGCTTCACGATCTTGAGCGCACGACCCACCAAAGGCACGCGGTGGTCTCCTGCATTCTCAAATCGGGCATTCTTGGTCTGCTCCTTCGGCACCGTCCACCAAACGCCATCCGCCTCTTCGGTGATGTGCTCAGGGCGCATTGCCAGGATCTCGCCACCACGCGCGCACGTCCAAAGGTACAACACGGTCGCATCCGCTGCCAGGTCGTGCATGCTGGGCAACCAGCGCAGCAGCGTGCCCACCTCTGCATCGTTCAGAACGCGGCGCGTGCGGCCAACGTGCTCGCCTCCGATGATCTTTCCTCGGCTCTTGAGCTTGCCACGCATCACCTGGCGCCACCAGTTCGGCGCTGTGTCAGGCACTCGGCCAGCATCAAGCGCGTGATCCCACGCCGCGCCAAAGAGTGACCGCAACTTTGCCGCAGCCGTCGGCGTCGCCTTGCGCGCATCGAGCAGATTGAAGGCGACCGCGCGCGTTACCTGTTGGGGCGTCGACGCTGCAAACTCTGGCTCTTCGGCAAGCACGCGCTCCAAGGCGCGCTGAGATGCCACGGCCCCGGCCTCCGCTCTTGTGTCGTGCAGATGGATGCAAAAGTCGCTTACGACATCGGCCACGGTGTACACGTCACCTCGCACACCCGTCGACGGCGACGGTTCGGGCCTGCGTCTGGCCTTCTTCTGGGCCGCTGGGTCGCCACCCTCGGCACGCAAATCTCGCAGTGCCTGCCAGGCCCCCACTGCGGCCTGGACCGACATTGCGGGCCACTGCCCGAGGGCGGTCTGCTTCATGCGCTCGTCGAGTTTGAAGCGGTAGGTCCAAGTCTTGGTGCTGGCCGTGGCCACCAGGCGCAGCCCTTGGCAACCGTCGACCACCAGGTGCTCGCCTGGCTTGAGCAGCTTTGCCGTCCTGGCGTCGAAATACACGGTATAGTGCCCCCCGCTGTGTCTGCCTGAAGTGCAGGTCAGGTGAGGCCCAAAACCTACGCCGAACCTACGCCAAGGGCGCAAGTGTAGACGGGTTTAAGCGTGCTTTGGCGAGGCAGTCAAAAAGCTCAAGAGACCCGAATTCAGTTGTAATATCAGGCACTTAGCGCAACACCCCGTTGGAAATCAACGGGTTAGGATTTGCGGGTGTAGTTCAATGGTAGAACGCCTTTCCCTCTGAGAGGGGCGAATTTTCCTTAAGAACCTACGCCAAAACCTACGCCGCGTCATGCGCCCCACCGCCTTCTACTTCTTCGAGTACCTGCCGCCCGGCGCCAAGCGCCCGAAGCGGACCACGTACATGATGACGGTCGAGACGGCGGCCGAGCGCTTCCCTGGCGCGACGCCCGTCGAATGGTCCAAGGAGATCCGCAATTTGCCTGACGGCGACGAGTGGCTTGGGCCCGGTCAGCACAGCAGGTACATGGCGGCGCCCCCGCCCGGGGTTACGCCTGAGGCGCGAACAGCTCCGCAGCCGGAGGCCGCAGCATCTCCTGGGCCTGATCAACCGTCCCAGCCAGCCACAGGTCCACATCCTCCAGCTCGATCGCGATGACGCTGCGCTTGTCCTGCTGATCGCGCGGCAGCTTGGGGTCTGGCTTGTGCATGCGCGACATGATGGGGTGCGAGTCCGCGTTGATCATCAACATGGTGTAGCTCTCGACCTCTTCGCCAGTGGTTTGGTCCACCCAGACGTTCCAGAGGCCAGCCAGGCCCCAGGGCTCGCCATCGGCACGACGGAACGTCCACCAGACGTTCTTGCCGGTCTCCCAGCAGGGCTCGTCAAAGGTTTCGACAGGGATGATGCAGCGCTGGCCGCGCGCCCATGGGCCCTTGAAGCTGGCCTTGCTGGCCATCTCCTCGCTGCGCGCGTTGTTCGTGCTGTAGGCCAACTTCGGAGACTTGGCAAACCACGGGATCAAGCCCCACTGCCCGATGGCGAGCTCAAGACAGTAGCCTGAGTCGTGCCGGCCTCGACGGATGAACGGCCCTTGCCCGCGCGGGAACACGCCACCGCCACGCCACGGGTTGTTGTTGTGGCGGCCGATGTGCCACATGCGCTCGATGGCGGCCTCCTGCGGTGAGACGTAGCGGTTGCACATGGGCGCCATCGTACCGCCCAGACGCAAAAAACCCCCGCCCCAGGCAACCACCAACGGGTCACCCAGGGCGGGGACAAGGCGCGGCGGCGATTTGCCGTTAAACCGCGGCGCCGCCACAGCGCGGGAGACGGGCGCGCGGGATCAGGGTGGCGCAGGCGGTGGCCAGGCCAGGGCGCTGGCCACCGGGGCGCGGCAAGCGTTGAGCGCGGCCAGCAGCTGGATCTCGTAGCCCTCGCGCTTGAGCAGTTCGGCCTGGGCCGCCTGGGTAAATTGGTCCACGTCGACCGGGGCCGGGCGAGCGTGCAGGGTTTCGGTCGGCATGATTGGGCGCACCGGCACGTCCTGGCGGCATGCCACAGGCAGCGGCACCTTGACGGTCTGCAGCTCGACGCGCGCGGGCGCGCGGCCGAGCCACCAGCCGGCCAGCGCGCCGGCAGCGGCGGCCAAGGCGAGCACCAGGGCGGCGCGGGTGAAGGTGGGCGCGCTCATCGTGGTGCCGCCTTCCATCGATCGATGCGGGCCTGGGCGCTGCGGCAGGCGTCACCCGGCACGGCCGAGGGCGTGGCCAGCTCGGCGTCGGCCCGGGCGTCCAGCTCGGCCGCCTGCTGCGCGGCCTGCTGGCGCGCCGCCTCGGCCTCACGCGCGCGCTGGTCGGCCAGGGCCTGCAGGCGCTCCACGCCCTGGGTGCATTGGTCGGCTGCGGCGCGGGCCGTGGCGGCCGTCTGGGCGGCCTCGGTGGCCTTGTCGCGCTCGTGCAAGTAGCCCCAGCTGGTCAGGGCGTTGAGCACCAGGCTGATGATGAGGATGGTTTCCATGCGCCCTGCCCCTCACATCGCAAAGGCATCGCGGATTTCCCACCAGACTTCCCGCCCCGCCTTGATCTCGGCGCGGGCCGAGGCCTCCAGGAAGTCCACCACTGGCGCACAGTTGACGATGCCATCTCTCGTGTACTCCAGACCCGTCAACGGACAGCCAT
>JARJFC010000125.1 GCA_029310945.1 Leptospira sp. 96542
GGTGCACGGCATCGCGGCGCTGATCTTCGCGGCACTGGGCGTGGCGACCTTGCTGGGCGCGGGCGCCAGTCTCGGGTTCTGATACGTCCCTGTCCTGATGCGCCAGGAGCTGTGCCCCTGGCGCATGGGCGGTCCTGGGTTATTGGAGTGGGAAGCAGTCCTTGCGGGACGTCTGGTAGAGGCGGAGTGGCTGTTCAGCAGCGGTTGCAGTCATTCGGAATGCGGGGGCGAAGAGCCGATGCACTGCACAAACTTGACGTTCTTGAGGCTGATGCGTTGAACTACGGCCGCGCGCGGCGCACGAGCGAAACAATCTTAGGACGAAGTGAGTCCACTTCCACTTGGCCGCGGAGCATCTGAAACACAAGTTCCGTGAGCGTAAGGCCCAGCAGAACTTCTAGCGCACTGCCCCCCTTCCCCTGCACAGACACATCAGCCAAAAACGAAGGCGCCAGGAACACGATGGTCGGCGAAATCACATTGAAGGCTGCTGGCCGGCTAACTGCGCAAGGCTGTTCAGAAAGGATGTCGCCTAAACCGAGTGACTTTGCCGCAAGCTCCTTCATGTCGGCTGGCATTAGATCGTAGGCCGACACTTGGACAAGCAGCTCACTTACGTCTGACCCGGAGCCAATCAACTCGTCTTCCAGTTCTGTTTCAAAGGCCTTGGAGAAGACCGCAAGAACGAAGCAGGCGAGGCTGGTTGCCGGCGAGTCGTCCAGCGGAAAAACAGACAGAACAACTCTACGTTTCCAGCCAAAGACAACAGTCCAGGCGCGAGAACCATCGGCGTCCTCTCGCGCAAAAATGTCCCCGACATGGCGCGTCACCGCATCGGCGAGCCGATGATGTAGGTACGGGTGCAGCGTGTTCTTCATAAGCGAGGCAAGCGCGATCGCCGAATACAGAGTTCGCCACGGATCCTTGCCATTGACCCCTCTGGGCCGCGCCGCGAACTCATTCAGCTTCTCAACTCCGGCAGCGGCAAAACCTCGCTGCATCACCTCCGGCAACGCTGACCAGGCGGTTTCGAGGTGAGAGCCCAAGAGCGAAATCAACGCCCCCTTTGGAGCAGACTCGATGATCGGCACGACGAGGTCTAAGAATTGATCTTCGACTTCAGCAGCTACGCGCAGCTCGGTGAGGCCAAGCCCCAATCTCACCTTGGTTAGATAGCTCGATGGATGCTTAGGAAGGGCCAAGTGGCACCCGTAGCGAAGAGACTGAGCAAAGGCATCACTATCGCCTTCATCACGAAAGGCGTTCGCAGCTTCAAATGCAGCATCAATCGCCGAAGTGATCTTGCCTTGGGCAGCGTATGCCTCCGCCAATTCTCGCCAAGCGGATCCCTTGGCTTCTCCATACACGGAACCGCGCAAAAGCCCGATGGCAGTCTGCGCGTACAGCACCGCTTTTTCATTCCGCGACTCAGGCGTCCCAAGCTCCGAAAAATCGTTGAAAAGGCCAGCAACAAGCCGCGATGCGTCGGCTTCTACATCAGTCCGCCCGCACGATTTCGCTGCGACAGCAGCAGCTTCGTAGGCCTCTAATGCCTGCTGCGGTGACTTCTTGCTTCGATAGACATTGCCGAGATTGACAAGATTGAGTGCCCGCAATGACTCGTCGCCCAGATCGACCGCGATTGTGATCGCTTCTCGTGCAAGCGATTCCGCTTCGTCAAATCGCCCAGAAGTGCGCAGACGCCGCACCAGGATGTTGCAAAACCATGCGCGCTGTCGCCTCGTATCTGAGCCGCCTTGTGTCCGAGCAGAGATTGATGTGACCAACCTCTCAGTTTCCTCCTCGTGCCCAGGCAGACCGGAAAGCGCCGAGGCAAGATTTCGCTCCGACAAATCAATCCCATAATCATCACCGAGTTCGTGGAATGTCGTCCAAGTCGAGCGCAAGATGCTGACAGCTTCCTCGTACTTCTTGGTCGATAAGTAAATCGCTGAAAGTTCAAGCCCGAGCCGAGCTTGGTCCCATGGACGCCCCACTTTTCCATATTCGTCGTGAAGCCGTTTCAGCTCGGCAACATCCTCGGATAGGAGCGCACGTCGCGCTTTCGTGCCGATTGAATACTCCCGCCACTCCTGCATGGCTTTCTCGCCGAGTGACTCCGCCAGTTCGCGGGCCTTTTCAAGCTGCTCAGTAGCCCTGATTGCCGCCCCCATTAGATCCAAAGGATATATCGTCCCCAACATCAAATGGAGAGCCTCTACTTTGCTTTCTGCGTCCACTGCCGCAGCCAGCATCTCATCAGCGACAGCGGTGGCAAGGCGCCAGTCCCCTAATTGCGCGGCCTCTCTCAACGCACCGTGTATGAACTTATTCTCACTTCCATCTTGCAAGGACTTAGCATGCTGGTACGCATACCGAATCATGCCCTGATGTTCTGCCAGGCGAATAAGGCGATTGACAAAAAATCGAAATTGCTGCGCAGACTTTTTCAGATCGGCAGCAACCTTTTCCGCGGTATTAGCGTGAACCATCCTATAGCCGCGAGGACTATCATCGACAACCGCCCCCAGCCGAGCAATGTCCGCGACTAGCATATCAATGGAATAAGAATCGTCTGCCCGGAGCAACAGCAGTTCCTCCGCAGAAAGCGGCCAGATTGCAAGGGCCAAATACTTTAGTACCTCGCCAGATGATCCCTGAATTCCACTAATCGGGCTGAAATCCTCTGTCGCAGTTCCGCCAACGAACAACGCATCCTGGACATTGAGCGGCGTCCCTCCCACTAACTGAGCCGAACTAATGAACTGCGCACGCGGGTTTTGCGCGAGCATCTGATTAACTTCGTCTTGAGTTAGCGTTGGCACAAGCACATTGCCATATTCGACGAAGGATTCTCGACTAGTGAACAATAGTCTTTTCTCAGCGCCAAAACCTCCCCCAGCCTGAAGCGCGGAAATAAGCTCGGCCACGAAGTCACATTCATCAACTATCAGTTCAACTTCGGACATTTCTGCCCAAGCTGCTGCGGCACCCAAGCGCGCGCCTTCAAGCGTGGAATAAGGGACGTGATCGAGCTTCGCACCAGACTTCAAGAGGTCAGCACACGCCGAGAATATTTCCTTTGGCGCCAACCCTGAAGCCCTCAGGAACAATCCGCCACGTGCATTCGCATACTGTGCCGAAATAGTAGTCTTGCCGATTCCGGCAGGGCCATATATGCACACAACGCTAGATTTTCCCGATTGCTCGGCAATTTGATCGATCAACGCCGGTCGAGACAAGACCACGCCGATACGGTTTAGAGCGCCAGAAATAATATGACTAGAGTCTTCTTGGAGCACTCCTCTCTGAGTCCCGGCTTCCAAAAACTTAGCAGTAATGAGCGCGGTTAAATCTCGCTTTACGAATTCGCCTAGCTTTTCATGATCGTCATAGAAGGCGACTGTTGGACCAGCACTGACTTCCTGAATCAACGACGACAGACGAGGCTCCCTCCCATCGGAGGGTTTCCAGATATAGAAGAGGGTGTCAATTCCCTTTTCTTTCGCAAAACGATATTCATCTTCCAAGCCGGAAATCGTCATCCCATTGGCCTGATCGATGTAACCATAGCCCAGACGATAGATCGCTATCATGGCGTGCGACTCACTCAGCCGCGACAAGTACAAATCACGAGGTGGATAGGGCCGCGCGCCAATGGCCTCAAAGAGCACCGGTTGATGATTCAGATCACGTATTGCGTCACGCACCACCTGTCGCTCAACACTGCATTCTTCAATGCGTGAACTAACAAAGACGCGGAGTTGATCTTGTGTCTGCTGATATTTCCAAGGCTTATTCATTTACAAAGCCCGCTTGCCGAAACCTGGCCTGAAGCTCCTGGAATGTCTTGCCCGAATTGCCCCAGCCATACTTATTCAACACAGCCCCAACATCCAATTCGATTTGTTTTGCGACTACATCGGGCGGCTGATCAGCGGGTCTTTGTTGACTGTCGGCAATGTCCGTGTATTCGGCAACAGCATTCCAAACAGTACGAGAAAATTCCCCCGTCAACTTGCTGAAGTGCCGGTCTCCCGGCACCAGAATATCGCTCAACATAAGATTTATCGCGGCCTGGACTACCTGCACCTCAGAGACTGTCGAATACTCGGAAATTGCACGAACCGCCTGAATCAAGCCAGATCGCCGCACTCGCTCTCGCGCCACGGGAAAAACGACATCAAGCGTCTTGGTACGGCGTTCATTAACATTCGCCGGATTCAATTTCTCATTCCGAGGGGCGCTGGGAACTTTTCTTTCACGACTTGCAAACCGAGGATCATCTGCCGATTCGACTTTATCGATGATCTGTAGATCAAATTTAACTATGCCCTTCCACGACGCCAAGGGCCGAAGGCTGTCCTTATCCAATGAATCGGGTTTAATAGTTGCCGCAGTGATCGCTACCGGTCTCAGCCCTTCCTCGCAGTAACGCTTCAGCCCACGAACTGATTCATGAGTAGAGTCGAACCGTTTGATCCACGAGATGTTCATCGCTAGAGTCTCATAGATATCAGACAGCGGTATCGTCCTATATAGCGAGCGCGAAATCTCTGGCCCAACCCAAAGTTCATACGACCCATTTTCCCGAAGTAGCATTTGCACGTCGAGCGCATCTCCATCTCGCAAACACCCCCAGCGCTCAAAAGACCTAAAGGCATCTTCTAGAGCATGCGGATCTGTACCTACAAGCGTAATTGCGGGGATGTGACCCATTCCGTTCACATATTCGTAGCCGTAGGCACACCCGACCACGTTGGCCTTGCGCAAAGCATCATTGAAGTCGGTAGATGCCATCGACATTACCCTCATGTGGTCACCGAGATCAAATCCCCGGTAATGCGGCAATATCGAAGCGCTCTTTCCGGACTGTCTCTTCTTAGATTTTTTCCTTCCCATGCAAATGCCGTCCATGCATTTATGCTATCGGCCATCATAGCAAGCGGTAGCACACGTCCCAAACTAGCGTTTCCATGTGGGCGCACTGGACCAAACGGCAAAAAGCCGGCACAACGCGATCCCAAGATGTCAACGCGAGCCCCCAGGTTAGGGCGTCATCCGCGCATCATTCACCGCTAGCATGCCGCCCGTCCGATGCATTGGCAGCAGGCCCGAACACGCCTCCGGCCGGCGGAATCGATACCCGGCCGCAGTACAGCGACCCTCTGACGAGAAGCCGACCGGTGCTGATCGGCAGCGGCCACTCGACCCACCGACCACCAGTGACTTAGATCAGCCTGAAGCGGCCAAGCCGACCAGAAGCCTCGCTTCATTCCGTAAGTAGACGGAACCGTCCCTCGCCCACACTCACACCATTGACCGATGTTCTTAGTTCACAAGCAACAGTGTCTGGCTACAAAGCAGTGTTACTCGGTGCTACAAATTATAGCCGTTTTTTTCCGATGTTAACAAAAGCAGCAGGAACCATCACACCAGCTCGTGTTTTGA
>JARJFC010000126.1 GCA_029310945.1 Leptospira sp. 96542
TCCCGACCCTGAGCCTTTAGGCGTTAGGGACTGGCCACGAGACTTGCGTAAGCAAGGTGAGTGCCAGAAGGGAAATGTGCCTTTAGGCCAAGCGAGGGCATCAGTCCCGAAGCGCAGCGGTAAGCCGCTGTTATACGCTTTGGCGATATGAATAGTGAAAAAATATGCTTATAAAAAAATGGAAATGTAAATTATTATTATAAGATTTCTTTCTTTTAAAAAAGAAAGTTATAATATTTAATTCTCTTTTAATAAAATTGTAACAAATTATCATTTTTTGATAAACATTTTAATATTATCTCTAAATATTGATATTTCTTCTGAATTTTTAAAAGATTTCTTATTTATTATGATTGAAGAGATTTGAGAGGTTCTCAGTAAAATATAATTCTTTGTTTCGATTAAATCTAAAAATGCATCCCAGCTGTATGAAATACTGGAATTCTCATTTTCTATTTTTATTCCATTTATATCTGCTTCTAGGAAGAATATACCTAAGTTATTATTCCTAGAATTTCCTTTTCTGTATTTATACTTCATTTGTAAATACTTGGACAAAAAGGATAAAAGATTTAAAGATATCCACAATAAAAACAGTGGTGAGGTAATACTTAATGAATTAAGAAAAGAATTATTTTCAAAAACAATGATTTTAATATTTATTGATATGAACAAAATTGTCGGTAAACTGAGTAATATATACCATTGCCTTCTTTGTAGATAAAAATTATAAAATATATAATCATTTGATTCAATTTTGAATGTGTGATTAATTTTTGGGTTCACAGTTTTATTTTTCTCCTAAGATTAAATGAAATGTTGATCTTATATTTAGAAATTTTCGCCATTGCGTATAACGAACCAGCTTTATCGACGTTCCTCGTAGCTGAGCCTGCAGGGCAGGCGTTAGCGTCGGCGCGAATTCTTGCGTCTGCAAGAATCGTGACGGAGAGGAATGTGGCAAAGCCGGAGCGAGGGCTTGTCCCGAAGCGAACCGATAAAGCACTGTTATGCGTAGTTTTTCAGTTTTTAGGGTAAGGGCTTATTCCGATTTTTAAATCTGCACCTTCGTCTTGAAAAGGCTGAAATATACCATTTTTAATATTAAAATCAAAGAAGATTTGAGAGCTTCTAGGAGTAATTATTTCAAATTTGTTAGATCCTTCGGATAATTTTAAATTTTTGAAATTGAGAATTGACCTTGAGCATGCGATAAATTCAAAACTAGTTTTAATGATATTTTTCTGATTAGGTGGCTTATCATATACAAGTAAAGGTTGTTCGATAGCATACGAAGTTCCCTTCTTTTTAGCAGAATACAGATAGAAGACTTCTAAATTCGTTGAGAAAGAAGTATTGTTTAGTTTGAAATTGTATTGATCGAAATCGAGAATACTAGAATTAAATTTATCTTTATCGAAACAGAATTCCGCAATGAGAATAACATCATTATTTTTGATATTTTTTTCAAATTTTTCTTTAATATTCTTTTCTACAATATTATTTGGATCGTTTAGGATTTCATAAATATTTTGATGATTTATAAAGAATGCATTCGCTTGATAAAAAGTAGAGCCGTAAAATGCAGCTTCATTAAATTTTACGTCAGTAAGTTTATTTAATCTATGGTTTGAGTTAATTCCTGGCGAAATGATAGTTAGTGCACTGCATGAAGCAAAAAAGCAGATTGTTAAATATATTGGCAATTTCATTTTTTGTCTCTGTATTTAAAGTTTGAAAAATTACGCATAACGAACTAGCCTTACCGACGTTGTCCGACCCTGAGTCTCGTAGAGACGTTAGGGACTGGCACGTAGCTTGCGTATGTAAGCGAGTGACAGAAGGACAATGTGGCTTCAGCCCGAGCAAGGGTGAGCGGAAGCGAATCCCGCAGCGTAGCGGTAAGGCGTAGTTATACGCCGTTTTACTTGTTAATGATCTAAAGCTTTACCTAAATCATGATAAAAAGGCTCAAGTTCTGGAATAGTTAATGGCCAATATTTTTTAACTTTATGTGGAATACTTTGTACTAAAAAATATAATCCTAGAATGATGGGTTGAGAGAATAGTAGGCTGCTGGGTGACCTATCTTTTATTTTTTCTTCAACAAAATTATTCTCTTTTAGAAATTGATTTAATTGGTCGGAACTGATTGCCTGCAAGTCATTGAAGAATGAGGATAATATGAGAGAACTTAGTTTTTCATTAAAATTTGGAGAAACAATATTTTCATATCTTCTTCGGAAAATAGTTAGTATTTTTTGCTCTTCATCTTTCATTTTTTCTATCTCATCGAATACTTGAGTAAAGTTTTCATCAGCTGTTTCCATTAGAGCCATTGATCTGGCAATTCTCCTGATCATTTTGGGATCAGTTTTGGTGCTAGGTTTATAGATTGTATCGTGAGTTACCTCGCTATAAGCATGTTGTAGTAAAGTTCTAATTTGGATTTCACATGATGTATTTTGTTCTATTGTTATTCCATTGTATACGCGCGGTAGGACATTTTTTACTACATAGTGTACAGATTGATAACCGAAAATAGTTGGATTTTGTTCTTTTTCGATTTCGTAGTCTCTATCTTTGCTAAATGTCCATTTTGAGGAATTAGTCTGAATTATATTTTCGATTTTTTTAATGTCATTTACTAGTAAAACTACGAAGCGAGTCCCAACTTTATCTGTAATCTCATTTATAGGATCGGTATAATTCTTACCTCTATATAAAGCTTTTTCTATGAAGCTATTTATATCTTTGACTCGAGGTTTAGATTCAATTTTGAGAATTTCTTTTTCATTTTGCTCAATGAGTGCCTCTAAAATAATATTTGTGACATAATCTCCCCAAGCTTGAAATTGGACAGCATTCTCACTAAATATTTTCTTTAGATCTATTTCGTTCATTTAATTGCTTCTATTTTTCCCTGAATTTTTAGCGTAGTTTCATTCTCGTCGGACTTTTCAATTTGAATCAAAGAATCAAATTTATCTGCTGGTGCAGATATTGATACTTTGGTATTAAACCTCATTGATCTTCTTTTTAACTTTGAACTAATATAAGAAAGGTCTTTATTGAAGGATCTAGATGGTATCTTTTCGGATATCAATTTTTGCGAATATGTATCTCTTAAATCTTCTTCAATGTATCTTTTCGAAAAATCGGATATTGAAACTACGCTGCTTTGATCAACTTTCATGTATGTATATAATGAATTTAGCATATCAAGTCTTTCCTCGTCATCTTCATAATTCTCATTAATGAATGATTTTGTAGATTCATAGAAGTCTTGAGTTAGTTTTCTGTCACTCGGTGAAAATTGGCAACCCAGGAAAGTCTCGTAAAAATAACGAGCTCCTAGTCTTGTTTCTTTTGCAGTAAGCTTGTGATCGTAAACTAAAGATACAAAATCTTTCTTTTGATAAGGACTCGTTTTATTTGTTTTTTTCTTTTCAATAAATAACCCTAGTTTATAAAATTTATTTGCTGGTGTTAACACTAAATCTTTGAAATATTCAAGTACAATTGCATTGTCTTCTTCTTTCTTTGTAAATCCACCTTGTGGCTCAGCTTTTAGTAAGCCTATTAAGCCATTGTCTTCTTTTCCAACTGTTCCTTTGAATACTACTAAAATACAACCTGTATATTTTCGACTACTTTGAGCATCTGTTAATTTGTTAGCAAAGAATTCTGATCCTAAAATAAATTCACGTGGTGTGCTACTAAAGAGTAATGATATACTTTTTTGAAAAGCACTAGATTCATCATCCTTATCAATATCCATTTCTGCACTATGCGTATTGTCTCCACATGCTTCTATGATTCTAGAAATAAACTGCTCCATACCTTCTTTGTCTAAAGATGTAAGCTTCTTACTTATATATGGAGGTTGTATGTCTCCTTTGTCGGTCCTTTGAAAAATTTGATGGATTATCAATTTTTCAATTTTTAGATTCTTAATTTGCATTTTTTTTCCTTAATTAGATTTGTAAAATGGCGTATAACGAACAAGGCTTACCGACGTTTCCCGACCCTGAGCCTCTTTAGAGGCGTTAGGGACTGGAACGAGACTTGCGTAAGCAAGGTGAGTGCCAGAAGGGAAATGTGCCGCAGGCCAAGCGAGGGCATCAGTCCCGCAGCGCAGCGGTAAGCCGTTGTTATGCGGAGTTGGTAATTTAAACGATAAAACAATTATACGAAGTGTAGAAAATTGGAGCGCCCCACTCACTAGCTTGCTCGTAAATACAGAGCAGAGCATTCAAAACGAGAAGCGCTTTCCAACTCTTCCTCTCTTCTCTTTGTCTTCACTGCTGCGCAGCTCTTAGGCGCGACTTTTTCTGCCTGATTTTTGCCAATTACGCATAACGAACTAGCCTTAACGACGTAGGCTGACCCTGAGTCCCAACGGGACGTTAGGGACTGGAACGACACTTGCGACTGCAAGGGGAGTGCCAGAAGCCTATGTGTCGCAGACCGAGCGAGGCCGCAAGTGCCGAAGCGAAGCGTTAAGGCGCTGTTATGCGAAGTATTTTTTGTTACAATGCAATTCCTGCATAGACGGAAATTACAGAAAATTCTGAATTGCCTGTTTTGTATGGATTTCCGAAGAGTAAATCTTGTCTGTATTTTAGTGGTAATCCATTAAAGTATACTGGATCAAAAGTGTAGTGATCTCTTACTTTACCTGAGTTTATGACTCCGTATTCGATTTCAATTCCCAAAAGTATATTTTCAAAGAAATCCCCTCTGTATCCAATTCCAAATGTACCAAAATATCGGTGAGAGAAATTAGTAATTTTTGAATAAGGCTGATATTCTATATTTGGTCCAATGTATAGAAATTTAGTTTGCTCCTTTGTGAATCCTTTTTCAATCCCGGCATTTAAACTACCATAGAAGTTTTTATAGAAAAAATATTGCGATCTAAGCATAAAATATTCTCCATATCTTGATGTCGAAAATTCGCCAAGTTGTTCATATCCACGATAAGAGCTTGGAACATATTGAATTTTTCTTTCTGATTGTTCTCCTATGTTGTAAGTGAATCCAACATAAATGTTATTAGTAATACCATAAAGCAAATTGATATCTAAATCTTCTGTTCTTTTTCGAAAAGGATATTCAGTATATCTATTTAAAGTATATGGAGTAGAATATATATGTATCTTCTTTCTACTTAATTCTTTCTCTTTTGATTCAATAGATTCTTGTGAAAATATTTGCAATGGTATAAAAAGTATTAATATAAATTGGATCAATGTAAAGGTTACAATTTTTTGCATTTAAATATCTTTCCTCTTCAAATTTTAAAATATTTCGCATAACGAACCAGGCTTACCGACGTTTCCCGCCCCTGAGCCTTTAGGCGTTAGGGACTGGCCACGAGACTTGCGTAAGCAAGGGGAGTGACAGAAGGGAAATGTGCCTTTAGGCCAAGCGAGGGCATCA
>JARJFC010000127.1 GCA_029310945.1 Leptospira sp. 96542
TGCCCTCGCTTGGCCTAAAGGCACATTTCCCTTCTGGCACTCACCTTGCTTACGCAAGTCTCGTTCCAGTCCCTAACGCCTAAAGGCTCAGGGTCGGGAAACGTCGGCAAGCCTGGTTCGTTATGCGAAATAATTTAAAATTTTTTAGGAAAACAATATATGGGAAATTACGGAAAAATACTTATAATTACATTATTCACATTTATGTGCAAATCAATAGCCATAAATGAGAAAGACGAAGCTTTCTATAAATCTTATTACAAGCATTGTATTGAATACAATGAATTAGAAATTAAAAGTTACAATGATAGCAAATATAATTCTTGCCTTGCCGATGCAATCTTAAATAACCATAAAAAACTTATCGATAGAATCCTATCTCAAAAACCAAACGTAAATTATCCAAATCAAAATGGATTTACGCCACTATATTACGCCGCTTTCTTTGGTGAAATCGAACTAATGAATAAATTAAATAATTTGGGTGCGAACAAAAATCTCATAATTAATGGAGATAATATTCAAGAACTTTATGATAATAAATATCTTGAAAAGGATAATGAACCGTACTTAGAAGAAAACACTGTGGGCTTATTGAAACCATTCCCTACCGTACACTTACAATTAGGAAATACATATCCTCAAAAATATAAAGACTCAAAAATAAAAAGGAAAGTTTTACTAAAATTAAAAATATTCAAAAATGGTAGAGTTGATTCAATCCAGGTTTTAAGTAAAGAGATTGAGCAAGATTTCATTGATTCAGCTTTAATTATACTTTCAAGAACAACATTTTCACCTGCAGTTTATAAAAACAAAAATGTAAATTGTTATCACACCATTCCAATTAACTTTAGTATGGATGAAGAGGAAGATTAAATTTTATCGATTAGATAAATTACTTCGCATAACAGCGCCTTAACGCTTCGCTTCGGCACGAGGCCTCGCTCGGTCTGCGACACATAGGCTTCTGGCACTCCCCTTGCATTCGCAAGTGTCGTTCCAGTCCCTAACGTCCCGTTGGGACTCAGGGTCAGCCTACGTCGTTAAGGCTAGTTCGTTATACGCCATATTAAAAATAATTAGGTATTAAAATGAAAGAATTAATTCACCGTTTAATAAAAAGATTTTTCGAAATATTCGATTATAAAATTTCTGAAACAATACTATTTAAATATGTTTCTGGAGAGGATTATCATATAGATTCAATACTTAAAAATTACTTTTACTTTTCCAGAATAAGTGAAGTAAATGATCCAGAAGATTGTAAGATAAATCCGCTTCTGGATATTTCGGATACGACTTACCAAGAAGTTGAAGCATTCTTTTTGCGTAAGTCACATCCCAGCCAATATAATGAAATGAGACAGACTGCCAAGATAATATATTATGACGTAAAACTGAGAAATGATTATGTTAAAAATTATCAGAAAATAAATGAGTCAGATGATTCTAGATTTATAAAAACATTCAAGATACTCTGTTTAACTGCAAATTTTAAATCAAAACATATGTGGGAAAATTATGCAAAAAGAAATATCCCTCTGGACGGTTTTTGTATTGGATATGAGAGTATCAAAGGAGAAGATATAAAAATAATAAACAAACACAAAAAATATAGAGTTCCACTAAAAAAAGGTCAAATATACGTTGGGAACCAAACATTAGATTTTTTTTTAGCAGTTCAAGTGTTTTACGGAAAGGATGAAACAATACCATATAACCCATTTAAATCAAACAAAGATGATTTAACTAACTCATATTATTATAAAAAAGAAAAATGGTCTAGCGAAGAGGAGTTTAGAATTCTTTTAATTGATAACTACACAAACAATCAACCGATTCAGAAAATAGAATTTCATCCAGAAAAGTTAAAATATATAATCTTTGGAAAGAGTTGTCCAGAATCAACCAGAGAACTTGTGAGGAATGCGGTAACACAAAACGGTAATTATCAAAACTTAACTTACCTTGAAGCGAGCAAATGTTTCAATATAATTAGAATAAAAAAAATAGACTAGTTTAATACGGCGTATAACATCGGGGAAACGCTTCGCTTCGGCACAAGGCCTCGCTTGGGCTGCGCCACATTCCTCTCCGTCACGCTTCTCGCTCCGCAAGAAGACGCGCCGACGCTAACGCCTACTACGTAGGCTCAGCTACGAGGAACGTCGTCTCCCCTAGTTCGTTATGCGAAATTGGCAAAAATCAAGCAGAAAAAGTCGCGCCTAAGAGCTGCGCAGCAGTGAAGAGAAAGAGAAGAGAGGAAGAGTTGGAAAGCGCTTCTCGTTTTGAATGCCCTGCTCTGGATTTACGAGCAAGCTAGTGAGTGGGGCGCTCCAATTTTCTACACTTCGTATAATCGTTTTATCGTTTAAATTACCAACTCCGCATAACAACGGCTTACCGCTGCGCTTCGGGACTGATGCCCTCGCTTGGCCTAAAGGCACATTTCCCTTCTGTCACTCCCCTTGCTTACGCAAGTCTCGTGGCCAGTCCCTAACGCCTAAAGGCTCAGGGGCGGGAAACGTCGGTAAGCCTGGTTCGTTAAGCGCAATAGCAAAATAATATGACAACAAATAACTATTTTGGATTAATGAAATTTTCCGAAGAAATACACATAGATAGTTTAATTAATCAAGGAATTTTAAAATTTTCCACGCTAGATTTTTACCAAAATAAGGAGAAATCAAAATTAGAAGGTTTTCGATTCGATAAATATGAAGGCTATTCTGAAATCATCAATCCAGCTGATATAGAAAAAATAACAATAGATGGAAGAGATTTCAAAGTAGTTAAAAGAGATGATCCTGTATTAATCAAAACAAATACTAATCAATTTACTCATATATGTTGTTTCAATATACTTACGATGGATACCTTTCTCGACAATGAGGGTGAAGAACGAATTATAAATCCAAAATTATTCGAATTCGGTGATTCAATTGCAGTTATACCATATCCAACCAAAGAAAATGGATTTTTTGAAAGAATTACCACATTTTTTAAAAATCAAAAAATAGATTTCGTAGGTCGAGAAGTGAACTATATAGACTTTAAAAAATACACAGGAAAAACAGGAGAATTTTCCAAAGATATTTACTTCTCATATCAAAAAGAATTTCGTTTAGCTATTTCACTAAATAACCCAAAGGATTACTTTTTAAAAATAGGAAAAATTGATGATTTGGCAATAAAAGTAAATAAAAAAAATCTTATCAACCGAATTGAAGACGGTATATTCATTTTAAGCTAAATTTCAGACTATTGTTAGCAAAGAAATCGTATACAAATGCTACTGCGCTTAACAGCAGCTAACCGCTTCGCTTCGGGACGAGCCCTCGCTCGGTCTGCGACACATAGGCTTCTGGCACTCCCCTTGCCTGCGCAAGTGTCGTGACCAGTCCCTAACGTCCCGTTCCGGGACTCAGGGCCAGCCTACGTCGGTTAGCCTAGTTCGTTATGCGTAATTGGCAAAAATCAGGTAGAAAAAGTCGCGCCTAAGAGCTGCGCAGCAGTGAAGAGAAAGAAAAAAGACGAAGAGTTGGAAAGCGCTTCTCGTTTTGAATGCCCTGCTCTGTATTTACGAGCAAGCTAGTGAGTGGGGCGCTCCAATTTTCTACACTTCGTATAATCGTTTTATCGTATACATTACCAACTCCGCATAACAACGGCTTACCGCTGCGCTTCGGGACTGATGCCCTCGCTTGGCCTAAAGGCACATTTCCCTTCTGGCACTCACCTTGCCTACGCAAGTCTCGTTCCAGTCCCTAACGCCTCTAAAGAGGCTCAGGGGCGGGAAACGTCGGCAAGCCTGGTTCGTTATGCGTAATTGGCAAAAATCAGGTAGAAAAAGTCGCGCCTAAGAGCTGCGCAGCAGTGAAGAGAAAGAGAAGAGAGGAAGAGTTGGAAAGCGCTTCTCGTTTTGAATGTCCTGCTCTGTATTTACGAGCAAGCTAGTGAGTGGGGCGCTCCAATTTTCTACTCTTCGTATAACTGTTTTATCGTATACATTACCAACTCCGCATAACAACGGCTTACCGCTGCGCTTCGGGACTGATGCCCTCGCTTGGCCTAAAGGCACATTTCCCTTCTGGCACTCACCTTGCTTACGCAAGTCTCGTAGCCAGTCCCTAACGCCTAAAGGCTCAGGGGCGGGAAACGTCGGCAAGCCTGGTTCGTTAGCCGCAATTGTGAAATCATTAGAAAACAAGGAAATAAAATGAAAAAAGTTCTATTAATCTCTCTAATAGTGTTTACTGAATGTATTACAACACCTAATAAAATCAGTTCTCCTGCACGAACGAACGTACCCAAAATTTTCGAAGAATTCTCCCCTCCTTTCCAAACATTTTGGATTAATCCCGATTCTGATCAAACTTTTGAAACTAAAAATGGGGCTATTATTACTATTCCAAAAAATTCTTTTAAACTGCCTTACTTTTATAAAAAAGGAACTCTTCTTCAAATTAATTTTAAGGAATACAAATATACTTTGGACTATCTTTCTTCTGGCCTATCATTAGCTCTTATAGAAAATGATAATCCTAAAACTTTGGATTCTGCAGGTATGTTTGAAATCAATGCATTTTACGAAAACGTTGAGATACCATTAAACAAGCCTATACAAATCAAAATTCCAAATATCTATCCTGGAACTACTTATAACCTCTATAAAGTTATCAACAATGAATGGGTTTTTGCTGGTAAAAATTCTCAAATTGCTCAATCTAGATTGCCTAGGACTGACCTCCCTTTCGAAATTTCAGAAAGTAAATTGGATTCTAATGTTCTTCACTACCGTGAATATTCTAATATAGATACTTTGACCGCTTGGAATTTTGATATTCCCATTGAAAATTCTTGTCTCTCTCTCAATTTACCATCTATCGTATTATCTCAAAAAAACATGCTATTCTATTCTGTATTTAGTACTACTAAACTTAGAATAAACTTTAAATGGTCTTCTAGTAATAAATTGAATATAATGGTTCCTACCAATGACGTTATAAATATTATTTTTTGGTATGAAAATAGTGTAAGTATAATAAAAGGAATTCAAACACCTTCCGCTCCCCTAGGAAATAGGAAAAAACCATCGGAAGAAAATTGTCTAAATAAAGGTGATCAAATTTTGAATTTCCAGAGTGAAGATTTACTCAAAGATAAAAATCAAAGAAATCAATATTTGTTCGGTAACTAATCACAACTGCGGCTAACATACGCTACCCACTTCGCTTCGGGACAAGCCCTCGCTCGGTCTGCGACACATAGGCTTCCTGGCACTCCCCTTGCCTGCGCAAGTGTCGTTCCAGTCCCTAACGTCCCGTTACCGGGACTCAGGGTCAGCCTACGTCGG
>JARJFC010000128.1 GCA_029310945.1 Leptospira sp. 96542
GTTTGCAGGCGGGCCAGCAGACTGGGCGCGTTCGCCATGCCTTGCGCATCCGCGCCATGGCAACGGGCGCAGCGGTCCTGGTAGACCCGCCAACCCAGGTAGGTCGAGCCCGGAGGCTGCTGCTCGCGCGCCAACTGGCGCGCGGCCTGCGGGTTCTGCCATTCCACGGCGCAGCCTGCCAAGGCGGTGGAGAGCAGGGTGATAGTCATTGCGCAGGCCCGGGCCAGGCCGGTCCGCGTGGTGGAAGTGGCCGTATCGCGCATGGAGTCCTTTCCGGCGCCTGTCGCGCCATGGTGGCGCAGCGATTGTGCGCGTCAGGCGCTGGGCTGTATTGATCTGGCGCAAGAAGAGGTTTCTTCAAGTCGACCCACAAACTTGGCAATAAGATTGCTTTCGCATGATGCAAACTGGAAAAGACAGCTATGAAGGACGTGATTTGCGTAAAGGTCCGACTCAAGCCAAACAGCCTTGACCGAGTCCGGGCCTGGGCGTCTGAAATAAACGCCCGACGCGCGGAAGCGCTGGAGACGCTGGCCAAGGAGGGTGTTTGGATCGAATCTGTATTTCTGGATAGGAGTCCTGAAGAAGACTATCTTGTCTATTACATGCGTTCCGATTCAATCGAACAGGCGAGAACTGCAGCAATTGAATCGACCGCATCCATCGACGCTTTTCACAGCAAATTCAAGCGAGAAATTTGGATTGAAGTCCGAAAATTGGAGTTGTTGGTTGATCTGCAGCGAACCGATGCTTGACTCAGGTTTTAAGAAATTTCTGCAAAACGGACCGTGACTGTATGGCACTAAGTTTGTCAAAACGATGATCCAGTTGATAGGTCCTGGTGGCGCGGGCAAAACCACAACCGGTTTCGCATTGGCGAATCGCCTGGGCGTCCAGTTCGTGGATTTGGATGCAATGTTCATCGCCGCGCATGGCGATGTGGGTGAATTCATCGAGGCGAAGGGCTATGGGGCATATGCTTCTCAAAATGTGGAGACCTACAGGGGAATCGCTCGAACCTTGGATGAATCGACAGTGGTTGCGCTTTCCTCCGGCTTCATGATTTACCCGCACAGCGTGCATCCGGACTACCCGGACATTCGCCAGGCCATCGTTTCCGATATACGGACAGTTCTGCTCTTGCCATCGTTGGATCTCGAACTTTGCGTTTCAGAGACGGTGCGTCGTCAATTGCTACGTCCTTTCGCCCGTACAGCCCAGCGCGAGGAGCAGGTCATCCGAACGCGCTTTCACGCGTATGTCAATCTGTCAGTCCGCCGAATCGTGACTTGTGTACCCGTGTGTGCCGTGGTCCGAGCCATCATGGATCTGCTGGACGAAAACCATCCTGCTTCGCTTTCCACCGCGTCCGCGCGAATGCCTCCACCGTCCCTGCGTCCGAAGGACGCATGAACAGATACCCCTGGATCAGCGCGCAGCCGCGTTCCGCCAGGTAGCGCAGCTGTGCCTCGGTCTCCACGCCCTCGGCCACGGTGGTCAGGCCCAACCCTTGAGCGATGGAGAGGATGGCGTTGACCAGGGCGCGGTCGCCGTGGTCGCCCTCGATGCCCTGGATGAAGCTGCGGTCGATCTTGAGTTCGTCCAGCTCGAAGCGCTTGAGGTAGGACAGCGACGAAAAGCCGGTGCCGAAGTCGTCCACGCTGAGCGCGAAGCCGGCCTGCCGCAGCGCCAGCAGCTTGGCTTCGCTCTGCTCGGGCTCGGCCAGGGCGCCTTCGGTGATTTCCAGGCAGATGCGCGCCGGGTCGACGCCCTCGTCGCGCGTGATGCCGATCAGGCTGGCCACCATGGTGTCGAGCTGGAAGTGCCGCGCCGAGATGTTCACGCTCACGGTGGGGATGCGCACCCCGTGCGCGTCCCAGGTCGTGATGTCACGGCAGGCCTGGCGCAGCACCCATTCGGTGATGGGCACGATGAGGTTGCTGGCCTCGGCCACGGGGATGAAGACGCCCGGCGGCACCGTGCCGCCGCCGCGCCGCCAGCGGATCAGGGCCTCGCAGCCGCCCACGCCGCCATCGGTGCTCGAGACCTGGGCCTGGTATTCGAGGAAGAACTCGTCCCGGCTCAGCGCCTGGCGCAAGCCGTTCTCCATCTCGAATCCCTCGGTGATCTGCCGCTCCATCTCGGCGCCGAAGAACTGGTAGCCCTGGGTTTCCAGCGCCTTGGCCCGGTTGAGCGCGGCGTGTGCCTTGAGCAACAGCGTTTGCGCGTCCACGCCATCCGACGGGGCGGTGCTGACGCCGATGGCCACGGGCGCCGCGATCTGGCGCCCCGCCTGCAGGTAGGGCGCGTTCAGCGCTTGCCGCAGCCTTTGGCAGTAATGCGCGAGGGCCGCGGCGTTGTCCGTCTCCAGCAAGGTGCCGAACTGTTCCCGTGACAGACGCGCCACCGCCAGGCAATCGCGCGATTCGGCGCGCAAGCGCTCCACCACGTCCTTGAGCACCTGCTCGCCCACCGCCGCGCCCGCCGCGTTGCTGATGCGCTGCAGGTCCTCCACCTCCAGCACCACGATGCCCAGCATGCGCGACGAATTGCGCAGGCGCTGCAGGGTGAACTGGATGCGGTCCTCGAACAGCACCGCGTTGGGCAACTGGGTCGTGGGGTCGTGGGTGGCCAGGTACTCGATGTGGCGCTGGGCCGCGCGCACCGCGACCGCGTCGCGGTAGGTGCCGATGTAGTGGGTCAGCGTGCCCTCGGCGTCGCGCACGGTGTTGACGGTCAGCCACTTGAAGAACAGCTCGCCGTTCTTGTGCCGGTTCCAGATGCCGCCTTGCCACCAGCCATGCTCGGCGATGGCGTCGCGCATCTGCGCATAGAAGCGCGCGTCGTGCTTGCCGGACTTGAGCATGCTGGGTCGCTGGCCTCGCAGTTCCTCCCGGCTGTAGCCGCTGGTGCGGCTGAAGGCATCGTTGGCGGTGAGGATCATCATGTCGGCGTCGGTCAGCAGCACGCCCTCGGTGTGGCGCGCGAAGGCCTCGGCGGAGAGGATGAGCTGCGCCTCCGCGTTCTTGCGCTCGGTGATGTCGTGCAGCACCTCCCACAAGCCCTGGGGTTGGCCAGCGGCGTCGCGCCGCAGGTAGGCGGTGGATTCCACGTGCACCGTCACGCCCGTGGCCGCGCGCAGCTTGCGTTCGCGCGGCTGGGCGATGCCGTGGATCAGGCAGTCGGCGGCCACGTCGGACCAACTGCTGGCGTCCCAGCCCAGATCGGCGGGCGTGAGCATGGCCACGTCAGCGCGGTCGGAGCCCAGCAATGATGCAATGACTGGTTGCATTCGATGGGGCGTCCCGTCAGGTCATAGAAGACCACGGTGTCGCGCAACGATTGGTAGAAAAGACGGAATTTCTGCTCGTTGGCGCTCAGTTCGTCCTGCAGCTCGGTCTCGCGGCTCACGTCGTCGAGCAGCCAGACCCAGGCGATGGGTTTCTCGGCGCGCACCGGCGAGATGGTGACGCGCAAGGCCTGGGGTGTGGTGGCGAAACGCCAGACCAGGGTGCGCTGCTGCGGCGCGATCTCCTCGTCGCGCAGCACCCGCGCGGCGAAGGCCGCGACTTCCGCGCTGTTGAGGGCGCGTTGCACCAGGCGGCGCAGGCCCGCGGCCAGCGAGTCGGGCTGGGTCTGGCCGGCGGGCAGGTTCAGCAACGCGGCGGCCGCGCCATTCACATAGCCTGGCTGTCCGTCCACCGGCACGATGACGATGCTTTGTGGCAAGGCGCCCGCCAGCGCATGCATCTGCAAGTTGTTGTCCACGCGGTGCACGCCCGAGCCCAGTTCCCAGATCAGCCGTCCCACGGCGCCCAGGATGTCGTGTGCCACGCGCCGCACGTCCGGTGGAATGTCCGCCGGACGTTCCCACATGGCGAACAAACCGACGCTGCGTTGGGCGTCCAGCCTGCGTCGCGCGCTCAGGGCGCCAGCGACCAGGTGATCCTGCAACTGGGCGCGCGCGCTCAGGGGCAGCAGCGCCAGTGCCGCGGTGGGCTCGTCGCTGAAAGCCACGTCGTCGCTGGTGAGCGGGCGCGCGACCGGCGCGTCGATCCAGCCGCGTGGGAAGCTGCGGATCGGCACGGCCAGGGTGTCGACCTCGCTGTGCCACAGGCAGAGCCGGTTGGCGTGCAGCAGCTCCTGCACATCCCCCAGGACTTGCCGCAGTTCAGGCATGGCGCCGCATGTCCTTCAGACAGTCCAGCAAGACCTGGTTCACCGCGTCCGGCGCGGTGATGTGCGGCAGATGACCCTGGGTGGGGATTTCGGTGTAAAGGCGTGCGCGGCCCTGGTCGGCCAGCGCCCGCGCCGCGGCGCGGGGGACGGCATTGTCCAGCACGGTCTGGAGCACGTAGCAGGGCGTGAGCAACTGCCGCATCTCGGCACGGTGGTCCGCCAGCAGCGCCGCGCTCAGGATGGTGTGCACGATGTCCGGGCGCAGCGACAGCAGCTGTTGCGTGAAGGCCTCGGCGCTGAGATGGGGGTTGGCCGCGCCGACCATGGCGGGTGCGAAACCATTGGCCCATTGGGCGTAGTTGTCCTGGGCCGAGCGCAGCAGCACATCCATTTGCTCGGCGCTGAAGCCACCCACGTAGCCGGTCGCCGGATCGTCCAGGTAGCGCATCGAGGCGCCCAGCAGGATCAGGGCCCGGAAGGTCTGCGGCTCCGCCAGGGCCGCGAGCACGCCGGCCATGGCGCCCATGGAATGGCCCATGTAGACCGGCCGCTCGATGCCCAGGCCGTGCACGACCACCAGCAGATCCTCGGCCAGGCCATACAGTGTCTTGTGGTGCGTGGGGGAGAAGTACTGCTGCGTCTCGGCCGTGGCACCCGCGAAGTCAAAGGTCACGGCGCGGTAGCCGGCCTTGTTCAGCGCGTCCACCTGGCGGCTCCAGGCGGTCTGGTCGGTGCCGATGCCGTGTCCCAGGATCACCGTGATGTCGCCGTCGCCGTGGATGTGGGGACGAAAACGTTGCAGCAGTTCCGGATAGGCCTGGCTCATGTGGTCTCTCCTCCTTGCCGCGGATTCTGTGATGCGGGCCGGGGCGCGGCAAGGGAGTTCACAAGCGCTCCGTGGGATCTGGAAAAATTCCGCACATGCAACGCCGTCACTTCCTCCTCTCATCGCTGGCCTTGGGAAGTTTTCCCTGGGCCCAAGCCCAACCGTCCACCCTGGACATGCCCGCCTGGGCCTCCCTGTTCCGGGAGGCCGGGGTTTCAGGCTGCATCGCAGTGCTCGACGCCCGCGGTGGCGGTCAGGTGCTGCGGGTGGCCGATGGGCCACGCGCGCAGCGGCGGTTTTCGCCCGCATCCACCTTCAAGATCCCCCACAGCCTGTTCG
>JARJFC010000129.1 GCA_029310945.1 Leptospira sp. 96542
GGTGCTGGAAATCTCAGGGGATGAGGCGGATGCGGCCGGTGACGCGACGGCTCTGACGCTGCGCGTGCCGATCAGCACGGCGCAGGGGCGGGTGGCAGCATGAGCGTTCTGGACGAGTTTGATTTTTCGACTCTGCCGGCGCCGCAGGTGGTGGAGGTGCCGGATTTCGAGACGGTGCTGGCGCTGGTGAAGGCCGACCTGGTGACGGAGTATCCGGAAGCGGCGGACGCGCTGGAGAGCGATGCGGAACCGCTTGCGAAGTGGGCGCAGCGGCTGGCCTATCAGATCGTGAACGAGCGCAGCGCGCGCAATGACAGCGCTCTGGCGGTGATGCTGGCGTATGCCCAGGGGGGTGATCTGGACCAGATCGCCGCCGGGTTCGGCGTGCCGCCACGTCTGGTCATCACGCCGGCCGACCCAGAGGCTGTGCCGCCTGTCGCGGCGGTGTACGAGGGCGATCATCCTTTCCGGCAACGTGTGAGGCTGGCCGCCGCGAATCATGGCGCGGCGGGAACGTTCGGCAGCTATGTGGAGCAGGCGCTATCGGCGCACGGTCAGGTGCTGGATGCGTATCCGAGCAGTCCGGAGCCTGGAATCGTGAACGTGGTGGTGTTGGTGCATGCCGGGAACGGCACGCCCGGCGCCGATGTGCTGGAGGCGGTGCAGACGGCGCTGGAGGCCGACGAAGTGCGGCTGATCGGCGAGCAGGTGACGGCGGTGGCGGTGACGGTTGTGAATTACAGCATCGAGGCCGTGATCTACAAGAACGGAAAGCCGGAGTCCGCCGATGCCGTGGAGCGTGCAACGGAGGCTGCGCAGCAGGTGGTGGCCGAACTGCGGCGGATCAAAAAGAAGATACCAATCAGCCGGATTTACGCTGCGCTGCAGAACGTGGCGGGCGTTGCGAGTGTTGACCTGATGACACCGGAAGACGATGTGGCGATCGGTGAGACGGAGGCCGGGTATTGCACGGGGATCGTGATAGCGGACGGGGGAATCCTTGTCTAACACCAGCCTGTTGCCACCGAATGCCACGCCGTTGGACCGGGCTATGGAGCGGGTGATGGTGAAGCACTTGTGCGCCATCCCGCAGCCACACAGGGATCTGTGGAACCCAGACAAGTGCCCGGTTCGGCTGCTGCCTTGGCTGGCCTGGGCGCTTGGCGCGAACTACTGGAACGACGCCTGGAGCGAAAGCCGAAAGCGCCGCTACGTGAAACAGGCGCTGGGGTCGAGTCGCAATCTGGGTGTGAAAAAGGGCGTGATGCAGATCGTGCAGGCGCTGGGTGGTGCGGTGACGGTGGTGGAGTGGTTTGAGAAGACGCCACCTGGACCGCCGAACACGTTCGAGGCTTATCTGGATGTGGGCACGGTCTCTCCCGCTGCCGCCGCTGCTGCGTATTCCGAAATGGTGAACGAGATCCAGCGCGTGAAACCAGTGCGAGCGCATTTCACCCCGTATCAAGCGCTGCAGGGCGAGGCAACACGCAAGCTGGCAGGAGTGGGACGGGTATTCGTTTCCGCTCGGATGAAATTCACGGTGCAGGTGTCGGACGCTTGAGCCACTAATTTTTACCGCTTATGAACCTGGTTTTCAAATTGACGGCCGCAGGCCTGGATGCACTGATTGCCGCAGGCAATGATGGCTTCGCGGAGCGCACCGTTGTGAGCCTCGGCGTGACGGGGGACACCATTGCACCGGGCGCTCCGGTCAGCAATGAGATCAAGCGCATCGGCCAGGATGGCGGGCAGGTGATGGGCGGTGATGCGGGGGATGGTGTGCTGCATATAACGGCCATCGATCCGAGTGCGGATGCTTACACAGTGCGCGGTTTGGGGCTGTATTTAAGCAACGGTGTTCTTCTCGGCAGCTATGGCCAGGCTGGAGCGATTGCGGTGAAGACCGAGAACACGCACTTGATGCTGTCGTTTGACCTGGTGAACGAGGACGGCGGCGCGGACTTGAGCGTGTTGGAGTTCGGGGATACCAACTTCTTCAATCCGCCGTCGACGACGGCCATGCCCGGTGTGGTGGAACTTGCGACAGCTACCGAAGTTCAGGCGGGTATCGACAACGCGCGCGCGGTTACACCTGCTGGCCTGTCTGCGCGAACCGCTACCGAAACTCGAACTGGCCTCTTGGAGCTGGCGACTGCTGCCGAAGTTCAGGCGGGCATCGACGCTGCACGCGCCGTCACGCCGGCAACTTTGGCCCCGCTCTTGGCGGCACTGTCCAATGCGGTCGGCCTCAAAGCCCCGCTCGCCAGTGCAGCGCTGACAGGTACGCCGACAGCGCCAACGGCGGTGTCTGGAACGAACACCAACCAGATCGCCACCACGGCTTTTGTCGTGGCATCGGTGGCTGCTCTGGTGAACAGCAGTCCCGCCGCGCTGGACACGCTGGCAGAGCTGGCGTCAGCGCTGGGCAACGATGCCAATTTCTCCACGACGATGACCAACGCGCTGGCGCAGCGAGTGCGATTTCTTCCGCTCGCCACCGTTCGCGCATTGGCGTCGAATGGCGGCCCCATCATTATTGAAGAGCTGGCCGGCGAGGCATGGAAGTGGACCACCTTCGGCCCGTACTTCACCGGCTACGCCAGTCCCTACTGCGGTGAACCCAGATACGGCGTGGATGTCACGCCACGCGCTCATGAAATCGACGCCATCGGCGGCATCTTCAACAAAGCGGCTTACCCCGAGTTATGGGGGTGGGCGCAGTGGCGCGGCCTGGTCAAGAGTCAGGCCGAGTTCGATTCGGGCTTGGGCTCTTACTGGTTCGTCGCAGACCCGGGCGGCGATGCCACGAAGTTCCGCGCTCCGAACTTGCTCGGCCCGAATAACTGGGGCATGTTCTTGCGCATGGCGGCGGGTGGCGTTGACGCTGACACTGCAAATGCAAGAGCCTTGGGTTCTGCCCAGAAAGGATCAATGGCCGTCATCGAAACGGGCGGTGCAGGATCGACCGTTATCCGCAGCCCGGCCTCGACTTCAGCGGCGGCCCGCGCCGAGGTCGGTCTTGAGCGAGACGCGGCTGTTGCAGCTATCCCTATATCGACCACGTCGACGGGATCGATCAACACGATGTCCAGCAACTACCCGGACACCGAAGTGGCGTTTGGCCGAGTTCGCGTAGACAACGCAGCGTTCTTCCCGCGCATTCACGTCTAGATGTGAATGCGCGGGTAGAAGGCTGTGAAACGACCAGCGGTCTCCATGCCCACGCGGGGCGTGCCATGCGTGCCGTCGTTTTCAAAGTCCGGTGCCGTGCGTAGCCAATCGGACCGGCTTGAGCCCGCTGCATAGCCGTCCAGAAGTCGATACGCGCCACCAGGGGTGCCAGTGGGTCCCCATACCGCACGAATGCCAGGCGAGCCGTCCCACAGGATGCGCTGGCTGTGGCCTTGAAAGGAGTCCAGCTTGCGAGATCCCAGGGCGATCGCATTTGCAGTACAAGAGTCACCTAAATTGGAGTCATCTTGTAGCGGCAATCGCTACAGGTCGAAGTTCTGGCCTCGCGCGAGGCATACCGACAAACTATGCGGCATCCTGTTTCAAAGGGCTGTTGCATGTCTCTCGACACTTATCACCATGGCGTCCGGACTATCGAAGTCAACGAAGGCGCCCGCCCGATTCGCACGATTGCGACCTCGGTTTTCGGCATGGTCTGCATCGCGAACGATGCCAATGCCGCCAAATTTCCGCTGAATACGCCGGTGCTTGTGACGGACGTGTACGGTGCGCTGGCCGACGCGGGCGAAAACGGAACGCTGGCCCGGAGCCTGGAGGCGATCTCGAACCAGGCGCGTCCGGTGGGCGTGGTGGTGCGTGTGGCTGCGGGCGAAGGCGAGGGGGCCGAAGCCATTGCAGCGGCTACGAACAACAATGTGATCGGCACGGTGACGGAAGGAGGCCAGCGCACGGGCCTGCAGGCGCTGTTGTCGGCGCAGGCAATGTTGGGCGTGAAGCCGCGCGTGCTGGGTGTGCCGGGACTGGACACGCAGCCCGTGACCACGGCTCTGGCTGTGGTGGCGCAGAAGCTGCGCGCTTTCGCCTACGCCGGGGTGGATGACAACGTGAAGGTGGCGGACGTGCTGGACTACCGGGAGAACTTTTCAGCACGAGAGCTGATGCTGATTCATCCCAGCTTTCAATCCTGGAGCGTGGCGGATTCAGCGACGATCACAGTGCCGGCGGTGGCCCATGCCTTGGGCCTGCGCGCGAAGATCGACGCCGAACAGGGCTGGCATAAGACGATTTCGAACGTGGCAGTCAGCGGTGTGACGGGCATCAGTGCGCCGATTTTCTGGGACTTGCAGTCGAGCGAAACGGATGCAGGCCTTTTGAACGAGGCGGGTGTGACGACGCTGATCAACAGCCAGGGCTTCAAGTTCTGGGGGTCTCGCACCTGTTCGGATGATCCGCTGTTCGAGTTCGAGAGCGCAACCCGCACCGGCCAGATCATCGCGGACACGATCGCCGAGGCGTTCATGTGGGTGAGCGACAAGCCGCTGCATCCGTCCATCGCGAAGGACATTCTGGAAGGGGTGAACGCGAAGCTGCGGAGCTGGACCTCGCAGGGATACATCATCGGCGGCAGTGCGTGGTTCGATGAACAGATCAACACGGTGGACCGTCTGAAGGCGGGCAAGCTGGCCATCGACTACGACTACACGTCTGCCGCTCCGCTGGAGGATCTGAGCTTTCGCCAACGCATCACGGATCGCTATTACGCGGACTTTGCACAGCGCGTGGCGGCTTGACGCGGCCGGACCCTCCAACATCCTGAAAGATCACCATGAGCCTTCCGAAGAAACTCAAGAACTACAACGTGTTTGGCGATGGCGAGAGCTTCGCGGGCCTCGCCACC
>JARJFC010000012.1 GCA_029310945.1 Leptospira sp. 96542
GAGAATATCAAAGATTGGTGTATCTCTCGCCAACTTTGGTGGGGTCATCGGATCCCTGCATACTATGCACCAAACGGTGATATGGTGGTTGCTGAGTCACTCGACGAAGCCGTATCCCTTTTTGCAAAAAAGGGTGTTTCTGTTTCTGAATCTACCATCAAACAAGACGAAGACGTTCTGGATACTTGGTTTTCATCTGGGCTTTGGCCGTTTTCTGTATTTGGATGGCCCGAAAATTCGGAAGAATTAAAACAATACTATCCAACAGCAGTTCTTGTCACGGGATTTGATATCATCTTTTTTTGGGTAGCAAGGATGATCATGAACGGCCTCAAGTTTATGGACGATGTCCCGTTCCACAAGGTTCTAATACACGGGCTTGTGCGTGACAAGGACGGTAAAAAGTTTAGTAAATCCATCGGCAATGTTGTGGATCCTTTGGATATGATGTCCAAATATGGAACCGATTCGTTTCGGTTTTTTTTAGCTGCCGTTTTGCCGGAAGGAAAAGATATTCTTTTCGATGAATCTCGGTTAGATGGTTATCGTTCATTTTGTAATAAAATTTGGAACTCGAGTAGGTTCATTTTTATGAATCTACCAGAAGATTTTGAAATGAAAGAAACAAATTTGTCCGAATTGGAAGATACCGACCTTTGGATTTTGAATGAGTTTGATGTAACCCTAGCGCGTTATGAAAAGGCATATTCGGAATATTTATTTTTTGAAATGGCAAATTCAATTTATGAATTTATTTGGGGCTCTTTTTGTGATTGGTATTTGGAACTTACCAAAGCTCGGATTTACGGAAACGTAACTCCAAAATCACAAGAATCTGCGCGATTAGTGCTTGTTAGCCTGCTCAATAAATCACTTGGTTTACTCCATCCTTTTATGCCTTTTATTTCTGAAGAGATACATTCGATGTTAAGTTCTAATGAACTCGCAAAAACAGATTTTCCTAAACCGTACGGAGTGAACGATTCACACCCTTCTGTTTTGCGAATGCAATTGGTTAAGGAGATCATTACAAAAATCAGAAATATGCGTGCTGAACTTGGAGTGAAGCCTGAAAAAAAATGTAAGGTGATCTTAAAATTTATAAATCCAGATTTGCAGTCAATGATTGTCCGCGAAGAAAAATCCATTTTGCAACTATCAAAAGCTGAATCCATTAGTTTTGTGGATTCATACAATCCAAGTTCTACCGATTCTGTTGGTTCATTTTCGATTGGAGAAATCATCCTACCTTTGGAAGGAATTTTTGATTTTGAAAAAGAAAAACAAAGATTGGAAAAAGAGAAAAAACAAATCCAATTGGAAATGGAAAAATTAGAATCAAAAATTAATAATCCATCCTTTGTAGAAAAGGCCAAACCAGAAGTGGTTGAAAAAGAACGAGAAAAATACAATACTTGGAAAGAAAAATTTGAAAGTACAGTAAGGGCGTTGGAAAAAATTGAAAAATAAATTAAAAGTACTGCTAATTGGAAGTGGTGGTCGTGAACACGCACTTGCAGATTCAATTTTAAAATCGAGTTCGCTCGGTGAATTAAAAGTTTTTCCAGGTAATGGTGGCTTTGATACTGATTTGATTCTATCCGAAACGGAAATTTCAATAAAAGATAAATCCAAGTTTATTGAGTATATAAGATCATCGAATACGGATTTGGTGGTTGTCGGCCCAGAAGATCCTCTGGTGTTTGGAATTTCAGATTGGTGTGCGGAAATCAACATTCCTTGTTTTGGTCCAAGTGCCTACTGTGCTCAAATTGAAGGCTCGAAACACTTTGCCAAAGAGATGATGAAAAAAGCGAAAGTGCCTACCGCGAGTTTCGCTGTTTTTTTAGACCATGAATCGGCTTGGACTTATGCCCAAAAAGAATTATTACCACTTGTAGTGAAAGCAGATGGTTTGGCAGCGGGCAAAGGTGTTACGGTTGCTTTTGAATTAGTAGAAGTTAAGCGAGCGTTAGACGAAATATTTTTAGAATCCAAATTTGGTAAAAGCGGAAATAAAGTAGTCATTGAATCCTTTTTGGAAGGTGAGGAAGCCTCACTTTTTGTCATAACGGATGGAAATAATTATATGTGCCTGCCAGCAGCGCAAGACCATAAACGCGCATACGATGGTGACATTGGTCCAAATACTGGTGGGATGGGGGCATATGCACCCGCCCCCATTGTCACACCGCTGGTATTGGCTGAAGTAAAGGATCGAATCATTGAACCAATGTTAAGTGAGTTTAGGTCAACAGGAAATGTTTACAAAGGTCTTTTGTATGTTGGGCTTATGATTACGAAGGAAGGAAATCCCAATGTGGTTGAATTCAATTGTAGGTTTGGAGATCCTGAAACCCAGTGTGTACTCCGACTAATCGATGAGGATATACTTCCGATCTTTTATGCTGCCTCCACAAACTCACTACCAAAACGTGAATTACAATTGAAACAAGGTTCGAGCTCTGTCGTTGTTCTTGCGGCTAAAGGATATCCTGATTCACCCCAAAAAGGTATGGTTTTGGAAGTTCCACCAAATGAAGGTAATGTGATTGTTTACCACGCAGGCACAAAAAAAGAAAATGATAAACTAGTTGCAAGTGGCGGGCGAATACTCGGTATCACTGCCATTGGGGACAATTTAAAAAAAGCTATAGATTCTTGTTATGAATTTTTATTAAAAATCAAAACACATGATACATATTACCGCAAAGATATTGGTCGGAGAGCGTTATAATGCCGTTTGCGATTTCTGGAAATGTAAAATCTATGGAGAAGGGAAGTCTTAGGAATTTTGAAAAACACCTAGGAATCATTTTATCAGAAAACCAATCGCAACTCCAACAACATTTAATGATCCGGCGGTCGTTGCAGAATTTAAGTGCCTCTGTGAGTGTACTCAGTGGGCTTAGTCGGCAAGAACTTTTGTCTTTTATATTCATCTTAACACAGTTTGGTGATATTGTTCGCTCCGAAACCCCACCTGAATACCTTCTTCTTGAAACCATTCCTTATGTAATCCAATGGACGAAGGGTCACTATATGATTCCTTTGGAAATTTTGGAACATCTTGCATACGAAAGGATATTTAAAGACCAGGGTTATTTATTCACACTCATTCCCGCATTACCAATCAAAGAAAAAAAATCATGGATTCGTTGGATTGGTGTGGATTTTGAAAAAGGCGGCGATCGAGATTTAAACTTCGAAATCTACTCACAGTGTAGGTTGTTACAAAAACCATTTTTAGGAAAATCTCTTGTTCAAGAAACAGAAATCAACTTGGAACAAATTTGGCCACGTGGTAAAAACGAATACATCGATTGGTTTTATAAAGGTTTATCTACTTTTTATTATTCAATGGAAGAGATGAATAGAAAAGAGAGAGATCCATTTTTATTGCATGTGATTGAACTTGTAAAATCGGGAAAATTTATTTTAAAAAGAAAACCCGATAGTTTTGGCAGCGAGTCAACATATTCGCTTGTTGCGACAGTGGAAGGAAACACTCCCCAATTACGAGAAACTATATTCCAATGGGAAGTAGAAAGAATTCGAAAAGATTCATTATTCTAAAATTATACTATTATTGAATTTATATGGAACTATCACTTAAAGAATTAAAAAAACAAACGGCCGAAACCATTGAAACCTTTCAGACATATTGGAAAACTCAAAATTTCCAAGAAGATTACGACCGGTTATTGGCTTTCATTGAAAAAACGAACGATCCAAAGTTATGGGATTCACCTGACCAAGCAAAAGCCGTTACACAAAAAAAGAATGAGTTACAACTAAAACTTGATCCTTGGATCGAACTTAAAAAAGAACTTTTAGAATTTCCTGATTTAATCGAACTCACATCGGAAGAGATGGGTGAAGAAGGATTAAAATCTTTAAATGATGATTATGCACGGTTATTTGAAGCTTTTGAAAATTTACAAATGTTAGATGCTCTTGCCGGCAAAGATGATGGCAAAGCTGCCTTTATCAATATACATCCAGGAGCTGGTGGAACAGAATCACAGGATTGGGCAGATATGTTGCTGCGAATGTACACAAGGTTTTGTGAACAAAAAGGGTATCGTGCCGAACTTGTCGACTACCAACCTGGTGAAACTGCAGGAATCAAAAATGCCACCTTGTATGTACAAGGTGACCATCCTTTTGGTTATTTAAAATGTGAGTCAGGTGTACATAGGCTTGTTCGGATATCACCTTTTGATTCCAATAAAAGAAGGCATACATCTTTTGCGTCTGTCTATGTTACTCCAGAAGTGGATGACGATATCCAAGTGAATATTGAAGAAAAAGATTTGCGAGTGGATGTATACCGTTCATCAGGCGCTGGTGGTCAACATGTGAACACTACAGATTCAGCAGTAAGAATCACACATATCCCAACAGGTGTAGTTGTATCTTGTCAGATGGAACGTTCACAAATCAAAAACCGTGACACGGCAATGAAAATGTTACGCGCTCGTTTGTATGAGATGGAAAAACAAAAAGCCGAAGAAGAAAATGCCAAAAAAGCAGGTGAAAAAAGAGATATTTCTTGGGGCTCGCAAATTCGAAGTTATGTTTTTCATCCTTATAATATGGTAAAAGATCATCGGACTGATTTTGAAACTGGCAACGTTCATGCTGTTATGGATGGCGATTTAGAAGGTTTTATCATTGCTTTTCTGAAATATTTAACAAATCAAAAGGCGAATGTAAAAATTTAGTATGGCCGCAAAACAGGATATTTCTGTAACCCTCAGGAAAATCCAAAAGGAGATCCATAATTTACCAAACATCACGGATCGTTTGAATTTTATTTTGGAAGCTTCACTCACCTTGTTTGGTGCATCCACTGGTAGTATATCCATTGCAGATCAGGAAGAAAAAGTATTAACTATCGTTGCGGCAAAGGGTATGGATTCCGAAAAAAAAATTGCCGCCAAACTACCGTTTAAGTTGGGTGTGACGGGTAGGGCAGCTTCTTCGAAAGAGATTGTTTACGTTCCTGATGTCATTTTAGATAAAGAATATATCAAACTGATAGAAACTGTTCGGTCTGAACTTGCAATCCCCCTTGTTATTCGAGATTCTACTGTCGGTGTTTTGAATTTAGAGTCAGATAAAGTTAATTTTTTCTCACCAGATATTATAAACCAAGCCAGCCTATTCGCATCCCAATTAACAATAGTATTATTAGAGGAAAGAATTGCCAAAGAGGCAGTTGAAAAATCAAAACGAGACAAAGATGTTGTCGAAGAAATTTTAGGTTACGACCCGTCCATCCTCTTTCTTAAAAATCGTATTAGGCAGGTTGGACCATCGGATACATCCATCATGATCATTGGTGAAGAAGGTGCAGGTAAAAAATTAGTTGCGAAAGCCTTACATTTTGTATCCCAAAGAAAATCTCAACCATTTTTGACAGTAGATTGTTCGGGTTTAAGTTACGAATTGTTAGAAGCAGAATTGTTTGGTGCCTATTCGGGTAAAATTTTCAGCCCAGGAAAATTGGAACAGGCAAATGGTGGATCACTTTATATTGAATCGATAGGTGATTTACCAAATCCATTGCAAGATAAGTTCTTTCAAATATTAAGAAACAGAGAAATTCCAAATCCAAAACGCCCTGGTGAAATTTTAAATGTTAGGATGTTTACTGGTAGTAAGAGAGATTTGTTAGATGATATTCAGAAGGAAACTTTTTCTATGGATTTATATTATCGTTTAGCAGAAGTTCCACTCCGAGTACCTCCGCTGAGAGAAAGACGGGGCGATATACCTCTCCTTGCACACCACTATTTGTATTTATTCAATAAACAATATGGTAGGGACAAATCATTTTCTGCCAAAGCACTCGAGAGTTTGGCAACTATGCCTTGGAGTGGAAACGTTAGGCAGCTCATATCAGTCATTCAATATGCAGTTTTAGTTCCAACTGAAAATGTTCTTGAACCTTACTCTTTCACTCAAGGCGGGAAACCTGACTCAGAATCGAATCCGAAATCAGAAGCAGACCAACTAACGGCCAATTTTTTAGTTCCTTCCGAAAACTTGTCTTTGAATGTTGCCATTGAAAAATTGGAAGCAATTTGGATAAGAGAAGCCTTCAAAAGGGCATCCACCCAAGAGGAAGCAGCCAAACTTTTGGAAATTAGCCGAGGTTCGTTGCAATATAAGATCAAAAATAACCAATTTCTGAAAGGATTCAATAGTTAATTTGAAAGAAAAGGTTGGATTCGAAGGCCAAGCCTGTCGATATTAAAATAAAGGAGTGTCATCGTGGCAAAGAGTTATTACCGCACAATGAACGGGAAACAGTATGATAACGAACTGTTGGAAATTGTTGAAAAGGCCACGAAACGAAGCAAAGCTCCTATTGGTAAAAACATTGCCAAAACCTTATTTGAAGCTATCAAAGATGGTAATGATTACACAGACATTGAAAAACGCACTGTTAAATACATTCGTGATAATTTCAAATTTCAATCAGATGCAGACGAATACCTAAGAACGGAAATTAGGAAGTGGGCTGCAAAAATTTCAGTACCCCAAACCAAAAAGAAACCAAGTCCTAAAAAAACAAATAAACTTAAAAAAGAAACTGTTTCGTATCGTTCCGAAGACGAACCAAGTGATACTTCTTCTTATATGGAGATTTATGAGGAAGATTCGCAATACGATTCTATTTCTCCCACACCTGAATACAACGAACTCATCGCACTCAACAAACGAAATGATGCAAAAGTTTCGAACAAAACTTGGCGTATTGTATTACTCGTTTTACTTGGATTGTTTTTTGTTTTGATGATTATCCTTGGAATCAGAAGTTGTAATCGATCTGAAGATAAAAGTGTTCTACGGGATCAAACTGCTGTTACTTCTACTTCTGAAACCCAATCCAGATCTTTGGAAAGAGTGGAAATAAATGAAGGAACAATCACGAATCGTTTTGATACCAGAAGCAAAGCCATTCGGTATATTAACGAATTACAAATTAGATTTATCAAACAAACCTTGGAAACCGAACCTGAAGCTCCAAATAAAATTTCCAATTTGGCAGAAGCTTTAAAAACTTATCCTGAAATAAAAATTAGAGTGATGGGTCATACTGATTTTATCGGAGAATTGGATGAGAACAAAATTTTATCTGATGAACGTGCTAAGTTTATTAAAGATGAACTCATTAAAGCTGGTGTGAATGAAAAACAAATCGAATATCGAGGTTTTGGCGAAACCACCAGTGTAGATACAAATTATTCTGAGGCTGGTCGAGTAAGAAATAGAAGAGTTGATTTTACAGTTCTTTCCGTAAGGTAAATTTAAGTATTGGAAGATAATTTATCTTCCAATCGGTAAAGACTTTTAGTTAGCATTCGTTTGGTGGAAAGGATCGAGTCTAACAAACCTTCATACAACAGAACTGATTTTTTTGCTATTTGTAACCTTTCGTTACTTTTTTCTTCTTCAGTTAATTTTTCATCATAACCTTCGGTAATGGTGAGGATAATTCTTTGGATTCCCAAACTCAAAATTTCATTCAAACCCTTTTTGGAAGATACTTCGCCATCAATAAAATCCATTTGGCGTAAGTCTTCGGCAAAAAATTTTGGATCAACTTGGTTGGTTTTGATTTGTGAATAGATTCTAGCAGAAATTTTGTTACCCTTTTTGACGAGAGTTAGAAATTGATTTAAGTTTGATATGGTGTTTTGAAGTTCGAGTTTTAAAGTAATAGCATCAAATTCGTAATCTGTATTATTGAAAAATTTTTTTATCTGGAGTTTTAAATTTTTAATGGATTGTGACTGATCTTCCGTGAACACTTCCTCAAAATTTGAATGAGGCATACCTTCTAGTTTTGCACCAAACTTTGTTAAGTTTGTCCAATTGTTTTCTGAAACATGATCCTCAAACCATTTTTTAAATATCATCATTTTTTCATTGGTGGTGTAAACTTCACCATTAACTCCATTTACTTTTTTGGGAGGCAAAGCGAACAATTGTTTGTAATTATGTTTTTCTCTCCTGAATTTTCGGGTTTCCAAATAGTTTAATCTTTCTTCCAATACGGCTCCTTTCGAATGGGCAAGTCCATTTGTGAAACTTAGATCTTGCCCTACCAAATAAACGGACGCTCCCATAAGATTTGCAAGGCTTGCCGCATTTGTTGATACAGATCCTCCAAATGGCACATCACCTAGTTTTTGTTTGCCTGTTCTTTCTAAAATTTTAATTAAAGGAAAAGGCGAAGATGTAACAAAACTATTTTTGGGACCATATTCCAGACGCAAACTAACGTATGTAGATGTTGGATCAAATACCAAAACCCCTTCACCATTATAATCTTCTAAGTATTGACTATTCAACACTTGGGGGTCAACCGAATAGATTAGATCAGGATCCACACCAAAGGAGTGTAAAATGGGAACTGCTGTATCTACTGCCAAGAGTAAAAATTGGTCTCTGTATTTTTTAAGATCCATGGTGGTTTCAGAAAGGCTTGGACCTGCTCCCGCGACTACAATCTTCAAACCTTCTGCCAATCCAAATAGTTTTGATACAGGTAACATGGATTGTAATTCTGGAAAATTGAAACAGATATTTTTTGCCCAAATTTTTTCGAACCGAGTGAGTGTGGCCAGGTTTACATCTTTTTTGTGAAACATTTGTTCGGCGATGTTTCGTAAATCCAAATATTCAGATTCTTTCCATTGCAGAGAACCTCGGTGGGGAACAAAACTGATCGGGTATGTGCCTTTTCCTCTGAGTGCTTCTAATAAATCGTCTTCGATCGAATTGTTTCGAATGATAGAAAGTTTTTCCGATTTTAAGTGTTCGCTGAAATCAAAAATTGAGAGGGCAAATTTTAATAAAAAAATATTTGGTTCAAGCCAAATGATAGTTGTGTTTTCTTTCTCTAATAAAAAAGGAAGAATATGACCAATGCCTGCACCAAACAACATATAGATGCGTTTACTACCATCGTCTGGTAATTCGCGGGCAAATCTTTCTGCTTCTTTTTTTGGATCGTGCCTACTATGGATCCAAACACCATCTACCTCTAAAGTAAAATCGCCTGACTTTGCCTTAGTAAGTTCCACTGATAAAGATTCAGATTCAATTTTTGATTTATACATATCCCATGAATTGGGAAGTGAATCTAAATTTTTTTTAAGAATAGTTAAATCCAAATTAGTGTTCAAGTTTGATTTTGATGATTGGTTTGTCACTTAGGTTCGTTCCAGGCATTGGTTCTTGTGATCTGACAAAACCGGAACCTTCTAATTCATAAGGTATTTTGAGTGATTTTAAAATTTGTATACTTTCGGATGCCGTAAAACCAACGAGGTCGGGCATTACATTTGGATTTAATTTATATTTTTTATTTTTTTCTCCCTTTAGGCGGTAAACGGCAGCTTTTTCACTGCGTTCTACGATGGGAATGATACTTTCGACCACATCACGAAACACAGGTGCTGCAATTCCACCACCTGTATGTGCCTGACCGCCTGGTTCATCAAAAACAATTAGACCAACATACTTTGGTTTATCGGCGGGAAAAAAACCTAAAAAACTGGCAGTGAATAATCCTGCTTGGTATCCCTCCCCAGCTTTCGCTTTTTGGGATGTACCTGTTTTACCTGCTATGAAGTAGTTTTCCAAATATGCTTTTTTGCCAGTACCTTGTGATACCGCTTTGCCCATAGCCCGAAGGGTTTTTTCTGCAGCTCCTTTCTTTATGCCAATTAACTCTTGTTTTGTGCTAAATTCGTGAACCAATTCACCATAAGAATTTGTTACAGAAGAAACAACGGATGGTTCAAACAATACCCCCCCATTGACCACTGCTGCCGCTGAGGTAATGAGTTGTATTGGTGTGACAGAAATTCCTTGGCCAATGGATAAAAAGTAGGGAGTGCTACGGTTCCATTTTGATATATGCGGGAGATACCCCTTGGCTTCATGAATGGAAAAATTGGTTCGTTTACCGAATTTAAATTGATCCATATAACGATAGAAAGTTGTCTCGTTTATTTTTTGCGCAGCTTTGATGATGCCCACATTACAAGAATACTGTAAAATTTCATCCAAATTCAAATGACCATGATTGTCGGTGCAGCGGATGGTTGATTTTCCAATTTCAATATAACCTGGGCAATGGAATCTTTCATTTGGCAAAATACTACCTTCGTTTAATAACATTAGGGCGATAAATATTTTCATTGTGGATCCAGGTTCGTATACGTGCCTAATCCCCCAGTTTGTGTGAGATTCACTCGAATAATCTTGGAAATGATTTGGATCAAAATTTGGAAAACTCGCCATTGCTAAAATTTTTCCTGTTTCTACATCCATTATAATTCCAATTCCACGTTTGGATTTTGTTTCTAAAAACGCTTTGTGTAAGGATTTTTCCAATCGATATTGAATTAAGCTATCAATCGTTAGGTGTATATTATTTCCTATATTTGAATCTGCATCTGCGGTGGATAAAAGTTCTAAATTGTATAGGGTTTCAAGACCCGATAGGGCTTTATCATCATCGTAGCCTGTAAAACCAATGAGACCGGAGGCAAGAGAACCTTGTGGGTAAATTCGTTTGTATTCTTTTTCGACTCGCACGCCTGGCAAAGATAACGTTTTGATCTTTTCTGCTTTGGTGAGTTCGATTTCTCGTTTGAGCAAAAAATAATTTTGTTTACCAGTGATGGTTTGCAAAAGTTTGTTTGTGGGTATATTTAATACGGGGCTTAGTTCCTGCGAAGTCAGTTCAGGATCATAAATATTACTGGGTTCGATGCCTACAGTGGCTGATTCACGAGAAATCGCAAGTTCGATGCCTCGCCTGTCAAATATTGTTCCTCTTTGTACATTCCTTGTGGTTTTTAAATTTACGACATTATCATTAAAATAAGTAAGATACACCACTCGAAATAATAATACAACAAAGAGTGAAACGATGAATAAAAATATGTATTTGAGCCTTTGTTTGTATTCTAACATTTAGAAATAAAACACTACCTTACCTTTGATTTTTTCTACCGGTACCAAACCAAACGCTCGTGAGTCGGTTGAATACTCTCTGTTGTCCCCAAGGAGTAAATAATAACCAGGAGGGATCCGCCCTTGTTTGTCCATAGCCAAAAACGGACTATTATGCCTGTTTAAAAATACCGAAGCATTGGGTTCCGAAGTATAACTTCCTTTGGGCAAATAGTTTTCTACAATTTCCTTTGAATCAATGAGGACACGACCGTATTCGATAGAATAAAATTCTCCTGAAACACCTATCACACGTTTTACTACTAATTCGTCTTCCTGGCTTACAAAAAGAACTAAATCCAATTTGTTTATATTGGGCTCGGTATATAGGAGCTCCGTTCCAAAAAATTTTGCCGATATTGCAAAACCTCCTTTCCAAACAAAAACAATGGAACCATGTTCCAAAGTGGGATACATGGAATTACCTTGGATGGAGTAAATTTGGAAGAGAAAAATTCGGACGAAAAGTAAGAATGCCAGAAAGAAAAAAATAAAAGCCATTCGTTTGGAATAACGTTTGGTTTTTCGCCACCAGTTTGGTTCAGTTCTTTCTGTTTCCATAATTGTCTAAAACGATAAAAATCATTCGTGCATTTTTCCCCATTTTCCAGAATGGAAATGGAGTCCCCGTAAATCACAACGCAAGAGAAGTTCTATGTCACTTACAAAATATGAATTCCGCGCCCAGTTTCGCTGCACAAATGAATCCTGCGGGAAAACCTACCCTCTACACCAAGTTATCTACTCTTGCGAAAGTTGTGGAGAACTTTTGAATGTGGAACACGATACAGAAATTCTAAAAAAAGTATCTGCTGCCGATTGGAAATCAGAATTTGAAACTCGGTTCAGGTCTCCCCAATTCCCAAATTCCTCCGGCGTTTGGGGCAAAAAAGAGTGGGTACTTCCGTCCATTGAGGACAAGAACATCGTGTCCTCTGGGGAAGGAGCCACCCACCTTTACGATGCCTCTCGGTGGGCAAAGGATCTTGGTTTGGGTGGTCTCTTTGTAAAACAATGTGGAATCTCCCATACCGGGAGTTTTAAGGATTTGGGGATGACAGTCCTTGTGAGCCAAGTCAAACAAATGATGGCAGATGGGGTTCCCATCAAAGCTGTTGCTTGTGCCTCAACGGGGGATACTTCCGCAGCCCTGGCGTCCTATGCAGCCAAAGCAGGCATCCCTTCCATTATTTTTTTGCCAGCAAACAAAGTTTCTACGGCTCAGCTCATCCAACCGGTTTCCAATGGGGCAATGGTTCTCGCTCTCGAAACCGATTTTGATGGGTGTATGGCACTCGTCAAAGAGGTGACCAAAGAAAAATCCATCTACCTTGCCAACTCAATGAATTCCCTCAGGATCGAAGGCCAAAAAACAATCTCGGTGGAAATCACACAACAATTGGGTTGGAAGGTGCCAGATTGGGTTGTGATCCCTGGTGGAAATTTGGGCAATGTGTCCGCTTTGGGTATGGGTTTTGAACTGATGAAAGACCTTGGCCTCATCGATAAATTGCCCCGCATTCTGCTTGCCCAAGCCAAAAATGCGAGCCCGCTCTACGAATCATACAAAAAAGGATTTGCCGATTTTAGCCCTGTCACAGCGCAAAAAACTTTGGCCACCGCCATTCAAATTGGAGATCCAGTATCTGTCAAAAAGGCAATCCGCATTTTGAAGAAATTCGATGGGGTTGTGGAAGTGGCCACAGAAGAAGAACTTTCCAACGCAGCCGCAAGGGGAGATCTGTATGGTCTTTACAATGACCCACATACGGGTGTGGCGCTTGCGGCCATGCTCAAAACCTTAGAACGGGGCGAAATCAAAAAGGGCGAAACCGTTGTGGTTGTTTCCACAGCAAACGGGCTGAAATTCACTGAATTCAAGTTGGGTTTCCACGAAGGCAAAGTACAAGGGGTGGACGAAAGGCTAAAAAATTCCATTCGTTCTTGTAAACCAGAACTGGGAGCGGTGATGGAAATCCTTTTGGGGCAACTCCAAAACTCATAAATCGCTAGACAAAACATTTTCAGCTGGCAAATTCCTTACGGTTCCCTTCTTTGTGTATGCCAACTGAAATTGTTTTATCCTCCCAATTTACCGAAAACATTAAGGAAGCAGTTTCTACAGGGAAAAAAATTTCCATGGTCACCTACGTTTTGGGGGATATGGGTGAGGCCAAACTCAAATACATCCTTTCTACTGTTTTAAGTTCTCTGAACCGAACGGATCTTATGGAACTTTTTTATACATCTGCAAAAGAACTCATCGTCAATTCGACCAAAGCCGCTATCAAACGGTTGATATTTAGAGAAATGAGCCTCAATATCCAAAATCTCGAGGATTACGAAAAAGGGATGCAGTTCTTTAAATTTAATCTCAATGAAAGAAAGTTTCCAGGTTATAAAAAACAAATGCAAGAATCTGGGTATATGGTCAAGATCACAGTGGTTTACAATAAAGATAATGTTGAGCTGGAAATCAGAAATAATTTTCCTTTGTTGCCAATCGAAGCGGAACGAGTGCGGGAAAAATTTTTAAACGCAAAGAAGTATGATAACTTGTTTGAATTTTTTATGGAACATGGCGATAATACAGAAGGGGCGGGAATGGGTATCACCATGGTGGAAATCCTTTTGTCACAATCTGGGTTTGATCGTCGCCTATTTTCAATTTATTCATCAGAATCTAAAAAGGAAACGGTAGCAAAAGTTCGAGTGCCATTGGTTGATTTTAAAAAATCAGATTCATCCACCGAACAATTGTTTGTAGAATAATGTCAGAATTAAATGCAAAAGCAGACCAACTCAAACGTCAGGCAGACATGCTTGGCCTCACTCGGGAAGCCGTTTTTACTGATGAACAGGCGAAAGAAGTTTTACAAGGCAAAATCACAGACGGGTACTTAATCAAAATCAAAATTGATTTGGACAGTATGAACGGAATGATTCTGATTCTAGTGTCTTCGATTCGCAAACACATCATGGAAGTTTATGCAGTGGTTGGAACTTCTCCCATTTTCCGTAGGATTCGCACCTTTGCTGATCATTTACAAATTTCGACCGACCTTGCCGATGTTGGCAAAACAAATGGGTACGATGTGTCCATTTCCGAAAACCTTGGCCGAGCTGTGTATCGTATTTTTACAAAAGAAAAGTTGGAAGAGTTTTTACCACTTTGGCAAAAAAAAGATCCTTCACATTTAACAGATGCTTTGGAAAAACCTTTCTTACAAGCAGCGAAGGGACGAAATATCAAACTACAGGCGGAAGTGGACAAACTGTCCACGGCTAAGTTCCGTTATGATAACCCGATGAAGGGAAATATCAGTGCAATCGCCAAACCTGTTGATGAACCAGTTGCAGAAGAGACACCTGCCGTCCAGGAACGCATTCCCAATGTTAACCTCTCTCCACTAGAACGCCAGATCGAAATGTTTCGAACCGGATTTCCTAAAGAACTAATGATGAAAACTATGATTTCTCCCATTAGTGGTATCGAGTTCGATAGTTTGGTAGAAGGTATGGAGATTTTATTCCGCGTTCCAACAGACACTCCCGAAGGCATAGCCACTGCGGGTACCCTCGGCCTCATTGAAGATGATGGAAAGGTTTCGAAAGAACCAGTAGTGGGTAGGTTTTTGGGCATTGCTAACGACAAAACCGAATACCATATTTTTGCTGAAGGCCCAAACCAATACCTTTTGCATTCTGTTGAAGAACATCCCGTCAAAGTGGCCATTCCCAAACCAACTGGGGGTGGTGGAGCAGGTTCCAAATCAACTGGTGGATCCAAGAAAAAAGGAAATGATCCAAAGGCCACAAGTGCTGGCGGTTCCAACTTATTTATGTTAATGGGTGCTTTTGTGACCATCGTCCTCATTGGGGTTTTGATTTTTGTGATGGTGATCTTGTAAACAAAAATTTTGTTATGTTGGTTTCGTCCCACGTGGCTTGTGTGTCAGGAGGATAATTGTCGTTAGTCGAAATTTCGGCGAAATATCCTGCACTTCAAAATTCTTCATTACGATTTAATTTACTATAGAATTTGATATTCATTTACGAAAAGGTTAACAATGAAAAAAGTAATTGCAGCAATCAATATGACCCTAAATGGAAATTGTGACCATATGGCAGGAATTCCAGATGAAGAAATTCATAATCACTATGCTGAATTACTTTATACTGCTGATGTTATTCTTTACGGAAGGATTACATACCAACTTATGCAGTTTTGGCAGACACTGCTAGAAAATCCTTCTGGTGAAAAATCAATGGATGATTTTGCCGTTGCTATAGACAGTATACCAAAAATTGTATTTTCGCAATCTCTTAAAAATACTGAGTGGGATAGCGCAAAAATTTCAAATAAATCTTTGCAAGAAACAATTTTAGAACTAAAACAACAACCGGGAAAAGATATTTTTGTGGGAAGTCGCAGTTTGATTGTACAGTTGATAAAACTTAATTTAGTAGATGAACTTCAACTTTGTATTCATCCTGTGATAGCCGAAAGTGGGTTACAATTATTTGAGAATTTAAATGTCAAAACAAACCTTAAGCTCATAAAGACAAAAACTTTTAAAAATGGAGCAATCATTCTTTATTACAAACCGACAATCGAAACTTAAACCGAATTTTGATTTGGTTGTGGTCAGCCAACCGCGACCAAAGTCAAAAATTTTTGTATGAGTTGCTAAGTAAAAATTATTCTAATTTTTGCTTTTGAAATTCGCTGGGTGTCAAATTTGTCATTTTTTTAAATATTCTATTGAATGAAGATTTTGAATTGAACCCAACAGCCATGGCAATGGAAAGGATTGGCCGGTTTAAGTCATTCACTAACATATCTTTGGCAGCTTTGATTCTATATTTATTTACAAAATCAGTGAAACTGGTATTCATTTTTTGGTTCAATACTTCTGAAAGTTGGTGGACTGAAATTCCACATGCATCCGCAAGATCGATAAGGCGCAGGTCTTCGTCTGCATAAAAATGTTCTTCCATCATACATTTTTCGATGTTCGCAATTATTTTATCTACATCTACGTTATCTATTTTGCTTCTCTCATACTTTCTTTTTTCAAAAGAAATTTCAAATTCCAAAATAGCCTTTGGTTGGTAAGTCCCAAAAAAATAAACGATGATCACGGAAATCGAATGGCTCCATGCACAAATTCTGATAATCCATAAATCGGAAAATAAATAACCGTAAATATCTGCTAAGATCATAATATGAAGAAAAGTTAAAAACGAAAATAGAAAAAACTTTAAATCACGTTTCATATTTTTTGAAAAATATCGAAGTTCATTTAAGATGAGAATGGCAGATAAATTAGAAAAAAATAGTATTAGAAATTTTGGTCCAATAACCCAGAATAAAAATAACCAATCAATAAATTCTCTGGCGTTTGGTTGGAGGTGAAATATGCGAAATATTAACATCAATTGTTCTTTTTCGCTTAACACAAACCAGAAGGGTAACACTGTTAATGAAAGGAATAAGGGGATAAAGTATACTGGCAATGGAATTTGATCATTAGAACCAGAATTGAACTTGCAAAAAAATAAATAGATTGAAGGTCCAATTGAATATAACACGGGTACTGAAATACCGTAAATGATTGGATTTTCGGACATGAAACCAGAGAAGTATGCCGCTTCAAAACACAAACGAAATCCAGAAGTCATTAAAATAAAAACTGCAGGAGGTTGTAATTTACGATTTTGACTAAGCGAAGCACCGATTACCCATATGAAACTAAAAATACCACCAAAGGAAATCAGAATGGTATCGAAGAGATAGGGCATAAGACATTCGTAAACATTCCTAAAAACCTATGCAATTTAATATTTTGACAAAATTTGAGTGAATTGCGATCTTTTTTGACACATCGAAAAACAATTTTGGGATGAAAATTAAGGTTTTATCGTTCTCCCAACAAATGAACAAATTCTTAAGCTGACTTGAGTCTTACCTTATAGTTTGGGACGACAGATTCAAATATTTTCATTATCATGAACCTCCAATGTGAAATTTCGTACACTTTGTAACATTTCTGGAGGAAAAATCCAATTCAAAAATGGAATGAACAAACCATATGAACATGAAAAAAAAATCTTTAATGGTAATGATCTGCTTATTTGTATTTCATTGCAGCACTTCGAAACAAAAACAAATAACTATGGTATGAAGATGGAGCCGATTTTGTGGCATTTTATGATCCGTTCTTCAGTTTTTATAGAATTGATCATGGGCCATTACCAGCCAATCAAATTAGAAATTTATAAAATATTGATATTAAAGAGCAGTTAATTATGATCGGCGATAATGTTTTTAAGATGAAATTTGAACCCAATGTCCCCAGGGCAAAAATTCTTAAGGAAGAATTTATCTTTCATAAGGACGAGATATCTTTTTTTATGATGATTTTTTTGCCAAAAAGATCCACCTATCATAAGAATGGTCTTCGCCAAGATGCGGAACGGGGGATACTTATTTTTAGAAAACAAAATTATGTTTTTTTTCTGCACACCCATATAAAACCTAGGATGTTTTCGAACGACTTACCTGATTTTACAGAGGACGAGAAACTATTGCAACTAAAGGAATCATTGATCGAGTTGAAGGATCGAATCAAGTTTCATATTTGATACATTCTAAGTAATCATTTTGCCATCTTGACCATTGAAACCTATTTGTACCAGCTCCACCGATGGACAAGATGACCTTGGCATCATTTCTTAAAATGGAATCATTTTCTCCAATAATTGTTTATTTATGACCTTGTCATTGCCAAGTGGTATTTCATTTCCGTCTAAGTCTAGTAATGTGCTTTCCGATTGGTTTTGTTCTAACCGCACCAAGTGAAAAGATTTTCCAGACTGAGTTTCAATTTTAATATAAATTGGCGTTTTTGATTTTCCGATCGTTCCAACAAATTGTTCCGTCGCTTCTGTTAGAATTTGAGAAGATAGTCGAATAGGGTAGGCACTTCGCCACCAGAGATGTGCCCATAATGAACCTAAAAATTGTTCACGTGCATAATACTTTTGTATGTATACAGGGGAGTTTTTGGATTTCCACTGGTATAAAATGGTTACTTCTGACCAACTAGGTACCGATGGCAAAATACCTATCGTTACTGCTGAAAGCAAACTCAATCCAAATGTAGTTCCACTTTTATCGTTGTTAGCCGAACTGATATGAATGCGTAGGTTTGTGTTTTCGTCACAAATTTCTACTTGGGATAAATTAAATCCCCGATTGGCAGCTCCCGATTGAATGGCACGTCCCAATTCAGGGGAAAGCTTGGGGAAACCCATTGTTGTAAGACAAAACTCTGCTCCTCCAGTGGGAGGGGCTATTTGTTCTGATGGCGCATTTGGAACAAGTTTACCTCCAAATATGATACAAGAATTAAGAAATAATATGATTATCGATAAAATAAATAGTTTCATTTGGTTTTTCCTTGTATTTTGTATGCTGGATTCATCTTTATGCCGTTAAATGGTGGATAATGGATCACAAACCGATTTCTGTCAGTTTCAAAATCAAAAGTATAACTATCTAACGTAAGTTCCATTATTTGCCCATACCTAGCTTGTGTTCCATAAAAATGGCCTAGATAAACAGCGACTCCCGGTTCTACGCGAATTTTTTGTTCCAATTCAGGATGATTAGATAATAGTTTATTGATTGGAGATCTTCTTGCGAATGACATTTCAAAATCATAAAATACAGATGGTACCAGTTGGTATTCCCCTGGTGGAACTTCTATAGCATAGACTCCACCATGACCTTCTTGCAACTTAAACACATACTCATTGTTATTTGCTAAATTCATATAGATAAGGCCGATGTTATTATTATTATATTCTCCTGCGATTTCGAAGATTCCAAACAAATATCCAGAGTTTTGTTTTGGAGGAACCTTTTTATCGTGAACCGAGACATATGATATACAAAATAAATTACAAACTAAGAAAAAAGAGATAATCGATTTTTTTGTTATGGAGGCCAATCGTTCATTTTTCATTCTCATATAACAATTTTCTGCCGATCCAAAAAAATGTTCTCTCATCGCTCTAGGAATATTCTCTGATGTCCATTTCATACGAAATGAGTGATAAGAAATTTACCAAATTGTCAAACTTTTTAAAATAGATTCTCTATCATAGAAGTCCTAAATTATAAACTAATACCTTTAGTAAATTTTCTTTAGCGATTTTTAGCCGTCCTGTAGTCACCATCAGCAATTGACAAATTTTTTTCATCCTAGCATCGCGATGAATAGATCATTCGTAAATGGTATGCATTTTTTTCAGAAAAAAATATGGAAAATAATGAAACATATGAAATAGTTTAGCAGTAAGAACTGACTTAGTGGTCATGTAATTATTTCCATCAAATTACTGAAAACTCTTTTACAACTAACAGAGACAATGTTTAGGCAATCAAATTATAATCAAATCAAGGGGTAATTATGAACGAAGAAGAAATGAACATTACTGTCGAATACTTAAAAATGGAGGATTATGAAATTTTTAAGGAAGCAATGATAAAAGCATATAGCAATTATCCGGATTATTATTGGAGAAGAGAACAAATTCAACGGCTTCTTTCAATTTTTCCTGATGGGCAGGCAGTGGTGAAGGTAAATGGTCGTGTTGCAGGTGCCGCCTTGTCTCTTATTGTTGATTCCAGAAGGTTTGAGGAAAAACATACTTACAAAGAGGTAACAGCGAATAGCACATTTGCTACCCATAATCCGAATGCTGATGTTCTATATGGTATCGAAGTTTTTGTCGATCCAGAATTTAGGGGGCTTAGAATTGGAAGACGATTGTATGATTTTAGAAAACACTTATGTGAAAAATTGAATTTACGATGCATCATATTTGGAGGACGTATTCCAAATTACCATAAACACTCTGACCAATTAACAGCAAGACAATACATAGATAAAGTTAGAGAAAAAGAAATTCACGACCCAGTCCTTGACTTCCAACTATCAAACGATTTTCAGCCGCTTAGAATTTTGACAGGATATTTGGGCGATGAGGAATCTGGCGACAATGCAGTTCTTTTAAAATGGGAAAATATTTATTTTGAAGAGCCTATCAAACATATTCGTATCAATAGAGGAACAGTTCGTTTGGGTGCGATCCAATGGCAAATGAGAACTTATAAAAGTATTGATGAAATTATTTTGCAAGCAGAGTTTTTCATCGATTCACTTAGTAATTATAAAAGCGATTTTGCACTTTTTCCAGAATTCTTTAATGCGCCACTCATGTCGCAATTTAATTCCTTAAACGAGTCTGATGCCATCCGCAAACTTGCAGAGTTTACTGAAGAAATTGTAGTTAGATTTTCGAAACTTGCTATTTCCTATAACATCAACATAATTACCGGAAGTATGCCAGAAATTGTCAATAATGTCTTGTTAAACGTTGGTTATCTATGTAGAAGAGATGGCTCGACTGAAAGGTATGAAAAAATTCATGTTACACCTGATGAGGCAAAGGTATGGGCAATGAAAGGTGGAAGTTCTCTTCGGGTATTTGATACTGATTGCGGAAGAATTGGTATTTTGATTTGTTATGATGTTGAATTTCCAGAACTATCTCGAATACTTGCAAACGATGGAATGCAAATTCTTTTTGTTCCTTTCCTTACCGATACTCAAAATGGATATTCCAGAGTAAGACTTTGTGCACACGCAAGGGCTATCGAAAATGAGTGTTATGTTGTTGTTGCTGGAAGTGTTGGAAATCTTCCAAATATTCATAATATGGATATTCAATATGCACAAGCGGCTGTATTCACTCCATGTGATTTTTCGTTCCCATCAAATGGTATAAAAGCAGAAGCAACACCAAACACCGAGATGATTCTCATTGCCGATGTAGATTTGAGTTTGCTTAAAGAGCTAAATAAATTTGGAAGTGTTCATAATTTAAATGATAGGCGAACTGAATTGTATGATGTTGTTTGGAAAAGCGTAAAATAAAATTAAAAGATACTATTTTACAAACACCATCGAATACTTTAGAGATGTGAAGGTAGATAATAATTTTATCATTTAATAAAGTCCTATCCTATAATCTAGGTCGATATGTCAGGAAAAATACAGTATCATCGACTGAGATTATGTCGGAAATATTTTTTCGAATTATAACTTGATTTTTGCCAGGATTGAATTGAAACTACAGCATTAAATAGCAAATTAAACTTTTAGGGGTCGCAAATGGGTAGATTTTTCTTTGTTGGGTTAGTCATTTTATTATTGAGTAACTGCCTCACTCTTGGTAAAGTTGGCTACATTGTTCCCGATACTAATGATGATAAAAAACCGGGTTTAATCAAAAAAGTGCAAACTTGCGAGCTATTGGGAACTTCCGCTTTCATTGATGCATTGAATGTCGAATTGAAAACTCAAAAAATTTCAGAGCTAAGAAATGTTAATTTGGGTTATCATACGAAAGGTTGTATTACCTTTCTTGAACTTTCGGAGGATTAGATGAAATTAAGTTATAACAAGAGTTTTAAACTAGTTTTCTGTGCTTTGTTCATAATTTGTTTCTTAGGTTGTCATCACAATTGGGGAAATTTTAAACGGTATTCTGTTGATTCACCTAATAATTTAGAAATCAAAGGGGAGCAGGTAAGTGGGAAAGATTGTCGATTTTTATTTTCCTTCACCGATTCTTATCTTTTGCTTCCTACCAATTGGTATTGGAATAGTATAGCAGAAGCCAGTCGCAATGCCCTTAGATCTAATACTTCCGCTACAGGCTTGAAAGATGTAGAGATCGAATCCCAATTCTATCTTCTATTCAACTGCATATCAGTAACGGGAATTCCCGTGGTCGAAAAATGATGCTGAATGGTGTATCTTGTGTTTGAATTAAAATCGAATTTAGGAAAAATTTCAATGGAACTTTTAAAACTCGTTAAATGTGTAATTCAAAATTCAAAGTTATCGACTGTATTTTTGATTTTATCATTTAGTTCCTTTTCTTCTTGTATCACTTGGATTGAAAGTAAGCTTGAGCCGCCTATGGATTCTGTCTATCGTCAAGCGAAAGGAGAACAGAAGTTAACTATATCTTTTCGTCATAAAGGTGTAGATTATTCTAAAATGACAGAACAAGCCGTGCAGGAATATAATCCCCAAATGCAAAGGTGGTTGCAACCAGGAATGGATCTTGCCAAAGAGAAAGGTATTTTCAAAGAAGTGGAATACGTTGGACTCGATCCTTTTCCATCGGGCAGACATATCAGCATCGAACAAGGAGAAGATTCTAACGCTTGGACAATCACCAACGCTATTCTTGCTGGTTTGACTTTAAACTGGTTTCCTACTTATTTGCGGCCTGATCATATATTTAAGATCAGTTATTCTGAAAATGGTACCATTCGAAAAGAATACCAATATCGATTTACTTATCATTCTTTAAATTGGAATCTGTTTATTCCTTTTTGGTTGTTCCGAAACCAACAAGTTTCTAACGATAAAATGATGAGTTTACTTTTTCAATACCTAATGCGTGATCTCATAAATGATGGGATTATATGAAATTCAAAAAATGGGGAAATTATTTTATCCATTATCATTTTTTATCGAGCGAAAGTAAATGTGAAGAATGGTATCGATGAATCTAAAGCCAAAACGGAACGCGTTGATCAAATTAGCGACTAACGTGGAGGAAAAAGAAATTAGCCAACCACAACCAAATTCACAAGTTTTCCTTTCACATAAATTTCTTTTTTGATTTCTTTGCCTTTCCAAAAAGGTTTTGCTTTTTCCACTTCTTTGGCGAGCCTGAGAGCTTCGACCTCAGCAATGTCTCTTGGGGCAGTGAATTCACCTCGCATTTTTCCATTCACTTGGATGACGATAGTGATATTGGCATCCACCAAATACCTTTCGTCCCATTTAGGATACGGTTGGTAGGCGAGTGATTCTTTGTGGCCTAGTTTTTCCCATATTTCTTCTGCTAGGTGGGGCGCAAAGGGAGCCAGGCAAAGGATAAATTCTTCAAAAACTTTGCGGGGTTTTCTTGGTTGGCTTGTGAATTCATTCACAAAGATCATCATTTGTGAAACAGCAGTGTTGAATGAAAAATTGTTTATATCGTCGTTCACTTTTTTGAGTGTGCGGTGCAAGGTTTTGAGTTCTGCCTCATTTGGTTCAATATCTTCCACAAAAAAACTTTCGTTTTCGCCCGAGTGGAACAACCGCCAAACACGGTTTAGAAACCTGAAAACACCATCCACCCCATTTTTACTCCAAGGTTTTGCCATCTCAAATGGACCCATAAACATTTCAAACAAACGCAAAGTGTCTGCTCCATATTCTGAAACCACATCGTCAGGATTCACCACATTGCCACGTGATTTTGACATTTTACCTTTATCCTCACCCAAAATAAGCCCTTGGTGGACAAGTTTTTTGAATGGTTCCTTGGAAGATACAACACCTAAATCATAAAGGATTTTATGCCAAAAACGAGAGTATAGCAAGTGTAATACGGCATGTTCGGCTCCACCCACATACACTTCCACAGGCATCCATTTTTTTTCAAGTTCAGGGTCTATGAGCGCTTCTGTATTGCGTGGGTCAATGTACCGGAGATAATAATAACAAGAACCTGCCCATTGAGGCATGGTATTGGTTTCTCGTTTTCCAATTTCACCAGTTTCTGGGTCTTTGTAAACGAGCCAATCCTTCGCCAAAGCAAGTGGTGATTCTCCAGTTCCCGAAGGTTTGAATTCTTCTAAGTCGGGTAAAACAAGTGGGAGTTCCGATTCGGATAAAGCTTTGGGAGTTCCGTCTTCAAAATGAACCAAAGGGATTGGTTCTCCCCAATACCTTTGCCTTGCAAACAACCAATCCCTAAGTTTAAATTGGATTTTTTTTCGGCCAATTTGTTTGGACGTTGCCCAACCAACCATAGCGGCAAAGGCAGACTTATAATCCAAACCATCCAAATTGATTTCGTTAGATTTTGACCCAATGCAAACAGATTCTTTGGAATCGAAAGCGAGACCATCTTCCATTTTTCCACCAATCACTTGTTTGATGGGGAGGTCGAATTTTTTTGCAAACTCGTAATCGCGTTGGTCGTGGGCGGGTACAGCCATGATGGCCCCTGTTCCATACGTGGCCAAAACATAATCCGAAATGTAGATGGGAATTTTTACATTGGGGTCTGTCGGAAGAGTGGCATAACTCCCTGTAAACACACCTGATTTGTCTTTATTCAGTTCGGTTCGTTCGAGATCACTTTTGAGAGAACAATCCTTTTGGTATTTACTGACAGCTTCTGATTGTTCTTTGGATGTGAGCTCATGTACAAGTGAATGTTCGGGAGCCAAAACCAGGTAGGTAGCTCCAAATATGGTATCTGGTCTTGTGGTATAAACCGTGATGGATTTGGAAATATGCGGAACTAAAAAATCGAGTTCCAAACCTTCTGATTTTCCAATCCAATTCCTTTGCATTTCCAAAGTGGAAGTTGGCCATTCGCAAAGAGAAAGATCTTCGAGTAACCTTTCGGCATAGGCAGTGATCCGCATCATGTACTGGCGCATCGGCCTACGTTCGACAGCATAACCTTTGGAAGTCCATTCTTCCACTTCTTCATTGGCAAGTACTGTACCCAAAGCTTCACACCAGTTCACAGGGATGAGAGCCTCATAGACCAAACGAAAATGGGAAAGGATGTCTTCTTTTTCTTTACGGGATTTCGATTTCCATTCTGCCGCAGTGAATTGGACAGTTTTGGGGAGTTCCACACCTTCGAAAGCCTTGGAACCATTCGTTTCGAAGATGGATTTGAGATTTTCTATGGGTAGGGCTTTGTTTTCTGTCCTGTCAAAATAGGAATTGTAGATTTTGAGGAAGATCCACTGGGTCCATTTGTAGTATTCGGGGTGGGTTGTGGAGATTTCTCTCTCCCAATCGTAAGAAAGACCTAAACTTTGGATCTGCCGGCGGAAAGTGTTGATATTGTTTTTGGTTGTGGTGCGCGGGTGCACACCGGTTGTCATAGCATATCGTTCCGCAGGAAGGCCAAATGCGTCCCAACCCATGGGGTGGAGGACTTCGTAACCCTCCATTCGTTTCAAACGGGATAAGATGTCGGTGGCAGTGTAGCCTTCAGGATGACCCACATGCAATCCTGCACCACTTGGGTACGGGAACATGTCTAAACAATAGTACTTAGGTTTGTTTGAATGGGCATTTGTGCGGAAGGTTTGGTTTTTGTGCCAGTGCTTCTGCCATTTCGGTTCAATGTCTTGGAAGGGGTAGTTCATCGCCTAACGTAGAGAAAGTGTGTCATTTTTACTTTCTCACGGAATCGATGATTTTTACAAGCTTTTTGAAGCTCTTTGAAAGGCAAACTTTGCATAGATTGTATTGGTAAAGGTTGGTAATCGTGCCACATTCAGCACATGGTTTTGCATTTGTGAGATTCACATTCATAACATCTGCGTGTTCTATCTTTGTATTGAAATGGAGCATGTTTAAATATCTACCTATAATTCCGCTTATCGACAGTGTTGTTCATAACTTCCTGTTTTTGCCATCAAGATGGCTTAGGGAAACTTTACGATGAAGTTACTTTATATGAAACAGAGCTTTTGGGGTCAAAAAAAATTAAGACCTGAGTCCAAATCTAAGTAATTTTTTTTATGAGAATTTTTTTCGAGGTAGTCACATGAGTTGGAACAAAAATGAAAAATCAAAAAAAAACAATTGCAATGGAATTTTGCTACAATTTGGTGTTAGGTGGAAATAAATTGAATAAGTGCCCGATATTAGTCAATGATTATGTGTTATGCGATAAAGTTTATGGGGGAAAAACCTAGTGTTAACGTTTTCAAATGTGTTTAAATCATTTCCAAATGAAATAGAAACCATCGAAGTGCTCAAAAACATTTCATTTCGTATCGAAACGGGTGAATTTGTTGCGATCATGGGGCCATCAGGCTCAGGCAAATCCACACTTCTGGGTATTGCTGCGGGCTTAGACAAACCAGATAATGGTTCTGTTGTATTGGATGGAGTGAATCTGAGTGAGGAAGATGAGTCAATCCTTGCCGATTTACGTGCAGATCGGATTGGTTTTATCTTTCAGAACTTTCAATTATTACCAGGACTCACCGCTATAGAGAATGTAGGAATTCCGCTATATTTAAAATCCTCACTTTCTGAAAAAGAGATTTTTGAAACCTCAGAAAAAATTTTAGAATCGGTGGCCATGTCACATCGTGCAACACACTTCCCTAAACAGCTGTCAGGTGGTGAAGAACAAAGGATTGCTATCGCTAGGTCATTTGTGAATGATCCTAAGATCATATTTGCAGATGAACCAACGGCCAACTTGGATTCTAAAAATAGCAAAACCGTTTTGGATTTACTATTGTATCGAAACAAAGAAGAAAAAACCACTCTCATCATCGTGACTCACGATCCGAACGTTGCAAAACTGGCAGACAGAGTCCTCGAAATGAAAGATGGAGAAATTGTCTCTGAATACCGACCCAAAACGGGGAAGGGTTCTACCACAAACCCAAAATCCAATTTGTTAAAAACAAACTCCAAATCCAAACTGAAAACAAAACCTGGTAACGCCAAATCACCTAAAAAAGCCAATAAAAAGGGGGGTAAATGAACCCTTCTTTGTTCCGATTCTATTTAAAACGTGAACTTTTCTCCCGGTACCGTTATTCACTCCTTATACTTTGTGCTGTGAGTTTGGGGGTGGGCTCTGTCATTGGTATCCATTCCTACAAAGACAATACGGCCCTAGCCATAAACAGAGAAGCCAAACAGATTATGGGTGCGGACATTGCCTTACAATCCCCACAATCGATCACAGAAGAAGCTTGGGAACTTGTGCGGACAGGACTTCCAGAAGGGAGCAAATTTTCACCTAGCATTCAGTTTTTATCGATGATTTCGAATCCCAATTTGGATGAAACCGCACTTAGTTTTATCAAAGCGGCAGAACCCATCTATCCGTTTTACGGTAGTATGGTGACAGAACCACCCGGAATGTATGAATTAATCAAACCTGGTGAAATTTTACTCGATGCCAATTTGGTAGAAAACTTAAAATTAAAAATAGGAGATCCCGTTGTACTTGGCGAAAAAACTTTTAAATTAAAAGCAACCATCATCAAAGAACCAGGGGCGGTTGGTTCATTCGTAGGATCGGCTCCAACATCACTCATACTTTATGAAGAAGCAAATAAAACAGGTCTTGTTCAGAGAGGGAGTCGCATACGGTACACTGTGTACGTTCAGTTTCCCGAATTTATAGATTCAATAACTTGGAAGGATAATCATTTTGATTCATTCATAAAAGAAGATCTAACCATTTACCACAACACAGAAGTAAATTCTGGCAGCCAACAATTTATCAAAAACACCTTCGACTATATGGCTCTTCTTGCACTGAGTGGATTTTTTTTGGGAGCCATTTCGGTTTATACGGCCATTCGCACTCGTCTTGCTGAAAAACGAAATGAAATTGCCATCCTTATGTGTTTGGGTGCTAAACCCAATGTCATTCTGAGTTTGGTTTTTGCTGAAATTTTTATTTTGTCGTTACTTGGTACGACTTTTGGACTATTCATCGGGTTTGGAATCCAATCCATTTTACCAAACATCAGTGGACTTGATTCTGTTGGTAGTGGTATACTTGGTCTATCTTCATCATCTCTTGTTTGGAGTGTTGTGCTTGGCATTGTTTTGCCTCTTCTCATTTCCCTTCCGCTTGTGTTTGAGACTCGCAATGTAAAACCACTCGCGGCACTTAAAGAAACAGAATCTGGGGTACAGATCCGCACACACTTCCTTTGGCAGTTTTTGTCCTTTGCCCTCATTTATGTTTTGTTTTTTATTTTGGCCGTGACGGAGACTGAAAGTTTTGCCAAAGGTTTTGTTTTCACTTTGGTTTTACTCACACTTCCCATTTTGATTTTTGTTTTGTATCTACTCTTTGGTCAAATCTTAGCCAAGGTTTCCAAACGAGGTTGGATTTCAAAAGAGTGGAGCCTTGTGGCAAAAAAAGTCACCCGAAGGTCAGGCAGTTTGCAGATGTCCATCATCGGCCTTGGGTCGGCACTCTTTATCCTCATCCTTTCACTCATTCTGCAGGAAAGTTTGGTGGAACTGAGTGGTGCGCGGGAGATCGAACGTAGACCCAATGTATTTTTGCTCGATATCAGAGAGTCGCAAAAGGATGATCTCTTTGCCGTTTTGAAAGGCTATCCCATCCAAAAACAATACCTCGCACCCATCATCGGAGCTCGGCTTTCCAAGGTGAATGGAGAACCCATCAAAAAGGAAGACACAGTCAAGAACGCCATGGACAGGAATTGGCGAGCTACGGCACGGACACGGGAGTATTTTTTGTCCTACCGAACAGAACTCTACGATACAGAAAAGGTGACGGATGGAAAATTTTGGAACCCAAAGTCGCAGGATGAAATCTCTGTGGAACGAGACTTTGCAGGTTACCTAAAGGCAGGAGTGGGGGATGAACTCAGTTTCAATGTCCAAGGACGTGAGATTAAGGGTAAAATTACCAATCTTCGTTCTGTGAATTGGGCGGATATGAAACCCAACTTCGTGGTTCTTTTCTCCAATGGGATTTTAGAAAAGGCACCTAAGTTTTATATCACCTCTCTCCTCATTGCCGAAAATAAAGACAGATACCAATTACAAAAGGAAGTAGTGAAACAATTTCCAAACGTAACCGTCATTGATACGGAAAAAACGGTACAAGCCTTTATGGGGATATTGGAACAAGTCACAAAGATGATGTCTCTCATGACAGCGTTTATCCTCGCATCATCTCTCCTGCTTGTATTCACTTCACTCTATGCTAGCCAATCAGAACGAAAAAAAGAATTTGCCTTGCTTCGAGTCATTGGGGCTAATAGCCGCTTTATGGTGAAACATTTTGTTCGTGAAGCAGTGGTTGTTTCTAGTTTTGCTTTTGTTCTTGGATTTGTGTATGCAGTGGTTTCTAATGAAGTGCTAAACAAATTCGTATTAGAACTTGTGAGTGTTTACCCAGGAGTCCAACTGTTTGTGGTATTTTTAGGAATTGTGGGTTTAACTTTGGCATTGTATAGCCTTGGTTTATTTTCCTTTTTCAAAATGCCGAGTAAGACAATTTTAAAAGAAATTAAATAGAATTTCTGCCACTGGAATCTCTGGTGGCGAAATCTTTCCATTCCAAACAAATTATTGGACCAAAAAATAACGATTATTTGGAAAGCCCAGTGGCTGAATCGAGCACACCAATTCGATTCTGTGCTTTTCCTCCAATTGTATTAAAGTTACCACCTAAAAAAACATTTGATCCAATCACAGTCACTGCTTGAATATGTGGCAAACTACTAAAAATTCCTTTCGGATACCAAGGAGTCGGAATCCCAGTTTCTCGATCCACAGCGGCAATGCTATCTCTTGGCTGCCCTCCGATGTTTGAAAATTCTCCAGCTAAATAAATCACTTGTTCGCTCACTGCTATTGCTTTCGTTCGATGGTCAGCATTTGGGTTCCAGGCGATTGCGTTGTTTGAGTTTATGGTGGAGTCTAGTGCAGCAACTTGATTTCTTGTTTGCCCACCAATGTTTAGAAATTCCCCACCGACGTAGATGGTAGAGCCACTCATTTCGATCGACGTTACAAAACCATCGGAATTCGGATCCCAACTGGTTGTTAGACCCGTATCGGCACTAAGTGCCACAAAACCAGTTTTAGGTGATCCTGCGATGTTTGAAAATTCTCCACCCACATAGACATTTTCACCATTCGCTAGGATTGTTGCAATACCACCGTCTGGGTTTGGGTTCCAAGATGTGGCCACTCCCGAATTAACTTCCAGAGCGGCTAAATTATTTCTCGGTTCTCCACCAATATTGGTAAATTCGCCACCTGCATAGACAACTTCTCCGCTGACAGCCAATGTAGTGACATTGCCATCAGCATTTGGATTCCAACTGGTTGCTTTTCCTGTTGCGGTATCAAGGCTTGCAATGTAATTTCGATTTTCTCCTCCGATATTGGTAAACCCTCCTGAAACATAAGCGATAGATCCGTCTAAAACAATTTTGTTTACATTACTATCAGCATTTGGATTCCAATCAGTTGCTCGTCCGCTGAGGAGGTCAAAGGAAGCAATTTTGTTGCGCTCGAGCCCTCCCATCAAAACAAAACTTCCACCTACAAAAATTTCAGAAGATCCCTTAACGATGGAGTAGACCACAAAATTTGCGTTAGGGTTCCAATTTGTAGCGAAACCAGTATTTGTATCCACGGCCGCGATTCGATTTCTTGTTTGTCCGCCGATAGTTGTAAAGTTACCACTTACGTAGACTATCCCTCCGCCAAGAGCGATGTTATTGACTATCGAATTTGGGTTGGGAAGAAAATCTGGATTTACATTACAATCTGCTTTTATATGAGCCAAGTTCGCTATTGGGGTGGCTTGCACAACTGAGAAGTTGCCCCCGATATAATAACCTCCATTTCCATCGGACACAGAAGCATTGATTGTTCCATTACTTTGTAAATAAGGGCAGATAGTTTTCGGTTGGATTTCTCCATTAATTAGGTCAAGATGTACACCTGAACCAGCGTTTGGTCCAACAAGAGAGAAATTTCCTCCGATATAAAGCGTATTATTTGTTTCGACCAAAGTAAAAACATCATTATCTACGATCCATAATTCATTGTCGATAGGTGGGGGTGAAATATCTATACCGCAGTGTGTATTGGAAATATTGAATATTCTCTTGTAGATTATTGCTTCTAGGAATGCTTTGGAATTAATATCACATTGGTTGGAGATTTCAGGAGGTTTACAAACAACCAAACTTAAAAAAAACATGAAAACAAGAAAGCGGATTTGATTATTTTTGAATTTACCTTTTAAGATTTCAATCATCTAACACACTACCTTTTGAAATTTCGTATCCGTAAGGGACTTTGAAGTTTGTCCAAAAGAAAGAGTGAGTCAATCAATAAATTTGTGATAAAATTCTAATGTAGTAGTTAATGTTACGTTTATATTCTAATCAAAAACTGGACATACGTTGAGTCGGATGTGGTGCGAGAATACAAAAAAACCTGGAAAGGAAGCCCCTTCCAGGTTCTTTCATTGAAAGAGATGTTTCGGGATTATTGTGCTACCGAAATAACCTCATCTCGGTTGATCACGTTGACAATATGTTTGTATTCAGGAGAATCTTTTCCATATTTCAATTCTGTGGCACGGAGTAAGTGAACATTCTTTTTGTATCTGTATTTGAAGAGCATATCATCCGGACCTTTTGTCTTTTTGATCATGTTTTCTTCAAAACTATACGCACTCGCAAGGTATTTGTGAGCAGGGTATTCTTTTTCGTTATCATCAATTTCGATGTAAAGTTCGAGGATTGGGATACACTGAGGAAGGTTTTGAAGGTCATACTCAGCCATCACCCAAGAACGATATACATCGGAAAGAAGTCTTTTGAACTCTGGTCTTTCGCGAAGGTCAGGGTTTTTGATTTCATCTAAGTGGTTGATCGCTTTGGAAAAATAATTGAGAGCATCTTGTTTTGCTTTCATTTTTTCACGGTAAACAACTCGTTCTTCACGAGCGCGACGATCTACTTTTTGCCAGTACCATTTTTCATCTAGGCGTTTTTTCTCCGCTTCTTCTTTGCGGAATTGTTCCACCCAATCACTATTTTTGATGATTGTGTTCACACCAGATTGGTAGTTAGAAAGAGCCAATCGGAATTGGTTGTTAGCAAACGTTTTAGAGAGTTGGTGCAATTCTTGGAAAGTTTTGTTATACCCTTTGAAGTCTGGGTTTTTCCAAAGAGATTCTTGCTCCATAATTTCTTTTTTTCTCTTTTTTTGATCTTCTGTGAGTTCAGCATCATCGTTTTCAGGAACGAGTTCGCCTTTGAGAAGTTCGTCGACTTGGTCTTTCGCCGCTTGGCTGTCCGCCGCATTAGCAGGTTGTGCTTGTGCCATCAGTGCACCAGAAGCGAGAACCAACTGGAGAATAAGGAGATACTTAATAATCTTCATAGTCATGTGACCCTTTTGTCTCTTTCAATATTTTGAATCAATAGGATTCTATTTCTTCAATGAAAGTATCGGAAGGGGGAGAGTCAATAATAACGAATTAAAGCGGAAAAAAACCTATTTATTCAGAAAATCTTATCTTCCAGGAGGGATTTAGGGGACATAAACAGCTCTTCCGTTGAAAAATCTCAATCCTTGACAGCACAAATCCATGACAAAGATTGCACATTGGCAATGAATTTATCTGAAATCACTTCCATCCGAGATGGCAATCCCCAGTGCAAAACCTGCGGAGGGGTTGGATTTACTTTGGCAGAACATGTCAGAGGATCTCGGTCAGGGGCACTCACTCTTTGCCATTGTGTGGCAAGTGACTGTAACACTTGTGAGTCGAAAGGCGAACCTCCCTATATGACCTTTGACCGCAAAACGGACAAAATGTTACCTTGTGTCTGCCGTAGCGCCCGCGTTTCCTTAAAAAAACTAGAAACATTGGTGGAAAATGCCAATATCCCGCCCAGGTACCGGTTCCAATTTCTCTCCACTGTGGACATTGGAGACAGTGCTAGTGATCCCGATTTATCTTTCATTGTGGCGCATGACTGGGCAAACGAACTTGTACACAAATGGAAAGACCCAGCCTTCGATCCCCAAGGTTTTTATCTCTGGGGAGGGACTGGTTCAGGCAAAACCTTGCTCGCTTGTGTGATTTTGAATGAACTGATCTTTCGTTATGGGGTGCGTTGTAAGTATGCCAAAGTCAATAAAGACTTTTTATCTGCTATACGAGACACCTACCAAAAGGACAGCGAAACCCATGGGCAAGAAAGATCCATCGAACGTGAGTTTGTGAATATTGATGTTTTGATCATTGATGATTTTGGGGTACAAAATGACACAGAGTTCAATAACCGTAAACTATATGATTTGATCGATAGTCGTTATGAACAGGAAAAACTCACCTTGCTCACTTCCAATCATTCTCTTGATGTTTGGAGAGACCGAGGCCAAGGCCGAATTTACTCACGCCTTATGGAAATGACAAAAGAGATCCAACTCAAATGTCCCGATTACCGAACCAAATTTGTGAAAGAGGTGGGGAGATGAAATACGCAAACATTGCATTTTTATCTTTAGGTTCAAATATTGGTGACCGCCATCATTTTATGGACCAGGCCATTTGGGAAATTTCCAAAATTCCTGAAATCCAAATTTTAAAACAATCCGAACGTTTGGAAACAGCCCCACTGGAAAACACAAACCAACCTCATTTTTTAAACCAAATTTTAAAAGTATTTGTTCCATCTGGTTTTTCGCTACTCTGTATGCTTGATACAATGCAAGGCATCGAAGAAAGGCTCGGTCGTAAAAAACGATCTTGGAAAGGACCACGCGAAATCGACATCGATATTTTGACCTATGAAGCTGTGGAAATGAAAACGGAAAATTTAAGTTTACCACACCATTCTATGTACACAAGACCATTCATCAAGCAGATGTTAACTGGGATGGGCGAAATAGGAGTGTATTCACTCTTTCAGGAATATAAAAATGAAAAACATCATTCTCCAGTATAGAAAAAAATACGAAAACAAAGAACCCATTTCTGTCATCACTTGTTACGATTATAGTTTTGCAAAATTGTTTGAAAACACGGATGTGGATTGTCTACTTGTGGGGGATTCTTTAGGTATGGTCATCCAAGGAATGGATTCCACACTCCCAGTCACCTTGGACGAAATCATCTACCACACAAAAGCCGTGTGCAAAGGAGCACCTTCCAAAACCATCATTGCTGATTTGCCATTTTTGTCCTACCAAACAAGTATAGAAGAGGGCATTCGTTCGGCGGGACGTGTTTTGAAAGAAACGGGAGCTTCGTGCATCAAACTGGAAGGGGATTCCGATTTTATTGTCGAACTCACCAAACGGATGACTGAATCAGGCATCCCTGTATTTGCCCATTTAGGTCTAACACCACAATCGGTGCACACCCTGGGTGGCCATAGGGTTCAGGGCAAAACCCCCCAAACACAAGAAAAAATGATCCGAAAATCCAAAGAATTGGAAGAAGCGGGCGCCTTTGCTCTATTACTCGAAATGATCCCTGAAAGTTTGGGTAAAGAAATTACTTCTTCTGTCGGTATTCCTACCATTGGCATTGGTGCGGGGCGGTATACTTCAGGTCAAGTGCTTGTGATGCAGGACGCTTTGGGCATGAATGAAGATTTTAATCCTAAGTTTTTGAAAAAATTTGCCAACTTGAGTGGCATTGTAAAAACGGCGGTGAACGAATACCACAAAGAAGTATCGGAAGGGAAATACCCATCCGATACCAATGTGTTTTGATCCTAAAAATTACGTATTGACTACGATTGTTTCCTTCGTGTGCGAACAGCTTCTGCCAATTGTTCTAACATCGGAACCGTTGTTTCCCAAGACACACAAGCATCGGTAATAGACTGACCGTATACCAATGGTTTTGCGTCGATGGATTGGTTTCCTTCTTTGAGGTGGCTTTCAATCATCACACCTAAAACATATTTTGAACCTTTCGCTACTTGAGCACAGACAGATTCGAGAACAATGGGTTGGTTTCGAAAATCTTTTTTACTGTTTCCATGTGAACAATCGATCATCACCCGGTATGGCAATTTGTTTTTTTCGATTTGGCTTCCCAGTTCGGTTACTGACACCTCATCAAAGTTAGGCCCCTTGTTTCCACCACGTAAAATTACATGTGTGTCTTTGTTGCCAGCAGTTTTGAAAATGGCGCTACTGCCTTGGTTTGTAACGGATAAAAAATGGTGACTTGAGCCTGCGGAACCCATTGCATCGAGAGCAATTTGAACGTTACCATCTGTTCCATTTTTAAAACCAATGGGCGCCGAGAGTCCTGACGCAAGTTCTCTATGCACTTGGCTTTCTGTTGTTCTTGCACCGATTGCACCCCAAGCAACCAAATCAGCAATGTATTGGGGAGAGATAACATCCAAAAATTCAGTGCCACAAGGAATGCCGAGTGTATTTAGATCGAGTAGAATTTTACGGGCAACTTGCAAACCTTTGTTGATATGAAAGGTTCCATCCAAATCGGGATCGTTGATGAGACCCTTCCATCCCACTGTGGTTCTTGGTTTTTCAAAATAAACTCGCATCACAATCACAAGTTCATTTTTATACTCTTCAATTTTTGGAAGGAGTTTGTGCGCGTATTCCATGACAGCCGCTACATCATGAACGGAACATGGTCCAACAACCACAAGCAATCGATCGTTATCCACTGAATGGATGAGATCGGAAATTTCATTACGAGTTTTTGTGACAAGTTCAGAAACTTTGTCCGTAACGGGAAGTTCCTCCATGATGACCGATGGGGGAATGAGGCTATGTTGTTCTAAAATTCGTAGGTTATCTGTTTTTTTCATATTAGTACTTTTGCATGTTAGGATCTACAAGGTCTGAGTAAGCAAGCACTCCGCCTGCAACGTTTTTGTAGGACTTAAAACCTGCTTCTGCGAGTAAATTACAAGCCATAGCCGACCTTCCACCAGACCTACAATACACTAAAATTTCCCTTTCGGTTTGGTCTTTGATTTCTTCGATCCTCGCCGAAAGTTCACCCACGGGGATGAGTTTGTCGGTACCTGGAACCAAAGCAATTTGTTGTTCATTCGGGTTACGCACATCCAAAACAAAAAAATCGTCTTCGCCTTTGGCACGTGCATCCAATCTCTTTTTAAAACTCACTACATCAATTTCTGGCACCATATCAAACTGCTCCGCCCATTTCTTCTAATTCTAAAATTGCGTCTTCCCAACGTTTACTCAAGGTAGATATCTCTTTTTTAATATCGTTATAAGTGTCCATTTCCAATTGAAAACTTCTGTTTTTATAGAAACTTGGATCCTGTAAAAGTTCTTCTTTATCCTTTCTCGTCGTTTCCAAACGTTCCAATTGGGCTTCTATCTCTTGGACTTCCTTTTCTAGTTTTTTACGTTTGTTTTTACTGGCCTGGGGATTTGATTTTTTCTCATCCAACTTAGGTTTTGTACTGACCTCTTTGGCTTCCAATTCGTCTTCTTTGTGGAACTTCAAATAGTCATCAAAACTACAATTTAAGTTTTTTAATTCACCGTTGGCGAGTTGGAAGGTTCGGTTGCAAAGCCCCTTTAAAAAATCAGGATCATGGCTTATGATGAGCATACTCCCAGGAAAATCATACAATGCTCGTTTGAGGGCTTCGCGGATGACGATGTCTAAATGGTTTGTGGGTTCATCCAAAAACAAGCAGTTGTTAGGGTGATTTACGAGGAGAGCCAATCGTAGCCTACTTTGTTCTCCGCCTGACAGATGTTTTATGGATTTAAACACTCCATCTCCAGGAAATGCAAAATGTCCAAGCAAAGTGCGAGCTCTTTCTTCATTCAGTTCGGGGTATTTTTTGAGAACCGTTTGGGTTAGGTTTAAACTTTCATCCAAATCTTCCCCGTGCGTTTGCGAAAAATAACCAAGTTTGGTTTTGGGTCCAAAATACAGTGAACCTGAATCGAGTTTGTGTTTTTCGAGTAAACACCGCATAAGTGTGGATTTTCCCGCACCATTCGGACCTACCAATGCGATTTTATCACCAGATGATATTTCTATATTTGCATTTTTGAAAATTTCTTTTTTTACACCAGTGTTTCTGTCGGGGTAGGAAAAATTGGCGTTTTCCAAACGAAGGATGATATTACTCGAAGGTAAAAATTGGAATTGGTAATCGGGTTTTTGGTTCCAAAAAGAATCTTCGGGGTTTTCTACTTTATCTCTCTTTTCCAAACGTTTGATAACAGATTGCACCTGACGCGCTTTAGTTGCTTGTGCACGGAAACGTTCCACCCATTCCATTCGTGATTTTAGATAGGTTTCTTCTTTTTCGAATTGAACTCTTAGTTTTTCTTGGATTTCATTTTTTGCTTCAAAAAATTCTTCCAAACTCCCTTCGAATTCAAACACACCATGGGGATTGATTTCAATGATAGTCGTTACAGTTTGGTTTAAAAATTCGGGGTCATGTGTGACCAACACAAAGGCTTGGTTTTGAGAAACTAAAAAATCGGCAAGCCACGATTTGGTTTTGTCATCCAAATGATTTGTTGGTTCATCTAACAAAAGCAAATTGTGTGGATTGAGAAGTGTTATGGCAAGCCCAATCCTATGATGGTATCCTGGTGAAAACTCTTTGGTTTTACGTAAAAAATCTTCTCTCGAAAACCCAAGCCCAGATAGAATTTTTTTTGCCTTTGCTTCCAACCCATGCAAATCGTGTGTGTGGGCAAATTCTTCCAGTTCACTTTGTTCATGTAAAAGTTCTTCAAATTTGGGATCGTCGTGGTCTGTGGTTTCAAACCGAGTTTCGATGGATGCTCTTTTTTTGGCATAATCAGAATAGAGATGGTTTTCGGCAAGGACCGTATTTATGACTGTAAGTTCTGGGTCGTATTCGGGGATTTGTTGGAAAACAGAAAGGACGGTGTTTTTACTGCGTATGACTTCGCCCGATTCTGGTTTCAGTTTCCCCGCGGCCATTTTAAAAAGGGTGGTTTTGCCAGAACCATTTGGTCCCACGATGGCGACACGTGCGCCAGGTTTGATATGCCAGCTGAAACCCTCAAACAGAGTTTTTGGGCCAAAATGTTGGTGGATTTGGATGAATTGGATCAAGGGGGCGAGTGAAAACCCGCCAGGAGGCGGGAATGGACGGTTCTAACCAGATTTACGGGCTAGGAGTTCCTCTTTTCTTTCACGAAGGTGTCTCACGTATAAGCTTGCTTCACCATTCATGGTTTCTACCGATTTTTTGATGGCTGCATCGATTTCCGCAACAGTCATTTTTGCGATTTTTTTGTTTTTCTTTTCTTTTTCTTCAGACATGGAAGTTTTCCCCTTCTAGGTACGTCACTAAGATTGTTCCAGGGTTTCGGCTCCCTCTTGTACTGCAAGAAAAATAAGACAGAAAATCTGAATCATTCAAAATTGGTCGAATGAAACGTTTGTACCGATTTTTTAAAGATGTGTACGCCTACGATGTACATGGGCTTGCGTCAGAACTTTCATTTACTTTTTTGCTTACCCTCTTTCCGCTGATGGTGATTTTTGTGACCATTCTCACAACTGTGCAAGATTCCAAAACCATCAATTTGGTAACGGAACAGGTGGGAAAATTTTTGCCAGCACCTATATTTTTACCTATTGGTAAAAGTGTAGAAAATTTAACAAAAGTTAAAAGTTATAATGTGATTGCCATTAGCATTTTGATTTCGTTGTTTTCGAGTTTGACCATCTTTGGAACCATTTCGAAAGCCTTACGTTTCCTAAGTCGTGACGAAACAGAAGTTGGTTTTATAGCTGGGCAGTGGATCAAAATTCGGTTATTGGTATTGTCTACAATTTTGTTATTTGTTTATTTTTATTCTGCTTATGGATTGTTTGTTTTTGAAAAATATTTGTTCAAAACATTTCATCTGAAGGTTTTTCGAGCAAACCCGTATATTTTTATAGCCATTATTTCATTTTTGATAATGGCTAGTTTATTTACATTTTATTATTCCTATATTACAAAATCTAAAACCAGTTTAAAAGAAAATTTACCAGGAGCCATTTTGGCAGCGCTCCTTGTTACAATTTTGAGTTATGGATTTCAATTTTATCTAAAACTAAAAAATGTGGGTGTAAACTATTCTTTTGCATACGATTTGCTTTCGAAGATGGTTGTGCTTATGTTATACACATACTTGAATTCGACATTTTTTATTTGGGGATTCCTCTGGAACCAAATCCTAACAGATGATAGAATCAAAAAAAAACCTCAATCTAAAAAATAATCAGGTTCAAGGATTCGTGGGCAAAATGAAATAATGATTCCAAAATAATGCCTTGCGAGTGTGTGAAACATCCATTCGCCCCCACGCTTTATCAAATCATTAGCATCAAGGTTTGTGTATTTTTTGGCTTTGAATAATTGGTCAAGGTTCCAATTTTCTTCGCCAGGGATCACTTGCACTTTGAGGAGAGGATAAAACTTCTGTTCGTTGGTATGGTATCGAAATACAAGTGCTCGTCCAGCCAAAGGATTGCGGATTGTGAAATTCATCCATTCATTTGTATTTAAACCAGTTTCCGAATTGAGAGTATACAATTCCCAGCCCGTTTCTTTTTCATTGCCAAAAAATTCTAAAAAACTAGAATGAAATGCTTGTTTGAATTCTTCTGTTTGCCCCATTGATTTTTATTTATCAAATGTGTCGATTTTCCTGCAATTTGAATCTTTTGTTTTTATATTTTCTGAAAATACTTAAAATATGTGGATACCTTTGTGTGAAACCCTTAGTGAAATCAACGACAAGTTTCTCTGTGTTTCACACCAAAAAACCAGTTTATTCTTTTCTTTGTTTGGATAAGATGACTTAAAATAGGTCAGGTACTCTATGATTGAAACAATCAACATCAATTGGCCAAGCGGCGCTATCGATCCTGTCATCCATTGTCCAGCTTGTGGATCCATGGTGCTCAGTCCTCTGGAAGAAGAAGGTCCTGGTTGCCATCATATCCAGTTCATCATAGATAGTGAATCAGCTGAATTCAATTATATCACAGAAGAATTTGATGAAATTTTAAAACAGTTTCGTAAACCAGAAGTCAAAGAGTTTGATGAGTGGGATGCCACAGAAGTTTTTTTGGAAGAGGCCGAATCCAATACATTTTTTGTAATGAATTTAATCCTTCCGAGTAATGTTGCCATAGAGGAAGATCCTGTTTGTCTGCGCATCGGTTATGAATTGTTTTTTCAAGAAGACCAACAGGAATTATATGATGAATTAGAAAGAAGGCATGATGAGGAGGGTTTACATGACCATAGCCAAAATTAAATATTCGGGATTGTTGGTAGTTACCATAATCTATTTTTCATTTACAAACTGTATCATCAGTTATAAAAATTATCCCAAAGTTTTGCCGTTGCCAGCACAAGAAAAAACAATCGATAAACCTTTGGTTTATATTCTCCCCACCTTTCCACAGTTAAACCTTGGTGGACGTGAGGCTTTAAAAACTTATTTTGAAACTAAATCTCCGTTTAAAAATACAATGGAAGGCACCGAAGTTCCAAAATCAGGTTATTTAGTGAACGTAAAGGTAAATTATCGTTCTCCTTCCAAGGAAGCCACAGTGTTTTTAGGTTTGTCTACACTCACTGCTACAATTTTGCCTGCATGGTCTTCACAAGATGGTTATGATATTGAGTATTTATTGTACAAAGACGGTAAAAAGGTGAACTCATACGAATACCATATATATCGCAATTATGCACAATGGATGCCACTTGCACTTGTTAGTTGGTATAATTTTGAAACCGCAACAGAAAAAGAAGTGTTCGAAAGAGTGAGTTTACAATTTTTCGAAGACGCAAATGAACATTTTTAGTGATTTCGAATTTTTAAAATATTCTAAATTTTTTTTGTCTGAGCAAATTTGCCAATTGAATGAATAATTATGAATCCTAGTTTTCCAGAAGAACAACTTGTGAACCAAGGTGGTCAAAAAATTCCCAAAGAATATAGCTGTTCCGAATGTCGGAACGGCGCAGGCTTGGATTTTTCATTTTCCATGGCCTTCCAACCAATTGTGGATATGGATTCCAAAACAGTATATTCCTACGAAGCGTTAGTTCGGGGGTTAAATGGAGAAGGTGCTTACCAAGTTTTATCTTTGGTAAACCAATCCAATCGTTATCAATTTGACCAAGCCTGTAGGGTAAAGGCAATTGAACTTGCTAGTAAATTGAATATAAAATGTTATCTTAATATTAATTTTTTGCCGAACGCAGTGTACGCACCAGAGTCCTGTATCCGAACTACCCTCAAAGCGAGTAAAGAATTTAATTTTCCTTTGGACAAACTTGTTTTTGAAATGGTAGAAGGCGAAGAAATTCAAAACCATTCGCATGTGATCAACATTTTCAAAGAATACAAAAATAAAGGTTTTTTAACCGCCATTGATGATTTTGGAGCAGGGTATTCTGGTTTAAATCTACTTGCAAAATTCCCACCAGATATAATCAAACTTGATATGGATCTCATTCGGAATATCGATCAAAATAAAATTGCCGAACTCCTTGTCAAAGCGATGGTTTCCGTATGTGCAGAATTGAATATTTTAGTCATTGCGGAAGGCATTGAAACACTAGAAGAATATTCGGTTTTGCGAAAACTAGGCATTCGTTATTTCCAGGGGTATTTGATCGCAAAACCAATGTTTGAAGGTTTGCCCGAAGTGAATTATTTACCTTGATGGTAAGTTGAATGGTGTTTCCCTTCATAAACTATATCCGAAAATGATAGCTATATTTAAGGTTGAATGCAAATCGAAGTATAATTTATATGTTCAATCCTAAATCAAAAATATTGAGAAGACCGAACCAACCAAACAATCTCAACCAATCAGAAATTCTTGTAAATCTTTCCTTGGACTACTGAACTGGTAACTCGATTTTCCAAGTCTAGCCAATAATTGGATGCTTGTTTGTTTGCCCAAACCCAATTTTTCTTTTAGTTTGTTTTGGAAGATTTTACTTTCTTTGTAATCTTCAAGAGATTGGTTCATTGTGTGGAAGGCAAACCCTCTCAGAGCACAAGCCAAACTGAAACGCATAAAATCCATTCCAGTTTCTATCCAATCTCTTTCTGTGTCAGATTTTTCTGTGGTAAAAAAGACAAGAGCTTTGGAAGATTCAACTTGTTCTAAAAATAAATCGTTTCCAGCTTTGACCGTACTTTGGTTGTGCCAGGCTTCTTTTGATAGATCGATAATGAATTTTTTCACAAACCAAAGTTTGATTCCACTGAGTCCATTTCCTTCCAAGGTGAGCCCGTCACGTTTGGAATAAATATCTTCAGTAGTAACACGAAACCAGTTGCGGTTGAGTTCATTCGAATCATATCTATTTGTTTCCATACAAAAGGCATCGTAAATAATGGGTGTTAAACTTTTGATTTCATTTGGGTCTAAAGAAATCTTTATTTTCTGTTTTGTGGAGCCAATTAGATTGAGTAGATCATCAATTTCAGACTGAATTAAATAGGATCCGCCATAAACCGAACGATTTGTTCGCCTTTGCGGAAGACCTTGGAATAAAAAATCATGAACACATTCTGTTTTTTCGGAAATTTTGAATCTTGCAATGGGTCTCAAAGAAAGTGTGGATCGGGATCCGTTTGGGTTTCCTTTTGGAAACAATTCAATATTGGCATCGTACATAAGTGCGTCAGCGGCCAATTTGGATAGTTCCAAAAAAGTGCCTTGGCTGTGAAACAATTGGCGATTTAAAGGGTCGATTTCTGGAAGTTGTTTTGTTGGGTCGGCAAACAGCAAAAAACTAGAATTGGATTCGATTTTGATTTTCCAAGGTTGGGAATTATGTGAGTTCGGAGCCAAAATGGCGGCCATTAGGATCTTTTGGATGGGGAGAGTGATACCTAAGTTTTCAGCATACAAAAAGGGATCTTTGCGGTGTAAATTGGAATCTTCCGATCCGTAAGCATACAATTCGTTTTGAAACTTCGAAAGTGTCAAAACGGAACCAGTGAGGAGGGAATTTTTTAGAAACCTTTTTCTGGAGATAAACATAGGAATTTCCAATTTACATTCTCGTTTGGAATGAAACATTCAGTCTAACTAAAAATGTCGCAAAACCCATTCCCCGTACAAATAGATATCATCTCCGACATGGTCTGCCCTTGGTGTTATGTCGGAAAAACAAAATTGGAAAAAGCCCTTGAAACTTTTGGAAACCAGGTGGAACCAACAATTGTTTGGAGGCCGTTCCAATTGAACCCTGAAATTCCGAACGAAGGTGTTGGTTATAAGGAACACCTTGTCCATAAATTCGGGAATGAACGTTCGTTAGATGCTGCTTGGCAAAGATTAAAAAGTATGGGAATGGAAATTGGTTTGGATCTCCGTTTTGAGGATATTCCCAAAGCTCCCAATACCTTGGCTATGCATACATTGGTGCGGCACTTGGATGGAAATCCAAAACAAAATGAGTTTGTGGGCAAATTGTTTGTAGCGCATTTTACTTTGGGTCGCGACCTAACCAGCGTCGATGTCATTTGGGAAATCGCCAGTCCATACTTTGAAAATAAAGAGTCTTTTGAAAAAATTTATTCCAATTTAGAGATGCAGGAAGAAATTAGGAAAGAAATTGCCTATTACCATCAAAATGGTGTAAGTGGAGTTCCCTATTTTATCATGGGAAACAAATATGCTTTGAGTGGAGCACAAAACTCAGAGGTGTTTGTGGAAGTCATCCAAACCATTTTAAAAGAACAAGGTTCGGAAATGTAAATCTGAAAAATGTTGACTAGTTGGTCAACATTTTTATAGTAACCCAAATCGTATTTTATTATGAAAACAATCATCCATTTTTTTGTATACAAACCCTTAGTTTCCATTTTGATTTTTTGGTTTTTATTCCTGGCGGGAATCATCTCTGTTTTATCCATGAAACGAGAAGCCTTCCCTCGGGTGAATTTCCGAGAGGTGCGGGTTCTCACTGTTTATCCTGGTGCCAACCCTGTGGATGTGGAGAAAAAAGTAACCATCCCCATAGAAGAAAAACTGAGGGAAGTCGAAGGTTTGGATTTAGTTCGTTCCATTTCAAGGAATTCTGAATCCGACATTAGTATTAAAATCGACTTGGAACATGACAACCCTGATGGAGTTGTAAATGATGTTAGACGAGCAATTGACCGTGTAACAAACCTTCCAACGCAGGTTAGGGACAGGCCAATTGTCACAGAACAAAAAAGCTCCAACTTTCCCGTGTTAGAGCTTGCAATCCATGGTGCCATGAATGAAAAAGAGCTCCAAGAAATGGGGCGTTTCATTGAAGACGAAATTCGCAAAGTATCGGGTGTTTCGCGTGTGGATGCTTTTGGCAAACGAAAAGAAGAGTGGCGGATTTTAGTCAATCCTGAGTTAAAAAAACGGTACACTTTGGGTTTTTCAGATATTTACAATGCCATTTCCAATCGGAACGTGAGCGTACCTGGTGGGTCTTTTTTAAGACCAAGAACACAAGACATCCGAGTGACCGGTGAAATCAGTAAAATTGAAGATATAAAAAATGTTCCGATTCGATCGAATGAAACAGGAAATACAATTTTATTATCTCAAGTTGCCAATTTGGAAGATACCTATGAAAGGCCAAGAACTCTCGCCACCATAAATGGGGAACCAGCCTATGTAATCCAAATCATTAAAAAAGACAGTGCCGATATCATTGATACAGTAAATGCTGTGGCCGATCGAATCGAAGAACTTCAAAAGCAGATCCCAGCTAATATTCAATTTATGGAATTGAACAACGAAGGTAAACGCGCCATCAAACGATTGGATGTGGTGATTACTAATTCGATTCAAGGACTCTTTCTTGTTATCATTGTTTTGATTTTATTTTTTAATTTAAAAGATTCTATCCTAACAAGTATTTCGTTGCCATTGACTTTGTTCGCAGCAACAATCGCATTCCCTATGTTTGATGTATCCTTCAATCTTGTGTCCATGCTTGGAATTATCATCTCTCTTGGCATGCTTGTGGATAATAGTATCATCATATCGGAAAACATCTATAAATACAGATCGCAGAATATGGATCCAAAAGAAGCGGCTGTTTTGGGCGCAAGTGAACTTTTTATCCCCATTCTTGGATCTTATTTAACAACGGTGGCTGCATTTTTACCAATGGCATTCATGACGGGCATTATGGGAAAATTCATTTGGCAAATTCCTTTTATGGTCATTGTGGCGTTAACACTTTCTCTCTTTGAATCTTTTTTCCTTTTGCCAGTAAGGTATGCTTTGTTCACAAACAATTTGGCAAAACCGAATCGGTCTAATTTTCGAAAATCGTTTCGATCAAATTTGGAAAATGGATTTGAATGGCTTAGGAATGCATTCACTTGGTTCATCACAAAAGTAGTCGGCAACCCATTTAAAACTCTTTTGGGCATCGTTCTTGTATTTTTATCATCGTTTGCCTTATTGTTTGTTATGAATTTTAATCTATTTCCTAAAGAAGGGATTGATTATGTTTTGGTAAGGGCTGAGTTTCCTCCTGATTTTTCTTCACAAGAAACCACAAAACAACTGCAATACTTCCAGCCAATTTTGGATAAAATTCCCAAAGAGGAAGTGCAGAGTATCATTCTAAAAGTTGGTATACAACAAACAGACCCAACAGATCCACTCACACGTGTGGGAGAACAATTGGGTATGGCACAAATCATTCTCGTGCCAGAAACGGAACGTAATCGTACAGCCCAAGTGATATTTGGTGAATTGGAAAAAGAATTAAAGGCAATGCCAAATGCCATTTCGGTGATGGTGGATCTTGTAGTCAATGGTCCGCCCATCGGTGCTGCTGTGACAGTTGCCATCGAAGGAAGAGAGTATGCAACCCTAAAGATCATTGCAGAAGAGATGAAAGCCTTTTTACGCAAGGAAAAAGGTGTGATCAATATCAACGACGACTATAAGGTTGGACGTGAAGAAATTCAAATCAGAGTGAAGGATACTGCTTCTGCCATTGCGGGTATTGATACTGCAACCACTGCGTATTATGTGCGCACTGCAATGGAAGGGCTGGAAGCAAGTAATTTACGCAAAGGCAAAGATGAAATTAAAATTGTCATTTTGAATGATGAAAAATTTCGAGATGGGCTTGAAGACTTGGACTCAATCCAAATTTCCAATAAGTTCGGTCTCCTAACACCCATTACGGCAGTTACAACGAGAAACGTTGTCCAAGGTATTGAAGCTTTGTATCATAATGATTACGAAAAAGCCATCACCGTACTTGCTGATGTCAATGAGGAAGAGACGAGTTCCAACATTGTGAATCAGAAAATTTTGGATGAGTTTGGATCCATTGGTAAAAAATACCCTGGTTATAAAATTAAATTCCGTGGTGAACAAGAAGAAACTGCCAAATCAATGGTTTCTTTGGCAAAGGCTGGTGCACTTGCGATGTTTGGAATTTTTGCCATCCTCGCTATTATTTTCAATAGTATCAAAAAACCGATCCTCATTATTTTATCCATTCCACTTGGGTTTATAGGTGTGGTGTTTGGGTTTATCATTTCAAATAAGGCTCTCAGTTTTCTTGCCATGATTGGGATCATCGGCCTCGCAGGGGTCATTGTCAATGCCTCCATCGTACTTGTGGATACAATCCAAGAGTTTCAGAAACGAGGAATGGGTTGGTATGAATCACTGATTCTTGCTTCGACTGAAAGGTTTCGTCCCATACTTGTCACCACAATGACTACAATGGCAGGTATGATTCCAACAGCCTATTCCATCGGTGGTTCGGATCCTCTACTTGTCCCTATGACACTTTCACTTGCTTGGGGGCTTGGGTTTGGAACTTTTGGTTCACTCATCTTTATACCCGCCAGTTTTTCTGCTTATTACCGCCTAGTGGGTAGAAAGTAAAACTAATACCAATTCAGAACGTCTTCGGCAAAACCGAGGATGTTCTTCAGTTTTAGAATTTTCCCGTCATCTAACACCACTTCACCGTTGAAGGTTCCGAATACTTGGTGTTGTTCTGTTTTTATGATCAAAAAATTCATATATGAATTTCGATCTACGATGGGTTGAAAATCCAAAGTAAGCCTTTGGTTGTTGGATACAAATTTCCACGGTTCCAAATAATTTTTGGTATTGATTTGAAAGGTAACTTCATCCAATTTATGGATTTTACCATCGTAAAAAATTACGTTTTCTGAAGCAGGCGTTCTATCGGTAAATCCATAACCTAAGTTGAGGCCAAATGGTTTCCCATCAATATAAGCGGAAACCGAACTCCAATACCAACGGTTTTTGTATGTCCAAACACCTCGACCCCAATCCAAAGCTCCAAAATCATATTTTGGATCAAAACTAAAAGTTTGGTCACCGATCATGAAACTACCGTTTGCTGGCATACAATTGACCTTTGTGTTATAGTAAAATGCTTTTCGATTTTCTTTCCACGATGTGACAATGTTCATAGAATCCATTTTCGGTTCTGTGAGTTGGATTTTGCCTTTGATGCCTTTTTGACCAGTGGGCGATATAAAATTTTTGGATTCAAATTCTAAATTTCGAATTCTATTTTTGGTTTCAAATCGGATTTTGAGTTTTTTATCTTCAAATTCCACAATACCTTCTGAATGAACCAACGGAAGGTTTGTTTTGCCAAGCGGTAAAATGGAGAGAGTGTCTATTTGGCTAAATTTACCAGTATTAAAATCTAAAAAACAAATAGCAAATAGCCCCGCATAACCTAAATCAGATGTGGTAATTGTGATGCCAAATTTTTTGTCTGGAGACAAAACGGAATAATAATCCCACTCCTTGATTCTTAATTTGGACGCAGCTATATTATTTTTATTGTAAATCCAATGGGGTTGTCGTGCCCAGCCTTCTTCTGTGATTGTCCCATCAGGGTGTAGTAATGGAATCTGTTTTGTAATCTCTGGCATAAGTAAAAAACAAATACATAGTGTTCGGTTGACTAGTTTTTTTCTGGACGTGAAATTATTTTTTCAATTTAAATGGATCGAAAATAATTCGATGAACCGAGGTTTAGAAAATTGCTTGTAGTAACAAACTTAGAATCCTCAAATCATATTCATTCTCTTTAATGTACAACCATACAATTGTTTGTAGACAGATGTTCTAAGTTCTAAATCATCCGTTATCATTTGATTCTCCTTTTTGAAAATGGGAAATTAAGTTTTTTTGTAGATTCGAAATGGGATTTAACCAATTATGATTTAGGGGCAAATTATATGGTAAAAATGTCAGTTGTTATTCTTTTTTTTTCAATAGCACAATGCACTACGGTAACGTCCAATTCTTATGAAACGATCCAACCTGGCTCAGCAATCACAACCTTCGACGTTAATTTTTGGTTAAGCTCCAAAGAATCATTAAAATTTCAAAAGATAATTTCTTCCGATTGGGAATCGGATCGATCTGGCTTAATTGACTTAGATCATCCTAAGGCAAAGTCGGCTGGTCTCAAATCTGGTGAAGAACCCATTCAAATATATTTTTATTCCATCGAACATCCTAAATATGGAACTTTCTTTATTGATTCCGGCCTCTCAAGTGAATTCAAAAAAGATCAGAACGAATGGCCTATCCAAGGTTTGTTGGCAAAAGTATTAAACATTAGCAAGATAAAAATCAGAGAATCATTAAAAGATTATATGATCAAAAATCCAAAAACTCCAAATTCTGTTTTTCTAACACACCTTCATTTTGACCATATTCTTGGACTTTATGATTTATCTGAAGATATTCCTGTCATTACAGGCCCAAACGAAGCAACAGATACGATGTTTCAAAATATCTTTGTAAAGGGAACAACGGACAAATTGCTAAAAAAGAATCGAAAAATCATTCAACTGAAAGAGGTGGAAATTGATAAAGAAACAGGACTAGGAATCATTGATTACTTTAAAGATGGTTCCTTTTTGATCTTACATGTTCCAGGTCATACCGAAGGAAGTCTCGCATTTTTATTAAAGACAACGTCAGGTCCTAAGCTCATCGTCGGAGACACGAGCCACACAAAATTCGGTTGGGAGAATCAAGTAACTCCTGGATATTTTTCGAAAGATCAAAAAAAGAATGCGGATTCCTTGCAAAAGTTATTTAAGTTAGCAAAAAAAATTCCAGGCATTGAAGTACATTTGGGACATCAAAGTTTGAAATAACCAATTTCATTGTAATTGCAAGAAATATTTCAATGGAAAAATAAGCGTTCCCAAATTTGAACGATAACATTCCTTTTTGTTTGTTCTGGTTCAAAGTATGGTGAAGTTTCCGTTAATTCTAAAAAAGGAACAATATCTAATTTTGTGACTACAAGTTTTTGAAAATTCAACCAAGAGCGAATTGACAGAAAAGAATTCTTAATATATGAAATTAGAAATCTTCTAACAGCCATAAAAGGAAAAAAGAACTATGAGCCAAAACATTCCAATAAACAAAACGTATGACTATGATTACATTGTGGTTGGATCAGGTTTTGGTGGTTCTGTATCAGCATATAGGTTGGCGCAAAAAGGTTATTCTGTCCTTGTGATCGAATCTGGTAAACGATGGAAATCTTCAGACTTCCCAAAAACAAATTGGAGTTTGCGAAAGTATCTTTGGATGCCAAAGTTAGGTTTTTATGGTATCCAAAGAATCAATCTTTTAAATGATTTTTTACTCGTGAGTGGTTCTGGAGTAGGAGGTGGCTCCCTTGTGTATGCATGTACATTGTATGTGCCGCCATCGAAAGTTTTAAATTCACCAATTTATGCGAAGATGGGTGGAGAGAAGGTTTTGCTTCCATATTATTCAATCGCAAAACATATGCTTGGTGTTACTGAAAATCCAAAACTATGGGAGCCTGATAGATTACTCTTCGAAACTGCAAAAACATTTGGTAAGGAAAAGACCTTTCAGAAAACCCCTGTCGGGATTTATTTTGGAAAGGGCGAAAAACCGGCTTTAAGCGAAACAAATCTGCGGACGGAAACACCCGGAGCAGGCAATAAGGATCCTTTTTTTGATGGGGATGGTCCAGACAGAAACCCCTGCAATTATTGCGGTGGTTGTATGGTTGGCTGCCGTCACAATGCAAAAAATACCTTAGACAAAAATTATCTATTTTTAGCAGAAAAATTGGGAGCGGTTATCCTTCCTGAGTCTAAGGTTGTTTCTCTCGTGCCAATAAACAATCGTTTGTTAGTTGATCCTGAGGTAAGTGGAGAGTTTGGATACGAAATTGAAACAAATAGTACAACTGGATTTTTTGGCTTCCCCAAACGAAAATTTAGAGCAAAGAACGTTGTGTTATCTGCTGGGGTGATGGGTACGGTTGGCCTACTCCTGAAAATGGAGCAAGAAAACAAAATGATTCGATTATCGGAAAAGTTAGGTGACACAGTGAGAACCAACAGTGAAACAGTACTTCCTGTGACCGTATCTGGTAAACATGAAGATTACTCTCGCGGTATCGCCATCACATCGTCTGTGCATCCTGATGAAAACACACATATTGAACCAGTCCGTTATTCTAAGGGTTCGGATTTTTTTGGAGTTCTTGCAAGTATACTCGTGGATGGGGGAGGAAAGTTTCCGAGGCCACTTAAATTTCTTTGGACAATGGTTCGCCATCCAATTTATTTTTTAAAATCCCACAATCCATTTGGTTTTGCAAAAAATTCGATCATTCTACTTGTGATGCAAACTGTTGATAATAGTGTACGTTTGGTACGTAAACGTCGTATGATATGGCCGTTCCAAAAAACCATTACCTCAGCATTGTCTACAGGGGAACCCACACCATCTTACATTCCCATTGCAAATGCTTTCACTCGGAAATTGGCGGAGATTGTTGGTGGAATCCCTCGTAGTTCGCTCAATGACACGCTGCTAAATGCTCCTGTCACCGGTCATATTATGGGTGGCTGTGTTGTGGGAGAAAATCCAGGAAAAGGTGTGATTGATCTCAACAACCAAGTGTTTGGTTATGAAAATTTATATGTTTGTGATGCATCCATGCTCACTGTCAATTTAGGAGTGAATCCTAGTTTGACCATCACCGCACTTTCGGAACGAGCGATGAGTCTTATACCTCCCAAACGTGAAGAAGTTTCTTTTTTATCATTTGAGAAAAAACGAGGGTTTGATAAAATCCTCACGCAAAAATACATTGTTCGTAAAGCAAACAAAGGTTTGCCAGTGAAACAAAAGAGGTAGTTTTTTGGATTTTTTTTCGGCAAGCAAACAAGGTTCTGTAACTGAATGGGAAGAATTGATAAAAACAGGAGAAAATCCCAATACCTTAGATCAGTTTGGAACAACACCATTAAGCTGGGTTGTGAAAATGAGCGATCTGAATTTATTCAAATCTGCACTTGCGTTAGGTGCCGATCCCAATTTTCCATTCAGGAGTTCGGGCAATCTTATTTTTGAATTATTTAGCCAGAACAAAAGAGATTTTTTAAATGTTTTGGTAGAAAATCCAAACCGATGGGCAGAATCGAAATTTCTCTTCACTCGTGACAAAGAAGGAAATACGATCTTTCATAAATCGGTAAATCCTAGTTTTGATTTTGTATGGGATTTCGCAAAAACATTGTTAAATGAAGATGTTTTGGTTTATCGTAACGAAGAAGGGAGGTCTATTTTTTTAGAATCCATCGTTGAAGATAATTTTGAAGCAAGTCTGTATTTATTAGAAAAATACCCAATGGTAATTTCAGATTTAGATCATGAATCTAAAAATGCTTTGCATTTGGCTAGCGAAAGAAACTTACAATCCATAGTGGAGTTATTACTCGGAAAAGGTTTGGATGTGAATGCAAACGATGATTTAGGAAACTCCGCCTTGTTTTTAGCAGCTTCTGCCGATGCCACGGAGTCCTTAGAACTCATTTTAAAAGCAGGGGCAAACCCTTTTGTTTGGGGAGAGGGTGGTGAATCCATCACCCGACTTCTAAACCGCGAAAAGTTTTCACATTCTCTCAAAACCTGGAAAAAATACACAATTCGTTTGGCAAAACAAGAAAACAAAGAATCAAATTCTTACAAACAATTGTTAGATTATGTTTCTTTGGAAAAACCATTTTCTCCAAACGAATTAGCAGAAATGAAACTCATCGACTATCTTTGAGGTGTGTTTGCATCGCCTAAGAATTTTGGTCCATAATTGCCTTCGCGGTCACTGTGGGTTCGATCGAACCTTGGGCTTTCAAAGCTATAATGTTGTTCGATATTTGTTTTGAACGGAGCATTTTCTGGAGATTCGCCGAATTGCGTCAATTCACTCCAAACTAGTTTGCTACGTGGGTGTTTGCCAATCCTTCCATCAAATTTAAAAATATACTTAATGTCATCATCCACTTTGTGGTGTCCGTCTGGGTCTTGGAAAGAAGGTTCTCCAATCCAACCTGGTTCTTCCCATGCTACCAATTTACGAATGGACTTTTTCACCATTTGTCTTGCATCAACGTATATGGTTTCATTTGGTTTTCCTGAACCAATTTTCACAGATATTAAGTCATTTTGATTGATCCCTTCGGGTATAATGATCATGGATTCGTTCGGATTAAAAGAGGGAAAAATGTCTCTAGGATCTGAAATAAAATTGAATAAAAAATTTCCTGCATCAAGTTTTACCGTATAACCACCATAAGCAGAAGTTGGATTTCCACCATCTGCACCCATATTCCCTTTCGCAATGTATAAAATGGGGTGGTTTTTTAGTGAGTTTATGTTTTCGAAACTAGTATCGAGTAAAACATGGTCGTGTCCTGTGAGTAATATTCTTTTCGCATTTCCATCTTTCGATATAAGTAAAGAATAGGATTCTAAGTCACCTTGGTGTATGTTTCCAAATTTGGTTGGGCCAATGTTTTGGTCATACCAAATCCAATAAGATACCACCATATCACCGTTACCTGGTTCATACCAATAATTCCAGTTGTCTCTAAACCCAGGCAAAGCCAATGGATCCGTTCCAGAAACTGTTGATTTCGCATACCTTACATGGTAGTATAAATGGATGTCGTTATTTTTATCATCTAGCTCAGGTAATTCGATGTATTTTCCAAGTTTTAATTTCTGTGAACGTTTCCGAATGTCTTTATCGGGTAGGGGATAATTTTTCGTTTCCAGATAGGAAGCATACTTTTCTAAATTGGATGGCAGGTGTTTTTTATCTTTATGAAAAACAAGGATGGGAGCAAATTTTTTTGCTACTTCTTCCCCAATCGCATTTGGAATTAAATTTTCTTGTGTTCTGAAATGGAAAGTATAGGCAAAATTGATTTCTGATTGTCCTTCATTTTGAATCCAAATCGGGTTGTGACCTGGCGAAAATTTTCCTCGCAAATGTTCCCATCCAGTGATTGCGATGCTCATATGTGTCCAAACATTCGGTAGAGTGGATTCTATAGTTGTTTGTATCCCTTTCTGCGGAGATACGATGGTAAATATAGGATCAAAACATGAGTTTTTCGAAACTTTGGGGCAGTGAAAGAAATTAACCTTATAACCTAATTTTGATACAACGATACCAGGTGGTAAATTTTCAGCATTTAATTCCAAGCGGAGATTTGCGGATTTTGAAACTGGATCCACTTTTGTGGAACAATGGACACTTATAACGAATATTAGTGTGAGGCAGACGGATCGAAAATAAAGTAGGGAAACATTGGTTTGGTTCATAATGACAAATGGAGAACCCCCTTGGTTAAGGGGTTCTCAGTTCAGGAAAAAAAATCTTATTCAGCTTTCTTTTTCTTTGCTTTTTTGGCTTTTTTTGCCTTCTTTTCTTTTTTATTTTTTTTCTCTTTTTTAGCGCCTTCTTTGTTGTTAACCTTTTCTTTTTTAGGTTTTACCGTTTCGGCTGGTTCTTCGTTTTGCATAGTGGGTTCTTCGTCTGCTTCGGTTTGTGCAAAGACACCAAAGGTCGCAAAAGAGAAGATAGAAAGAATGACTAGAATTTTTTTCATCATTTACCTCGTTGGATTGTGCACCCAATTAGATAAAATTGATAAGTTTCGACAATATAAAATTTTTCCAGTTTTAGGAATTATTTTCCCACACAAAACTTACTAAAGATCCGACCCAGAATCTCTTCATTTTCTACTACCCCGTTTACCTCTCCAATTTGCCTGATTGCTTCATCAATTTCTTGGATGTAAATTTCAGCGGGGGTTCCCACTTCCAAAAGTTGTACGGCTTCGGTCAGACAGGTTTCTATTTTTTGGATATGGAAAATTTGCCTATCTTCTAAAAGAACCATGTCTTCCACCGAAGACTCTGCCGATAGTTTTGTTTTTAACAATTCCAAAAGTTGTGGGATCCCTTCTTTGGTTTTGCAAGAAATTTCCATTAGACTGAATCCAAATTTAGATTCTTTTTCTTTCCAAACCTTCGAATCCCAACTGGTATCCTTTGCATCAATTTTATTGGCTACAAGGATTGAACCTAACAGACGCAAGGCTTGCGATTCTAAGAATTGATCCGGATCCATTGGTGCGGAAGTATCTACCAATAATAGACGTATGTTAGCATTGTCTGCTTCACGTTTACTCCGTTCGATACCCATTTTTTCAATGTTATCTGTTGTTTCTCTGATGCCAGCAGTGTCTATGAGCCGAATTGGAATTCCATCTAGCGATATTTCTTCAGCAATGTAATCTCGTGTTGTACCTGGTATATCTGAAATAATGGAACGATCTTTTCCGATTAGTAAATTCATTAGGCTTGATTTGCCTGTGTTTGGTTCACCAAACAAAACCACTGTGGACTGAAGAATGATGGTTTCGGCTCTTTTGGAATCTGCAATGAGTTTTATACAAAGATCTTTCAAAGAAATCATTCTTTGTTTTCTTTGTTCTAAACTTTCAAAAGTAAGATCTTCTGTGGAAAAATCAATTTCGGCCTCACACTCAGCTTTTAAAGAAATTAGATCACTCCGAATTTTTGAGGAAAGTTTTGTGATTTCGCCAAATACATTCTTTTGCGCAAGCTCAAGTTCGTATCTTGACCTTGACTCAATGAGCCTTGCAATGGCTTCTGCACCTGATAGACTGATTTTTCCATTGAGATAAGATCTTTTGGTAAATTCGCCCTTGGTTGCTGGCCTTGCACCGTTTTCAAATAAAATTTGTAATCCTCTTTTCAAAAGGATAGGGTTTCCGTGGAAGTGGAATTCTGCTAAGTCTTCGCCAGTGTATGTGTTAGGTGCTTCGAAATAGATAAATACAATTTGGTCAATGGGTTTGTCACCATCGTGGAAATCACAACTAATGGCTGTTCGCTTTTGATTGGATATAAATTCTGGATTGAGTGTTTTGTTGTTTTTTTTTAAAACCCTCGTGGCAATGTCGAGAACTGCTCTACCAGAAACCCGGAGGATACCAATCGCTCCGGGGCCACTCGCAGTAGACAAGGCCGCAATTGTATCAGTCAAGATCTTCTGCTTCGACTCCTTCTGCAAAGTCTTCTACTGGAAGGCCTTTTTTGCTTGGGTCTTCTAAGTCTTTGTATTTATGTTTTTCTTTTGCCGAAATAACTCGGACACGTTTGAATGTTCCGTTTCCTTCCGATCTTGTAAAAACCCTTTCATCATCTTGGATGGCCATATGAACGATCCTTCTTTCAAACGGATTCATTGGATCTAAAAGTTTTGATCTGCCAGATTTGATAACGGAAGCTGCAATTGATTTTGCCAATCGGATGAGAGATAACTCTCGTTTGTCGCGGTAAGACTCTATATCCAATACAATTTTGCGATTGTGTCTGATTTTTGGATCCACCATAAGATTAAGTAAAAATTGGAGCGAATCGAGCGTGCCGCCACGTTTTCCAATGATAAGACCAGATTCTTTACTGGTGAGTTCAACGTAGATTTTACCGTCTACATCTCCCATACCAACCACTTCTGCTGGGATTCCCATTTTTTTAAGGATGGTGATGATAACACCATGGATTATTTTTTCAGATGGAATGTCTGTATTTGCAACAAACGCTCGTACAACGGCTGGTTTTTTTTGTGTGATTCCCAAAAACCCAGATTTACCAGAATCCACAACTTCGAATCGTAGATCTCCTGGTTGTAGTCTTAAGGTTTCTAAAGTATAATCCTCAGCTTCTCCTTTGGATTTTGCTTCGGCTTCAAAAATATAGTTATTCATATTGGTCTTCCTTGTTAGACAATAATTTCATTTTTTCTTTTTAGAGGATTTATCTCTAAAACCAGGTCTGCTATTTTGATTGGTATTGTTTGCTGGTTCTGGTAAGTTATTTGTTTTTTTGTCTGGCGATTTTCCAAACTTATTTGTATACACTTGTTGTGCGATGGACAAAATATTTTGCATTGTCCAATACATTGTAACCCCTGCTGGCATCGCCCAGAAAAAATACAACATAATGACTGGCATCATGTACATCATCATTTTTTGGTTTGGGTCTGTCGAAACAACAGTCATTTTGGATTGAACAATTTGAGTCGCAACCATCACAAGTGGTAAAATGTTGATACTGATAGCACCGATGAGGGCAAATTTTGGAGTTGTGAACACAGTGTCCGGTTCACTTAAATCTTTAATCCATAAAAATGGCGAATTCCAAAGATCAACTGTATCAGAAAAGGCGGTATATAGAGCGATAAAAATTGGAATTTGGATGAGCATTGGCAAACATCCCGACATCGGATTTGTGCCGTGTTTTTTATAAAGTTCTATTGTTTTTTCTTGTTTGAGTTTGGGATCATCAGCATATTTCTCGTTAATCGATTTGATCTGTGGAGATAATTCCTGCATCTTTTTCATCGATTCCGCTTGTTTCTTGTTAAGCGGATAAAAGGCTAATTTAAAAAGTATGGCAAAAATAACAATGGCCCAACCATAGTTTGGAATGACAGTGTAAATACTTTTTAATATCCAAACAATACCGTTTCGGAGAGGAGTGGTAATCCCCTGGTTGAAAGATTTGTCTAAAGATTCACTTAGTCCAACAAATGGTGACCCTTGATTGATTTTTGGATCGAGAGTAGAGTCTCGAAATGCTGTTCCATCTAACTCGCGAACACCAACATAGGCAGCATAATCGAAATTCGCTGCTTCGCCTGGTCCAAGTTTGATGTTATCATAGACTAATAAAACACCTGTTTCGTTTCCTTTTCTGTTATCAAGGAGAACTCCTGCAGGTTTATCTTCCAATGGATCGAGAACCCCGATGAAATAACGGCTACCAGTTCCAACGAAATCTACTCGTTCATTGGATCCTTTTTTGATTTCGAACCTTGTATCTTTTCCATCGTTAGATCCGAAGAAGTTGTCAAGAAATCCTTGTGTACTTGTGCTATCTACATGGTCTTTAAAACTTCCATCTAAGTAGTAATAACGGAAGTAATGTGCTTGGTCTCTGTCGTTAAAATCTTCTTTGTTTTTGAGTAATGGACCGAGCGAACCAAAAGATCGTAAATATAAGTCAGAATTTCCAGCTGCGAGTTTGATCGTTTCTGAAGATATGTTTTTTAAACTCAGTTTGAATTTAAAATAATTTTCAGAAGGAAAAAATTGAAATTGTTTTTGGATTGTATACTTCCCATCCAAAGAAGGGGCTTCAAAGGTTATGGTTTTCGTACTTTCATCATATTTAGAATTAAAATTAATGGCGTTGTAAGGTGATGAAGGAATGGTATCGATATCATCGATTAGATTAAAATCAAAACCTTTGCCTCGCGAGAGTTCCACCGCTTTTTCAGTTTTTCCATCAAATTCAATTTGGAATTTCGGATCTTTTGCAATGATAAATTCCGAACCATCTGGCTCTTTATGGTCTTTGATATAATATTCTGTGATTCGACCACCCATTGATGAAAATTTTACCAAAAAGGAATCGGTTTTAATTGAATAAGTTTTGATATCGGCAGACGAAACAGGTTTCGGAATTGTTAATGTTTTTTCAGCAGGGTTGATCGTCGCGTTTGTGTTCGCTTGTTTTTCGGATTCAGTTTTCTTAGATTCATCAGAAGTAGTTTCAGTTACCACTTTCGGTTTGGGGGGTTGTTGTGGGAAAAAGAAATAATTGATTCCCATCCATACAGCCAAACTGATGAATAAGGCTAAAAATAATCTTCCTTGTCTATTTGTAGTATCGTTTTGCATAATTTAACTCTTCTTATATGATTTCGGTAACGGGTCGTGGCCACCCTCGTGATAAGGATGGCATTTTGAGATTCGATGAACACTGAGTGCGAAAGCTTTGTACCATGGATACTCTTCGAACGCTTGTTTGGCGTATTCGGAACAACTAGGAGTGAAGCGACAAGCAGGGGGTAAAAACGGAGAGAGCAGCTTCTTATAGAGAAAAATAAGAAACAAAAAAATCCGATTCATGGGAATTTACTAAGAATGGAGAGGAAAAAATCCTCTCGTTCCTGGGGAGATAGTTTTGCGAACTGGATTTGGACAATGAGGGCGAGGTCAATCCCTTGGGGGAACCTACCCAGATGCCTTCTCACCAGGTCTCTAAGGAGCCGTTTCGTACGATTGCGTTCTACAGCTGTTTTGTGTGATTTATCAGGACAAAACAGAAAACTGGCAGATGTAAGACCGTTTTTGCGAGCAAGCATCCTCAGTGGAGGTTTGCCCAATTTTCGGTTGTTGCGAAAGAGTTCCTTGATCCTATGATTGTCGCAAAGAGTCTCCGAAGGAAGGCCTCTATCCTAGAACTTTCTCCCGATTTTTTCGTCGGAAACAGTCAATTTATGACGGCCTTTTTTTCTTCGATTGGCCAACACATTTCTCCCACCTGGGGTAGCCATTCTGGCTCGGAATCCGTGAGTTCTCACGCGTTTAATTTTACTCGGTTGGAATGTACGTTTCATGAAACACCTAATTAATATCTATATATGATCGCAAAATATGAGGTCTTTTAGAAAGACTTTTGGTACAGCTCCAGAAGTCAAGGTCGAAATCGGAAAAACGTATCGACATGGAAGCTAAGGGGTTTTTATGGGACATAATTCAGAATCCTTTTCCAATTATCTCTGATGAAAGCCCATTTCTGCATCGTAATCTGTCTGCAGTTTCTCCTTGTTTTGGGGATTCTGGCGGTGGAACCAAAATCCTTACCACAGGGTTCCTTTCTATATTTGGAGGATATGATTGTGCCAGGAGGGGCTTTGGATTTGGCCATTGCCGAAAGCGAAGCCTACTTAGATCGCACTCAAAAACCATGGGAATTTCGGATCGGAAAGAAAACATACAACAAAAAGGAAATCCGGGATTCGTTCGCTCGTTTACGGTCTATTTTATCTGAGCCATATTTGGCAGAGAGAAAGTTTTTATTTGAAAAATATTTTGAACTGCACCAGATCGAAGTAAAAAAAGATATAACGAAAGTAACTGGATACTATGAAGTAGAGATCGAAGCGCGTTATTATCCCACGGGTGAGTTTCAGTATCCCATACTCGAAACTCCTAAATCAAAATGCTATCTCCAGAAAACGAGAAAAGAAATTTTAGAACTTTCAAAAGAAGGGAATAATATTAGGCCAATCGTTTATGTGAGGTTAGTCGATTTGCACCTGGCGCAATTGGAAGGTTCTGCATTTATAAAAATGCCAGATTTGTCCTCGTTTCGGATCGTATATGATTCTGATAATGGGAAACCATATTTTAGTCCTGCCAAATCTCTTCTGGGGATTTGTGCGAGTCTAAAACCGTACAATTTGTCCGATTGTGCAAAAATTCATCCCAACGAAGTGACAAACGCAATTTTCTCGAATGATCGGTATGTTTTTTTCAAAAAAGCAAAAAATGGTAATTTGGGCAGTGGGGGGATACGTCTTGTGCCTAACCATTCTGTTGCTATGGATTCAAAATACCCACTAGCGCTTCCTTTAATACTCAAATTTAAACCAGAACCATTGAACGGAAATTACCAATTAACATTTGTTCATGATCGTGGGTCGGAGATTGTTGGGGAAGGGAGATTGGATTATTATCTTGGTTCGGGGAAAAGAGCAGAAGAAGTTGCAAATTCTTTACAAACAGAAGGATTGATTTACATCCTTTTGCCTCGGAAGTAGACCAAACTTTTAAAAATGCGAACTTTTATAAAATAAAAATTTAATATTGAAAAGGGGGTTCCTTTATTCGGTGGCTGATAAATGGAGGCATTGGGTGTGAGGGTGGATAACCCCACTTAAGGCCAGATCGGGCGGGACATTGTACGATAATTACGTCCTGACCAACCCACAACTCTCTCCCAGTTGTTCCATTTCGATCGTCAAATGTTCCACGCCAAAATTATGAGCCAGAGTTTTTATTTCATCTCGTACTTTTTTATGGTCTTGTAATTTAGCGTCTGTTACAATGTGCATAGTCATTACATGTTGTGTTCCATCCAAACTCCAAACGCGAATTTCATGTACATCCAAAACAAAGGGAATGGATTTAAGATCTGAAATAAAATGATCCAATTCAAAATCGTTTGGAACCGCTTGCATTAAGATCCTTATCACTTGTTTTAAATTTTTATACACATTCCATAGTATCCAAAAAGCAATACCGATGGAAATCATCGGATCAATCCAACTAATATTGAATGAGATCATCAGAATACTACCGATGAGAACTGCAACCCAACCGAGAGCGTCTTCTAAAAAATGAAGATACACTGCTTTGTCTGTAAATGACTTGCCATGTTTTAAACGAAACAAAGCAAACAAATTGATGATCACCCCCACAATGGCAAGGTAGAACATAATAATTGAATTTGTTTCTTCTGGCGATATTATCCTTTTTATGGATTCCATGATCATAAAAAAGCTTCCAATTAATAGAATGCCAGATATGATGATAGCACCTAATAGAGAAAAACGTTTGTAACCAAAGGAAAATTTTACATCACTAGGGCGATCGGAATATTTTTGTAAGTACCAAACAAGTGCTAAAGAAAGTGAGTCACCAAAATCATGTATTGCGTCCGAAACGATGGCTACGCTGTTGGAATATAATCCACCAATTAGTTCAAAAACCGCAAAACCAAAGTTTAAAAAAAAAGCCAAAACTAAGTTTTTAGTTTCGTGGCCAGAATGAGAATGGTCATGGTTGTGCCCCATAAACTAAATCCTCTTTGGCCATCAATTCTTTTCAATCATAATTAAAGAACAAAATTCAATCTAAAAATTGTCGCTGAAAATTGGGTTAGGATTGACTGGAAGTGGTTAGAACTTTTCCATTTAATTAAAATTTATAAATCTAAGAATGTCAAAATCAGGATCAAATATGGAATCGAAATCGCCGCAAAACTCCGCTGTTGAAACAAGGCATATTGTTATGCCCAACGATGCCAATCATTATGGTACGGCATTTGGTGGAGCAATTATGAGTTGGATCGATTTGATCGCTGTTATGGCAGCACAAAGGCATTCTGGCTGTGAAGCAGTTACCGCGAGTATTGACCGAATTAATTTTATATCAGCGATACAAATTGGGGATCATGTAAATTTAAAAGCAATGGTAAATTATGTAGGCAAAACTTCGATGGAAGTTGGTGTTCAGGTGAATAAAGAAAACCCTTATACGGGAGAAATGACTCGAGCAACTACCGCCTATCTTACATTTGTTGCCTTGGATGAAAATAAAAAACCGAAATTTGTTCCGCCTTTGGTTTTATCTACAGACTTGGAAAAACGTCGATTTTCTGAAGGTAAAATGCGAACAGAAATGGCAAAAGAATTTGCTTCAAAAATCCGCGAAGGTAGAAGATAAATTACACCAAACATTGGTTAACTAATTCAATGTTTGGTAATAATCTTTTTTATTTAAATTCCTAATTTGAGAATGATTTCTTTTGCCTGCGAAACAAAGTGATTTTCTTCTTCTTGTGTAAAAGGAACAAAAATATTTTTTAAAAATCTTTCTGATAAATGAGCATATTCAATACAACCTGCAACAGTAAGTTCAGGTTTTGCTTTTCCAGGAAAAATTTTTATATCAGAGCCGTTTGGAACCACGAGTGATCTAGGTGGGATTTTTTTTCCGCCTCGTATCATACAACCCGCGGCAATCTGCGAACCATCCCCAATTTCTGCATTGTCTAAAACTACGGAGCCAATGCCAACAAGGACGGCCCTTCCGATTTTACAACCGTGGATCATCACGTTATGACCAACTAGAGTCCAGTCGCCAATTTGAATTGGACTTTTAGAATCGGTGTGTAAGGTTGAGTTGTCTTGGATGTTTACAAAGTCACCTAACTTTATTTTGTTCATATCCGCTCTAATTACAGCACCTGGCCAAATCGAAACACTTTCGCCAAATTCTGTCATGCCAAAACAAGTAGCATTTGGATGGATAAAAGGTGATTTAAAATTCGGGAGATTTTGATAATTCATTATAAACTACTTAAGTCAAACTTTGAATTTCGCAACCGATAAATGTTATATCGTCTTGTTTTGAATTACCATCAGTGAACAATGACAACTCCGCGAGTACTTTTGAAATGGAGGATTCGAGAGGTATTTTTCCATTTTCTTTTAATAATTCGTATAATCTTTCTTCGCCAAAAAGTATTTTGTTGTCGTTGAACTGTTCAAAAATTCCATCCGTAAACAGGTAAATTCTATCACCTTCTTCAATGAAATGTTCTACACACCGGTAAGGAGTGTGATCCATGAGCCCAATGATTTTTCCAGTTCGCGGCAGTGTTTTGATTTCATCAATTCGCAAATGGACTTGGTCTGGGTGGCCTGCGGATGCAAAGGTTAATTTTTTTAGTTTGAGATCAATATCACAGACTGCACATGTAAAGATTGTTTGGACATTACTGTATTTATTGATAAAAATTTGATTTAGGTGGAAAACCAAATCATCAGGATGATCGTAAATTACTTTTAATGATTCATATTCAGCTTTGATTGCCATTGTAATGAGAGCAGCCTGAATTCCGTGACCTGTTGCATCAGCCACAAAAATACGATAATAATCAGGTTTTACTTTGGTAAGATCATAAAAGTCTCCGCCGACTTCCGACATAGATTGGTTAAACGAATGAAAACTAATTCTATGATCATTTGTTTTGATTTCAGAAAATAATGTTTTTTGAATTTTTTTTGCAACGTTCAAATCTTTTTTTATTAACGTAAGTGATTCATCGAGTATTCTCGTTCTTTCTCTTACTTTTTCTTCTAAAGTTTGGAGTGCTTCGGATTGGGTTTTTGTTTTTTCTTCTTTGAGTATATTGATTTTATTTGCAAGTGCTAAAGATAAAATGGCAGCTTCCAATGTGGAACCGATTTGGTTCGAATAGAGAGTCACTAAGTTTGCTGGTAAAATACCATTTTGCATCATTGTATACAATAGAATTCCCGAAAGTAAGGTAGACCAACCAAACAAAAACATTCGTGCTTGTTTATTTCCTGAACTATAATTGAGTAAGGCAATGATAAACACCGACACAACAAAAATTTGTGCGATCAAATTGCCGATTCGAACAGCAACTGAAATGGGAATATGTAAATAGGGAACTAAAATATAAAACAAAGTTCCGAATTTTAGAACCTGAATGATTCGATTTGCAAAAGGATTATAATCTCTTAAATTTAAAGTCTGTTGTGCAAATGTCCAGCCTGAAATGGCGGAACAACTAACAATGATACTGCCAATCCGATTATGAATTTCTGGATGATCAAGTGTGATGATCTGATTGAGTATTCCATTTAGATATACCTGCAAAGCAAGATTACAGAAGATTGAAATAGAATAAGTAATGTAAGCTGATTCTTTTAATATAAAATAAATGAATAAATTATAAAAAACCATTATAAAAATAGTTCCGTAAAAAAAACCAAGTATGGTGTTTTCTAAGTTTTCCTTTAAATAAAAAGTATCCTTAGGATAAAATTGTATCAGATAACTCATGTTTGATGATGATTTTGTTTCTAAAATAAATGTTTTTGTTTGTCCGACCTCCCAATCTAATTCAAAAGCTATAGATTTAGAAAATACATCCCACTGTGAGTGAGCAATAAAATCTCCGCCTTCTTTGATTGGTTCTTCGACTCCCTCTTCAAATAATCTAACTTTGTCTAGATGTGGATTTCCGAGGTCCATTATGACTTTGGGAGAATTTGTATCGTTTGTGGCTCTAATTTTTAAAAAAACATGATCTGAAATAAAGCCCAAACTCAGATTGTTTTTAAAAAGAGGATTCCATTGTATATTGGTTTGTTCTAGTGCGTTCGGAGAACCGATGAGAAAATCAATTTTTTGCGGAATGAAACTCTCGTCACTCATGTATCTGTGGATTTCAAACCGAGAACAGGATCCTAGAATCAGACCCAAACAAACAATTGTGATCCTAAATTTCATAAGTTCGAATGATTGAGACTCATGAAATTTGGTTTGTCAAAACAAAATTACCGGAGTTGAAAGCCGCCTGCTTCTGCTTGTTTGACTAGCGAGTCAGACAGTTCTTTGAATCGTTCTTGTGTGAATGTTTTGTCATATGACATAAGGCGGAAACGATAAGTGACAGATTTTTTCCCTTCTCCAACCGATTCCCCTTTAAAGATAGTCTGCACCCACATTGACTCTAATTCTGGGATGTTCATTGATTTTACAAGTCCTATAAATTTGTCTGTAGGTTCACCATCTAACATAAGCAAGGAGATGTCAAGTTGCCCTTCTGGAAAATTGGATGGAGGAATAAAATGGGATTTCCTTCCAAAATTTTCCCAAAGATTTACAATGTTTTCCATATGAAGTTTTCCCATTAAAGCTCTACGTTTTAAACCATACGAGTCCGCATAACGACTGTGTAGGATCCCAAGCTCAGCGATTTTCTTATCTTCGAAGGACAATTCCAAACTTGCATTAGGATGAAAGTGCGATTTTGGAGTGGTTTGCCAAATGGCATTCTTTAAATTCAAAAACTCCATCAAATTGGAAATTGAGTCTCGTAATTTTAAAAAATCATTTTCTATGGGTGAAATTTCATTCGTTTTGTGAGGGCAGAGTTCAAAAAAACCAAACCATCGTTCCTCGTTCGCAAGCGATTTGTCAGCATTTAATTTATGATAGGTTCTTCCTAATTCAAAAATGGAAACTCTATCAAAACGATCTTGGTTGACCGTGCCTTGTTTGATGAGCCCAGGATACAAACTAGTTCGTAAAAAACTATGTTCATCTGGCATTTCGTTTGCAATTTTTAAAATTGTTTTTTGGTATTCTTTTTCTAAATCAGAATCTGATTTAGAAAAAAAAGAGTAGTTATAAACTTCGTGAAAGCCAAGTTCTAAGCTAAAATATGTTTTTATTTTTTTCTCAAGTTCACGGAGTGGGTTACGTATTGGTGTTTCTACTGCGAGTGAAACTGGTGTAGTTTGGATGGATGCGTATCCTATGGTTCTGCCTATTTCTTCCACTAAATCTTCTGGAATGGTCACATCATAATTTTGTCTAAACTTTGGAACTATGACTGAAATATCATTTCCATTGGTGGAAACTTGGAAACCCAAACGTTCTAAAATTTCAGATACTTCGATTAGGGTAATATTTTTACCAAGTTTGTTCTGTAAAAAATTAAGATTTGTAGTGATCTTAACTTCTTTGTTTTCTGTATGATTGAAACCTTGGGGTAAACTAACTTGAATTTGTGGGTTTCCGTTCTCTTTGAGTAGCTGGATTGCACGTTTCATCACAGGTACACATGTAAAACTATCCAATCCCTTTTCGTATCGGACTGCCGATTCAGTTCGGATATTGGTTTTGCGAATAGTAGACCTTACATCTTCTCTTTTGAAAATGGCAGATTCCATTATTATGTTTTTTGTATTTTCAAAAACTGCTGATTCTTTTCCACCCATCACACCAGCCAAGGCAACAGGAGTTTCTCCATTGCGAATGAGTAAAATTCCTTCAGGCAATTTTGGAGTTGTGTCATCTAACAAGAGTAGGTTTTCATTTGGTTTAGATAATGAAACACTGAATTGATTTGAGCCCAAAACGTCTTTATCAAAAAAATGTGTAGGTTGGCCAAGTTCGAGTAAGATATAATTTGAAACGTCCACAACATTATTAATGGATTTTATCCCACATTTTTCCAGACGAGATTTTATTTTTGCAGTGGATGGTTGAATTTGTACATTTTGAATCGCCAGAGTATAATAGGCATGAGCCAAATCATTTTTGATCACCGACAATCCACCGTTATCTGAACCAAATTCTTCTTTTGATTCTAAGGGAAAAGAGGAAAGAGGAAGTTTTAACTGAGATGCCAGTTCGCGCGCAAATCCAAAATGGCTCCAAAGATCAGGTCTATGTGTGATGGATTTATTATCGATAACGAGGATTGTGTCTTCCCATAAAAAAAGTTTTCGTACAGAAACACCGAGTTCCGTACCTTCAGGAAAAATAAGAACACCAGACGATTCTAAGGTTAGCCCTAATTCTTTTTCTGAACAATACATGCCCTGGGATGGAACTCCACGAAGTTCAGAATCCAAAATTTCTTTCCCATCCAATTGGGTTCCAGGCAACGCCAATGGAACAATGTCACCTTTTTTCACGTTTGTGGCAGCGGTGACAATTTGGTATTCTTTGTCTTTCGATTTGGCTTTGGTAATTTGTAGTTTTTCGGCGTTCGGGTGTTTTTCCAAACTCTGGATTTCCACCGTAATGACAGACGTGAGGTGGGACTTAAATTCTTCCACGTCGTCTATTTCACAAATAGAAGTGTTAATTTTTTCGAGTACCGATTCAAAAGTTAGTTTTGAAATGGGAACAAATTCATTGAGCCAATTTACTGAAAGTTTCAAACAAAATCCTTAATTGTAAAAAACGTAAAATCCTTGATAGGGTCAATCCGAAATTACTGGACCGTTTCGCAGAAATTCAAAACAATCTTCGGCCGTCATTGGTTTGGCATAGTAAAAACCCTGTATGATATCAACACCACTTTCTTCGAGTAAATCCACTTGTTCTTTTGATTCAGCTCCTTCTGCAACTACACTCAAACCTAGGTTATGTGCTAGATTGGACACTGCGTGAATGATCGTTCTGGAATCTTTGTCAGTGACGATCTCAGATACAAAGGAACGGTCAATTTTGAGGGATGAAATTGGTAGTTTTTTTAAATACCCCAAACTACTATAACCAGTTCCAAAATCATCTATGGCAATTTTTGCGCCCAATTTTCTGATCTCTTGCATGATACGTATCGCAGCATCAGCATTTTCCATAACAGAACTTTCTGTGAGTTCGATTTCTAAATCATGAGGGTTCACTTTAAACAGTCTGAGGTTTTCGGCTATAGTTGCAATCAAACGTTCGTGTTTGAATTGTTTGGTGGAAATATTCACAGCCATTGAAATTCCGTTCAAACCTTTATCTGACCAGTTACGCATAGTTTGGATAGAAGTTTTTATCACCCATTCACCTATGGTAAGGATCATTCCTGTTTCTTCTGATATGGGAATAAAAATATCGGGTGAAATTAAACCTCGTTCAGGGTGTTTCCAGCGAATCAACGCCTCTACGCCAATCGGTTGTTTGGTGTACAAATCAATTTTCGGTTGGAACATCAATGTAAACTGATTTTCAATGATTGCAATCCTCATTCTATTTTCAATTTCAAGGCGTTCCGCAACAACGGTCTGCATTTCTTCTGTAAAAAACACAAAACAATTTTTACCTTGGGCCTTGGCAAGATTGAGAGCGCTGTCAGCATTTTTCAGGAGAGTGTTTGAATCTTTTCCGTCTGTTGGGTATAAGGCGATACCAATCGAAATGTTTACGAAGATTTTTTCGCCATCAATCACAAAGGGATGATTCATTGCGTCCAAAATACTTTCGGACACAACTGCAGCATCGCGTTCGTTTGAAATGTCTGGTAAAACTACGTTGAATTCATCTCCCCCTTGGCGTGAGATGATATCATAAACCCGAATACTTTCGCGTATACGATACGCAACGAGTTTTATCACTTTATCTCCAAAGTCGTGGCCACGAGAATCATTGATAAATTTAAAATTGTCCAAATCGATTGCAAGAATTCCAACTAAGTTTCCATGCCTTCTTGCTTCTTCATAAATCGGGAATAGTTTATCAATGAGAGAGTTTCTATTGGGAAGGTTTGTGAGTTGGTCGAAAAAAGCCATGTAGGCAATTTTTTCTTCTGCATGTCTTCGTTGGGTGATATCCAAAAATGCAACTGCTAACCCAAAATTTTCCAAAGGAATGGGAGTAGCAAGAATATCAAACCAAGTGATTTTATTTTCTTTGATGAGCCCAATTTCCATATTCCGAACCACTTCTTTGTTTTTGAGTGCTTTCATTAAACTGGAGTTACGTGGATACACTTTACTTCCGTTTGGTTGTATGAGAGTGTATTTGCGAATATTTAAGGTTCTATTTAAAGATTCTCCATCTTTTATATCGAAATAACCACGGGCACTTTTATTCGTTTCGATGATTTTGCCTTTTTCATCGGTGATGGCAATTCCCATCGGTAGGTTATCAAAAATCGATTTGTATTTTTGCTGTTGTCTCAAAAATTGGAACGATATGTCTTTTTGAATTGTGATGTCACGGTCAAATGCGATAAAAATTTTGGATTGGTGGAGTGGAATGATAAGCCACATGATCCAAACTTCTTCTCCAGATTTTGTTACCAGACGATTTTCAAAGTTGAGTATTTTTTTTTCTGTTCTAAGATTTGTTAATAACTCCCTAGAGTTGTCGCGATCTTCTTCGTGAACAAATTTGAATATAGATCTGCCTTTTAATTCATGAACTGGATACTCAAGTGAGCGTGCAAATCGTTCGGTTGCACTTATAAAATCCCCGTTCCAATTGAATACTTGGAAACTATCAGGAAACTCGCTCAGTAATGATCTGACCGTTAAACCTTCTTGTAGAAATTTTGGTTCTAAATTTTCACTTTGCATTTATGTTTTTGCCTAAAAAATATACCGATTCAATTGAACCTGGAAACTCGAAACCTTCAAATGGAGACCAACCCGATTTACTTTTGATCATTGATTTCTGAAATTTTGTAGGTCTTTTTAAATTTAAGACTGTAAAATTGGCCGCAAAACCTTCTGTAATTTCTCCAAACCCTTTACCAAAAGTTTCGGGTAGGTATCTGGAAACAAAATCCCCAGGGTTTTTTGCGCAAATTTTTGCAATTGTTCGCACAGGGATATTTAGTTTTAATATCATATAGGTGACAAATAACCCATAAGTATCCAATTGTGAAATTCCGCTTGTGCCTTTTAGTTTTTCTTCAATGGAGTGGGGGGCATGGTCGGTTGCCAGATAATCAACGTGACCATCCAAAATTCCTTTCACCATGGCCTGACGGTCTTCTGGTCCGCGTAGCGGAGGATTCATTTGAAACCATTTATGATTTACTTCGGTCAACATATCAGTGTCAAACATCAAATGTGTTGGCGTAACTTCACAGGTTACATTTACCCCACGTTTTTTTGCAGCGATGATCTTTTCCAAACCATCTTTCGTTGAATAGTGACAGAGTTTGCCTTTTAATTTATATTTTTCTATTAAATACAAAGCAAAGTCCGTTGCTAATGTTTCTGCTTCTTTGGGTCGTCTTTCTTCATGGGTGGGTTTGTTTTGATTTTCTATGAGAACTTCTGGGTCTTCACAATGAAAACTAATATCACAACCTTCATAGTGTTTGATCACTTCTTCAAGACTTGCATTGTCATGAAAAAACAATTCGCCGATAGACGGCCCCATAAAAACTTTATAGGGAACAATTTGTTTTAAGGGTTTAGTTTCAGGTCCAATGCCTGCGTAGAGTGTAATATGAATTGGTGATTTTTTAGTTAAGTTTAATTTGTCCGTATAACTTTTGTCATCGATTGGTGGGTGTGGGTTGTTTGGCATATCTGCCACATGCAAAACTCCACCGTTGATGGCGGCATTGCCCGCAGAGATAAAATCTTCCTTATAACAATGTTTACCAGTGACATCTTCACGAGCATGGATGTGGATGTCCCCAAAACCAGGAAATACCAAACAATCATCGGAAAACGTTTGTGCATCTGGTTCTAAACCCGTGCGTACCGCAGTGATGAGACCAGTATCCGTATCAAATTCGATTGTCCCCGTAAATTCATCCTTGTGAGTGACAATCCTTCCTGCAATTTTTGGCATCCCTTCCCCCGAGATGAGAATCTAAGGAGGGAAGAAAGTTTCAAGGGAATTTCCTGAAAAAGATTGGATCTGGTAAAAAATAGGTTCTCTGTTTATGTCGTAAAACTATCATTCAAAACGAGAAAGAATCCCGAGTATTTCTACACCAAATCGTTCCACCTTCGCAGGTCCGACACCTTTTGTAGCTTCTAACTCTCGTAAGGTTTTTGGCTTTCTTTCCGCAATTCTTTTTAAAACAGGGTTTTGAAAGACCATAAATTTTTTCCATTTGAGTTGGCGGGATTTACGATCGCGGTAATTCATGAGTTCGCGTAAAATTTGGGCATTCAAAGTGGGAGGTTTTTTGATTTTGGTGAGTGAGGTTTCACTTTCCTCTTTGGATTGTTTCCGAATTTGTTTTCCAAATTGGGGTAGATAGAGTTTAGGGTATTTATTCCCAGAAACCAAAACCTTTTTTGATTCCACCCAAGATTCGAGTTTGGCAACCACAGCTTCTTCTGGCAAACCATCTAGTTTTCCGTGGAAAGGATTTCGTTCCATTCGGTAACGAAGTACGTCCTTTGTTCGTTTTCCCACAAGGGTTTTAGCAATGATGGTTTTTCCGAAAACCGACGGGTGTTCTTTTAAAAATTCAAATATTATAGATTCCTCATCTTCAGAAATCGGGTAATCTCTTTTTTCTTCCTTTTTCTTTTGTTTTGCGATTTCCGTTTCTAAAAATCGAGTTCTGTGTACGTTTTTACCATTGTCCAAACAAATATCACATGAATTACACGCATCGATTGTTTCGCCAAAATAAGCACAAAGTTGTTTTTGGCGACATACTTCTTTGTTCGCATAATCTTTGATATATGTTAGTAATGTGTCTCCACCTTTGAAGTTAGATTCTTTCGCCAACATAAACGCTTGGGTGGCCACATCTCCCATTTTAAAAAATAAAATACATTGGGAAGGATTTCCATCCCTTCCTGCCCTTCCTGCTTCTTGGTAGTATGCTTCGAGAGAGGAGGGAACTTGGTAATGAACCACCAAACGAACATCAGGTTGATCCATTCCCATACCAAATGCATTGGTGGCAACAAGGATGGGCACTTTTCCTGACACATATGCATTTTGTGTCCGTTCTCGGATCCCATCTGTCCTTCCTGCATGGTATTTCCCTACAGAAAACCCAAAATCCTTCAGGAGTTCATAGGTTTCGTCGGTTTTTTTCCGTGTGGCGCAGTAAACAATGGCGCGACCTGGGAATTTTCGCCCATCTTTCCAGGGTTCCAAAACCTCCAGGAGGCGGTCTGCTTTTTCCCTTTCGGAACTAGGATACTCCACAGAAAAACTCAAATTGGGTCGAAAGAATGTGGAAAGAACCAATTTTGCATCTGACATTCCCAATGCATTTTGTACATCCAATTGTACTCGTTTGGTGGCCGTTGCTGTGAGTGCCAAAATGGGAAAATCTGCTTTTGGGTGTTTTTCTCGCAAAACATGAATTTGTCGGTATTCTGGGCGAAAATCGTGCCCCCATTGGGAAACACAGTGGGCTTCATCCACAACAAGCGAAAAAATATCCAATTCGCGGAAAATTCGAAAGAATCCCTGTGACAAAGCCCTTTCTGGTGAAACGAGTAATACGCGAAGTTCTCCCCGCACCGCTTTTGACAGAACAGTCATTTGTTCCACTTCGTCCATGGTGGAATTACAATAAGCAGAAGGGATTCCTTTGGCGAGTAATGAGTCCATCTGGTCTTTCATTAGCGCAATGAGTGGGGATATAACGAGAGTTATCTTTTTGGTTTGTAAACTTGCTGGAAATTGGTAAATCAGAGATTTCCCGGCACCTGTAGGGAGTATCGCAACAGTGTCCCTCCCAGAAAGGATGGATTTTACGGCTTCTGCTTGCCCCGGTCGGAATTCGGAATGCCCAAACCGTTTTTTTAGTTCTGTTAATAGTTCCAACGATTCACAAACTCGCGCCAAATTGGCTTTGGGTCAACGATAAGATTCTGGTATATGGGTGCATTTTTCACTTTTACAGAATCCATCCTCCAGAAATGATTACGAAGATCGATGCTTTTTAATACATTTGTATTCCTTATCTTCTTTCTTTCTGTGTATGCAATTTTCCTTTTTTTTGGATGGTATGCGAAAAAGCAGAAATGGGCACTTAGGGCTCAAAATGTCTGGTTACTCTTCGCCTCTTATTTTTTTTACGGGTGGTGGGAGTGGTTTTTTTTAATCCTCATTCTAACAAGTACCATCATCGATTATGTGGCTGCACGTTCCATTGAAACTGCAGAGAGCCAGACCAAACGCCGTGTGTATCTGGCCATTTCTGTTGTGGCTAATTTGGGTCTTCTTTTCACAATGAAATACTACGATTTTTTTGCGAGTAACCTCATTGACTCTTGGAACCATTTGGTTTTGTTTTTGGGTGGGACTGAAGCAACGGATTCCAGCACATACCTACTCAGAAATATCGTATTGCCTGTGGGTATTAGTTTTTACACCTTCCAAACCATGTCGTACACAATCGATGTGTACAGGAAACAAATCGCAGCAGAAAAAGATTTTTTAGACTTCGCACTCTTTGTGAATTATTTTCCACAACTTGTGGCAGGTCCCATCGAACGAGCTTCTGATTTACTCCCACAATTGAAAAAACCAAAGTTTCCCACTTGGGAGGTTTTGCCTTTGGCCTTTTGGGATATCCTCCTTGGGTATTTTATGAAGGTTTATGTGGCTGATAACCTTGCCATCTTTGTTGACCAGGTGTATTTGGCTGGGAAAAGTTTGTACATCCAAAACCCAGAAATCATAAACAACGTAGATGGATCCCAGGTGTTTGTAGGAGGTTTTGCATTTTTAACTCAAGTGTATTGTGATTTTGCTGGTTATTCATTCATCGCTTTAGGAACTTCTCGGCTCCTCGGAGTCACACTCACTGTCAATTTTGAAACTCCCGAATATTCTAAAAATCCAATTGAGTTTTGGAATCGTTGGCATGTGACACTCAATCGTTGGTTTCGTGATTACATATTTATAGCTTTGGGTGGGAGTAAGTTCGGCAAACTAAAACAATACAGAAATTTACTTTTGGTATTTTTTCTATCTGGTCTATGGCATGGAGCCAATTGGACTTTCATCACATGGGGTTGTTTACAAGGTGTTTATACAATCGCATATTTGGTCTTTTTCTCCAAAAAACAAGAAGTGAAAGAAACAAATGAAGTTATAGGTATTTCAGCCAAACTCTGGTCTTTTGTTAGTGGTTTAAGTGCTCGCTTTCTTGTTTATACCTTAGTTTCCTTTAGTGCCATTGCTTTTCGAAGTTATGACGCCTCGATGATGTTATTGTATTTCCAGAAAACTTTATTTGTTTGGGATTGGAATTTAAATCCAGCCAACGGAATCAAAGGGAGCTGGGCGTTGTTTGGTGAAGTGTTCAAAATTTGTTTACCACTTTTTATCATAGACGGCATATCTTATTTTAAGAAGGAAAGGTATTGGGTGTATCTAACCCATCCTCTGGTTCAGGCTTTTGTTATTTCTTTTATTGGGTTTTTAATCCTTACTCGTGGGATTTTTGGTAAGGAGGTAATTTATTTTGCGTTTTAGATATTGGGGTATTGTTTTTAGTTTATTGTTTTTTTTAATTTTGGAAGTAGTTGTACGTTCCACAAATATTCATTATCTGGAACAACCAGAAATATTTTTTGTAAACTTAAAAAAAGATTATGTAGAATCGGGTAAAGCGGATGCAGACATCATCATTTTGGGCGACTCACGCTCCATGGCTCTTGCTGGTTACCCAAAACTAAACGAGAAAGAATTTTCTGTTTATAACCATTCATTGCCCGCCATGGGTCCAAAATATTATAAATTCTTTTTAGAAAAATACTTAGAAAAAGGTAATAAAAAACCCAAAATGGTTTTATTTACCGCATCACCAAAGTTATACTCTACTGGTTATGGCCCACCTTTGTACGATGTCGATGGACAAAATGTTGCAAAAAACGAAACATTAGGCGAATACATTGGCAGACGTTGGAATGAAGGTTGGGAAAAAAACTTTTTTCGATCGCAATCAAAACCAAATATTATCAGTTATAGTGGTAAACAAGAGGATGCCAACCAAATCCTTTGGGAGTTTTTTGGTCATCGATACCTCCACCAATTTTCCTTTCGTGAGCTCATGCACCAATATGAAGGTGTAGAGGAGTTATACATTCTTTCGAAAGCAGCTCCACTATTGTATGAATCTTATAAATACCATGGTGCCATTCGAAACGTACTAAGCCTAAATAACTGGAAAGTCAATGCGGATTACAAAACAAAATCTCAGTTTTGCGATGAATGTGCCAACATCGAAGCAGGGCTTTGTATACCAGCCAGTTCGCAGTTGGAAGATAATCTAACCATTGAAGACCAAATCAATCGTCATTTAGGTAAATACAATATTTCCAACAGGATCAAACCAGAACTTGTGCTCTTTGCAAGGCAAACCATCCGTGCCGAACTAAACAACGAATTGAAAATGCCCCCACCAAAAAATTTTCCAAAGCCCGACTTTCAGGTGCTAGAGGATCTGATTCAGTACACAGAATCGAAAGGCATCCAATTTGGGTTTGTGTACATGCCTTGGATGAAAGAAAGAGAAGAAATGCCCGATACCCAACATCGTTTGCCTTATTTGAAGGAATTTTTCCACAATCACCCTAGTGTTGGAATTTTTTTCTTTCCTGATTCTTCCTACCCCGCGGAACTTTTTGTAGATAATATCCATTACGACTGCCGAGGAGAAAAACGAGTGAACGAAGAATTTCAGCAAAAAATTCTCCCCCAAGTCTTTCGTTTTTTGTCCGCAAAACAAAAATCCAATTGATTTCCAAATTTCGATCGAAGAGAATATTTCCCTGCAATCTGCAGTAGAGGAAAAATAAATATGTTTTCTTTTCGGAACATAGTTCTAACCATCTTGGCCACGTACTTGGCAACATCGCCAATCTGGTCACAAAACCGATATGCTTTGTTCATCGGTACCAACTATAAGGGCAATACGGCGAAGATTCCTGAGTTGAATCTCTGTGAGGCGGACGCCAATTTTTTGAAGGATAAAATCCAAAAGAAGGGCAATTTTAAGGACATAAAAGTTCTACTCGGCGCCATGGTCACCCGTGACAACGTAAAAAATGCCATTTCCAATTTAGGAAAACAGGCAGGCAAAGAAGATTCCGTTTTCATTTACTTCTCAGGTCATGGGATGTACATGAAAGACGCAAAAGCCAAAAATGGAATGCGCAATTATCTGATTTGTTATGATCGCCCTCATATTTCTGATGAGGAATTGAACGAATTCCTTTCGAATATCAAATCGCCAAAAACAGTACTCGTCATGGATTGTTGTTATTCGGGTGGGATTGCCAAAAAAGGTAAAAATACACGTGGTGCAGCCGAAGTTCCCATTGCACAGGGCAACGATGGGGTCGTACGCCAAAACCCAGAAGATTACTTTTTCCAAGACAAAGCAGTGATTTCTTCTTCCGATGCGGACCAAACCTCTATCGAGGTAGGTGGAAATATCAATCACGGGATCTTCACTTATAATTTTGGAAATGCCCTCGAGACAGCCGACCTAAACAATGATAAGGTGGTCACTGCCCTAGAAGCATTCTTTGTGGCACAGAAAGATACGGTGAAAATGGCAAAACAATTCAGCCATGAACAAACACCTCAGGTTTCGGGAAATGCTGCGGGCATCATGCTCTCAGGTTCACCTCGGCCGCAAACACCCCCCCCGACTCCTCCGAATGTGGTCGTAAACGTACCAATCACCCCGCCACCAGTGGTGGAAAACAATACAGACACAACTCCTCCTGTCGTGGTCGTGGAACCAGAGCCAACTCCGCCAAACCCGACGACGGTTGTCATCCCACCGATTGTGAATGTGGAGCCACCCGCCCCGCCATCCATCACAACGGGCAATATCCTCATCAAAACATCCATCATCAAAGACAAAACCTATGGTGGATCAGCAACAAAGTCTCCTTATGACCTTCTGAACAGGCAGGGCAAACTCGGCACCACCAAAAAGACAGATACCGTCCGTGCTTTGAAAGTGCTTGTGGATGGAGAGGAATACAAATCATCCATCACCACAGAAAAATCAAAAATCTGGGGGTCCACTTCCAGAAATGGAACCATTATACCTGGGGATGTTTACAATATCAGAATCGATCGTTTGCCTGCAGGGGTTCACCAAATTGAAGTTCTCGCAGACAATTACCCTGTGTACAAAACAGCGGCAGCAGTGATCGCCAAACAAACCACCACTTTGGATTGTATCAATTCGATGGATGGGTTTGGTGCCATTAAGGGTCGTGTTTTTTACAAAACCCTCGACAATCCAATCGAAAAACACCCGATCTACATGCCAACGGTGGTTTCGACCAACCAAATCTTTAAGGTCACCACCGATAAAGATGGGTATTTCTGGTTCACAAACCTAAAACCAGGCAAATACGAGATTCGTGCGAGTTTTATGGAAGAGATGAAATTGGAAAATTCAGAAATTGTGATTAGGCCAGGTGAATTGACCACCGTGGACATTATCCTCAATAAAAAATTGAGTTATACCAAGACCAAATACTGAGTTTTCCAGCAGGCGGGGGGATTCTCCCGCCATTTCCCCCACCTATTTTTCATATTTTTTCATTCGCAAAGCCCAAAAAACCCAAAATCGTCTTGGGATGAGGCATGTTTTTGGAGTCTTGATTAAATTTAATCCAATTTTGATTAAATTTAATCTGCTGGATCGATTTTTTTGCAATTTTAGCGGAATTTTGGAAAATTTATGAATTTTTTCGATTGAATTTAATCCAATTGGATACACTCTTATAGTCAAACATACAGAAAGAGAGAATCGAAAGAGGTTCTCCACCATAGAGAGGATTTAACATGAAAACAACAAAGATGATCGCAACAGGGATTTTGGCTCTTGGACTTGCAACCGCAAACCTCCAAGCACTTGATACAAACGAAAGATTGGAGCTTTTGGAAGCTGCTATGATTGAGCAAGCTACCACCCCAGCCCAAAAATCGGCTGTCTCTGAGTACCTTGCAAACATCTCCAAAGAAAAAATGGAATTGGCACAAGCGCTCCGTGAAAGGGCAGGTGCTACACGAGGTGGTAAGATTGTGAGCCAAAACAACGAGAAAAAAGCTCTCTTGCAACGAGCTGCGGCTTTGGAAGCAGAGGCTAAAAAATACCAAAGAGTTTCTATGGGTCTCCAAACAGAGGCTTCCCAAGTAGCTCAAAACTAAGACAATCGCCTTAGTGAAGATTGGAAAGGTCAGGTTCGCCTGGCCTTTTTTTATGCCCAAAACCATTTAAATGTTTGGAAATGCTTTCCAAACGAACCACCTATGTGACATAATCAATATATGGTTGACACCCCCCCAGAAACAGCGGAAAAACGTTTTGGGCGTAAATTAGTTGTGCCACTCGTTCTCCTCGTTTCAGGGATCATTGCCTTGGGTTTTGTGTTCCGGTGGGGGAAGCCGAGTAAACCCATCCAAAAGATCGTATTCGATGGTTTGGTGGTTTTGACTCCTGTTGACGTAATTTCGTATTTGGGAGTTACCTCAGAAGAGGGAGTGGGTGAGGATTGGAAGGGATATGAATCCAAACTTTCGAGCCACCCAAGGATTCGGAAAATCAAAGTTCGGCGGGATCCAGAAGGTTTTTTGAACATTCATATTGAAGAGAGGGTTGCTGAATTTGTAGTGCACATTGGATCTTCCGTTTATGAGGTGGATGAAAATTTGGAGATACTCTCCGAAAACCGAGTTTTATCCGATCATTTAATTGTGATTACTGGTAATTTTCCAATGGGAGAAAATAAAATTGAGGGCACAAGGATTCTTGATATAACAAAAGAAATGCGACAAGCCTTAACTGCCTACCCAACTCTCAAAACTCGAATTTCTGAAATCCTTGTTGAAAAAGACGGCGAATACACGATGTTTTTACAATCCCCTAGTCGTATCAAAGTTTACTTTGGCGACAAATTGAATTTATACGGAATTAGAAAATTATATGCATCACTCGCTTATTTAGAGGCTGAGTCCATCCAAGCTACCACAATCGACCTTCGTGGTGAGGACGCAGTGTACCATTAAAATGATGGAAGAAGACGCACCTATCATTACCGCTCTCGACTTAGGATCATCACTCATTAAAGTGGTGATAGGACGTCTCGTAGGTGAACATGAGATTGAAATCATCGGCACTGGAGTTTATCCTTCTAACGGAATCAAAAATGGATCCATTGTGAATGTGGAAACCACAACGAAGTCCATCGTCGAGGCGTTTGGTGATGCGGAACTTATGGCTGGACAAGAAGTGACAACGGTAGTTGTGAATGTTTCTGGAAAATCGGTACATGGTTTTAATGAAAAAGGAATCATCGCAGTTACGAATAGAGAAAGAATCGTATCTGAATCGGACATTATGCGAGTTGTGGAAGCTGCCCAAGCCGTACACGTACCCAATGATCAACAAATCATACATGTACTCACCAAAGAATTTAAAGTGGATGATCAAATCAATATCAAAGATCCAATTGGTATGACTGGTGTTAGGTTAGAAGCGGAAGTTCATATTGTTTCCTGCGGAAATACATCGCTCAATAATATTGATCGTTGTGTGGAACAAGCGGGTCTTATCCAAATGGATCGAGTAATTTCTTCCCTTGCATCATCCGAAGCAATTCTCACTTCAGGCGAAAAAGATTTAGGAACAGCGGTGGTTGACATTGGTGCTGGTGTTTCCGATATTATTATCTATGTGGATGGTGGCATTGCGTTTTCCTCTGTGGTGCCATTTGGTGGATTTCATATCACAAGTGATTTGTCGATTGGCTTAAAAACAACCACCGAAACTGCTGAAATTTTAAAAAAAAGATATGGGCACACCATCATCGACCAAGTAGATCCAACCGAAAAATTGGAAATCCCTTCCATATCAGGAAGGCCATCTCGTTCTGTGTTTCGGCAAGAACTTGTGGAAATTTTGGAACCTAGGGTTCGCGAAATTTTAGAGATGATCGATCATGAACTTGTTCGTTCAGGGTTTAAGTCAAGTTTGGCGGGAGGTGTGATTTTAACAGGCGGCACTTCACTTTTGCAAGGCATCGATACTTTGGCTGAAGAAGTGTTCCGTTTGAGTGTGGGTCGAGCCAAACCTGCGGGTTTAAGTGGTCTTGTGGATAAAATTTCAACGCCTGAATACGCCACTGCCATTGGTCTTATAAAATACAGTTCAAAAATACAGGATTTGGAACAAAGAAACATACATTCCAATTCTGAAAAAGATGGTTGGATGAAGAAGGTTCGTCGTTGGATGGAGAACAATCTTTAAGGAAAAAGTCTATGTTGTACCTAGAAGAAGAAAAAACAAGCCCAGCAGTCATTAAAGTCATTGGAGTTGGTGGCGGTGGAATGAACGCAGTTACCAGAATGGTTCATTCGAAAATGACAGGTGTAGACTTTATTGTAATGAATACCGATGAACAGGTGTTACTTAAATCGCCTGTTGAAACAAAAATCCAATTGGGTAACAAAGTGACTCGTGGGATGGGTGCCGGTGGTGATCCCGACCTCGGTCAAAAAGCGGCCGTGGAAGATAAGGAACGAATCGTTTCTGTTTTAAAAGGTGCCGATATGGTTTTTGTCACTGCGGGTATGGGAGGTGGAACAGGTACGGGGGCGGCACCTGTGATCGCAGCCATTGCCAAAGAATTAAAATGTTTAGTTGTCGGAGTTGTGACAGTACCTTTTTCGTTTGAAGGGAAACGCAGAGCTGAGCTTGCCAAACAAGGAATAGACCAACTCCGCGCCAATGTAGACACTCTCATTACGATTCGGAACGATTCAATTTTTCAAGTCGTGGATAAATCCACTCCGATTGACATGGCATTTAGAGTCATCGATGATATTTTGTTAAACGGTGTGAGAGGAATCAGTGATATCATCAATCATCCAGGAATCATCAATGTTGATTTCGCCGATGTAAAAACCATTATGAAGGATACTGGGGATGCAATCCTTGGAGTGGGGGAAGGTAGGGGAGATTCTCGGGTGAGTGAGGCGGTGGAACAAGCCATTAACAACACACTTTTGGAAGATTCCAGTATCCAAGGTGCCAAGTCACTTCTCATTAATGTTACAGGTGGGAGTGACCTTACCATCCAAGAATGGAACGAGGTGAGTCAAATCATCACTGCACAAGCGGATCCCGATGCCAATATCATCATAGGATTGAATGAAGACACAAGTTTGTCCGATCAGATTCGAGTGACTGTGATTGCTACAGGTTTTCATAAAAAAAATAAACAATACCAACGGGAACAAAAAGTTGTGGGTGGGGAAGAATCCTTTTCCCCTTCTGTTTATATCCGAAAGGTTGAAGAACGCAACGAAGGTTTGCACAAGGATTCAGAATCAAGCCGTGGAATCCGCCAAACAGGCAAAAGTTTTTCTAATCAAAAACCAACTTCTCCATTTCAAAATTATGGCGAAGATTATGATATCCCTGCGTTTCTAAGAAGAAAAACGGAATAAATTAAAAAACATTAGTGTATGATGATTCTAATTGAAACTAGAGGGAATTTGCTCCCTCTAGCATCGGTTAATTGCGGTAGGATCGAATCGGAATGTAAAGCGGTTTGCCTTCTTCCACAACGATCCTCGAAGGTGCGTTATGTGTGGAACCTTGGGCATCCATCTTAAAACTATACTCACCAGGAGCTAAAAATACACGTTTTACCTGGAAGTTAGAAGGAATGGTTCGCCAACAACGTAAGTCAGGAGCAATGGTTTGTGAGATGGCAAGACCAGCTGCTGCCCCAGCAGCCACACGAATGAGCCCTGAAACCAATTCATTACCATTTTTACCTTTGGATTCTACGGCACGAGCCATGGCTTCTGAAGCAATCACCGCAGCCACAATTTTCACAGCAAGTGATGTTAGATTTTTTGTGACTAACATCTTATAATTGTCGTTAAAATTGTGAATGGCTGTGTCTGAAAAATCGTTCATAATGTCCGAATACCCAACGTCCACTCCATTGATGGAATAACCTTTTGGTTTGGCACCTTTTTCGTCCCTCATTTTGTAAATAGGAATGGGGTTTTCTGCAATGGCAAGAGCTGCAAGCGCTCCAGAAAGTGAGGCACTGGCACCTTTGTTACGTAAGGCGACTTCAACGGCTCCGCGTAAAGCTACTGCAAAATATTCGTCTTCGATCAACCTTCCACGAGAACTTTTGATTGCAGATTTGCCTGCTTCATGGATGATAATGACTTCACTCAAACGTTCTACGTTCAGCCCTATTCGCTGCATTGAACGATTGTAAGCTTGTACATTTCCACGCCCTGATGCGTATTTATTTTGGTCGGTACTATCTCCCTCACGGAGGGCTAAAACAAAACGATCGGCTGTGAGGTTTTGGCTTTTACCGATGATTTGTTCCATATTTTTATACTGAACCCTCGCATCGTTGTACCGACCGAGGCTTTCGGATACGTAGGCATCGATCAAACGAGCCGCATTGTTTTGTCGGTATTCTGCGGCCAAAAACTTCATTTCTTTCAATTCAAAGTCGAGCCGTCGGAAATAAATTTTGGCATTGTTTAATTCGCCCATGAGAAGGTAATTATAAGCAATGTAAAACTTGATCATTACACGTTCGAAGTCTTCACCTGTGTAATTGGATTCGTTGTCGGAAAGCACAAATGACAGCCCTGACCGGGTCAAACTCACACGGATATTATCAGCAACCCCCTCTGCTTCTTTAAAAGCTTTATTGGATGAAGCATAATCGCCTTTGGTATGAAAGATCATACCAGCTTCCATCAAAAATAGAAGTTTGTCTTTATTGGATGAACCTTCATACAATTCGCGGATTTTTGGAATGGCAGAATCGTAATTCTGACCGTAATAAGCCGACTCGGTTGCTTCAATGATTTTGTTGTAATCACTGGCGCAACCAAGTAGCAAAAGAGAAATAGAAATTAATATTTTCATTTGGTTTGAAGATGAAATTTATTTACCAACCCACACCTTTGTTCCCACGAACCGCTAGTTTTCTGTATGATACTTTTTCGGACCAAACGGCAATAGTGGTTTCCACTTCTACCAATTCGATGTTGATGGATTGTTCTACAATTTTTTCGCCATCGGATGTGAACATGTTTTCATTGATGTCACAACGAACAAAAAAATTGGGGCTTTTTAGTTTACCAATGGAAAGCCTGTTGGATGTAAGACCACTCAAACTGAATTGAATTTCGTTTAACGATTGTTCTCTTGTTTTTGTGCGGACAGTGAAAATTTTATTTTTGATTAGTTTAGAAACAAATGCATTGTCAAAAAGTTCTGTTTGGATTTGTTCTGAAGTGTCGTTTCGGGTAGGGTAGTGTGCTAAAAACATCCCATCTTCCCGTGGGTTTTCTTGAAAATAAACACCAATTTCGTCAGCAAGTTTGTTTGCGGCTTTCACCAACTCTTGGCTTGTCAATCCACCAGAATCTGAGATATAATCTTCATTATTGTCCAGACGTTTAGGGCTGCTGCTACACTGCAGAAGGAATCCGATTAGCAAAATTGAGAAAAAAATATTTTTCATGCCACCACTCAAAATGTAATAAATTGTCCCTTTCATATGGGGGTGCGTAAATTGCTTTGTCAATTCCAAAAATCAGAATCTAGTTCTTCGATTCTGTCTCTCACGAAGGAAATTTTTTCCAATTCTGTCATAGGTTCCATTTCGCGTCCATAAATGAGCTGGATGAGGTTTGTCCTAAACTCTGAACTTTCCCAAGAACTATGTTCGAAGCGATCACCCTGATACAGTTCTTTTTTTTTCTTTAAAAATGCTCGTTTTCGTTCTTTCGAATAACTGTAGGGATTTTTATGAACATAATCTTGCATAAATAATAGAAGGGTTTCTTTTGCTGTAATGGGGTGTGGCAGAAAAATTCGTTTGGCGATGGATTCAGGAAATATTGTTTCTTTTAACCGATTGATCTCTGTTAGTCTCTCATAGTCTGTTAATTCTTGTAAATTTTGGATTTGTTCTGATTTGGAATTGAATTCCATAAAAGCGACATAAATGGCATATAACACATCACCTCGTTCATCAGGAAAATTTTCTTTTAGATATTGATAGGTCCGTGTACGATCCCCATTCCATTGGAAGGATTCCTTTCCGCGTATGGTTTCTAAAAAATCGCGGATGTCTTCGGGATATCCCTCTGAACCAAGGATTTGGGGCTGGGATTGAACCTTTGTCCAAGTGGTTTCTGATTTTGCATCGAAGGAGGTTGGGTTTTGAGAGAGGGGTGAATCTTTTTTAAGAAAAAGGAAATAGACAAAGCCAGCCAAAAGCAAAAACAGTAGAATCAGAATGAATGCAAGGGTGATTTTTTTTTGTTTGGTCATTTGTTTTTGGATCGTGGAATGTCGCCCCAAACCAAAAGAGAGTGTGGATCCACAGTTAATTAGTTTTCTACTCACCCTTGGTAACCCTACAGAGGCGGCCTGTCAAAGGTTTATTTTGAGCGAAGGCAATTGTGTGGCTGCGCCTGATTCGGGGGTTTCTGTTTGCCCTGGCCTAATTTCCAATCTCAAGAGTAAAATTTTACCAGCAGACAAAAGTTCCGACTCGGTGGCAATTTTGTACTTTGATTGTTTTACAAATGCGAATTTCCTATACAATGTAGCGAAAAATTGTGGTAAGTCGTCTTTTAATACCACAGCCGATTACCGAAGGGCGCAACGAACACAAGGCGGTTCGGCAGAAACTACTTGGTTGACTGCTTTCAACCAATGTGCTCGTCTGAATGGCGGAACCCCACCGCCGGAATCTGGGCTTACGGAAACGGGAACAAACCTTAGTTCCGACCCGTTTTAATCATAACCAATAGGAGGGCTCTATGTCTTTAGTCACCAAAGACCAGTTAGTCCAAAAATTAAAACCCATTTTTATGGATCATGAAATCGAAGGAAGGATTTTGCCATTGGCAGAAGAAATCAATCGTTTAAAAAAAGAAAAAAATGCAGTTTTGCTTGGCCATAATTATATGACACCCGATGTATTTTGGGCAGTGTCAGATATCATTGGCGATTCGTTGTATCTTTCCAAAATGGCAAAGGATACAACTGCAGAAATGATCCTTTTTAATGGGGTGCATTTTATGGCGGAAACCGCAAAGATACTTTCTCCCACAAAAAAGGTTTTGATTGCAGATACTAAAGCTGGTTGTTCTTTGGCTGAGTCCATCACAAGAGACGATGTGCGGGCTCTCAAAGCAAAATACCCAGGGGTTCCCGTTGTAACATATGTCAACTGTTCGGCGGAAGTAAAGGCTGAAACAGATGTTTGTTGTACTTCGGCCAACGCAGTACAAATTGTAAATGCTATGGATTCCGACACTGTTATTTTTTTGCCAGACGAATATTTGGCAGGCAATGTACAAAATGAAACCAACAAAAAACTCATCACCCACCCAGGCAAATGTATGGTTCACGAAATGTATACACCAGAGGATATTCGTTCCGCAAAACGATTGTTTCCTGGTAATTTGACTGTCATCACCCACCCTGAATGCCATGAAGATGTAGTGAAAGAGGCTGATTTTTCTGGTTCAACCTCACAAATGGTGGATTTTATCCGTCGTTCTAAAACAGATAAAATCATGCTTGTAACCGAATGTTCGATGGGTGATAATTTACGCGCCGAGTTTCCAGAAAAAGAATTTGTATCCACATGCCAGACATGCCCACATATGAAAAAAATCACATTAGAAAAAGTGAGAGACGCACTGTTATACGAACAATTTGAGATTTTTTTGGATGATGAAGTCATTCAATTGGCACAAAAATCTGTGAACCGAATGTTGGAACTTAGTTACAAAAAGTAGGTATTATGTTTAGAGTAGGCAATGGAATTGATTTTCATAAACTAATCCAGGAACCTTTCCGTCCGCTATTTTTGGCAGGTGTGGAAGTACAGTCAGAATTTGCTTTGCTTGGTCATAGCGACGCAGATGTTGTGTTACACGCTGTTGCAGACGCAATCCTGGGAGCTGTTTCACTCGGCGATATAGGCAAACATTTCCCTGATACAGACCCACAATATAAAAATATGAATTCTAGTTTGATCGTAAAAAAAAGTTTGGAACTAGCGGCAAAAAAACATTTCAAACTTGTCAATGTGGATTGTACTTATGTGGGAGATCATCCAAAGATAAGCCCGATCAGAGAGCGATTGGTTCAGTCACTCGCAGAAATTGTGAATTTGCCTTTGGATTGTGTTTCCATAAAAGCTACAACTTCGGAAGGAATGGGTTCCCTTGGACGAAGTGAAGGGGTGATGGTCATGGCTACCGTTTTAATGGAATCCAAAAAATAAATCTATTTTTTGTTAGGTGGGATCACCACATCTTGTTTTTGATTTTTAATAAAGTTCAAATCTGATTTTCCAAAAAACAAAAACAAAGTTTTGGACACTGGATCCGATTTTGGTTTCAGAGTGTAGCGGAATTTTATAAGAACACTGTTCTCGTTTGATTCGAGTGTGTATTCTTCTTTTAGAATTTGGTAATGTTTGAATCCAGAAGTTTCGAGTTTGAGTGAAAATGGGCTGGTTTCTGATGTTGCATGGGATATGACAGCTTCACCCAATCGTTTGTCTTCCAAAACCTCTGTTCCTACTGGCAATCGGAAGGATTTTGGCGCATAAGAGAGGTAGAGTGCACGGGCCAAAGGTTCCATTTTGCTAGGGGAAACCCACTCACCTTCTTCGATAGCCTCACCCTGTGTGGAAATGAGAAGCCCGAAACTCAAGAAAAAAATTCCAACCAATCGGAGAAACCAAATCATATCTCCATTGAAAAATCTATTGCCTAGGGATCGATTGAAAATTATTTTTTACCAACTGTCTGGCGTGGGCCTTTAGGAGGAACAATTCTGTATTTAGGTAGGGAAATCTCATCAAAACGTATCTCCGGGCTCATACAAGTTTTTATGAGAGAAAACAAAATTGTCCCAGGTAACAATCCGTTCAGCGAATTTTTGGAGGAAGAAATCTTCTTAAAAATTTTAAAAGATTCCAATTATTGGATATCCCAAGAATTGGAAGACAGGCTTATACAATTTATTTCCTTATCGGTTGATATTTCAGCCATTTTATACCATTTGGGAACAGAAAGTTTAATCACAAGTGCATACGATTTACTTCCGTTAGACGACTCTCGTATCAATATCACGGAAATGATCCATCGTATTCCGATTTTAATCAATCGATTAACTCGAGCCGTTTATCTCAATGTGAATTTTGTTTCAGAAGAGAAAGTAATCTTTGTTTTTAATTACCATCCCCAATACCAAGAAAAATGGTATGATGCAATATTTTTTAAGGGAATGCTAAATGGCCTAACCGTACTTTTTGAACTTAAAAATTTTTCCATAAAAATGTTACGGACCAAACTTTTTGGAATCCATATGTCGCACAAGGAACTAGGCGATGAAATTCAATTTGGTGCTGATAGCAACGAATACGAAATGGAATGGTCTGGAGCCAATTTACAATTATCTAGGTCACGATTGACAAAGGATGAAGTATCAAACAAACATAAGGTGATGATTACTTCCAGATCCGATTCAGCCGCAGAAGAAATTTCGATTGTGGATGTGAAGGATGTGGTTGGCAAATCAAGAGAACTTGCCATTGAAAATAGAGATTTAGAAGCTGCGGTAGAAGTTTTAAAATCGTTCAAACAAGAATTAGAAAGAAAACAACAATCAATCGCTAAAGATTTACGATTGGCAAAAAATATCCAAAAGGGGTTGATACCAGAGATTATTCCAGATTGGAATGGAATTCAGTTTTGGACTGCATTTTATCCAATGCAAGAAGTGAGTGGAGATTATTACGATTATTTTCCTTACAGCTCAAATAAGTTAGGTGTTTCTGTTTGTGATGTTTCTGGTCATGGAGTTCCTGCAGCCTTTATAACGGCATTATCAAAATTATTATTCTCAAACTTTAAAAAATCAAAACCATCGGAAACTTTCAAAAATATCAATCGTGAACTTTTGGATTTAGTCAAACAACAAGGATACACAACCTGTGTTTATGTTTTGATTCATGAGGACTATAAAATAACCTATTCGATTGCTGGTCACCCTAGACCAATATTGTTTCGAAACAAAACCAAAAAAGCAGAGGTTTTGGAAGGAGAAGGAACCTTTCTTGGAATGTTCCCTGATGGCGGGGATACATATGAAGATTATTCTGTCCAGTTAGAACCAGGTGATAAATTATTCTTATACACAGATGGACTTACAGAAGCTGAGAATGACAAAGGTTTGGCGTATGGTGAGGAAAAACTCATTGCAGAAATTGAAAGATACGCTAACTTCTCTATCCAAGAAACCGTAGATATTATTTTGCAAAACCATAAAGAATATACGATGGGAACCGATCCTATGGATGACATCACCCTGCTTGGTTTTCAACTTTCTACAAGGTTTCCTGAGTTCAACAAACACAAGGAAGCTGGAGACTCTGCACTTAAAAATAAAAATTTTAAAGCGGCAGCAGATTCATTTTTTATGGCACATTCGATTTTACCAAGAGATTTACATACACAATTATCATATGGTAAAGCTTTGGCCTATTCGGGGGAATATGAAAAAGCAATCCATCTGCTCGAAACCTACAATCGATTTAAGACAAATCATTTTCACTCACACTCCATTTTGGGTTATTGTTATTATAAACAGGAAAATTTTGAGAAAGCAGAACTCGAATGGAAAAAAGCGCACTCAATTTCAGACGTAAACCTGTCTATTTTGTACAACCTCACGCAAGTTTACAAAAAAACCAAAGAACAAAAGAAAATGAAAGATGTGATCGAAAAGATAAAAAGGATAAATCCTAATTATATCCATATCCCAACACTAGAAACACAGTGGAATAAGGTAACCAGTTTATAATATTTTACAATTATGTGGAAATACTTTCTAAAACGATTTTTACTTATTTTTCCAACTTTATTTGGGATTACATTTTTGGTTTTTTTGATTTCGCATTTTGCACCAGGTGGTCCGCTGAATAGTGAAATTGCAAAAATCAAAGGTTCTTCCAATATAGCGGGAGCATCCACAAAACAAATTTCTACTGAAGAAATTGAACTCATAAAAAAAAGGTTACACCTAGACAAACCAGCACCCATCGCTTATCTTTATTGGCTGAAACAAATTTTGAGTTTTGATTTGGGTGAGTCGAGGTTACACTCAAGAAAAGTGAGCGATTTGATTTTAGAAAAAATTCCCGTATCACTATTTTTTGGTCTCTCTGGTTTTTTTCTGACATACCTCATATGTATTCCACTTGGAATCAAAAAGGCTTTAAAAGAAGGAACTCACTTTGATTTTGTGTCTAGTTTTTTGATCTTTTTTACCTATTCATTGCCTGTTTTCGCCTTTGCAATGTTACTTTTGTATATATTTGCATCGGGTGAGGTGTTTTCATTTTTCCCACTTGGGCATGAAGTTTCAGATTTTTATGAAGATTTGACCATATGGGGAAAATTTAAAGATAGAATTGCTCATATGTTTTTACCTGTCATTTGTTATGTGGTAGGTAGTTTTGCTGTGCTTACACTCCTAATGAAAAATAGCTTACTTGATCAAATTGCAAAAGAATATGTTCGGACAGCAATTTCCAAGGGTTTGAGTTTTTCGGATGCAATTTTCAAACACGCATTCCGGAATTCACTCATTCCGATTGCTACAGGTTTCGGAAGTAACCTAACTTTGATTTTTTCGGGCTCACTTTTTATTGAACTTGTTTTTAATATTGATGGGATGGGTTTACTTAGTTTTGAAGCAGTTCGTGAAAGAGACACCGATCTTATGATGGGTTTGTTACTTGCACAAAGTTTTTTGGGTTTGTTTGGTAAAATCATTTCCGATTTTTGTTATGTATGGATTGATCCAAGGATTGAATTTGAATGAAATTTTTGAATAATCCTGCCAACCAAAGAAAATGGAGGAAGTTTAAGACTAATAAAAGAGCTTATTATTCTTTATTGATTTTAACTTTTACTTATGTGTTGTCTCTTTTTTCGCCAATACTCATTGGTAATAAACCCTTACTTGTTTTATACAAAGGAAGTGTTTCGTTTCCGATTTTTTTCTTTTATCCCGAATCGAAGTTTGGTGGGGAAAATCTAACAGAACCAAATTATAAAAAACTAAAATTGCAGGATTATTTCCAAAACAATGGTGGAAAAATGTGGTTTCCTCCTGTTCCATTTGGAGTCAATGAAGATAATTTAGAAAGTTTGGAAGAAGGTTCTAACCCACCGTCCAAACCTTCTTATTCACATTGGATGGGCACAGACGACCGTGGGCGTGATGTATTCACTCGCATAATATATGGATATAGGTTGGCAATGACTTTCAGTTTGATTCTGATCTTTGTCGAAATTATCCTTGCCTCCTTCATTGGTGGAATTCAAGGGTATTTTGTTGGTAGATTGGACTTGTATTTGCAGAGAGTCATTGAAATTTTATCTGCCATACCATTTTTATATCTTATCCTCATTATGGGTGCTTTTTTTGGAAGAGGCTTTTTAGTTCTTATCATAACTTATGGATCACTCAGCTGGATTGGGTTAAGTTATTATATGAGAGGAGAGTTTTTAAAACTCCGCAAACAACAGTTTGTTGATGCTGCAAAAACTTTAGGGGCTTCATCTACATCTATTATCTTAAAACATTTACTGCCAAATGCACTAACACCCCTTGTTACATTTTTACCATTCATTTTAATATCTGCGATTTCTATACTTTCCGCTTTGGATTTTTTAGGGTATGGAATTCCCGCACCCAATCCTTCCTGGGGAGAACTCATTGGACAAGGAAGAGAACGTTTGACAGCTTGGTGGTTGATTACATTTCCGTCCATTGCGCTTTTTTTAACCATTCTATTCTCCGCTTTTGTTGGCGAAGGTCTTAGGGATGCATTTGATCCAAAGGATAAGGTGCGTTACGAATGAATTTATCGCTTATTGCATTAGAAGTGAAAGACCTATCTGTTACAATTCGTACGGAAGAGGGAAACTTACCTATTATCAATAAAGTTTCTTTTTATATTAATAAAGGAGAAACTTTGGCTGTGGTTGGAGAATCTGGGTGTGGTAAGTCAATCACATCACTTGCAATTACAAAACTCTTACCTTCCAATACTGTGCATTACCCGAGTGGAGAGGTTTTTTTCCAAAATCAAGATCTTATTGCCTTGGATGTGAATCGTTTGAGGTCGGTGCGTGGAAAAGAGATTGCTTACGTTTTCCAAGAACCATTCACAGCTCTAAACCCCTTACATACCGTTGGAAAACAAATGATCGAGAGTTTTCTTTTGCACAAACTCGGAACTTTAGAAGAAGCAAAAAACAAAGCAATTTATCTTTTGGAACGTGTTGGGATCACAGATGCGAAACTTCGAATGAATCAGTATCCAAATCAATTTTCGGGTGGAATGTTACAAAGAGTCTGTATTGCCATGGCTCTTATGTGTGATCCAAAACTTTTGATTGCGGACGAACCTACTAGCGCCATTGACGTGACAATCCAGTTACAGTTAATCGAATTATTAAAAGAATTAAAAAAAGATTTAGGAACTGCAATATTATTTATTTCACATGATATTGGTTTGGTGAGTAATATAGCCGATAGAATCATTGTGATGTATGCTGGTGAAATGATCGAAACGGGTACGGTAAATGATGTGATCGATTCACCGCAACACCCATATACCCAAGCATTGATTGCGGCTTACCCAAACCAGACGAACATTGGAAAAAAATTGGTAACCATCGAAGGTTTAGTTCCGTCGCCAAGAAATTATCCGGTTGGCTGCAGATTTCATACGAGGTGTAAACAAAAAATTGCAAACTGTGAATCAATGCGGCCAGGTTTAACTCAAATGTCCGAAACACATAGCACCAATTGTTTTTTGTATGGAGGTCTGGAAAATGCTTAATTTAGAAGACCTAACGGTTGCTTATAAACAAAATCAAAGTTTATCGTTTAAGTCAAAAGATCTAATTGCGGTGGACGGGGTTAACTTAAATATTCCTGAAAAAACAATTCTAGGTTTGGTGGGAGAATCAGGCTGTGGAAAGTCAACCATAGGACGAGCCATTCTATCATTACAAAAAATTTCTAAAGGCAAAATATTTTTTGAAGGAATCAATTTAACTAGTGTTTCTAAAAAGGAAAAATTATCTTTTAAGCAGAAAATACAAGTTGTTTTTCAAGATCCTTATTCGTCACTAAATCCTCGTTTTACGATAGAAGAAATTGTTACGGAAGGTCTTAGTATACATTTTCCGAATATGACCAATTCCGAAAAAAAAGAAAAGGCCAAAAAAACTTTGGCTGAAGTGAACTTACCAGAAGACATTCTGAATCGTTATCCGCATGAGTTCAGTGGTGGACAAAGACAAAGAATTGCCATCGCGAGGGCTCTGATATTGGAACCAAAACTTGTGGTTTGTGATGAAGCTGTTTCCGCACTCGATATTTCTACTCAAGCACAAGTGATCAATAATTTATTGTTGTTAAGGGAAAGGTTTGGACTTTCTTATTTATTCATTTCTCATGATCTCAATATAGTAAAACATATATCTGATAACATTGCAGTGATGTATTTGGGCAAAATTGTTGAGGTGGGAACCAAAGAAGAGATAACGAGTAAACCTTATCATCCTTATACAAAGGCATTGTTTTCTGCAAGTTTTGATTTAAAAGATCGGAAAAAAGTACACAGCCCGCTTAAGGGGGAAATCCCTAGCATTATGAACAAACCTAAGGGTTGTTATTTCCATACACGCTGTCCAATTGCACAAGAAATTTGTAAAATGGAGAGTCCTATAGAGAAACAATATGGGAATACTCGCCGAGTGAATTGTCATTTTCCAATGATGTAAGGTAATTTGTGAAAACGTTTTCGATACCTGTAGCTGAAAAAATCCGAGGAGTGATAGGGAAAATATTTCTTACCGGAGTTTTTGTAATTTCGATGGGTTTATTTTTTATTTTATACCCTTTAATTGCAGATCCAGACTATTATAAAAATTTAATATTGCAAAGGGCTTCAAATATTTCGGGCCTTACTATTGATTATTTAGGTTCGAGCCCTGTTTTTTTCCCGTTTCCAGGTATGGAATTTACTCAAGTTTCTGTATCTAAAAACGAAATTGAAATCATAAAACTACAAAAGTTAAGAATTGAAATTTATTATGGAGTGTTTTTAGGAAAAGATCTCCACATCAAAAATATTTATTTAAATACTGGTTCTATCGAAATTGAACGTAACCAGGATGAATCATTTCCGCTATTCCAAAAATTTTTACAGGTTTCTTCTGATAAATCTGAAAATTCTGTTAATGCCGATAAATCTAAGTTAGATGCATCTACTGAGTTAAAAATATATTTTTCTGAAGTTTTTAGTAACTTAGTGAGTTCAGTCGAAGTTAAAAATTTTACAATTTTGTTTAACGATAAACTTTATGCGAGAAATTTGAAATTTTACATTTGGGAGAGTACTTTTCAAATTGATAGAGATGTCCGCGAGCTAAGTTTTTATCTTTATGGAAAATTAAATGATAATCCATTTAAATTGAACAATAGTTTTGTATTTTTGACTAACGAAATAAGTTTTGCTTCGCTTCGTTCAGAAGGAGAGTTAGTCGTCGAAAATTTACAAGGCGTTGATTTAAAAGATATATTAATTATATTTCCAGAAGGTGATTTTCGATTTTTAAAGGGAACAGGCAAGGTAATATTTTACAAAAGAGAAGACAATCAAATTTCAGCCTACGTTGATAATTTGCACCTCCGCGATATTGCGCTGAAGGATGGAAAACCATTCGGAAATGCTTATATTAGTACGTTAATCACTTATGATTTGTTAAATAAAAAACTTTTGTTTGACGATATCCTTGCGGATTGGAAAGGTAATTCGAAAATTTATGGCAAAGGATATGTAAGTTTTTTGCCTCCACCGCATAATCCAATCATCATGTTCGAAGGAAAATCAGATTATTTAGATATTCCTACCATACAAAAAATTATAAAAGTCTGGGTTGATCCAGACTTAGAAAAATCCATCCTAACTAGAGGAATTCCGAGCACTGGTTATTCTAATCGAATGAACGTTATTTTGAATTTTAATTTAAATCGTGTTAAGATTGGAGATTTTAGATCACAAAATGTTCGTTTATCGTTGAATTATGCAAAACGAAAGTTGGACATTAAAAAATTAAATTTACTTGCTTATGATGGCGAAATTAAATCAAGCGGAATGTTAGTTTGGGGGGATGTCCCCAAACTTGAAATGGATGGCCAAATCCAAAAAATAGCGATTCCTAGTTTTTTAAATGATATGTTTAAAATTTCTCCCATTTCTGGAAGTATGGGTGCAGAAATCAAACTCTTGTCTACTGGCAAGAATGAGAATGATTTATTAAAGAATATGAAATTAAACGGCAAGGTTTTTGCAAATAATGGTCAGTTATTGAGTTATGCTAATATACTAAAGCCGATTAGTTCTATAGGAAGTATCATCAATCTCAAAAAAATTGATTTTAATCGTGCAACTCCTTATAAAGACCTTACATTTGATTTTACTTATGCAAATCAAGATATTGAAATTAATAATTTTATCTTGAAGGCAGATGGGATCAGTGGTTCTGGTTCTGGAACCATTGGTCTCGATAAAAAAATGAATATGCGGTTTACAATCGCCTTGCCAGGCATAGCTGGAAAGGCATTAAAACTTCCCATCATTTATAAAGGTACTTATGGTGTAACAACTCCCTTCATTGATCCAATTTGGTTAGGATCGGTTTATGTAGGTACTATCATTCTGGCAAATCCTGCAGGTGCCGCCGTAGGTGGGATCGCAGGTTCAGCGATGTCGGAGTATGTAAACAAAGCAGTGGATGGAGTGACAAACACTGTCGAATCAGGATGGAAATCGATGAAAAATGGAATTAAATCTGTGTTTGGTGACGATACTTACGAAGAGAAAGAAGATGAAAAATAAAACTTTATATCCTTCAAAAATTTTCTAAAGCCTGCCAAATCATAAGAATTCCAGAAAGTAACATAGTCATAAGAACCATACGCAGAAACCAAACACTGCTCATTTTTAATAATAATTTTTTGCCAAGTATGGATCCGAAGATGCCAGATATGCCGATGATAAATCCTGTGAATATGACTACAAATGGAAAGTCTCCGATTGTGAAATACACAATCAACTTAACGAAATGAATCAAAACTTCATTCGCTGTTCGCGTTCCTATTAACTTTTCTTTATCTAACCCATACTTAATGTAAACTACATTCATAAGAGGTCCAACCCCACCGATCAAACCTGATAAAAAAGCTACTACCATTCCAATGATGATAAATAATGTAAGACCTACAGTTTTTTCTTTTTTATTGGTTTCGGTAGCGGGCTCAGCTTTTTTTCCCATCGCTCCTTTATCTATAAACTGTAAAATAGAAGTGATTAAAAAAATTCCGATGATGAGCTGAAGCCATTTTGCATCAGCCAGTAAAAGACAATATGAACCGATGGAAGCAGCAATGGAAGAGGGAATAGCATACCACCTAACGAGTGCCCAATCGATGTGTTTCCAAAATAAAAACAATCGTGAGAAACCAGTGATGGATGTGCCTATGGTCATAACAGGAGCGATCATCTGCGAACCCAAAACCATACCCAAAATGGGTAGTAGAAGCAGTGCAGCCCCTCCGCCAGAGAGTGTAGATTGAAAGAAAGCGATAAATGATATGAAAAAAAAGACCAAAAGCCCCATTAAGATCGTCCAAGACTTAGACTCTTATGACTTCTCTTTTGGCTCGAGCTTCTTTGGGTTTATCCGTTTTATTTTTTGTTGGGAATTGTGTGACTACCCGAACGGAAAAACCAAGAACCATTCCTATAGATTCAGGCGGAAAAAAAGAAAAACCAATCACAAAAGAAGAAGAACCTGAAGTTTCCGAAGAAGTAAAAGAAGAGAAAAAACCTCGGATTATAATGATGATGCGAGATGATTTATTTCGCGCCTCCGACTTTATCGAAAGTATCCTAAAACCAAAACAGCAAAGGAGTGAGGGTCCTATTATAGGAGAAACAAACGAAGAGACAGAAAATTCACAGAAGGCTGTCCCTTGAGAGAAAAAGATGATTTTGCATAAAAGTCATCCGAGTTTGGGCTGTAATTTAGTTTTTAGCTTTCATGTATATTAGTTAAATTGTTTTTGTTTCTCAACGATACTTGGTAGATCCTTTAAAAAATATATCATTTTAACTTCTGACCAAACCCCATTTTCTTTTTGAACATATTCATAATAATTATTCTTCACAGAAATGATTTTCACTTCCGTTTCTCCACCAATTTGTGTTCCTAATAAGGGATCATTGATTTCGGTTGTTTTTAAGAGATACGAACAGTTATTTTTCCAGGTAACAGATTCTTCTTTGTAGAATTTCTCATATACCCGGTGTTGTCTTTGGATGGCTCCATTTCTTTCTATGATGATAAAAAAATTAGGTGCTTCTTCGTAATAGAATTTTCCATTTTTTATCCGGGTACAATCGATCGCTTGATTCGAAGCGGAGATATTTGTTGCCCAAATTGAAATGAACAAGAACGTAAATACAAGTTTCATATAGTTAAAACCTATCTATAGATAAAATTAAATTTTTGAAATTCCGTTTAAATCAAAGCCTTCGGTATTCCAAATTTAGCTGTTCCGCATAACAAAAAATTTTCGATAACATAAGCAACTCATTTTTCAGATCCTTTCGTAAATTATGTAAAGTTTCTTAAAAAAAACTTAAAGACCATCAAAGGTTTCGAGGCGCCCACAGCCAGAAAAATACATGTTCCAATTGCATTCAAAAATCAATCAGAATCGTCTTCGATGGGAATGCCTTCTTTTTTCAAAATTTTTAAGGCATTGGTTGAATGGGAAATTCCATCACGAATTTGGTAGTCAAAGATCATTTGACCATCTAATTCAAGTTCGGTGAAGTGATAGAGTTTTGCCCAAGGGATTTCTGCAAGTTTCAGATCGTGGGTTGTCAAAAATACAATTGTGTTTTTGTTTTTGAGAGCTTTTAGGATTTCCCTTGTGGCAATGTAACGTTCCTTCGAATTGGTTCCTTTTAGGATTTCGTCTAAAAACAAAATGGGGATTTGACTTGAATTTTCTGCATTTTTAATGATTTCCGACAACCTTCGCACTTCGGAATAAAAAAAGGAGACTCCATCTTCCAACGAATCTTGCGAACGAATGAGGGTATGGATTTCAAAATTGGGAAATGTAAAATTAGAACCAAGGATATTTGCGCCTGATTTTGCAAATAACAAGGATACGGCGATAGATCGTAAGTAGGTTGTTTTTCCACTCATATTGGAGCCAGTGATGATCACAAGATCTCCAGGTTTTACTTCTGGCAAAGGATTGAATTTCCGAACATTGCGAGGTAACATGGGGTGTACTATGGTTTGGCTCTTTAAAGAATTTGCCACTAAAGGGAGTGTTGTGTTTAGATTCAGGTAGCTAAAGTTAGCAAATGGTAAGTTTTTATCTAACAAAAGGAGGTAATTGACATTTTCATTCCAGTGGTTTGAGTATTTGGTTTTCCATTTTGAAAATGATTTTATCTTCCATAAATCCCATAAAAAGATTACATTTAAAACCAAATGTGGTAAAAATGAAACTAAATACTCACTCGAATCTCCCAATTGAGCTAGTTCGTTTAACATTCGCTTGGAGGTTTTTCTATCTTTCGCATTGTAGATAAAACTTTTTTGGAAAACTTTTCCTTGTTTGGCCAAGGACTGTATTTTTTGCCAACGGCTGTATGAGTTTTTTCGATAACTAATGAAAAGTATTCCATTGAGTAGTAGTAAAAAAGGAATGAAGGGAAGTGAAAACAAACTCCCTATTAGAACATAAATGGGAGTGAAAACACCAAGGACTGGGTAAATAAAACGCAAGTAATGATGGATTTCAAAAAAATCTTCCTTAATATCTGTTATTTGCACTTCCCATTTTTCATCTGGTTCGGCACCAGGGATTTGTAGTTTACGAAGATTGTGGTAGGGTGCATTTTTTCTCTGAATCAAACTTTGGATAAAGTTTCGGTTGGTGATAAAAACTGGATCATTTTGGTTAAAACCATTATTCACAAACGAATCTAAAAATTCGTTAAATCCTTGTTTGGTTTTTGTTGTATCGAGGTATGCGAACAGTCCGTATTTGTTGCAAAGATCGAGATCCACAGAAAGTGGGTGGTTTCGGATATGTGCTGGGTATTCCCAAGGTTCTCTCGTTCTAATCTTTTTTATATTACCAGTAAGTCGACATAATTCTGATAAAACCAGTTCCAAAGTTTCTTCCATATATGAAATTTGGTTTTTGCGTTTTTTGTACAATCCAACCCAATAAAAGAATGGAAGAATAAGAGATCCAGGAATGAGATAATAAAAAAATGGGAGACGCAAAAAATAAAATACAAAGATTCCAATGAGAAAAATAGAAAATGTTAAAAGTCGCAGTACAGACGTTTTTTGTAACTTCGACTTATAAATTGGTATGATTTTTTTGTAAGCTGTTTCCCTTCGGGAAAGGAATTCAAATGTTGGATTAGTAGGCAAGGGGACGTTCGTAATTTTCTTCTTCTCTTCTTGTGATTTCAGTATCGAGTACACGGATTAGACTGCCCAAGTCATCCAATACCCACTTGCTAATGAGTTTTCCTTTGCCTCTACCCGCAAATTTATTCAAATACAGGTAACCAAATAGATCCTCACCGTATTCGTAGGCAATGAAACGACCGTTTCTTTTGCCAGTAAAATTTGTCATCCGGATAGTCATAAACTCTGTACCAAAATCAGAATTAAAAAAAATAGTACAAGCAAAATTTTTTACTTCAGGATTTTCCTTTTCTCACGATATAAATATTGGGGGAAGACTACTCGCCACGGATGGTGGGTGCTTCAAACAAAAACACCCCAGGAACCAGAAAGCACGGAGGCTTTGTATGGATTTCTATCCCGACATGAACCTGGAGTTTAAAAGCTCCTTTACACAATCAGGCAGATTTTTTGCCAATACAGACGACAATTCCCTTCTTCCACAAATTGGCCTTGTTGCCCGCAACCTCCTGGACGGAAAACAGATGAAAAAACTGGCCGAAATCCGGAAACGACACCTCAAAAAAGACCACCAGCAAAAAGATTTCAGTTGGGACTAACACTTAAATTTCTCTTGACCATCTAGGAGTAGCGTCTATCATTAAGACCGCTTTTAGATGGAGAGATATGGCAAATAACCTAGCAGAAGTTTATAAAGAGTCCGCAGACAAATTTGGTTCCCGCCCTGCGTTTTTTTACAAAAATGCGCAGAAAGAATACCAGGCGCTTACTTACAAGGAACTTTACGAAGACGGGTTAGCCCTTGCGGAAGCATTGATTGATATGGGTGTGAAAGCCCGTGAACATGTGGGTGTGCTCGCCGATAACCGAATGGAGTGGATCATTGCGGATTGTGCTGTACTTGCTTCTGGTTGTGCAAACGTACCCCGAGGGTCTGACATCACCGATTCGGAAATTGTGTACATTTTGAACCATTCCGAAGCGAAGGTTGTATTTTTAGAAAACGACAAAGTTTACGAAAAATACAAAAACAACAAATCCCAAGTGAAGACTGTGAAAACCGTCATCATCATGGATAAAGATTCCAAATTAAAAGCGAGCTCTGATCTTATATTGTTCCATGATCTTTTAAAAAAGGGTCGTGATCTAAGAGCCAAAGGCAAAAAAGAAGCAGAAAAACGAATTGCTGGTATCCAACCAGACGATTTGTATACATTGATCTATACATCAGGAACGACGGGTATGCCGAAAGGGGTAATGCTCATGCACTCCAATATGATCCACCAATTGGATTATGTGGTTCCACGAGTGGCAAATGTAACACCTGACGATCGTATGTTGTCTATCCTTCCTGTTTGGCATATCTTCGAACGAGTTGTGGAATACTTTGCCATCATCAACGGTGGTGCAACATATTATACAAAAGTAACTGAGCTACGCAATGACATCCAAAAAGCAAGGCCAACCTTTATGGCATCGGCTCCGAGGGTTTGGGAGAGTATTTATAATGGAATTTACACTAGGATCAACGATCCGAAACAAACTCCTCCCGTGAGAAGGTTTCTTTTTAAGGTAGCATACTTTTTCTCCAAACATTACCATGCATCTCTTCGGTTCATCAAAGGCCAAGAAGTGGATTATGAAAACAGAAACATCGTAGTTTCTTTGGGGATGGGCATTGTATCCATCATCAAACTTTTGTTAACTGCTCCGTTTACTGTAACAATTCTTTCTTTCGCAGCAGCTTTCGCCTTGGTTCCTGAGGGGGAAGTACTCCGAACTGTGCTCTTCACAATTGGTGGTTTTGGGGTTATTTTTAACTCCTACACTTTGGATAAAATTGTTCTTTCTAAAATTAGGCAAGCCACAGGTGGTCACCTCCGAGCCACACTTTCGGGTGGGGGAGCTCTGCAAAAACACGTAGACGCTTTCTTTATGGACATTGGTATCACAGTGCTCGAAGGTTATGGAATGACAGAAACAGGACCTGTTATCTCGGCTCGGACATTTGATCGTCCCATCATGGGTTCTGTGGGGGACATTGTACCTTTAAGCCAAATCCAAATTAGAGATGATGCTGGCCATGTCCTCTGTCATATCGATGACAAACGAAACATTCTCTCTGGTAAAATGGGAGTGAAGGGTGTTGTCCATTTGAAAGGGCCTCAAATCATGAAGGGTTATTATAAAAATCCAGAAACCACAAACAAAACCATTGTGGATGGTTGGATGAACACGGGCGATATTGGAATGATCAATTTCAAAAAAACCCTCACCCTCACTGGCCGAGCCAAGGATACCATCGTTCTCCTCGGTGGTGAAAACGTGGAGCCAGTTCCAATCGAAAACAAAATTGATGAATCTCCATTCATCAAACAATCAATGGTTGTTGGGCAAGACCAAAAGGTACTCGGTGCCATCATTGTGCCTGATTTTGACGCTTTGGTTCCTTGGGCTCAGGAAAATGGAGTTTCGGAAACCGTTCCTGAAAAACTCATAACCAATCCTAAGGTCATTGATTTTTACAAAAAGGAAGTTCGGAGTTTTAACAGTGTGAAAACTGGTTTCAAAAACTTTGAACAAGTCCAGTATGTAACTCTCATCACAAAACCATTTGAAGTTGGCGACGAACTCACAAACCTAATGAAGATGAAACGCCATGTGATCACAGAAAAATACAAAGACAGAATTTTGGAGCTCTACAAAAACAGTTAAATATGACAGCTTTTGCAGAGATCTTTCATGGCGACCGCATCCTAGAAATCAGGATGCAGTCGAATGAAAAGAATACATTCGATTTTGAGTCTTTTGTTTTATTTGAACAAATTCTAAAAAAACATGCGGAGAATGAAAATTTGCGTGTTTTGCTTTTTACTTCCGCACAAACTCAGTTTTTTTCCAACGGAATTGAACCCACTTTGATGTATGGAAAAACAGAGGCAGATGTTCGTAAGTCCGTCGAACAATTATTAAACACCGCTCAAACCTATTTCCATTTTCCTGTTCCAACCATTGCCGTTATCAATGGGCACTGTATGGCTGCTGGTGCTGTATTTGCACTCTTTTCTGATTATCGTTATATGGTGGACAAAGGTGGAAGGATTGGTTTTTCGGAGGCCATTGTTGGGCTGAATTTCCCATCCATTCCCACTATGGTTTTGCAAGATTTAGTGGGCGTTCGAACGGCTCGTGATCTTTTGTTTGCTGGTAAACAATTGAAAGGCCCTGAGGCCAAAGAAATTGGGCTTGTGGACGAATTGTTTACTGCTGAAAACCTGTATGGTGAGGCAATGAAATTTGCTGAATCACTGGCTAAACTCACATACAATTCCAGCAGGGGCATGAAAACGGCACTACGGGAACCATACAGAGCGAAGATGCAGTCGCTCTTTTCTGTGGATGCGGATCTCTTTACAAAGGTAATCCTATCGTCTGATGGTCAGGAAGGTTTTTTGTCTCTCATCGAAAAACGAAGGCCGAAATTTTCCACCTGAGAAATCGCAACTCGGAGATTGTACCGAGGATTACACAAGAACTCGGTTCTCTTTTTTTCTTTTGAACGGGAACCTTGTGCTCTTAGGGCGGGTCTTACTCTTAGGTGTTACTCGCCTAGAACTTGAGGTAATTTGCATCTTTCTGAAATTTCTATCCGCAACCCCATCTTTTCTTGGATGATGATGTTCGCCATGGTTCTCCTTGGCGCCATCGGACTTTCTCGTCTTGGGCTTTCCCAAATGCCCAATGTTGATTTTCCTGTAGTGAATATCCTTCTCAGTTTGCAAGGTGCCAATCCCTCTGTGATGGAGTCCGATGTTGTGGATCCCTTGGAAGAAGTCCTTTTAACAGTGGAAGGGGTGGAAGAAATTAGATCCACATCCACGGACAGCGCTGCAACAATCACCATTGAACTTGAGTTAGATCGAAATGTAGACGTTGCCTTACAAGAGATCCAAACAAAGATTGCCCAAGTTCAAAACAAACTCCCCGATGCACTGGATCCTCCTATACTCTTAAAAGCAAATCCTGATGACACACCCATCATTTGGGTTGCTTTGACCGCAGATGGCAAAACAGAACAAGAAAAAATGATATTTGTGAAATCATTTCTCAAAGATAAATTTCAGAAGATCTCGGGTGTTGGGGAGATTATGCTAGGTGGTTATGTGGATAGAACCATCAACGTGTATTTGGATCCGAATCGACTCGCTCGTAACGAACTAACAGTAGACGATATAGCAAATACATTGCTGGAACAAAACATAGAAGTTCCCTCTGGTAAATTAGAAAATAAAAAATCTGAAGTTTCACTTCGTGCGGTGGGCGATGTCCCCACAGTGGATCAGCTTTCTAATATTTATATCAATTCGCGCAGTGGTTCCGCTATGTACCGTCCAGTGAAATTGAAAGAAGTTTCAACCGTAGAAGATGGGTTAGATGAAGTTAAACGAATTAGTCGGTTCAATCAAATTCCTGCTGTCGGTTTGGGAATAAAAAAAATCAAAGGTTCTGATGCAGTTGCGGTTGGAAATGCTGTAAAACAAAAGATGCAAGAACTCAAACCTTTTTTACCAAAAGGGTATAATTTGAGCATCGCCAATGACAATACAACGTTTATCAGTGAATCGGTGGAAGAACTTTTGTTCACATTGATTCTTTCGATAATTTTAACTGGTCTGGTTTGTCGTTTGTTTTTGGGAAGTTGGAGTAGTACAGGAAATGTTTTACTCGCTATCCCCACGTCCATCATCGGTACATTTTTGGTTTTGTATATACTTGGATTCACTTTGAATACATTTACACTACTCGGTTTGTCCTTAGCTGTGGGGATTGTCGTGGACGATGCCATCATGGTGCTCGAAAATATCAGCCGGCATAAAGAAATGGGTAAATCTTGGTTTTTGGCCTCCTTGGAAGGAGCAGCTGAGATTCGTTTTGCGGCACTTGCTGCAACACTTGCAATCATCGCTATATTTTTACCTGTTGCTTTTATGAAGGGAGTGATCGGCAGATACTTTTTAGAATTTGGAATTACGGTTGCTGTGGCGGTGGCACTTTCTTTATTTGAAGCGCTTAGTTTTACACCTATGCGAGCTTCCAGATACAAAGACAAAAAAAACTCCAATTCAAAACAAAAACTTAACGATACAACTGAAGTTTCAAATTGGAAACAAAATGGTTTGATTTCATTGTTTTTAAGGTTTTGGGATTCAATCGGGATTTTTAAGATTTTAGATCCTATTATGGAAACCTTTCTAAAAAGAGCAGAAGTTTTTTATGAAAAAACATTAACGTATGTAATCCGATATCCCATTACAATACTCGTTTCATCAACTTTGTTATTTATATTTTCACTTGGTTTTTTTCTACTCTTAAAAAAAGAATT
>JARJFC010000130.1 GCA_029310945.1 Leptospira sp. 96542
GGAGTCCACGCCCCCGCTCAAACCCACCACCACCCGCTGTCTCGAATGCACACCCATCCCCGGGATTGTATTTTTTCGTGCATCCCGGCCTGGCCGCGGGGTCAAGCACGGGCCGGATCGACCCGCTCCCACCGGCTCACGCCGGGTCTGGCTCAGGCGGGCGCCTTGCCGCCCTCCCCCACGTAGGGAATGGCGTGCTCCACGGTCTCCCAGATGAAACGCCCTGACGGACTTTGCTGTTCCTCGACGATGTGCGCCACCAGACCGGCCGCGCGCGAAATGACGGCGAAACCCCGCATGACATTGGTCGGCACGTCGATCTCGCCCAGCAAGGCCGCCACCGCGCCGGTGGCGTTGAGGGTGATGGGGCGCCCGGCGACGGCGTCGACCGCCTGCGAGAGGATTTCCAGCGCGCGAATGCGGTCACCCGACAGTTCCGGCTCGGCACGGGCCAGGTCCAGCAGCTTGTAGGCGCGCGGGTCCACGGGCTTGTGCAGGTGGTGACCGAAGCCGGGCACCGGGCTTTTCTGGTCCTTGTAGTGCTGGGCGATGGCGCGCGCCTCGGCCACCGGGTCGGCCGCGGCGATGACTCGGTCCAGCAGGCGCGAGCAGTTTTCCATCGTGCCCACGAAGGAGCTGCCCACGGCCAGCAGGCCGGCGGCCACGGCGCCTTGCAGGTTCTCGGGCGCGCTCATGTAGACCAGCCGGGTGCTGATGGCGCTGGGGGTCAGACCGTGCTCCATCAGCACGATCAGCACCACGTCGGTGATGCGCATGTCCACCGGGCGCGGCGTGCGGCCCAGGATCTGCATCAGCATGACTTCGGTGAAGGTCTGTTGGCCCATCAGGTCCTCGACCAGATTGGCGTCTCGGTAATGCAGGCTGGTCAGCGTGTGGGTGCACAGGCGCGTGACGGGGGTGGCGGCGTTTTTTTGCGACATGGTGATTCAGGACGAAGAACGGGATGTGGAGGCCAGCGCGAGGTCGCGCGCGGCGGTCTTGAGCACCTTGCCCACCGGGGAGCGCGGCAGGCTGGCATGGAAGTGGATGCGCTTGGGCGTCTGCACCGGGCCCAGGCGCTCGCGCACGAAGGCGATCAACTCCTGCTCCCCGACGCTGTGGCCAGGGCGCAATTGCACGGCCGCTTGCACGGCCTCACCCCATTTGTCGTCGGGAACGCCGAACACGGTGCATTCATGCACGGCGGGGTGCTGGCCGAGCGCGTTCTCCACGTCGACCGGGTAGACGTTGAAGCCACCGGTGATGACCAGGTCACGCAGCCGGTCCTTGAGGTAGAGGTAGCCTCGCTCGTCCAGCAGGCCGCGGTCGCCCGTGTGCAGCCAGCCGTCGACCAGCGTTTCTGCCGTCTTGTCGGGCAGGCGCCAGTAGCCCGTCATCAGCAGGTCACCGCGCGCCACCACTTCGCCCACCTCGCCCGTGGGCAGCAGGCGCCCGTCGGGCGCCATGATGGCGACCTCGCTGAACCAGGTGCAGCGGCCCACGGCGGCCCAGTTGCGCTCGTCCTCGAAATCATCCGGCCGCATGACCGTGAGGATCTGCGGGGCCTCGGTCTGGCCGTAGGTGGTGCACAGCACCGGCCCGAAGAAGTCGCGCGCCTGCCGGATCTTCTCAGGCGGCATGGGCGCGCCGCCGTAGATGAGCCGCCGCAGCCGAGGGAAGTCGGCGCGCGTCGCGCCAGGCAAGGCCATCAGCATGTAGATCAGGGTGGGCGGCATGAAGCACAGCGTGCCCCCGCGCTCGCGGAAGGCCGTGCGCACGGCCTCGGCGCCGGCCTCGGGCAGGATCACATGGCAACCGCCTTGCGCCAGCACGGGCAGCAGGTAGGTGGAGGTGCCGTGGGTGACCGGGGCGGCGACCACGTAGCGGTCGTGCTCGGTGAGTTCCCAGGCATGGATCTGGTTGACGATGTTGGCCGTCCAGGCCCGGTAGGGCTGCATGACACCCTTGGGCAGACCGGTGGTGCCGCCGGTGAACTTGATGGCCTGGGTGGCGTCCAGCGGCAGATCGAAGCTCGGACGCGGCGCGCCGGCATGGCGCTGCAGCAGCTCGGCGACCGTGGGTGCGACCGCATCGGACAGGTCACAGTAGACGCGCACGCCTGGCGCGCCCTCGAGCAGCTTGGCGCTGCTCAGGTCCATCACCAGGATGCTGGGCTCGGTGGCATCGATGATGCGCCGGATCTCGCCCTGCGTGCTTTTCGGGTTGAGCGGAACCCAGACCTTGCCACAGGCCAGCACCGCCAGCAGCGCCGCGATGTGCTCGGTGCTGTTGCCCGCGCAGATGGCGACCCGGCTTTGCGGCGTCGGATCGACGGCGGTGAAGGCCGCCGCCAAGGCCGCGACCCGCTCGGCCAAGGCCTGGAAAGTGAGCGCCTCGTGGGGTGCGTCGATGGCCACGCGCTGCGGCCAACGCTGGACCGCGCGCCAGAAGAATTCAATCGGGTACATGGTGCTGCTGAGCTATGGAAGGCTTATTCGACCTTGGCGCCGGAGACTTTGACCACCTCGCGCCAGCGGTCGATCTCGCTGGCGATCAGGCTGCGCATCTGGGCCGGGGAGCCACCCAGGGGAATGGCGCCCATGTCCTGCAGGTGCTGGCGCAATTCCGCGTCGGCCAGCACCTTGCCCAGTTGGGCGTTGATGCGATCCACCACCGGGCGCGGGGTGCCGGTGGGCGCCGCGAGGCCAAACCAGGAATGCACCTCGACCGCCGGATACCCCAGCTCGGCGAAGGTCGGCACGTCGGGCAGCAGGGGCGAGCGCTGCGCGCTGGTGACGGCGATGGGACGCAGGCGCCCTGCCTTCACGTGCGGCAAGGCGGAAGGCATGTTGTCGAACATCGATTGCACCTGCCCGCCCAGCAAGTCGGCGATGGCCGGCGCGCTGCCCCGGTAGGGGATGTGCAGCATGTTCAGCTTGGACTGCATCTTGAAGATTTCACCGGACAGATGGATGGACGAGCCGCTGCCCGCCGAGGCGAAGGTGATGCCGTCGCGGTTTTCCTTGGCGTAGCGCTGGTAATCGGCCAGGGTCTTGATGGGCAGATCAGGGTTGACGACCAGCACGTTCGGGATCTTGGCCATCAGCCCGATGGGCTCGAAGTCCTTCTGGGGCTCATAGCCCAGTTTCGGGTACAGCGAGGCGTTGATGGTGTTGGCGACGGTGTAGACATAGAGGGTGTAGCCATCGGCCGGTGCCCGCGCCACGACCTCGGCGCCAACGTTGCTGTTGGCGCCCGCGCGGTTGTCGATGATCACCGGCTGACCGAGCTGATCGGCCAGCTTGGTGGCGACGAGGCGGGCAATCACATCGGTGGCACCGCCCGCCGCGTAACCGACGACGATCTTCAAGGGTTTGGTCGGCCAGGCATTCTGGGCGAGCGCGGGCAGGGACGCGCCCAGCAGCAAGGCCGCGCCGGCGGCCAGCGCCAGGCGACGGCCTGGACCAGTGAACAGGGAATGCAAACGCATGGTGTCTCCTTATGAATTTGTTGGCGAGCGCCCTGGGCGAGCGCGGCAATCCGCTCGTGCATACTGCCGCTTCGCCCAGTTCGCGCCCGGATTCTTGGCAATGCCCGCCCGCACCACAAATCAGAACGTCCACTCCGCGGACGTTTCACACCCCAGCCCCGACGGCGATGATGCGGGCAGTCGCACCCTGGCCCGGGGCCTGCAGGTGCTGGACGCGATCCTGGGCGCGGAGGCCGAAGGCCTGCGGGTGGTGGACTTGTGTCGCACGACCGGCCTGGAACGGGCCACCGTCTACCGCCTGCTGGCCACGCTCACCCAGGCCGGTTATGTGGGTCGTCAGGGGCGTTTCCGCTACGTGACGGGTGCCCGCCTAACGGCGCGTCCGTCCCACGCACCGCAACTGAGCAGCTTGGCGGCACGCCTGCAACCGGTGCTGGCGCAGGTCAGCACGGCTTGCGGCGACGCGGCTTTCGCGGTGGTGCGTGACGGGCCTCTGTCGCATTGCATCGCGCGCCAGGTGGGCACCCACCCGGTGCAGATCCTGGTGATCGAGGTGGGCACGCGGCAGCCGCTGGGGGTGGGTGCGGCCGGGCTGGCACTGCTGGCCGCCCTGCCGGACCGCGAGGTGCAAGGCATCGTCCAGGCCAACGCGCCGGTGCTGGCGGCCTACGGCGGCATGACGCCCGAGCGCCTGGAACTGCTGGTGCGCGCGACGCGCGAGCGCGGCTGGTCGGTGGTGGGCAACCACGCGACCCGTGGCGTGCTGGCGGTGGGCATGGCGGTGCGCGACGCCGGGAACATGCCGGTGGCGGGCATCAGCGTGGCCACCACCATGGCGCGGCTGCCACGGCAACGGCAGCAGTTGATCGCCCGAACCATGCGGGAAGCGCTGGCGCGGCATGGCTTGGCAAGCAGGTAAGTGGGCAGGCAAGCCGAACGTCCATCCGACCTGGAGCAAGACGCCGCCAGCCCGTGCTCGCACGGCTGCGAGAGATCAGCGGTGCAACAACTGCACCGAGGCGTCGGTGTAGACCAGGTCCAGCGGATGACGCTGGCCGCGCAGGTGGTCTTCCAAGCAGCGCAGCACGAGAGGACTGCGGTGGCGCGCCTGGCTGGCGCGGATTTCCTCGGGCTTGAGCCAGAGCGTGCGCACGATGCCCGTGTCCAGCACGCGCCCGGCAACGGCTGTTCCATGCGGGTCTTGTCCCCCAGAATGGATCCACCGGACAAGGACGACGAAGGATCGATCGTCAGCACCGCGACCCGGTGGCCATGCTGGATCAGGTACAGGCCCAGGGCTTCGATGAAAGTGGACTTGCCCACCCCGGGC
>JARJFC010000131.1 GCA_029310945.1 Leptospira sp. 96542
GGCCAAGTACATGCTGGTGGCCGGTGCGGTGGCCGGCGGTGGCCTGACGGTGATTGCCAACGCCCCCAACCCCGCAGGCGTGGCCCTGCTCAAGAAAGGCTTCACGCACGAGACCATCAGCATCGGGGGCTTGCTGCTGGGCGCGCTGCTGCCGACCGCCGTGGCGGCGGCTGCGTTTCTGGTGTTCTGACGTCGGGCCGACTGCCTCAGCGTAAATCGCGCCACCAGGGCCCGGTGGCTTCGGGGGACGCCAGATCCAGGCGCTCCCCCACACCCGGCCAGGCCAACGGCACTTGGCCATCCGCTTGGGCCAGCGCGCTCAGGCGCTCGAAAGGTTCCTTCCACGGGTGCAGGCCCAGGTCGAAGGTGCCGTTGTGGATGGGCACCAGCCAACGGCCGCGCAGGTCCTTGAAGGCCTGCAGCACCTCTTCCGGTTGCATGTGGACTTCGGCCCAGCGTTCGTCGTAGGCGCCGCATTCGAGCAGGGTCACGTCAAAGGGGCCGTAGCGTTCGCCGATGGCCTTGAAACCGTCGAAGTAACCGCCGTCGCCACTGAAGAACAGGCGCTGCTCGCCGTCGATCACCACCCAGGACGACCACAGCGTGCTGTTCGCATCGCTCAGCCCGCGTCCCGAGAAATGCCGCGCGGGCGTCGCGACGAAGCGCAGGCCGTCGATCTCGACGCTGTCCCACCAGTCCAATTGACGCACCTTGGCCGGGTTCACGCCCCACTCGATCAGCCGGTCACCCACGCCCAGCGGCGCGAGGAAATGCTTCGCCTTGTCGGCCAGCGCCAGGATGCTGCCGTGGTCCAGGTGGTCGTAATGGTCGTGCGAGAGCAGCACGCCTTCGATGGGTGGCAGCGCCTCGATGGTGATGGGCGGGGCATGGAAGCGCGCGGGCCCCATCCATTGCACGGGAAAGGCACGCTGGCCGAACACCGGGTCGGTCAGCCAGAAGCGGCCGCGCAGCTTGAGCAACAAGGTCGAATGCCCCAGACGGTACAGGCTGCCGTCCGGTGCGTCCTGCAGCATTTCGCGCGTCAACGCCTGCACGGGGATGGCGTCGGTCGGGGCCGAGCCCTTGGGCTTGTCGAAGATGAAGGCCCAACCCAGCTTCAACCCTTTCCAGAGGCCGGTGGGCGCGATGGGCTGGGGGTTCTCGAAACGGCCGTTCTTCCATTGCGGCGAAGCACCGTGGGTGGACTTGTCGGATTGCGCGCAAGCCACGCAGGCCAATGCGGCCAGCAGCGGGGCGAGCTTGCGGGTGGTGGTGTTCATGGGTAAATCACGCCGGTGAGCGTTTCGCTGAGATTCCAGAGTTGTTGGGCGGCCGCCGGGTCCACCGCATGGGCGTACACGCCAGCCTGGCTGCGCGTGGCGGTCTGATGCCAGTCGCTGCCGGTGGAGGCGCCGACCAGGGGCGCCACGTCGCCGTCTTCGCAGTACAAACCGCCCAGGCCATCGAGCCGAGGGCTGGTGGCGCACCAGAGCTGCGTGGCCGCGCCTTGCGCCACGCTCTTGAAGCCTTTGCTCGCGTCGACGACGGGGCGGCCTTGTTCATCGATGGCGCCGACGGCGCGCAGCTCGTCCTGGCTCAGGTGCTTGGCGAGGTTGGTGTCCACGATGCCGCCCGGGTGGACCGAGAAGGCGCGCACGCCCTGGGCCTGACCGCGACGGTCCAATTCCAGCGCGAACAGCACATTGGCCGTCTTGGACTGGCCGTAGGCGGCCCAGCGCTCATACGGTCGGCGCTCGAAGTGGATGTCGTCCAACACCACCGGTGAAAAGCGGTGGCCGCGCGAAGACACCGCGACCACGCGGGCCCCACCCGCGCGGCCCGCCGCGGCCAGCGCGGGCCAGAGTTGTCCAGTCAACTGGAAGTGGCCGACATGGTTGGTGGCGAACTGCAACTCCAGGCCGCGTCCGTCGAGCTGTCGTTCGGGCAGGGCCATGATGCCGGCGTTGAGGATCAGCAGATCCAGCGGCTTGCCTTCGGCCAGAAAGCGTGCCGCGAAGCGCTGGATGGACGCCGGGTCGAGCAAATCCATGGGCCAGACCTCGACGCCGGTGAGGCCGGCCAGCTCCGCCCGCGCACGCGCCACGTCGCGCGCCGGGGCAATCACGCGCGCGCCAGCCTTGGCCAAGGCCCGCGCGGTTTCACGGCCGAGGCCGGAATAGGCACCCGTCACGATGGCGGTACGGCCGGTGAGAGTGATGCCTCGCATCACCTCGTCGGCGGTGGAGGTGGCGTGGAAGCCGGAGCCGAGCGGTTGCTGGACTGGCGGTGTGTAAGCACTCATTCTGGAACTTCCTTGTAGCAGTGGGGCGCGCGGGACGGGCGGTCGTGCGTGATGCTTCGGCCAGCGCCAGGCCCGGCGGAGGAAGGCAGTTTGGGCTAAAGTCGACGAACTTTGAATGCTTCGGAAGCCGTGAATCATGATTGAAAGTTCAGAAACCGGCGTGGACCCGCTGTCCGACCTGATCCGCGTGGCCGAGCTGCAGACGGTGGTGTCGGGCGAGCTGCGCGCCAGCGGCGCCTGGTCGCTGCGCATGCCCCGGCCCCAGGGGCTGAAGTTCTTCGCCATCCTGCGCGGCCGGGCCTGGCTGCAATTGGAGGGCGGTGAACCGCTGGCCCTGGGCCCGGGTGACGTGGTCGTGCTGCACTGGGACCGCAGCTTTCTGCTGGCCAGCGACCTGGCCGCGCCCGAGCAGGACGTGCGGGTGCTGTTCCGCGAGGCTTATGAAGCGGGGGCCAGCCGCAGCCCGGTCGTGACCCTGGGCGACGGCTCGGAATTCCAGCAGCTCGGCGGCCATGTGCAGCTCGACGCCGAGCGCGGCTTGCCCCTGGCGGAGGTACTGCCGCCGTTGATCCATCTGCGCGGCGACGCGCCCGAGACCCCCGTGCTGCGCTGGCTGGTGGAGCGGTTGGTGCATGAACGCGGTGCTGCGCAGAGTGGCCATGTCCTGATGACGGAACAGCTGGCGCAGATATTGTTTCTCCAGGCCCTGCGCCTCCACCTCGCGCACGGCGAACAGCTGCCACCGAGCTGGCTGCGCGCCATGACCGACGAACGGCTGCAGCCGGCCCTGCGCCGCATGCACGCGGAACCGGGCCGTGACTGGCAGCTGGAAGAACTGGCCAGCGCCGCCGCCATGTCGCGCACCAGCTTCGCCGTGCGCTTCAAGGAACGAGCCGGCGTCTCGCCCCTGGCCTACCTGACGTTATGGCGCATGCAGCTCGCGCGGCGCGCGCTGCGGCGCGACCCACGCCCCTTCGGCGCTTGGTGCGCTGATCTGGGTTATGCCTCCGAAAGCGCCTTCAGCCACGCCTTCAAGCGCGTGACCGGTCTTTCGCCGGCGCAATACCGGCTAGGGCGACAGGGCGCGATTTGACATGCAGGTATTTGCCTGCATATAATTTCCACGCACACACACCACGAATGGACGCTGACAAGGTTTTCAAGGCACTCGGCGACCCGACCCGCAGAAAGCTGCTGGACCTGCTGTACGAGAAAAACGGGCAAACGCTGGGTGAGCTCTGCGAGCACATGGACATGGCCCGGCAATCGGTCACGCAGCACCTCGGTTTGCTGGAGGACGCCAATTTGCTGACCATGGTTTGGCGCGGCCGGGAGAAGCTGCACTTCATCAACCCGGTGCCGCTGCACGAGGTCTACGAACGGTGGGTGCGCAAATTCGAACGTCAGCGGCTCAGCCTGCTGCACGACTTGAAGAAGGAACTCGAAGGAGAGTGACATGGGCAAGGAAAAGACCCGCTTCGTCTACGTGACCTACATCCGCTCGACACCGGACAAGGTGTTCGAAGCCATCACCAAGCCGGAGATCGCGCGGCGCTACTGGGGCCACGAAAACGTCTCGGACTGGAAGGTCGGCTCGGACTGGCAGCACGTGCGCGCCAGCGAGCAGCGCACCATCGAGCTGGTCGGCAAGGTGGTCGAGAGCACGCCGCCCTCGCGCCTGGTCATCACCTGGGCGAACGCCTCGCAGGCGGCCGACCCGGAGGCCTACAGCCGCGTGAGCTTCGACATCGTTCCTTACGAAGACATGGTGCGGCTCACCGTCACCCATGACGAACTCGAAGCCGGCAGCGGCATGGCCAACGGCATCCAGAAGGGCTGGCCTATCGTGCTGTCCAGCCTGAAGTCTCTGCTTGAAACGGGACAGGGCATGGACGTTTTCGCCAAGCCCAAGGCGGCTTGAACATCGCCTGAACCGGAACTGCTCATGATCCCCTCCGACAACCGGCCCTACAGCGGTGGCTGCGCCTGCGGCGCGATCCGCTACGCCACGCCGCACGCGCCCGTCTTCCAGAACCACTGCCAATGCCGCGACTGCCAGCGGCGCAGCGGCACCGGGCATGGCTCCTGGCTGACCTTTGCCGCGCAGTCCGACATGGCCATCACCGGCGAAGCCACGCACTGGGAGGTCGCGGGTGACAGCGGCAATGTGAAGCGCCACGCCTTCTGTCCGGTCTGCGGCACGCCGGTCTTCCTGCGCTTCGCGGCGATGCCCGATTTCATCGCCGTCTCCGCGGCCAGCCTGGACGAGCCGGAACGATTCACCCCGCAGGCGCTCACCTACCGCGTGCGGGGGCTGGCCTGGGACACCATCGATCCTTCGTTGCAGGCCTTCGAGCGGATGCCGACAGCCTAGGGTGCTTCAGAGATGACCGCTCAATTCGGGCCTTGAGTGTAGCGCCGCAACCCGTCCACCAGCGCATCGAAGACCGCGCGAAAGCGCGGGTTGGCGCGCAGGCCCTCG
>JARJFC010000132.1 GCA_029310945.1 Leptospira sp. 96542
GAAAATCTCCTTGTCGCTCAAGCTCTGGTCCGGTTGAACCAGGCCACGCTCGACGGCCTTGGCCATGATCCGTTCCTTCTTCAAGCCACCACCGTCGTCGGCCACCTCGATCACGATGTTGCCGGAGTCGTGGTAAGCGTTGAGCCGGACCATGCCGCGCAAGGGCTTGCCTCGCTCAGCCCGAATTTCGGCCGGCTCGATGCCGTGGTCCATGGCATTGCGCACGAGGTGCATGAGCGGATCCCCGATCTTCTCGACCACGGTCTTGTCGAGTTCGGTGTCCTCTCCGTTGATCTGCAGGCCGATGTCCTTGCCCAGTTCGCGCGCGACATCGTGGACCACGCGCTGGAATCGCGTGAAGGTGCCACCGATCTTGACCATGCGCAGTTGCAAGGCGCTGTCGCGCACCTCCTGCACCAGACCGGACAGACGGGACGTGCTTTCCTGCAACTCGGCGTTCCCAGACTGGCGCGCCAGCAAGCTGGAGGTCGCCCCCTCGATGATCAACTCGCCGACCAGGTTGATGAGCTGGTCCAGCTTCTCGGCGTCCACCCGGACTGTCTTGCTCTCCTGGGCACGGGCGTCACCGGTTTTTTTCTCGATGATCCGCTTCTGCTTTTCCAGGGCGGCGTCGACCAATTGGGGTTCGACCACTTGCTGCTCGATCAGGATGCTGCCCAGCTTGGGAACCTCCGCGTCGAGCTGACCGGACATCTGCGCATCGGCCTGGACGCTCTGCTGGATGGACAAGGCCTCCTCCAGTTCATGCTGCGTGATGCTGCCGCAGCGCACCAGGATCTCGCCCAGGCGGATGTCCTGCTCGGGAAGCTCGCGGATCAGGTCCGCATACTCCTGCAGCAGCCCCTCGGGCGGGATGATGCGGATGCGGGCGTCGTCGCGCACGAACTCGAACACACCCTCGATGGTGGACTTGCTGGCACTGCTGGAAAAAGCGATCTCGAAGCCGAGGTAACAGGATTCCGGATCCATCTCGGCAGCGGACGGCAGTGCATCAGGCAAGGTCGCGATGCCGACGATCCTGCCCAAGCGACCCAGATAGCGTATGAACGACAGGGGGTCCATGCCATTGCGCAGCACGTTCGGACCAAAGCGCAAGGAGATGTGCCAATGGCTGCGTGGATCGCTGCCGTCACGCGCGATGCGCTCGACCTCCACTTCGTCCTGCTTCGTGGTCGCCACGGCGGTTCGTGCGCCAGACACGCCATCCAACAAGACCTGGCCGCCCACGAGTTCCAGGTGGCCGCGCAATTGAACCAGCAAGGGTTCAGTCACTTCGTCCAACTCCTCGCTGGCGCCCATCTCGCCATCTTCAATCGACGTGATCAGGGCGCCGAGATGATCGCAGCAGGACAGCAGCAGGACGACCAACTCGTCATCGATCTCCAGATGACCGTCGCGCACATGGTCCAGAACGCTCTCTACCACGTGGGTGAATGCCACGACGTGGTCCAGGCCGAACAGACCCGCGGACCCCTTGATGGTGTGAGCGGCCCGAAAGATCGCGTTCACCGCTTCATCGCGATCGGCGTTCTGCTCGATGGTCAGCAGGGCGTTTTCCATGTCGACGAGCATTTCCCGGCTCTCGACGATGAAGGTCTTCAGTGCGGCATCCAGATTCATGGGCAACTATTTCCTGGAGCGTGATCAGGCAAGGCTTTCGCCGATGACCAGGGGGTCACCGAAGAAAGCCGCGACATTGAGAATCTCGAACACATCGACCACCGCGGGGCTGTGGTTGACCAGATGCAAGTCACCTTGGCGAGCCTGCGCCGCCTGCTTGACCGTCATGAGCACCTGCAGACCCGCGACGTCCATCTCCGTGACGCCAGAGAGGTCGAGGTCCAGATGGCCGGATGACTGTGGCAGGGCCTGCAACAGAAACTGCTTGAGTTCTGCGGCCCTGTAGATCGTCAGTTCGCCTGAGATGTGCAACATGTTCGTCCCCTAGGTCTGCTCGGCCTGTCCGTTCAAGGCAGGATCAGTTTCTGAACCGCGTTGAGCATCACGTCGGGGCTGAAGGGCTTGACGACCCAGGCCTTGGCGCCAGCGGCCTGGCCTTCGGCTTTCTTGGCCTCCTGGGACTCCGTGGTGAGCATGATGACGGGGGTGAACTTGTAGGCAGGCAGTTGCTTGAGCGCCTTGACAAAGCTGATGCCGTCCATGTTGGGCATGTTCACGTCGCTGATGATCAGATGCACTTTCTGCCCCGTGAGCTTGGACAAGGCATCCTTGCCGTCGCACCCCTCGATCACCTCATAACCCGCGCCGCGCAGCGCGATGCCCACGACTTGACGCAGCGAGGCGGAGTCATCCACCACCATGACGGTTTTGCTCATGCTGAATACCTTTCCAACGATCAAAAGAAAGTAATGTCTGTGGTGGCTTGAGGCTTGGGATTGCCACCGCCGCCCTCGTTCTGTATCAGTGCCGGCCCTGACGATCCCGTGTGGATGGCGCGCTCCTCCGCCATCGCGTACGTGCTTTCCAGCTCCGCCAACAGGCCCGCGGCATCGATGGGGGTCAAGCTCTCGTCGCGATCAAAATCCTCGCGCTGCAAGCGCAGCAACTCGGGCATGCGGTCAATGTTGCCACGCACATGGCTCATGATCTGGCTGATGCGGTCCTGGAACTGCAGATGCACCAGGGCCTCGCCAATTTCCCCTTGCAGGAAATTGCGGTTCTCCCGGTTGACGTTCGAGGCTTCCAGCAAGGAATCCGTGGCCACTCGGAACTTGTCCAGCACGGCGCTGATGGTGGTCTCGCAGGCTTGGGTGGACTGGGCCTCGCCGGCCAGCGATTGCTCGACCGAGGCACACACGCCGCGGATGGTTTCACCGATCACGGCGACCTTCACCGCCATGTTCTTGCCGGTTTCGCCAGACAGCTTGGACAAGGTCCGAACCTCCTGCGCCACCACGGAAAAACTGCGGCCTTGCTCGCCCGCGCGCGCGGCCTCGATCGCCGCGTTCAAGGCCAACAGATTGGTCTGCTGCGCGATGCGCGCCACGTCGGCGGCCATGGCATCGAGTTCCTCCGTGAACGTCTCAAGCGCCTTGATGCGAGTGAGCATCGTGGACTTGCTCTCCATGGCTGACTTGAGCGAGACCACCACTGTGTCCAGTTCCTGCTTGCTGCTGGCGAACACCCCCATCAGGCCCGCGTTGGCATCCCCTGAAAGTTCGGACATTTCGGTGGCGCGGTTCAGTCGTTCGACGATCCCCGCGAAACGCATGGACAGTCCCGCGATCGCGGTCTCCATCTGGCTGCGCGAGGTCTCGATCTGCCCGCTCCAGACCGGCGTCACCAAGGCGCCCAGTTGCTGCAGACTCTCCAGATGCGTTTGAATGGCCTGCTGGCCAAGCCTGATCTGTGCTTGTTGCCGACGGAAAATCCAGCCTGCGAAACCGAGCAGCGCAACCGCGCACGCAATTGCGGAGGGACGGGCCTCGGAGTAAACAAGGATTGCGGCAACTGCCCCCAATGCCAGCACAAGCGTCGCGTGCGCAAGCCTCAAACCACCTGATTGCCGACTGCCCAATCTCTTTCTCCCAACGCCCAGATCACCACGTTTTCTTTACGTTGCTTCACACCACGGTGAAACGACGTTGACCGGAACCACGCTTGCCGCGGGGAGGCGCACCCTGGATTCAGGCAAGACGCCACTTCTTGGACCTGGAAATTTCTTCAGGTGAAAAATTGACGAGCGTGATGACATCAAAATAGACCCCGGGCACGGTGCGAACCGCAGTATCGCGCTAAAAATTTACTTAAAACTACTAATTTGTAACCTTAGCTATCGGCACCGGCAGCAATTTATGTAGGCCTTTACAGCTGCAAACTCGCATCCTTTCCAGATCGGCACGACTGGAAGCCATGCTCCCCCGGTCAAATGCACGACTGCGGTCACGCAAACCGCCCCGGCCTCGTCGATGACCCGCCCAGCCTGGTCTTGGGGCAGACGACGGGCAATCCATGAAATGAGTGAGAAAGGGCATCAATTACCCAAAATAGATCACCGAATGGAACAAGCATGCAGGAATGGCCGTCGACCTCTGCGCGAAGCTGCATTCGCTTGACGGCAGGCGATCGTCGGTCCACGCTTGCCGCCGCGCCGACTGGCCCTGCATCCATGCCCGGTCCCAAGTCAGGTCCGGCTCAGGGTCCGTCCTGGCCGAATGCGCCTGGGAGCCCGGGCATGTTCAACATCCACGCCTGATAGTAGTTGTGCCAAATCGTGAGGCCGATATTCAGTAGCTTAGATAGTTTGCCGGTGCAGCAGCGACACTAATAATTGACGGGAATGAACGATCCGAAAAGCGACCGGATGCTCCCGGAACTCAAAGCCGAGGCGGCACGCCTCAAGGCCATCTGGAACAGTCGCCCCCACAGAACCCAGGCCGAGTTCGGGGATGCTTACGGACTTGGGAACCAGTCAAATGTCGGGCACTACCTCAACGGCCGCAGCCGCCTGAACTTCACGGCTGCTGCGGCTTTCGCCAAGGAACTGGGGTGCCAGATCGCCGACTTCAGCCCACGCCTGGCGGCCCAGCTGGCGCGCATCTCGCCGCTGGATGTCGCCTCACTGCGTACCGCGGGCAACCCCTCGGACAAGGAACTCGATGCCGCACCCTCGAAATCGTCAGATGAATTGACGGACAGCCCAAGCGGCGCCTCTCACGGCAAGGAACTCTCGATCCCCCAGTACGAAACCGGGAGCCGGGTCAGCGAGGG
>JARJFC010000133.1 GCA_029310945.1 Leptospira sp. 96542
CCGTCGCGGCGGGTTCGACGCAGGTGGAGCAAGCCGGCGCGGCCATGGATGACATCGTCACCAACGTCAAACGGGTGTCCGACCTGCTCGGCGAGATCACCAGCTCGGCGACGGAACAGCGCGACGGCATCAACCAGGTCCACCACGCCATCAGCACTCTGGACCAGATGACGCCGCAGAACGCGTCCCTGGTCGAGGAGTCCGCCTCGGCGGCGTCCGCCCTGCGTGACCCGGCGCTGCGCCTGGCCCAGGTGGTCGCAGTGTTCAACGTGGGCAGCGGCACGCCGATGGCCGCGCAGATCGCGCGGCCATCGGCGCCGCTCGCGTCGGCTTCGGCGCCTGTTCCCACGCTCGCGGCCAGATCAGCTCCTGCCCTGGGTGGAACGCCGCCCCATGCACCGTCGGCCGCGCCTGCTGCCCGCGTGGCCACGCCGCCGCCCCGGTTGACCTCTACCCTGGCCACGGCGTCCAAGCCCAAGCCGGTGACGGCGAACAGCAAGGACGACGACGGGGAGTGGGGCGTGTTCTGATTTCCTGGAGGAAGGGGCAATCCATCGCCGGTTTTAGGCAAGGGGCCAGACGCGGACGTTCCTAGAGTGTGGGCTCTCATCCACCACGCTCGGAAAGGCCCCCGCCATGGAAACCCGCCATCCTCTCCCTCGCCCGATGCGAGGCCTGTTGTGCTCCGTCACCCTGCTTGTCGGGGCCCTGCATGCGCAGGCTTCGCCCGCGGGTGCACCGCCCAGCCCGGACCCGCGCTACGAGCGCGGCCTGCAGGTCCTGCGTGAGCTCAATCAGGGACAGCCGCAGCCGGTGTTCGAGGCCATGCGGCGCGAATTCCCCTTCCTGGCCGACAGCACCGCCGCCTATGCGCTTGGCGACGTGTGGGGCCGCCAGGTGCTGGACCCCAAGACCCGCCAACTGGCCGCGATGGCCGCGTTCGCGTCCCTGGGGCTGCGCAGCTTCTTCAAGACCCACGCGGCGTATGCGCTCAACCTCGGCGCCACGCCGGAGGAACTGAAGGAAATCGTCTACCTGGTCACCGTGCCCGCCGGTTTTCCGCGGGCCATCGAGGCCTCGCAGACCCTGCAGGAGCTGTTCACCGAACGGGGCCTCAACCCGGCAGGAGGCAGCCGATGAAAACGCTGCTGCCCATGACCATGCTGGCCTCTGCCGCCGCGCTCACCGACACCGTGCCCGCCCGGCTGCCCCCTGCGGTGCAGGTGGCCGGGCAACCCGGTCCCAACCACCATGAAGACCCGGCCACCCATGCCCACCTGGGCATGTGGGTGACCGAGGATGGCCACATCCGCCATGAGCTCCTGCCCAACGGGCGGTACGACGAACAGCGCGGCAACCGCAAGAGCGCGTACCAGGGGCGCTACTGGGTGCTGGGTGACCGCATCTGGTACCTGGACGACACCGGCTTCACGGCCGATGGCCAGTTCCGCGGCGAGGTGTTTCTCCACGGGGGGTATGTCTTTCGGCGCGAGCCGGCTGGCCAGACGCCTTGAGCCATGGGGGGCGGCGCCAAACGCGTCGCCCCGTGCGTCGCCCCGTGTGCCGATGCCGCCCGCAACCCCGCCACGCGGACTGTGGGCGGCATCGGCATGACCCATCAAGCAGGGCTGCGCGTAGGGCGCACCACCACCTCGCTCACCGACACCTCGCGCGGCTGGGCGATGGCGTAGGCGATGGCCTGCGCGATCGCCTCGGGTTCGATCGTCACGGCCCGGAAATCGCGCATGGCGGCGGCGGCATCGGGGTCCGTGATGCTGTCGGCCAGCTCCGAGCGGATCGTGCCCGGTGAAATCGTTGTCACCCGGATATCACCCTCGATCTCCTCCTGGCGCAAGGCCTCGCAGATGGCCCAGACCGCGAACTTAGAGCCGCAGTACACCGCCGCGCCCGGGAAGGCGTGGTGCGCGCCGACCGAGGCCACGCTGACCAGATGCCCCGCGCCCTGGGCCTTCATGCGCGGCAGGGCGGCGGCGATGCCGTACAGCACGCCCTTGACGTTGATGTCGATGGTGTCTTCCCATTCGTCCACCTTGCCCACGCTCAGCTTGGACAGCGGCATCACGCCCGCGTTGTTGACCAGCACGTCGATGCGCCCGTAGGTCTGGACGGCGAGGTCCACGAAGTTCTGCACCGATGCGCGCTGCCGCACGTCCAGCGCCACCGTGAGCACCTGCGCACCCTGTTGCCGCAGCTTGCCGGCCAGTTCTTCCAGCCTGTCCGTGCGCCGCGCGCCGATGACCAGCCGGGCGCCCATGCCCGCCAACACCTCGGCGGTGGCCATGCCGATGCCGCTGCTCGCGCCCGTGATGGCGATCACCTGGTTCCTGATTGCTTCCATGTCTTGCTCCTGGAGGTTGCGAAGAGGCACGACGTGCGCCTCGACTCCAGCCCAGTGTGCCGAGCGACCGCCTGCGGGCTTTGCCGTTTTCTCCTTGAAGCTTGCCCATAGCTCCGCATCGCCGCGCTGGCCTGTGACGAGGCGCCTTGGTCTTGCCCGATCCTCCAGATTCCTTGCCCGATCTTGTGGGGGTGATCGGGTGCGCTCGTATCTGGGCGAGCGATCTCCTATAGTGAGCGTATGGCCCACGCCGACCTCGCCACCCCATCCGCCTTCGGCATGACCGCGGACTTGTCTACGCGCCTCGCCGCTTTGCGCGCCCTGGTGGACGCGCGGGCCCGCGTGGACGGTTTCACGCCCACGCCGATCAGCGGCCTGCAGTTCATTCGTGCCAGCGCGCCGAGTGCGCCGTTGAACGTGATGTACCGCCCCGCCTTGTGCATTCTGCTGGGTGGGCGCAAGCAGGTCTTCCTGAGCGACCAGGTGACGGAATACAGCAGCCACTGCCACCTCGTCATCTCGCAAGACCTGCCCGTGGTGGGGCAGGTGGTGCAGGCCTCGCCGCGCGAGCCCTACCTCAGCCTGCACCTGCGCATTGAACACTCGGACGTCAGCCAGATCCTCCTGGACCATGGCCTGCCCCCCGAGCCGCCCAACGCCACCACGGACGCGGCGCGGGGCCTGTACACCGAACCGTCGTCACCCGGACTGATGGACGCGGTGCTGCGCCTGGTGCACCTGCTGCAGACGCCGCGCGACATCGCGGCGCTCGCGCCCCTGATCCGGCGCGAGATCGTCTACCGGCTCTTGTCCTCGCCAAATGGGTGGCGCATGGCGCGCACCGCCCGGGCTGACTGCAGCGACCAGCGCATCGCGCGGGTCATCGCGGTGCTGCAGGCCCGCTTCCGCGAATCCCTCGGCGTCAACGAACTGGCCGACATCGCCCACCTCAGCGCCTCGGCCCTGCACTTCCACTTCAAGGCCGTCACCTCGTTCACGCCGCTGCAATACGTGAAGCAGCTGCGCCTGCAGGAAGCCCGCCGACTGCTGCTGTGCGAGGCCGACCGGGATGCCGCCTCCATTGCCTTTGAGATCGGCTACGAAAGCCCCTCGCAATTCAACCGCGAATACGCCCGCATGTTCGGCGCGCCGCCGGTGCGCGACCGGCAGCGCATGCGGGAGACGGGCGTGCCGTTGGGGTTTCTCTAGGAGGCGGGCGCCGAAGATCCGCCGGTGCGGGCGATCTTGAGACGCCGGGCCGTCCGCAGGAAATCCATCACGATGCGCTGATCGTCGAGGTGCGTCTTGCCATCGGGCGCATGGAACTCCGGATGCCACTGCACCCCCGCGATGTAGGCATCACCCTCCAGACGGACGGCCTCCACGATGCCGTCGTCAGGGCAGACCGCCTCCACCACGAAACCCGGCGCGACGCGTTTGATGGCTTGGTGATGGATGCTGTTGACCCGGCCGTGCGACGCCTGGGGGTACAGGGCCTGCAGGCGCGTGCCGGCCTTCAGCTCGATCTCGTGCGCGTTCTGGTCGTAGATGTCCCGGCGGACATGGTCCAGGGCGTCTGGAACCTGCGTCTCGATGTCCTGCCACAGCGTGCCGCCAAACGCCACGTTCAGGATCTGCAGGCCACGGCAGATGCCAAACACCGGCTTGCCCGCCTGGGCGAAGGCATGGATCAGCGCGATTTCATACTGGTCCCGGACCAGATCCCCCTGCCAGAGCGCATTGATGGGCGTCTCGCCATAACTCTCCGGGGCCACATCGTTGCCGCCCTGCAGCACCAGGGCATCCAGCGACTCGGCGTAGTGGGAAAGGTTCAGTTCACTGGGCCGCACCAGGCTGCGCTCATCGACGGCCGGCACCATCACCGGCAGTGCGCCGCAGCGCATCAGCATCTGGGCCACCGACTGCTCCATGTAGTGCAGGGTCTTGGTCCAGACACCGCCCAGGTCCAGCACCGGGGTGGCGGGGTAGTAGATGCGGGCGGAAACGCCCACGAGCAGTGCAGGGGTCAGGAAAGGCATGGTTTGCAGCGAAGGTGCGAGGCACCCGGGAAACGGGGCTCGGGCGCACGCTTTTTTTGAACCTTCGCATGCTTGGGAGCAGGCGTCAAGCGTGGGGGGCCGTGCATTGCGTTGTGCCATGCCCGATGGCATACGCAGGCGGTTTCAGCCGCAGGAATCCCTGGCTCAGGCGAAGAGGGCAGCACTTGTTGGCATCGTGGCAATGCTCTGATGCACAAGGAGAGCCAGAAAGCAAAACGGGTTGCGGCATTTCTGCAGCAACCCGTTGAAAACTTGGCGGAGAGGGTGGGATTCG
>JARJFC010000134.1 GCA_029310945.1 Leptospira sp. 96542
GCAGCAAGCGCTATTACGCCGACTGCGTGCGACCCTGAGCTGGCGCAGCGGCCTCGGGCTGCATCTGTGCAGGCGCGAAGCCTGCGCGCCACTCGCCCGGCGTCATGCCGTAGCGTTGGCGGAAGCGCCGGTAGAAGGTGGACACCTCGCCAAAGCCCGCTTCGAAGCCGATCTCGGCGGTGCTGGGGTGCTGGCAAGCGGCGGCGTGCAGCAGGGCCCGGGCGCGTTCCAGTCGGGTCGTCGAGAGGAACTCGTGGAAGCTGTGGTCCGACAGCGTGAAGAGCTGGTGCAGGGCGCGGACCGACATCCCGAAGGTACTCGCGACGCGTTCAGGCGTCAGGTCCAATTCGCTGGCGCGTTGCACCACGTCCCTCTGCACGCGGGCCAGCAGCGCCCTGCGCCGGGCGCGTCGCACGGGCTCATGCACGGACACGGTAGGGTCGACGACGCTGGCCACCAGCGTGTGCAGGGTGTCCAGGGCCAGGTCGGCATTCGCGCTTGAGAGACGGGTGTGGTGGGGCAGCAAGCCCTCCAGCCAGTGGGTAATCAGCGCGCGCTCCGCACAGGTTTTGTCGAGCCGATGCATCGGCAATCCGGTGCTGCCCCGCCGCCACCGGGCCTGCAATCGGGGGCGTTCCACCCGCCAGAGCCGGAAATCGAACACCCCGTCGGTCCCGGTGGAGAAGGGAATGTTCGGGTCCGCGATGACCATGTCGCCAGACCCCAGCACGCAGCGCTGGCCTTGCTGCTCGAACCATACCTGCCCCTGGCCTTGCAGGTAGATGTAGTAGGTGTCGCCTGGCCGGTCGTCGATGTCGCGTTGGCTGCGCCGCACCAGATGGCCGTCACAGCGGATGTCGGTCACGTCCAGCCCGCCCTGACGGTGCCGGCTGATGCTGCCCTGAAACGTTCCATGTGTCCGAAGTTCGGGCGTGAGCGCGTAGACCTGCTGGTTGCAGGCCTCGCGCCAATGCGCGAATCGCTGGGCTGGGGGCAGGTCATCGGTGGTCCATCGCGTGAACATGGAGTGTCCTCGGGGGCGATCAGGTGGCGCGTTCGTTCTGGCCTTGATCCGTCCAGGACCGGCAGGCCCGCGCTGCCGAAATTATGCGCCGCCGAACGGGACGGGTGCCCCGGGGTGTACCCGGAATCATCCACGGGATTCAACACTTCAAGAAGTCGTGCTTCTCACCGATGGAGTCGCTTCCGCGCGGGTAGGCCCCTGCCTACGATGCCCCGATGACATCGAATCCACCGTCTTCCTCCAAGCGCCACCTGCTCGCAACCCTGGTCCTTGGCACGCTGGTCGCCAAGATGCCACCGGCCTGGCCGCAGAACAGTTCACCGAGCCTGCTGCTGGCGCGCGAATACCATCCGGACGCACACTCCGACCTGCATCTGCCGGACTACTGGGTCAGCGAGAAGTTCGATGGCGTGCGCGCGCGCTGGGATGGGCGCCAACTGATTTCACGCGGCGGGCGGCGCATCAACGCACCCGACTGGTTCACGCGGGATTGGCCGGACCAGGCCTTGGATGGCGAACTCTGGGGCGGTCGAGGCCGCTTCGAGCGCACCGCGGGCACTGTCGCGCGCCTCGTGCCTGATGACGCGGCCTGGAAGCATCTGCGCTTCATGGTGTTCGATCTGCCGGACCATGGCGGGACTTTCACCGAACGGGTGGTCGCCATGGGAAACCTGCGCAAGCACGTGCTTGGAACGACCTCGGACAAGTGGTTGCAGTTCGTGGAACAAAGCCGGCTGGCCACGCACGCGGAGCTGAATCGCCGCCTGGATGTGACCGTGCGCGCTGGCGGAGAGGGCCTGATGCTGCATCGGGGCGAGGCGCGTTACCGGGGTGGGCGTAGCGACGACCTGCTCAAGGTCAAGGCCTTTCAGGATGCCGAGGCGCAGGTGCTGTCCCACCTGCCGGGTCAGGGGCGCCACGCGGGACGCATGGGCGCCTTGCTGGTGCAGGCCCCGGATGGTCGGCGCTTTCGTCTGGGCACCGGCTTCAGTGACGCGCAGCGCACGCATCCGCCGCCGACCGGCACCTGGGTGACTTACCGCTACCGGGGCCTGACGGCGGACGGTTTGCCCCGGTTTGCGACCTTCTTGCGCATGCGCTCCGATGCCGCTCTGACTTGGCCGGATCCGAATGCGTCCTCGCCCGACTGAACACGGCCGGGCGGTAACGCGCGCGCATTGCGCATCGATGCGGCGCGCATTGCGAAGACAGCGCCATGGCGAATGCCGAACATGCGAGGCTTCATTCAACCCTGGCCTTGCAACCATGTCGACTTACTCGCCGCAACAGTCTGCGCAGCCTGTTTCCTCTCCTGTTCCACTGGCGCTGGTTCTGGGCAGCGGCGGCGTGCGCAGCGTGGCCGCGCTGGGCATCGTCGAGCAACTGGCGCTTGAAGGCATCCGGCCCGACCTGATCGTGGGTTGCAGCTCGGGGGCGCTGTTCGGCGCGCAGATTGCCTGTGGCATGCACGGGGAGCGAGCCTTGCGCTTGGCGACCTCGCTCTGGTCCGCCGAGCTCACCCAGCAGCGGCGTTGGCGGGCTTATGCACAGCTGCTCTTGCCAAGGTTGGCGGGTTTCGGCCCAGACTTCGCCTTGCGTGACGACCGCCTGATCGCGCGGCGCATCCAGGACGCTTTCGGCGACACCTTGCTGGAGCAATTGCCCACGCCCTTGCGCGTGGCGGTGACGGACGCCGCCACGGGGCAGCCCGCGATCTTGACGCGCGGCCGGCTGGTGGAGGCCTTGCGGGCCAGCATGGCGGTCCCGATCCTGTTTCCAGCGGTTTCCATCGACGGACGGCTCCTGGTGGACGGCGTCCTGTCCGATCCGCTGCCCTTGGCTGCAGCGACCGAAGCCCGGCTCACCCTGACACTGGGCTTCCATGGAAGCATGCCTCGCCGTGTCGACCGATTGTCACGCCTGGTTGCGCGGACCAGCACCACCTTGATCAACAACCTGATGCAGGCCCGGGTCGAGGCCATGCAAGCCCGTGGGCAGCGGGTCATCAACCTGGCGTTGCGCCTGGACCGCCATGTGGGCCTGTGGGAGACGTCCGCCATGCCCTATCTCTTTGAAGCCGGGCGACGCGCCGTCATCGAGCGGCTGCCGGACATCCTGGCGGCCTGGAGCGCGTCAACGAACCTGGCGTCAGTGCCATGGTCGGCCACGCGCTCATCGCAAAGCAGAGGTCACGCCAGCGCCATGCCCTGATCAAGCCGCGCCAGGCGACCGGTCGTCTCCATTGGCCTCGTCGCTGGTGCGCAGGCGCGGGGCCGCGGCCGCATGTGCCGAAGGCAAGGGCAGGGGGGGCAACGTGATCGAGAATCGGGCGCCACCGCTGGGCGCATCATCAAGCACCACATCCCCGCCATGCACCAGGGCCACGCGGCGCACGATGGACAGTCCCAGGCCGAAACCCCCGGTGTGCCGGTCCCGGCTGGCGTCTTCGCGGTAGAACGGCTCGAAGACGCGGATGCGTGCGTCTGGGGGAATGCCCGGCCCATCGTCTTCCACGGTCAGGACCAGCGCCCCTGCGGCATTCGACCCGGCCCGCAGCACGATGGTCCGACGTGCGTACCGCATGCTGTTGCGCAGGAGGTTCAGCAAGGCCCGCGCGATCAGGCGGGGGTCGCAGACATGCCGTTCGGATGGGGCTTCGACCACGACGGTCAGGTGCAGCGCGCGTTCGACGATGTCATGCGCCATGTTCGCGGCGACGCTGTCGATCAGTTCCGCCACGGACACCTGCATCAAGGCCACCTGTCCGGCGCCTTGTTCCAGGCGACTCAAGGTCAGCAGTTCGGTGACCAGATCATCCAGCTCCCTCACATCCTTGCACAGCGCCCGTTGGCGTTCGCGCTCTCGTTCGGAAGCCTGTGGACTGTCCAGCAGGGCAAGACCAAATTCCAGGCGAGCCAGAGGTGTCTTGAGCTCGTGTGAGATGCCATGCATCAGGTCGCGCTGCTGCTGGATGGTGTCTTCGATCTGCCGTGCCATTTCGTTGAACTGCTGCGACAGGTCATAGATGTTCGATTTCCTCGACGGCTGCACCCGTGTCGACCAACGCCCAGCGCCAAAGGCCCGGGCGGCGTCTTGCAGTTTGCGCAGTTCACGCCAGTGGTAATGCACCCAGAACAACACGGAGAACAGCATGGCCAGCGCCACCACGACATAAGCCAGGGCCTGAATGCCACTGTCGAGCATGTCGAACTTGGATCGGGCGACGAGCCCGTCGGGCAAGGGCAGGATGTAGTCTTGCCTGTACATGCTGAGAAGCACAAGCTTGCCCGAGCGCAGATCGTTCAATTGATCTTGATTCAAGCGCGGGGCGAGATCCTCCAGCGCCAATATCTCGAAGCGGGTTCCAGCTTGTCGTCGCAACTCGGCCAGGGCCGCTTCCCGCTGCGCGCCGGGATGCCGCTGAACGTACTCGTTCAGGACAAAAGTGAAGGCCCGGAAACTTTCTCGAGTCTCTTCCGTGATGCGTTCACGGAACAGTTGAGGGAAGGCGTGGTTGATGAGCGCGATGGACAAGCCCACGCCCAACACCACGAGCAGGTACAGCTTGATCAAAGAGCGCAGCATTCATTCTTCCCAGGCAGAAGGGCTGAACAGATAGCCGCGGCC
>JARJFC010000135.1 GCA_029310945.1 Leptospira sp. 96542
CGCACCCCGCCCGCACGAGGCGGGCGAGGAAACGGGCGCGGCGCAGGGTCTGCATGGGGCGCGATTATGGCATCGACCCTGTCCGTGAATGAAGTCCAGCAAGCAGGTGCGCGAGGCGTCGGGAACCCGCTGGAATTTTCATCACCGATAATCGCGCGCCATGAACCGCCCGCGCCACCTCGTCCTGACCGCCCGCCTGGCCCTGGCCTGGCTGGTGCTCACGCTCGGGGTCGCGACGGCTTCGCCCTGGGTCTCGCCCCAGACGATGCAGTTCGTCTGCTCCGACCTGGGGCAGATCAAGCTGGTCGTCGCGGGCGACGAGCCGGGTGATGCCGCGCAAGCCGCGCACCCCACGCTGGACTGCCCGGCCTGCCTGAGCTTCCTGGCGCACGCCAACCCGGCGGTGCCGGTCCTGCCGCGACTCTTGCCGGAACTCATGCCGGTCCCGAGCCCCGCGGCAAGCGCGCCCGTGCGGTCGCTGGCCCGCGCGCCCTTGCCGCCACGCGGCCCCCCTCAGCGCGCCTGAAGCGCGCGACCCTCCCGACTCGATCTGACAGGTGCGTGTCCCGCACCGCGCTGGCCCTGTGGCCAGGCCTGGTCATCTGGTTCGGCCCGCGTGCCTGACCGAGCGCACCGCCGCTCTCCACATCGACGCCAACGGCGGTCCGCCGAGCCGCTCTGTCTTGCCCCGGGCAAGTCACGCAACTGCGTGGCCGCGCCCCTACCGACTGATTTCACCAATGTCCAAACGCACCCACCGACCCACACCCGCGCTGGCACGCTTGCCCCTGCTGGCGCCCCTGGTCCTGGCCGCCGCGCCCGCCCTGGCCCAGGAAACCGCGGCGACCCTGCCCCCCGTCACCGTGACGGCCGACCAGGCACCGCGCCTGGAAACCCCGGCGGCCATCGGCTCCAACCTCGGCCTGACGCCACGAGAAACGCCGGCCAGCGTGGACGTGATCGACCGCGCGCAACTCGAGGAACGCGGCGACACCACGCTGATGGACGCCATCACCCGCGCCACCGGCATCAGCAACATCGGCCACCCCGGCAACAGCGGCAGCGCCCTGTCGGCGCGCGGCTTCACTGACTCGACCTCGGTCATGCGCCTGTACGACGGCACGCGCCAGTACGGCAATGTGTCGGCCAGCTTCCCCTTCGACACTTGGTCGGTGGAACGCATCGAAGTGCTGCGCGGGCCGGCCTCGGTCATCCATGGGGATGGCGCCATCGGCGGCGTGGTCAACATCGTGCCGAAGAAACCCACCCGCGGCGCGATCCAGAACGAGATGCAGGCCTCGGTCGACACCGACAACAAGCGCGCCCTGGCCTTTGGCAGCGGCGGCGGCGTTTCTGACACCCTGTCCTACCGCTTCGACGTCAGCGGCGACCGCTCCGACGGTTGGGTGGAGCGCGGCGACTCGCGCAACTTGAGCGCCTCCGGCGCGCTGCAGTGGGACGTCTCGCCCGAACTGCAGCTCACCCTCAGCCATGCCCAGGGCAAGCAGAACCCCATGCGCTACGCGGGCCTGCCCGAAATCAATGGCCGGCACCCGGAGGAACTGCGCGACAAGAACTACAACGTGCGCGACGGCAAGATCGAGTACCGCGACCAGTGGACCGAGTTGGCCGCGCGCTGGACGCCCGACAGCAGCACCGTGCTGCGCAGCAAGCTGTACCGCATCCAGAGCGACCGCCACTGGCGCAACGTGGAGTCCTTCGCCTACGACGCGGTCAACGACGAGATCGATCGCTCGGCGTACTCCGAGATCGGGCACGACCAGACCCAGGTCGGCAATGTCACCGACGCGGCCTTCACGGGCCAGCTGTTCGGCCGCCGCAACCGGGTGTCGATCGGATTCGACGTGAACCACAGCACCTTCAAGCGCTCGGGCAACGGCAACGCCGGGACCTCGTCCTCCGTGGACCCTTACCACCCGGACCCGGGTTATTACGACAGCGACACGCCCTACGTCGCGCAGTTCCGCACCCAGGCCGATCAGGCGGCGGTCTTCGCCGAAGACCGGATCGAACTGACGAAGCAACTGTCCCTGGTGGGCGGCCTGCGCCGCGACCAGGTCACGCTGCAGCGCCATGACCTGATCAACGACAGCAAGGAATTCGAGCGGACCTACCGCAGCACTGGCGTTCGCCTGGGTACTGTCTACCTGCTGACGCCGGACACCTCGCTCTACGCCCAGTACGCGCGCGCCGCGGCGCCGGAGCGTTCGCTGATGTTCATGACCAAGGCCAACAGCGCGTTCGGTTTGACCGAAGGTCGGCAATACGAGGTGGGCGTCAAGCAGTCGGTGCTGAAGGGCAAGGGCGACTGGTCGCTGTCCGTGTACGAGATCGTCAAGACCGACCTGCGCACGCGCGACAGCGCAGACCCCTCGGTCTGGATCCAGGTCGGCCAGCAATCCACGCAGGGCATCGAAGGCACGGTCTCGCTGCCCATCTCCGACACGGTCCGCCTGGACGCCAACGCGGCCCTGCTGAAAGCGCGATTCGACGACTTCACCGAGGCGGTCAGCGGCGTGAACGTCTCGCGCGATGGCAATGTGCCCGTGGACGTGCCGGAACGCCAGGCCAACCTCTGGCTGGGCTGGAAAGCCTTGCCGGACTGGACCCTGTCCAGCGGCCTGCGCTACGTGGGCGAGCGTTACGACAACACCGCCAACACCAGCAAGCGGCCGTCCTACACCACGACCGACCTGGCCGCGATCTGGCAGGTTGACCCTGCGACCACCCTGGCGCTGCGCGGCTTCAACGTGTTCGACCGTTATTACTTCACATCGGTTTATTACTACAACAACCAGTACCTGGTGGGCGAGGGACGCCGCTTCGAAGTGACGCTGAACCACAAGTTCTGAGGACAGGCACACCATGTGGAGCACGGCGCCTCTGAAGCGTTTCATCTACCTGTTCCACCGCTGGAGCGGCGTCGGCTTCTGTCTGCTGATGCTGCTTTGGGTGGTCAGCGGCGTGGTGATGCTCTACGTCGGTTACCCCCGCCTGCTGCCGCAGGAGCGCTTGGCGGCCTTGCCCGCGCTGGCCACCGAGGGCTGCTGCGTGCCCGTGGCGGCCGCGCTGGCGCACAGCAGTGACGCCGCGCAGGTGCAGGAACTGCGGCTCACGTCCATCGGCGGCGCGATGCGTTACCGCTTGCGCGAAGGCGATGGCAGCCTGCTTCTGGTGGACGCAGTCACGGGGCGGCGGCTGCCGCCCGCGGACGAGGTCGCCGCCCTGGCCAGTGCACAGGCCTTTCTGCCGGGCGTCCCGGCGCAGCTATTGGACACGGTGGAAGACGACCGCTGGAGCCATTCGCGCCTGATGGACCCGCACCGTCCGCTCTACCGCGTGCAGATGGAGGACGAGGCGCGCACCCTGCTTTACGTGTCGTCCGTGACGGGCGAAGTCATGCTCGACGCGCCGCAGACGCAACGCGCCTGGAACTTCGTGGGGGCCTGGCTGCATTGGCTCTACATGTTTCGCGACAACTCGCGCGACCCGTTCTGGACCTGGCTGCTCATCCTGCTGTCCGCGGCCGGCACCCTGAGCGTGCTCGCGGGGGCCGCGGCGGGCCTGTGGCGCTGGCGCTTCCAGGGCCGCTACAAGACCGGCCGTGGCACGCCTTACCGCGAAGCGCCGATGCGCTGGCACCACCTGAGCGGCCTGGTCTTCGGCTTGATGCTCATCGTCTGGATGTTCAGCGGGCTGATGTCCATGAACCCGCTGGGCCTCTTCGACCCCGCGCAGGGCCGGCCCGATCTGGCCGCCTACCGCGGCGGCACGCCCGGGACAACACGGCCGGAACTGTCGGCTTCGCAAGCGCTTGCGCTGCTCAGGCGCAGCGGTTTCGAGCCGCGCGAGTTGGAATGGAAGGTGCTGGGTGGCCAGCCCTATTTCCTGGCGCGTGGCGCGCACGAGGACAGCCGCATTGTGCTGCGCCAGGCCCAAGGCTGGTCGGTGCACGCCCAGTGGTCCGACGACGTTTTGCTGGCGGCAGCGGCGCAACTGCGGCCCGAGGCCATCACCAACGTGGACGTGCTGCGCGGCTACGACAGCCATTACTACGCGCGGCAGGCCGCGTCGATGTACGGCGGCAATGAACGCCCTCTGCCCGTGCTCAAAGTCGTCTATGCCGACACGGGCCGGACGCAGGCCTATCTGGATCCACGCAGTGGCGATGTGGTCCACAGCGCGGACCGCGCGCAGCGCACCGGGCGCTGGCTTTTCAACCTGCTGCACAGCTGGGACCTGCCCGTCATGCTGCACGGGGCCACCGCACGCGAAGTGACGCTCATCCTGCTGAGCCTGGGCATGCTGGCGGTCGCGGCCACCGGCAGCTGGATCGGCTGGAAACGCCTGCGCGTCTTCGTGCACCAGTCCCGCTTGCGCGCACGCGGCAAGCCCTGAGACGGGCGCAAGCCCTCAACCTCGGCTTCGGGTCCCTGGCGTCAGGACCTGCCCACGACCTGCTGCTCGATGGCGCCGAAAATGGACAGACCGTCCCGGCCCGTCATCTCGATGCGCAGCTTGTCGCCGAACTTCATGTAAGGCGTGGTGGGCTGGCCATCGAGGC
>JARJFC010000136.1 GCA_029310945.1 Leptospira sp. 96542
GTGCGGGGCTTCGTTTTTTCCGAGGCCTGGTTTCATGCCCCTCTAGAATGCCCGCCCAGGGACACCGCATGACGCCAGAACAGAAAGCCAGGCTACGCATCGACGAACTGCTCGCGCAAGCGGGCTGGTTGGTCTGCAACCTGGCGGATGCCGACATCCACGCCGATCCTGGGCAGGTCAAAGGCGTCGCCATCCGCGAATTTCCCCTCAACCCTGGACACGGCTACGCGGACTACCTGCTCTATGTGAACGGCAAGGCCTGCGGCGTGATCGAGGCCAAAAAAGAGGGTGCGACGCTGACAGGCGTGGAACTGCAATCCGCCCGCTACGCCCAGGGCTTGCCGCCTTCGTTGCCCGCCTGGCACGGCCCCTTGCCATTTCGCTTCGAATCCACCGGCGTCGAAACCCATTTCACCAACGGGCTCGACCCTCAGCCGCGCGCCCGCGGCATTTTTGCCTTTTACCGCCCGGAACTGCTGGTGCAGTGGTTGAGTTATTTGCCGGTGCCGGGGGCTTCCAATACCGCGCAAGAAGCACCAGGCAACTCCACCACTGGTGACCGAACAAATCCGCATCGTCACCGAAGTCGAAGCCGAGGTTGATGCCAACTTCAGGCGTGTACAGGGGCTACGACAAGCAATGTTAAGTAAGGTGTTCGTCGTTGATTCTTTTGGGGAGTGTGAATCATGAGCTTGGTCGAGTTGGATGATCCTCAACGTGCCGTTCAAGTCGATCTGTATATGGATGGCGCTGCTTTCGATGAAGGAATCCCTGTGCACTTGCTGTTGCAGGGATTCGAAACGGCGCAGACGATTCTTGATCGGGCCTATCTTGGGCTTGCCGGGCGCTCGCGCTTCACGGTCGAAGAGAGGCGGCATTTCTTCTTGCTGACGAAGAGTGTCAAGCACTCATCGCTCGATAGTTGGATGGACCTCGTGTTGACTGGAGTTCAGACGTCGTTGCCTGTATTCGGGGCGTTGGGGCCAACTGGGATCTGGGAGTATTCAAAACAGGCCTATGAGTTGCTTAAATTTGCATATGAGGCAGTAAAACATGGACAACAGCCGACATATCAGCACACGGGAGATGGCAACCTTGAGGTTAACAACGGGACAGTCATAAACGTCTATAACGCACCGGTCTTTAACATCGCCAGAGCTAGTCAGAGGGTGTACGTGGACATGGCCAAGAACGTCACGTCGGGCGCAATAAGCTCTTTCTCGTTGTCGGATGCCCATGGAGGCGCAGGCATCCGCATTGCCCAGAACGAAGCGGAATTTTTTGATGTGCCAAGCACCATTGATCCGGAACCCATTGATTTGGACTGCGAAATATTCGACTTCAACAAATTCGAAGACAGTGGGAAGCTCCGAGTATTTGATGGGCAGGCACTGCCAATGAAGGACTATCGCTTTTCTGTTGTTGGTAACCAAGCCGATAGCGACTACATCGAAGCAATGCTTCGGAGGAGTGTGCGGATCACTTGTCTTCGCGAAATCACCGTTGACCCGCTCGCGCAGGAGAAGGTGGTTCGGCTCCAAGTGTTAAAGGTGGCTGCGTGACGTAAGGGCGAGTTGCGCAAGAGAGCGTGTTCAAATTTGTTGCCTGTCCACGGGAAATGGACAAACAAATGGCTTGTACAAAAGCCCGTTTTTGTTCAAAATAATGATGTGTTCATAAAAATTGAACAACATCATGAAAGCCGATCCGCCCATCCCCCTGCCTGAGCGTGCCGCGCAGGCCTTGGCCGCCCTGGGCGTGCCAGCGCAGTGTCGTGCCGCGCCAGCGGGCGCCTGCACCTTGCGCCTGGGCCCCAAGGGGCAATGGACGGAATACCGGGCTGTGGCCGCGCCGGCCCTGGCGCGCGCCACCTTGGGGGCGGCGCTGATGCAGGCGCGCCAGGCGGCGCAGCAGGCGGGCCAGCCCACCGTGTTGCTGGCTGAACACGTCACGCCGCCCTTGGCCGATGACCTGCGGGCCCAAGGTCAGCCCTTTGCCGACGCCGCAGGCAATGCCTGGTTGCCGGCGCCGCTGGTGTTGATCACGGGGCGCAAGCCGCTGAGCAAGCCCGTGCTGCCAGCCACTGGCCGGGCCGACACCCCGGCCGGGCTGAAAGTCCTGTTTGCCTTGTTGTGCCAGCCCGAGCTGGCCGACGCGACGCACCGTGCGATCGCCGCCGCCGCGGGCGTGGCGCTGGGGGGCGTTCCAGCCGTCTTGCAGGACCTGCACCAACAGGGACATCTGCCCATGCTGGGCCCACGCCGCCGCCTGGATGCCACGCGGTTGTTGCTGGACCGCTGGGCTCAGGCCTACGCGCGCCGCTTGCGCCCCAAGACTTTGAAGGCGCTGTACACCACGCCCCTGTTCGACACCTGGGCCGAGTGGGGGCTGACGCCCGCCGAGGGCCTGTGGGGAGGAGAACCGGCGGCCGGGCTGTTGACTAACTACCTGCGCCCCGGTGTGCTCACCCTCTACACCCCCCGCCTGCCACCGCAGTTCATGGCCAGGCAGCGCATGAGCAACGTCACCGGGCCGGTGACGGAACGCGTGGTGGAGTGGCGCGTGCCGTTCTGGGGTGAGTTACCGCCGGGGCCACGGCCGGACATCGTGCCGCCGGTGCTGGTGTATGCCGACCTGTTGGCCACGGGTGACGGGCGCTGCATCGAAACAGCCGAGCTGCTGTATGAGCAATACCTTGCTGCAACTTTCGCATAAGCCGGCGCTGCGCCTGCATGCGCGCGTGGTGGCGGATGTTCAGAAGGTCGCTGCACCGCTGGGCGTGCGCCTGATGATGTCGGGCGCCTTTGCACGCGATCTGCACCTGCACCACGCCTGGGGTGTGCCGGTGCGGCGCGAAACGCACGATGTGGACTTCGCGCTCGCGGTGCCAGACTGGCCCGCGTTTCAAGCGCTGCGCGCGGCACTGCTGGCCTCGGGCCAGTTCGTCGAAGCGTCCGGTGTCTTGCATCGCTTGCGGCACAGCCAAGGCTTGCCCATTGACCTGGTGCCGTTTGGCGCGATCGAGACCGCGCAGCGGCAGATCGTCTGGCCGCCGGCTGGCGACTTGGTGATGGACGTGTTTGGTTTTCAGGAGGCTTGGGCCACGGCGGTGAACGTGGCCTTGCCGGACGATGTGCAGGCGGCCGTGGTGTCGCTGCCAGCGCTGGCCTGGCTCAAGATGGTGTGCTGGCAGGACCGGCACCGCCGTTCGCCCGGCAAGGATGCACAAGACCTGCAATTGATCCTGAACCACTACCTGGATGCCGGCAATGAGCCCCGCTTGTGGAACGAGTTCGTGGCCTGGACGCAGCAAGACGGTTTTGACTACACGCTGACCGCGGCCCGCATGCTGGGGCGAGACATGCGCCACCAATTGAATGCCGAGGCGCGGGCGCGCATCGCCGCCATCGTGGGGAGACAGACCGATACCGACCGTCCGGACCTGCTACCGAATGAAATGAACCCTCGCAACCCTGAGCAGGCCGTGGCGCAATTGCGTTCCTTGCTGCAGGGCTTGAATACCGACGATTGATATGAACACCTCCACCCTGGTCCAGAAACTCTGGAATTACTGCAATGTGCTGCGCGATGACGGCATGAGTCATGGCGAGGGGGTGGAGCAGTGGGGGCTGAGAAGCTGTGCTTGACTTCGAACTCTTCATCGGCATCGACTATTCGGGTGCCGAAACGCCTACCTCGCCGCTCAAGGGCCTGCAGGTTGCAGCGGCCTGGTCGGATGGGGCGCCGCCTGTCTTGTGGACGGGTCCCAGACAGTCCAACAACGGGCGACCGGTGAACTGGAGCCGGCGCGAGATTGCCGAGCGCTTGCTGAAGGAGGTGCGCAGGGGCACGCGGTTTCTGGCGGGCATTGACCACGGGTTCTCGTTTCCGCTGAGCTACTTTGCTCGCTATGGGCTGAGCACTTGGCCGGATTTCCTGGCAGACTTTGTGTACCACTGGCCCACGCACCGGGACTATGTGTATGTGGACTTTGTGCGCGACGGCAACCTCCACCGCAGGGGCGAATCGCCGCCGCCGGGGTCTCGCACGGGTGATTCAGACGAGCTGCGGCTGACGGAGCGCTGGACGAGTTCGGCCAAGAGCGTGTTTCTGTTCGATGTACAGGGCTCGGTGGCCAAGTCCACCCATGCCGGTTTGCCCTGGCTGCATTGGCTGCGTGAGCAGGCTGGGGACCGTCTGCACGTCTGGCCGTTTGACGGCTGGGCCATCCCGCCCGGCAAGGCGGTGCTGGCAGAGGTCTACCCATCGCTGTTTCGCCACCGCTACGACCGGGAGGGGCGCACGGCAGACCAACAAGATGCCTATGTCACGGCGCGCTGGATGCAGGAAATGCAGGCACGCGGCGCTTTGCCGGCTTACTTGTTGCCGCCGCTGACGCTGGCTGAACGCTCGGTCGCCGCGTTGGAAGGGTGGATTCTGGGGGTGGGGTGAAGAGGGCCCGGGCGGTTGCGAAAATGAGCGACCATGCCCCCGCCGTGCTTGCGTGCCGGCTGGATTTGATTTACATTCAATATTCGCAAATCGCGAATATTGAATGTAAATGCAGCTCAA
>JARJFC010000137.1 GCA_029310945.1 Leptospira sp. 96542
GCCACCGTGGCTACATGGGCTACCTGCTGTCCTGCGGGGCCCAGCACATCCACAACAACGTGCTGATCGACGACAACTGGTGCGAGCTGGAATGGAAGCTCAAGGGGGAACGGACTTTCCGCGAGGTCAGCCCTTGGTCAGGATCGGCTGATTACGCTGGCACGGGGCCCAGGCAAGCGTGCATGCGCAGCTTGCCTGGGCCCCTGTTTTGCCGATTCCTTTTCCCCCTCAAATATGAAAAACACACGAGACATGCATGACATCGTGGGCGGGCTGCTGATGACGGCGGCCGGCCTCTTCTTCGCGCTCTACGGCGCCCGCTACCCGCTGGGTGATGCCGCGCGCATGGGCCCGGGTTATTTCCCCGTGGTGCTGGGCTGGGTCCTGGCGGTGCTGGGTGTGCTGGTGGCCCTGCCCGCGTTCTGGCGCCGGGGCACGGCGATCGCGTTCGACGGCAAGAGTCTGTTCTGGGCCGTGCTCAGCCTGCTGGTGTTCGCCGCTGCCCTGCTCCACCTGGGCGTGGTCCTGTCGTCCTTCGCCAGCGCCCTGGTGGCGTTGATGCCCAGCGCCTTGCGCTGGCGCAGCCGCCTGCTCGTCAGCGCGGTCGTGGCCTTGCTGACCACGCTCATCTTTCCGATCGGCCTGCAGATGATGCTGCCGATCTGGCCCGCGCTCTTCTGAGCCACGCACCTCTACACGGGATTCCCATGGATCTGTTTTCCAATCTCTGGCTCGGCCTGCAAGTGGCGGTCGAGCCCACGACGCTCTGGTACTGCTTCCTCGGCGTCTTCCTCGGCACGGTGGTCGGCGTGCTGCCGGGCATCGGGGCGCTGGCGGCCATCTCCCTGTTGCTGCCCCTGACCTACCACATGCAACCCGCGGCGGCCATCATCATGCTGGCCGGCGTGTATTACGGTTCGCAGTACGGTGGGTCGACCGCCTCCATCCTGCTGAACCTGCCGGGTACGCCCTCTTCGGCGGTGACCTGCCTGGACGGTTATCCGATGGCGCGCCAGGGCAAGGCCGGGGTCGCGCTGTTCGTGACGACCATCGCCTCCCTGGTCGGCGCGATGTCGGGCCTGATCCTGCTGGTGCTGTTCTCGCCGGCAATCTCGGAGCTGGGTCTGAAATTCGGCCCGGCCGAGTTCTTCTCGATGATGGTGCTGGGCCTGGTGGCGGCCTCGTCCATGACCACGGGCTCCGCGGCCAAGGGCCTGGCGATGGTGGTCTTCGGCCTGTTGCTGGGCATGGTGGGCACCGACGTGAACTCCGGCATGGCCCGTTTCGCCTTCGACGTGCCTGAGCTGATGGATGGCATCAGCCTGGTGGCGCTGGCCATGGGCCTGTTCGGCGTGGCCGAGGTCGTGCGCTGCATCAATTCGGTCGAGGCCAACCAGAAGCCCGAGAAGATCTCGCTGCGCTCCATGGTGCCCACGCGGAGCGAATTCGGCGCGACCCTCAAGCCCATGGCACGGGGCTCCGCCCTGGGCTCGGCCCTGGGCGCCCTGCCTGGCGTGGGCCCCTCGATCGCGGCCTTCATGGCCTACGCCATCGAGAAGAGAATGGCCAAAGACCCGAGCCGTTTTGGCCAGGGCGCCATCGAAGGCATTACCGCGCCCGAATCCGCCAACAACGCCGCCGCGCAAACCGCCTTCGTGCCCTCGCTGTCACTGGGCATTCCGGGCGACGCGGTGATGGCCGTGATGCTGGGCGCGCTGATCATCCACGGCATCCAGCCCGGCCCCATGTTCATCAGCGAGCAACCGGCCATGTTCTGGGGCCTGGTGGTGAGCTTCATCATCGGCAACCTCATGCTGGTGATCCTGAACCTGCCGACCATCGGTCTGTGGGTGGCCTTGCTGCGCATCCCCTTCGCGTGGATGTACCCGGCCATCCTGGTGTTCGTGGCGCTGGGTGTCTACAGCGTCAACAACAACGCCTTCGACATCTACACCGTGGCCGTGCTGGGCATCATGGGCTACCTGCTGATGGTGTTGCGCTTCGAGCCGGCACCCCTGCTGCTGGGCTACATCCTCGGCCCCATGCTCGAAGAAAACCTGCGTCGGGCCATGCTGCTGTCGCGGGGCGACCCGTCCACCTTCCTCCAGCGCCCGATCAGCGCCACTCTGCTGGCCCTGTCGGCCGCCATGCTGGCCTGGGCCCTGTGGTCCACCGTGCGCAAGGCCCTGGGCGCCCACCGGCAACTGCGGCTCGCTGAAGGAGCCTGACAAGGGCGGCATGGACGCGGGGCTCTGATAGGCTGCTCGGATGCGAATTCTCCTGGTCGAAGACGACGCCGTGCTGCGCGAGGTGGTGGCCCGCAGCCTGCGCGACGCAGGGCATCGCGTCGACGAGGCCGCGAGCGCCGAGGAAGCCGGCCACTGGTGGCGCGTGCAGCCCTTCGACGCGGTGCTGCTGGACCTCAGCCTGCCGGACGTGACCGGTGGGCCGGTGCAGACCGCCAGCGGACTGCGCGTGCTGCGCCAAGCCCGCCGCCTGGGCAACGCCACCCCCGTGCTGGTGCTGACTGCGCGCAACCGCGCGGAGGAGCGCATTGCGGGCCTGGATGCGGGCGCCGACGATTACCTGGGCAAGCCCTTTGCCCTGGGCGAGGTCGAAGCCCGCCTGCGGGCGCTGGTCCGCAGAGCACAGGGCGTGGCCGACCAGGCCACGCTTGGGCGCCTGACGCTGGACCGCAAGGCGCGTCGCTTCAGCATCGACGGGCAGGCCCTGGATCTGCCCGCGCGGGAGTTCGAAGTGCTCTGGGAATTGATGACGCCGCCCGGACACGCCGTGAGCAAGCGGACCTTGTCGGAAAAACTCTCCGACCTGGACGAGGCCCTGGGCGACAACGCCCTGGAGGCCTTCATCTCCCGGCTGCGCAAGAAGCTGGCCGGCAGCGGGGCGTCGATCCGCACCCTGCGCGGCATCGGTTATCTGACGGAACCCGAGCTTGAGCCCCCCGGACGCTGACACCTCTCCCGCCCTGCCGACCCTGCGCGCGCGGGTGCTGCGGCACGTGGTCTGGCCCCTGGGCCTCGCCTGGTGCCTGGGCACGGTCTTCATGCTGGGCCTGGCCCGTCACTTCACCGAAGCGGCCTTTGACCGCGCGCTGCTGGACGACGCCTACGCGATCGCCTCCCACTTTCGTGGCGGCCCAGGCGGGGAAGTGAGCTTGAAGCTGTCCACCAGCGAGCTGAAAGCGGCCTTGTTCGACCACGTCGAGTCGGTGCACTTCGCCATCTTCGACCCTGCAGGCCAGCGGCTGGTCGGCGAACCGCTGCAGGAGATGGCGCTCGCGCCCGGACAGGCCTTCCGTTACGACGAGTACATGCTGGCGGATCAGCCCGTGCGGGCCGTGGCGCTGAGGCACGTGGTGGACCAGAAGACCTACACAGTGGTGATGGCCCACACCACGCGGGCCCGCGGCGAACTGGAGGCACGCCTGCTCTACTTCGCCGCCCTGCCGCAGCTCCTCTTCCTGGGCCTGCTGGTGCTGTGGCTGCGCCGGATCATCGACCAGGACCTCGAACCGCTGAGTCAGCTGCGCGGCACGCTGGCGCGCCGGGACGTGCATGACCTCTCGGGCATCACCGTCTCGGCCTCGACCCAGGAAATCGAACAGCTCGGCCGCACGATCAGTCAGTTGTTCGAACGCCTGGAACGCGGAGCGCGGGCGCAACGGGAGTTCGCGGGCAATGTCGCGCACGAGCTGCGCACGCCCTTGGCCGGCATGCGCGCCTTGACCGACTACGGATTGGCCCAGGACGACCCGGCCGTGCACCGGCAGCAACTGGCCCAGGTGCGCCGCAGCGTGGACCGCGCCAGCCGCTTGGTGGACCAGCTGCTGGGCCTGGCCCTGGCCAACGAAGGGGAACTGGCGCTCCAGCCCCGGCGCCTGCAACCCGCCGAACTGCTGCGCGAGGCGGTGCTGCGGCACCTGGGCCGGGCGGACGCCCAAGGCGTGGATCTGGGCGCGCGCGGTCTCGACGACGCCGCGCTGGAATCCCTGGCGATCCTGGCCGACCCAGCCCTGGTCGAAGCGATGCTGGACAACCTGATCGACAACGCGCTGCGTTACGGAGGCCGCACGCTGACCCTGGCCTTGTCCCGAAGCGCCGATGCCCGGCACTGCGCGCTGGCCGTGATCGACGACGGGCCGGGCATCCCCGTCGCGCAGCGCCACGCCTTGCTGCAGCGCTGGCGCCAGGGGGGTGCGGGCCAGCGACTGGGACAAGGAGCCGGCCTGGGCTTGTCCATCGTGGCGCGCTTCGCCGAGCTCAGCGGCGCCGAATTCACGCTGGCCGATGCGCCGGGCCCGCACGGGCTGCATGCCAGCCTGCGCTTCGCGCTGGCAATCCACCTTAATGATTTCGGGGTGAAACAAACCAATACGATCTAAATTGGAAGCCTCCGATCCGGCATCATCCACAGCGATGCCAAACCCTTCATGACGATACATATTGTTAATCGGCTTTAAAAG
>JARJFC010000138.1:0-2616 GCA_029310945.1 Leptospira sp. 96542
CCCGGCCCGACGCGACCCCAAGCTGCGCGCGTCCTGGTGCGAACAAGCCGGTGTGCGTCCAGACGCGCCGGTGCTGCTCTGCGTGGGCCGGATCGCACATGAAAAAAACCTGGGGTTGCTGATCGCCGCCTGGAAACAGGCGCGCATGCATCAACCCGACTTGCTGCTGGTGCTCACCGGCAACGGACCGGCACGCGAGGAACTGCAGGCCGAGCTGGCACCCTACGGACCACAAGTGATCTTCACCGGCGTGCTGCAGGGCGAAGCCCTGGCGCGTTGTTACGCCAGCGCGGACATCTTCGCCTTTCCCAGCCGCACCGAGACCTTTGGCAACGTGGTGCTCGAGGCCATGGCGAGTGGACTGGCCGTGCTGGCCTTCGACTACGCCGCCGCCGCGCAACACATCACGCATGGCCACAACGGCCTGCTCGCCCCCCTGGACGACGAAACACTGTTCACCCAGCAACTGCTCAAGCTGGCAGGGGACGCGGACCTGCGCGCGCGCCTGCGCGTGCGCGCCCATGAAACCGCGCGTCGCTGCGGCTGGAGCGGCATCGTGGCCCAGGTCGAGACGGTGATGAAGAACGCCATCCAGCCGTCCCGCGCCAGCGTGGACGCGCACGCCGTCGAGGCCCAGGCCGAACCGGCCTGACACGGCGGCGTCATCGCCGCGTCACGCCAGCTTTCTAGACTGCCCGCCCATGTCTTCCATCCAACTGCTGGGTGTGCGCAAGCAGTGGGGCCAGGCCACCGCGCTCGCGGACATCGATCTCTCCATCGAAGCAGGCAGCTTCTGTGTGTTGCTGGGGCCCTCGGGTTGCGGCAAGTCCACCACCTTGCGCATCATCGCCGGACTGGAGGCCGCCAGCGCGGGCCGTGTGCTGATCGACGGGCGCGACGTGACGGCGCTGCCGCCCGCGCAACGCGGCATCGCCATGGTGTTCCAGAACTACGCCCTGTTCCCGCACCTGAGCGTGGCCGACAACATCAGCTTCGGTCTCTCGGTGCGCAAATTGCCCAAGACCGAAATCGCCCAGCGTCTGCAAGAGACAACGGAGTTGCTGGGCCTGACAGGATTGCTGGCGCGCAAACCCTCCCAGCTCTCAGGCGGACAGCAGCAGCGGGTGGCCCTGGGTCGGGCCCTGGTCGCGCAGGCCAAGGTCTGCCTGATGGACGAACCCCTGTCCAACCTGGACGCGCAGCTGCGCCAGGACATGCGGCGCGAGCTGCGTGAGCTGCAAAAACGCCTGGGCCTGACGGTGGTCTACGTCACCCACGACCAGACCGAGGCCATGAGCATGGCCGACCAGGTGCTGCTGCTCCATCAGGGCCGCATCGAACAGGCCGCCACGCCGCGAGAGCTCTACGCCCAGCCGGCCAGCACCTTCGCGGCGCGGTTCATCGGCACCCCGCCCATGAACCTGCTGCGCCTGCGTGAAGACTGCATCACCGGCAGCACGCAGCCGGTGCCCACGCGTGGCCCGGATCGCGCCGCCTTCCTCGGCCTGCGACCGGAAGCGGTGCGACTGCTAACACCCGACGCCGCGCCCTCGCACACCGGAATCACGGCCCGGGTGCGCGGCAGCGAATACCTCGGCGCCGACCTGGTGCTGCATTGCGCCATCGGCGATGAAACGCTGACCGTGCGCCTGGACGGCCGGGCGGCGCAACTCGACGCAGCTTCGACCGAGGTCGGCGCAACCGTGCGCCTGGACTGGGACGAGGCCGATGCCCACCACTTCGATAGCGACGGTCGGCGCCTCACGCCCAGCCCGTCCCTGCACTGATTTTTTTCCAACCCCGGAGTTCGTTCCATGCAACGCAAGACCTTCAACCGCTTCCTGATGACCTCGGCCATGGCCTTGGGCCTGGGTCACCTCGCGCTGGCCCAGACGGTGACGGAAGTTCCCTTCTTCTACCCCGTGGCCGTGGGCGGCCCCATCACCAAGGTGGTCGATGGCCTGGCTGATGAATTCAACAAGGCCCATCCCGGCATCAAGATCAATCCCGTCTACGCCGGCACCTACCAGGAAACCATCGTCAAGGCGCTCACCGGCCACAAGTCCGGCCAGCCGCCCGTGGCGGCCGTGCTGCTCTCGACCGACCTCTTCACGCTGATCGACGAGGACGCGATTCAGCCGCTCGACGGCTACGTCAAGACCGCCGCCGACCGGGCCTGGCTGTCCAGCTTCTATCCGGGCTTCCTGCTGAACAGCCGCACCGGCGGCAAGACCTGGGGCGCGCCCTTCCAGCGCTCCACCATCGTGATGTACTACAACAAGGACCTGCTCAAGGCAGCCGGCATCACCAAGGCGCCCGAGACCTGGGCCGAGCTTGCCGAGGCAGCGAAGAAGCTCACGAAGAAGGACGCTGCCGGCAACACCGTGCAGTACGGCGTGCAGATTCCGTCCACCGGCTACGGCTACTGGATGCTGCAGGCCCTGGCCACGCAGAACGGCGCGGTGTTCGCCAACGACGCGGGCAACGCCGTCAAGCTCGACGACCCCAAGGTCATCGAAGCGCTGGAGTACTGGGTCAAGCTGGCCAAGGACGGCGTGCACCCGCAAGGCGTCGTCGAATGGGGCACCACGCCCAAGGACTTCCTGGAGCAGAAAG
>JARJFC010000138.1:2714-4226 GCA_029310945.1 Leptospira sp. 96542
CCGTCAAGCTCGACGACCCCAAGGTCATCGAAGCGCTGGAGTACTGGGTCAAGCTGGCCAAGGACGGCGTGCACCCGCAAGGCGTCGTCGAATGGGGCACCACGCCCAAGGACTTCCTGGAGCAGAAAACCGCCATCATGTGGACCACCACGGGCAACCTGACCAATGTGCGCAAGAACGCCAGCTTCGACTTCGGCGTGGCCATGCTGCCCGCGAAGCAACGCCGCGGCTCGCCCACCGGCGGCGGCAACTTCTACATCTTCAAGAAAGCCACGCCCGCGCAGCAACAAGCCGCCTTCCAGTTCATCCAGTGGATGACCCAGCCCGAACGCGCCGCGCAGTGGAGCATCGACACCGGCTACGTCGCCACCTCGGCCCAGGCCTACAACACCCCCGCGCTCAAGGCCTACGCCAAGGACTTCCCGCCCGCCCTGGTGGCGCGTGACCAGCTTGCCCACGGCGTGGCCGAGTTTTCCACCCACGAGAACCAGCGCGTGACCAAGGCCCTGAACGACGCCGTGCAAGCCGCGCTGACCGGTGGCAAGACGCCCGCCCAGGCCCTGAAGGATGCGCAGGCGGAGGCCGAGCGCATCTTGCGGCCGTACAAGTAAACATCGCGCCCCGAGTGCCCCGCCCGTGCCGCGAGAGGACGGCCTGGGCTACCGCAAGCAGTTCGCGAACGGCTTTTTTGCATCTCTTGCGCTGGGTTATGACCCGGGCCGCAGCGACAAGGACCGTTACTTGTCGCCAGGCTCGGACGACCTGAAAGGCATGGGTACGGTGCCCGGATCGACCTTGCTGCTCCTGCAAGTCGGTACGCGCCTGGCGGGCGACCTGACCTTGAGCGCGACGCTGGATCAGCCCGTCACGCAAACCGGGCGTGGCTGGGGCGGGCGTGTCGATCTGACGGTGCCCGCCTTAACAAGGCCCAGCGATCAGATTGGCGTCACAGGCAGCATCCATGCGGGCAATCAGCGGTATGCCCAGACATTTTTTGGCGTGAGCGACATGCAATCGGCCAACAGTGGCTTCGATGCCTACCGGCCTGAGGGCGGTGTCGACAGCCTGAAAATGACGCTGGACTGGACCCACGTCTTCAACGCGAACTGGATGATGAAAACCACCGGTGGCGTGAGTCGTCTGGTCGGTGACGCTGCGGACAGCCCCATCGTGCAGTCCAAGACCAACTACCTGGCGATGACCGCCTTGGTCTACCGCTACTGAGTGGCGGACGGTCACCGGTGATGAATGCACAATCGATGCAGGCCGTCAGGACCAGGCGAGCGGGGGGATGCATGGTGATCGCCTGCGCCGGGACCCTGCTGGACGCGCTGGCGTCCTGGGTATGGTCCCTGGCGGGTCACCAGGCTTGTGAGTTCTGGCGCCTGACGCAAAGCAGGCACGGTTTGCCTTGCGCGGACCGGGACGGCTGAAACGACAGCCGTCCCGGTGTTGCCGCGCCGCGCTCAGGCCATGCCGGCCGGGACCTTGCTGTAGCCACCGTCCACGTAG
>JARJFC010000139.1 GCA_029310945.1 Leptospira sp. 96542
TCCCGCACGACAAGGGCATCGCGGCGCGCTGCGAACGCCGCATCACCATCGACGCGGGACGCGCCAGTGAAGCGGCCTGAGCCGATCTGAATCCTTGCAATCGGGCTGGGCGATGGCAGCGCGGGTCTCGGGCCCGCGCTGTTTCGCTTTCAGGGGGTGGCTGGTCTCGTGCCGAGGCGCTGCACCTCCAGCACGTGGATGGGCCGCGCTTCATTGCCCCATTGCTGGCGGATGTAGCTCAGCAGTTCAGCCACTTCGCCGTCGTTGAGTTCCAGCAGGAAGGGCGGCATGCCAAAGGGTCGCGGATGGGCGGCGGTGGCGGGGCCGAAGCCGCCCAGGCGCACCATTTGCACCAGATTGGCCGGCGAGTCCAGCAGCACGGCGCGGTTGCCGGCCAGGGGCGGATAGGCCATCGCGCCATCGGCCGTGTACCGGCCCTCGCCCTGTTGGCCATGGCACTGCGCGCAGAGTGCTTCATAACGCCGCTGGCTGGCCAGGCTCCGGTCGCTGGTGGGCACGGGGGCGCGGGTCGATCCAGCCTGGGGGGGCCTGGGCTGCACGGGCAATTGCCGCAGGTAGGCCGCCATCGCCCGCAGGTCGTCCACCTGCCAGTGCTGCGTGCTCTGCTGGACCACTTCGGCCATGGGGCCGCTCACGCCGGCCCCGCGCACATGGCCCTCGCGAAACAGCGTCACGATCCGCTCCACGTCCCAGTTCTGCAGGCCGCCTTCGGACGGGTCCAGCAGCGACGGGGCGTACCAGTTCTGCACGGGAATCAGACCGCCAGCCAGGCTCAACAGGTCACCACCGCCGAGCGCGTTGCGCGGGGCATGGCAGGCGGCGCAGTGTCCAAGGCCTTGGACCAGATAGGCGCCGCGCAGGACGTCGGGGGATGCGCCAGGCAAGCCGAGGGCCTGGGCCGTATCTTGTTGCGGTGCCGGCGTGAAATACAAGGCACGCCACGCCTTGAGCGCGAACTGCGTGTTGTAAGGCCAGCGCATGGCAGGCGGCGGCGCCTGTGTCTCCACGGGCGGCAGGCTGCGCAGGTAGGCGTAGAGCGCGTCGCTGTCGGGCCGCGTGATCCAGCTCATGTTGTTGTAGGGGAAGGCCGGGCTGAGCAGACGGCCATCACGCGACTGTCCGTGGTGCAGCGCGCGCCAGAAATCATCGGCGCTCCAGCCGCCGAGTCCGTTCGCGCCCGGGGTGAGGTTGCCTCCATGGATGCTGCCAAAGGGCGTGACGATGCCCGGGCCGCCCGCGTAGGGCACGCCGCCGCGCGTGGTGTGGCAGGCCTGGCAATTGCCCAGCACGGTCAGGTAACGGCCGCGCTCGATGGTGGTCTTGTCGTTCAGGTCCAGCGGCGCCATCGCGGTCGTCACGCGGATCGGCGAAGTGGGCCAGGCCAGCCAAGCGACCAGCGCGGCAGCGCCCACGAACACGGCCAGCAGCGCGCGTCGGAAAAGTTTCAGGGCCATGTGATTTCCAATCGATGAAGGTTCATGGCCCGTGCACGACCTCCGCGGTCCGCGGCGATCGTGAGCTACCGGCCATTCAGGAGATGCATGCGCGCGCCCTCATGGGCGTCTCAGCGTCCGCCACCACAGGCCAGCGTCGGGCGGACTTGGGATGCCGCCACGGCCCGCGCGGGCACAGGCACGGGGCGCGTGGCCAGCCAGGCGCTCACGGCAGCCACGTCATCGGGCGCCAGGGCCTGGGCGATCTCGGCCATGCAGTCGGGCGCATGTGCCTTGCGCTGGCCGTTGCGCCAAGCCCCCAACTGGGCGTTGAGGTAGTCGCGCGGCAGGCCCAGCAGGCTGGGCGTCGCGGGCAGCATGCCGGTCAGTGCCGCGCCGTGGCAACTGGCGCAGGCCGGCAACTGGCGCGCGGCGTCGCCCCGCAAGGCCAGTTGCTCGCCCCGCTGCAGGGCTTGCGCCGAGGCGACGACACGTGCGGGGGCGGGGTAGGGCAGTTCCAGCGCGGCGAAATACTCGGCGATCTCCAGCAGGTAGGCATCGCTCAGTGGCGCCAGCAGCTGGGTCATAAGCTGGTAGTTGCGCCGGCCATCGCGGAAATGGCGCAACTGGTTGTAGAGGTAAGCCGCGGGCTTGCCCGCCAGGCGCGGGTAATAGCCATCGGGCGCCGCTCGGCCCTGTTCGCCGTGGCAGGCGGTACAGGCCTGCATGCGTTGGGCCATGGTGTCCTGGAAGCCCTGGGCTTGTTGAGCCACCGCGCTGAGCGCGGTGCTCAGCAGGAGCGTGGCGCAGAGCACAAGCCAGGGCCGGCGACGGTGACAGGTGCGTGGGCTAAGGTATTCCGGCATGGCGCGATGTTCCGCCATCCTCATCTGATGTACAAGTTTCAGATTTATTCAAAAAAGACCGGAGCAGATAAGATGGGCCATTCAGGAAAGCCCATGCGCCGCAACGATTCCCCGAACCGTGATCCGCACCGTTACCAGCAATTGGCCGAGGAAATGGCCGACGGCATCCAGGCTGGCTTGCTGCGTCCCGGTGAACGCCTGCCTTCGGTGCGCCAGACCTGCGCGCAGCGCGGCCTGAGTCCGGCCACCGTGTTCCAGGCCTACGGGCAGCTGGAGTCACGCGGGCTGATCGAGGCGCGGCCCCGCTCGGGCTTTTTCGTGCGCGCCGCGCGCCGGGCGCCGCGTCCCGCGCCGCAGGTGGCACGGCCCCGCGACGAAGCCACGCCGGTGGCGATCAGCGAACTGGTTTACGAGCTGCTGGGCTCCACGCGCGACACCGACGTGACGCCGCTGGGCTCGGCCTTTCCCGCGGCCCATCTGTTTCCATTCGAGGCCTTGGCGCGCAGCGGCGCGCGGGCCATGCGCCGCCTGCCCGCCGCGCGCATCACGGGCGCGCTCACCGCCGGTGACGAAGGCCTGCGGCAGTTGCTGCGGCGCCGCTACGCGCTGCAGGGCACGCCCTTGGCCGAGGATGAGCTCATCATCACCAATGGCGCGATGGAAGCGCTCAACCTCTGCCTGCAGGCCGTGACCCGGCCGGGCGACGTGGTGGTGGTGGAGTCGCCCACCTTCTACGCCGCCTTGCAGGCGCTGGAACGGTTGCATCTCAAGGCCGTGGAGGTCGCGACCGACCCGCGCGACGGCGTGGACCTGGAGGCCCTGGCCGCCTTGCTGGAACGCCAGCCGCCCGGGCAGCAGGTGGCGGCCTGCTGGTTCATGCCCAATTTCCAGAACCCGCTGGGCGCGCTGATGCCGACCGCGCGCAAGCAGGCCCTGGTGGAGTTGCTGGCCCATCACCGTGTGCCCCTGATCGAGGACGATGTGTACGGCGAGTTGCACACCGGTGCCCGCCGTCCACCGCCGGCCAAGGCCTACGACCGCGACGGGGGCGTGCTGCACTGTTCCTCCTTTTCCAAGTGCCTGTCCCCGGGCTACCGCGTGGGCTGGGCCGCGGCGGGTCGCTACGCGCCGGTGGTGGAGCGGCTCAAGATGTCCACCACACTGGCCACGGCCCTGCCGCCCCAGCTGGCGCTGGCCGATTACCTGGCGCAGGGCGCTTACGACCGGCATTTGCGCCGTTTGCGCGAGGCTTTGGCCGATCAGCGGCAACGCGCGCTGGGCCTGATCGAGCGTCACTTTCCCGGCGGCACGCGCGTCACGCGTCCGCAGGGCGGCTACTTTCTGTGGTTGGAGCTGCCGCCCCCTGTGGATGGGCTGGAACTGCACCGCCGCGCCCGGGAGCGCAGCATCAGCACGGCTCCCGGCGTGCTGTTTTCGGCCGACCGGCGCTTCACGCATCACCTGCGGCTCAACGTGGGGCACCCAGACGATCCGCGCGTTGATGCCGCCTTGCGCCAATTGGGAGAACTGGCGCACGAGCTTCTTCAGGAGGGCGCTTCAGGCCAGGGTCGATAATCGGGTCATGTCGTCCCCCAAGATTCTGTACGGCTTCCATGCCGTGGGCGTGCGCCTCAAGACCGCGCCCGCATCCATCCTCGAAATTTATTACGAGGCCTCGCGCCGCGACGCGCGCATGCGTCAGTTCATCGCGCGGGCTCAGGAGGCTGGCGCACGCCTGATCGAAGCCGACGGTCTGCGCCTGTCCAAGCTGGCCAACAGCCACGGGCACCAGGGCGTGGCCGCGCGCGTGCAGCCCATCGAGCTGGCCCGCAGCCTGGACGACCTGCTGGACGAACTGACCGAGCCGCCGCT